>CAXTEO010000014.1:0-67278 GCA_964243205.1 uncultured Sphingomonas sp.
TCGAAGCTCTTGACCCGCACCGCCTTGAAGAACCCGACCTCGGCGAGGTGGGCCAAGCCGTCCGCATCGTTGGCGTCGGTCTTGTTCGCAGCCATATCGAGAGCAGCCTTGGCATGGCGTGCGTCGATGCAGATCGCCGGCAGTCCCTCGGCCGTCAGCGCATGAAAGAACCAGATCGATAGCGGCCCCGTCTCGAACACCACTCGCTCCGCCTCGCGGGCGTGCTTGCGGATCAGCGCCGCGAGTAACTGCGGATCCGAGGCACACTTGCCGCGCCAGATACGCTTGCCTGCGCGTCGAATAGATACTGCCGTCTCTTTCAGCGAAACGTCGAGTCCGATATACTCACCCATGGCTGTTCTCCGTCCGATGTATGGGCCCGGCTGCAAGTCGTGAGCCCGCACCTTCATCTATCGGGGGACAGCCACCTTCCGCACCATCGTTGATCGAGGTAGCTCGCTCCCGCGATTACCCCATGTTCATCTCGGCATGAACGGGATTGGCCAGCTGCCGCGGGGCGGAAATTGGGACGAAACCGTCGTTCTGAAGTTGAATTTAATGGTCAGCTTCTGGAATGAGCGGAGAGTCGGATTGTTTCGGAAATTTGACCTGGGCGTGGAATGGCTTGGCCGTCACCCGACCGACCGATTGGGAGAATAGGGCCTTCATCATCTTTGGGCCCGATACCGTCGTCGCGCGTTAAAACGCCAAGTTCGGGAGAGACGATGTGTGCCACGTGTTGATTATCGAGGATGAGCCACTCATTGCGTTGGACTTGGAAGATTTGTTGCAAGCCAATGGCGCACGCACCTTCAGTTTCGCCGAGACGCAACAGGAAGCGATCGACGCATCACGGCACCACCGGCCAGATTTCATCCTCTCTGATGTTGCTCTTATCGAAGGCACTGGACCGTGCGCGGTTCAGACTATCCGTGCTGAAATGGGCAGAATTCCCGTGATCTTCGTCACTGCGACGCCGGAGGCGTGTTCGCCATGTGAACCGCCTGGCCGAATATTTCGAAAGCCGCTTGACCGCCCTGCCATTGCAGCCGCTTTTCGCGCGATGTCGGCCGGTTCGGTGTTTTTCACCTAGCGCTCAACGGCATCGTGAAGGTGAAGCGTGTGCGCGCCGCTGTCGAATCGACAAGCAAGATCCCGCCGTGGGCCTTGGCAATCTCCGAAGCGATGTGAAGTCCAAGACCTAACCCCACTCGGGCGGACGAGGCTCCGCCGCGGAAGAAGGGCTGGAAAAGCTTTTCCATCGTTGCATCGCTGATCGGCTCACCACAGTTCGTCACCGAAATTTCTAGAACGTCGCCCAGCGTGCGGGCGTCGACAAGGATCGGATCGGTCTTCGATCCATGGGTCAACGCATTGCCGAGCAGGTTGGACAGCAACTGACCGATCCGCACTCGATCACAATCAACCGGCTCCTCGATCACGAAGTGGGCATCGATCGTGCGGCCTGGGTCCACAGATACGAGTTCCGCCACAACCTGTTGAAGAATAGGCGCTAGTGGGGAAAGCGCATTTCGGCTCAAAGTGATGCCACCGCCAAGGCGACCACGCGCGAAGTCTAGCACGTTGTCGATCAATTCGGAGGCACGGACTACGCTGCCCTGCATTAGACTGAGGATCTGCATGCCTCGGGCACTAATGGTCTCGCGATCGGACAAGAGACGTACACCGCTGCTGATCGAGGCGAGCGGATTGCGAAGGTCATGCCCGAGCACCGCTATAAATTGCTCCCGCAGTTCCGAGGTCGCTCGCTCAGCGGCGGCTGCGCGTTCGGTGGCATTATTCGCGTCAACAAGCGCACGCTCGTATCGACGCCGTTCAGTCGCACGGAAGATCGTAATTCGCGTGAACAGCAAGTCGCCCGCTTCGTCGTGACGTTCTGCGGCGTTGACCAAACACTGAACCTTGCCGCCGCCCTCGGCCCGAAAATCCATGGCCACCTCATCGACGAAACCTTGCATTCGCAGCAACGGCGATACGTTCGTCTCGAAGAAGATACGGGCCGGCACGGTCAGCAGGTCAGGCAGCCTCTGGCCGACAAGGTCCGAACCCGTGCGACCAAGCCAGCTCGCGATCCGCCGGTTGGCGCATGCAACACGCCCATCGCGCGCGACCGAGATGTACCCGCACGGAGCATTCTCGTATAGATCAGCGAAATCTTCGATCGGGGGTGGCGATCCGGCGGGGAGTGTATCAGACAAAAGCGCGGATCGCTTCGATCACAGAGACCGGCGCGCTCAAATTGGGACAGTGGCCGGTGGCGTCGAGGAGCACCATCTCGCTTCCCTGAATGTGGTCGCGGACATACTCGCCAACTTCCTGCGGCGCGATCGCATCCTCGCGACATTGCAGGATCAGGGTTCGCGTCGCTACCTTGGCCAAGTCAGCCCGATTGTCGCCGGTGAAGGTGACGCGGGCAAAGTCCTTGGCGATCGCTGGATCGGTCCGACAAAAGCTGTTTGTCAGTTCCTCACCCAATTCAGGCCGGTCGGCATTGCCCATGATCACGGGTGCCATCATCGAGGACCAGCCAAGATGGTTGTCGGCGAGCGATTCCAAGAGGTCGTCAATATCTCCGGCCGCGAACCCGCCGCGATAGCTTCCGTCGTCGATGTAGCAGGGTGACGGGCTGACCAAGATCAACTCGGAAAACAGGCCGGGATCCGATTGCGCCGCAAGCACGCCGATCATGGCACTGACGGAATGCCCAACGAAGATCGCGTTCTTCAGATCGAGCTCCTGCCCAATCTCGACGAGATCGTCGGCATAGCCCTGCAAGCTGGAGTATTTTGCGGCGTTGTAGGCCGATAGGTCAGATGCGCCAGCTCCGACGTGGTCAAACAGCACCGTCCTGAAATCCGGTTCGAACACCGGCGCAACCAAGCGCCACATGTTCTTGTCGCATCCAAAGCCGTGGGCGAAGACCATCGCTCGGCTTCCCCTGCCCAGGACACTTACGTTGTTCCGCTTTACGACTGACACGCCAAATTCCCCGCGCCGATCTTGGCGAACCTGCCTATGTCAGTAGCGCCCGCAAACGAGGCGCGCGACCGCTATCTGCCCGCACCGAAAGAGCCCTATTTGGGAAGTCCCGATTTAGTGGCACGAGCAATTGTATTTTACGTCCCCCAAGGTTGGAAATATCGTTTTACGAACAGTCGTTCGATCGGCTGGGTACGGTTGCTGCCGCGCCTCCACCGCGTCGTCGCTCCGCACAACCAGTGCTCGTGCTCGCCCCGTCAACGACGTTAATTATCCCTTTGGGATGGATCGGTGCGATCAGCTCGTTCGGGTTGCACGTCACCATCGTGAAACCGCTGCGCTTGCCAGAGCCATCACATCCAGACGTTTACGCCGCCTTTAGCACTACTCAACTTCTGGCTTTCGTTAATCGGCATGGTAGCGACGCCCGGCGACGCGATATCAACGACTGAACAGCGGTAAGCGAAGCTTCGTATTAGTCTGCGTCGACGCGGCGCGCATATTGTCCAAGCATCTTCATGTTTCGATAACTTCGACCAGCGTACGCCAGACTACCGGCATCACCGACAATGGCGACGTGTTGGCTGAGAGACTTTTGAGTGCTCCCGCTGTGAGGAGTGACACGATGTTCAAGTTCAAGCTGGAACCCGAGCTGCCGCTATTGACGGCAACGCGGATGGGGGTTTGGTCGATTGACACAGTGATGGCTTACGCCGTCGCGCTTCGCCGCGAATTGGCATTGCTCCAGCTTTCCGGGAAGCCGACAGCGTTCATCATCGACATAAGATCAACCGTGTCTTTACATCGCGAGGTCGCCGAGGCTCTGCGCTCGATGGTGGCGGGACTCGGGTCGCTTCATGCTGATCGGGCCGCCGTGGTAGCCTTTTCCGGAGTAGCAAAATTGCAGGCCAGGAACTTGGGCAATCCCAACGCCAAGGTCTTCACCTCTATGGCCCAGGCCAGAGCTTGGGCAACCGGCGGGATCGCGGTGCGCCGGCCTAGCGGCACAGTGTTTGATGAGCCGAGCGACGCCGATGCGGAAGGTTTATCCGTCCATGTTCATGGCCCTTCCGACATCGACGTGATGCTTACTCCGGCTGCGGCGCTGGAAACGGCGAATCGGATCAGCAACGCGGCGGTCGAAGCGCTCTTGCACTCTAGTCTGTGACCTAGCGCAGCGTTGCGAAGCTGCTGATCAATTGACCCAGGATCCGACGTTCGCGGGCAATTTTTAGCTCGCCAACTTCCGCCGCTCGTTCAGACCGACGCTACGAGATTCGCGGGCGTGCGATCCGGCCGCCGAACGGCATTAAGTGTCTAAGCCACGTCCGTTCAGACTGGCGCTTGAATAAACCTGATCAGTGATCCGTCCGGATCGATCAGCGCTCCAACGATCCCGCCCCAAGGTTCGTTTTTTGGAGGATGTACCCGTGGCCAGCCTTTGGTAGCTTCGGGCACACCGGCCGCTGAAACCACTTTGAAGAACGCGTCCACGTCGTCCATTCTGAAACAGCAGCTAAACGAGCTTTGAGCTGGATCGAGATCGGGAAATGGGAAGAATTCCAGGGTGAGACCACCGCGTTTCAGGATCATCCATCCAGCGTCTCTCCAAGTCTCCTCAAACCCAATCAGCGCATAGAAACGGGCTGTGTCCTCGAATTTTCTTGAGGGAAGGTTGGGCGTTGCGAAATCGGGCATCTCGACGGCTCCAGTCTTGATCCGTGCGAGGTAGATCGCGATTGCCGTGTGTCCGCAAGTGGCCGCGAGCCGCCTAGCCGGTCTAAGGCCGCGGCGACCCAATAGGAGACAATTCGGGTGTCCTGGCGGCTGTCTGAAACTCGCCGCTCGTTCGTCTTGCATCATGCAAACGACCGGCGCCAAGAATGTGACTTGGCGTGGGTGCTTTCGTCATATTTGGCGTACCCGTCCCAGCCGATTTTCACCGCTATTCGGGAAAGGGCTCGGGCCCGCGAAAACGGTCCCGGCCAGGCACCTCAACGAGCCGAACCGTCCGTCCGCTACGTGCCGCCTCGTAGATCGCCTCCATGATCCGCTGATCCTGCGCTCCCTCTTCACCGGGTGTGCGGGGCGACCGGTTCTGCCGGACGCACTGCGCCATATGGTCGAGCTCTAGCGCGAATTGGTTCTTCGCCTCGATGTTCGTTTCAGCGGCCTGATCCTTGCCGTCGACGAGTCGCGTGACCCGCAGGTTTTGCCCCTGATAGTCGAAAGCATGCTCCATCTCGGCCCATGCTTCGCTGCCGATCAGCTTCAGCCGAGAAATACGATGCGTACCGTAGCTTGACATGCAGTTCGCGATCGCGCCGGAAGGAAAGCGCAGAGTGAAGGCCACGTTGTCCTCCACCTCGCGGAACCGCGGATCGCCGGGCGGCGACCACGTTTGCGCGCTGACCTCGATGGGCTCCTCACCCAAGACAGCCCGCGCGGTATTCAGGCAATAGAGCCCGACATCGGGAAGCGATCCTCCGCCGGCAAGCGCCTTGACCTGCCGCCACTGGGCAGGATCGCCCTGGTTCTGGTTGTTGATCATATCCATCAACGTTACCGAACCGAGCGCACCGCTCCGCGCCAGCCGGATCGCGTCGCGGGCGTGCGGTTGATATTGCATGCGGTACGCGATCATCAGCTTCACGCTGGCAGCGCGACAGGTCTCGACCATCGCATGACAGTCGGCCGACGACGTCGCCATCGGCTTTTCGCAGAGCACGTGCTTGCCCGCTTTTGCCGCCGCGATCACGTGTTGGCGATGGAGAGCATTGGGCGTGATGACATAAACCACCTGGACCGCCGGATTGTCCCGCAGGCGCGCCATGTCGCCATAGCTGTAGCAGCTGTCGGGCGAGATGCCGTACTGCTTGGCGATAGCCGCCATCTTGGTAGGGGAGCCGCTAACCAGTGCCACAGGTTGCGCATGCTTCGCCTGCGCAAAGGCGGGCAGTACTTGCTCGAGCGCCAGCTTGCCCAACCCGACGATCGCGAAACCGATGCGATCGGCGGGCGCATCCGCGTTCGGCGGAGCCGAGGGCTGGGCCTCGCTATTTGCCTGCGGAGGCGGGAAAAGGACTTTGCCCCCTTCGACAGTGCCGAGGTCTACAGGTGGGCGGCTTGTGTTCTGCGCCAACGCTGCTCCGCCAATACCCAGCGCGCCTATGCCGAGTGACGAGATCGCCGTTCGCCGAGATACGCCATCAGTGCTGCCCGCCATCGATCGTCTCCGCTACACAAACGGCCAACGCCATCATGTTGCGAAGGCTCCCCACCGCAACAACTTTTCGAACCATCGCTGTCAGCCGCTTGATTCTCACCGGCATCTTTGCGCACCGCTGCTCGTTGATGACCCAAGAGGAGACCGTGATCATGACACACACCGGAAAACGAAGAGCCGGGCTTCGAAGCGGACGTCAATGAACGGCCTGCCGGAAAGGGCAACGGTTCCGACGAAACTCTGGAGGATGGCCCTGACGGTGAGCAGGCGGCGGAAATGGAGCATGTGCAGGCAGAGGCCGCGGAGGAGCGCAAGGAAGGAGGCTATCAATAGTCGGTGATTTACGATGGGACTTTTTTGCCTGGGGCGCGACTTCGCTCACACGCATCGACTGAAAAGACCCATAAGGCGATATTCGGAACCCGTTTTTCGATCCCCAACTTCAGACACTTGTTCATCTCGACGTGAACGGGATTGGCCAGCCGCCGCAGGGTGGGAAAGTGGGACCTTGCGGCCGTTCGTGATGCAGGGTTTCAACGGCAGCGCCTGACAGAAGCTGACGTTCGCGATCTTCGCAGCGCATCAGCATGAAACAGGCGGGGCTCGCCGTTACGCGATCGACAACATGCTAGGCGGTTTAGCTTGCCGGTCGGTAGCGTAACGCCTCTACCAGTAACGAAAACGCCGCAGAAGGTTGGCGACGGCTGGGATAATAGAGGTGGTAGCCGGCGAAAGGCGGGCACCAGTCCGACAGCACCCGCATAAGGTCGCCGTTCGCCAGTTGCTCCGCCACGAGGTCTTCAAGCACACAGGCTAGGCCCAAGCCGTCCAGTGCCGCGCGCACGATCATCCGCATGTTGTTGAAGACGAGCTGGCCGTCGACCCGCACATGCAGATCTCGCGCGCCCTTTTCCAGTTCCCAAGCGTAGAGGCCACCCGATGTCGGGAGCCGAAGGTTGATACAGCGCTGCTCAGCCAGATCCTGCGGCGTCTTGGGCCGTGGATGGTCGGCGAAGTAAGCTGGCGCGCCCACGACCGCCATACGCAAGTCCGGACCGATCCGCACGGCCACCATGTCCTTGGCGATCGACTCGCCAAGCCTCACGCCAGCGTCGAAGCGTTCGGCGACGATATCGGTAAAACCGGAGTCGATCACGAGTTCGACGTGCAGATCGGGGTAGCTGCGCAGCAATGGCCTCAGCACGGGCCAGAGCACGGTGTGTGCGGCATGTTCCGACGTGGTCATGCGGATCGTCCCCGCCGGTTTGTCGCGCAGCTCGCTCAGCGCGGCGAGGCCGCCGTCGATCTCCGCAAAAGCCGGCGCGATCGTGCGCAGGAGCCGCTCGCCGGCTTCGGTGAGCGCGACGCTGCGGGTGGTGCGTGCCAGCAGCCGCAACCCAAGCCGGGTCTCCAGACGCCGCACCGTATGGCTCAGCGCTGATTGCGACGTGCCGAGCTTCGCCGCGGCACGCGTGAAGCTACCCTCGCCGGCCACAGCCATGAACGCCAGCAGATCGCCCGCCTCTTCCCGCTGCATTCATGATCCTAAAGTATGACTTCATGCCTAACATAGCGACTAATCGAAAAAGTCCGCAGTCCCTATTTTGGCTCCACCGAAAAGCATTGCTGCTGCAGAAAGACTCGAACGATGGAAAAGCGCATTCTTGGAAAAAGTGGCCTGGAGGTTTCGGCGCTCGGCCTCGGCTGCATGGGCCTCAGCTATGGCTATGGGCCGGCGACCGAGACGGCGACCGGCCTTGCCCTGATCCGCGGCGCGTTCGAGCGCGGCGTCACGTTCTTCGATACGGCGGAAGCCTATGGCCAAGGCGCCAATGAGGAACTGCTCGGCGAAGCCGTCGCCGGGTTCCGCGACGAGGTCGTGATCGCCACCAAGTTCGGCTTTCTGGGTGGCGACGTGATGAAGGGCGTCGACAGCCGCCCCGAGAACATCCGCGCGGTGACCGAGGCGGCGCTGAAGCGCTTGCGCACCGATCGCATCGATCTGCTGTACCAGCACCGCGTCGATCCCAACGTGCCGATGGAAGACGTGGCGGGTGCGGTGAAGCAGCTGATCGAAGCCGGGAAGGTAAAGCATTTCGGCATGTCCGAAGCCGGCGTCCAGTCCATCCGTGCGGCGCATGCGGTGCAGCCGGTCGCCGCGCTACAGAGCGAATACTCGCTGTTCTGGCGTGAGCCCGAGAAGGAGATCCTGCCGCTGCTCGAGGAACTCGGCATCGGCTTCGTCCCGTTCAGCCCGCTCGGCAAGGGTTTCCTGACGGGCAAGATCGATGCCACCACCACCTTCGGCGAAGGCGATTTCCGCGCCGTCGTCCCGCGCTTCGAGGCCGAGAACCGCAGGGCCAATATGGCGCTCGTCGGCCGCGTCGGCGAACTGGCGAGGAAACATGGTGTCACCAACGCGCAGATCGCGCTCGCCTGGCTGCTGGCGCAGAAGCCCTGGATCGTGCCGATCCCCGGCACGACCAAGCTGCACCGGCTCGCGGAGAATGTCGGCGGTGCGAGCGTTGACCTGTCGGCCGACGATCTGGCCGAGATGGACGCCGCGCTGTCGCAGATCGAACTGATCGGCGAGCGTTACCCAGCGGCGATCCGCGACCGCCAGGGGCGTTGATCCTACTCTCTACAGACTGGAGCTTCCATCATGCATATCACCCGTAGCGGCGACATCGCCTCGGCTGCTGGCCCGGCCGACTATTTCACAGGGCGGGTGCGCATCGACGCGCCGTTCAAGGGCAGCGGTGCGCTGAGCGGCGCGACCGTGACGTTCGAGCCCGGCGCGCGCACCGCCTGGCACACGCACCCGCTCGGGCAGACGATCATCGTCACCACGGGGGTTGGTTTCGTGCAGCGGCAGGGTGGCGCCGTCGAGCAGGTGCGACCGGGCGACGTCGTGTTCTTCGAGCCGGGCGAGCGGCACTGGCACGGTGCCGCGCCGACCTGCGCCATGAGCCACATCGCGATCGCCGAGGCGCAGGACGGCAAGGTGGTCGACTGGCTCGAGCAGGTCAGCGACGCCGATTATGCCGGAGGGGTGCGCTGATGCCCGCGAGCCCACCGGCAAGCCAGGTTGTCGTCGTCACCGGCGCGGGATCAATCGGCATCTCTATCGCCCGCCGGATCGGCGCGGGCAAGCATATCCTCCTCGCCGACGTCCGCGAGGAGACTGCCGTCGCCGCTGCCAGGGTGCTCGCCGATGCCGGTTTTATGGTGAGCACCGCGCACGTGGACGTTGCCGAGCGCGCTTCGGTCGCGGCACTCGTCGCGACCGCCAGCGCGCTCGGCCCGGTGACGGCGATCATCCATGCCGCGGGCGTCTCGCCGTCGCAGGCCTCCCCCGCCACCATCCTGGCCGTCGACCTCTACGGCACCGCGCTGATGCTGGAGCTTTTCGGCGAGGTCGTCGAACGCGGCGGCGCGTGCGTGGTGATCGCCTCGCAGTCGGGCCATCGTCTGCCGGCGCTTACCGTCGACGAAAACGCGCTGCTCGCAACCACGCCGGCCGATGCGCTACTGTCTTTGCCGATGCTGCAGCCGGACAAGGTGATGGACCCGCTCCATGCGTATCAACTGTCCAAGCGCGCCAACGCCCTGCGCGTTCAGGCCGAAGCCGTGCGCTGGGGCCAACGCGGCGCGCGCGTGAACACTATCAGCCCGGGCATCGTGATAACTCCGTTGGCAAATGACGAACTGAGCGGCCCTCGCGGTCCAGGGTATCGCCGCATGATCGACCTTTGTCCGGTCGGCCGCGCCGGAACGCCCGACGAAGTTGGCGCGGTTGGCGCGTTGCTGCTCGGTCCCGACGGCGCCTTCATCACCGGCAGCGACTTCCTGATGGACGGCGGGGTGACCGCCAGTTTTTTCTACGGCGAGCTTGCACCCAAGTAGGGCAAAGTTTTTTGGAGAGGCTTCGGGCCGTCAGCAGCGCAAGCAGAATCCCGTTCGAAGCTGACCTGAGGGAATGACGGTGCCTCTGCCCGTATGGGTCCGGGCTCAGTGACGAGTAGTCGATCCACCGCGACGAAATGCGCGAAGCGGACGGTTCGGTTAGAAGCTGTATCGACGCATCCCACCGTCGACCGGCGAGGGCCAATCCCGGCTCCATGCGATCAGCGCCCTGACCGTAGCACGGTCGGATGGTGCCACCTACTGGCCCGCATCTGAATATATGACCTTTCAGACCGTCAGGCGGGCTAACGTCGTCTCGTCCACCTTGCCCGACAGCCCTGGCACCTCGTCAAGCTGACGAAGGCTTTCGAAGCGGCCGCGGTCCTCGCGGTAGCGGACGATCTCGAACCCGTGGCCGCGAAGGCCCTCCACCGCGTCCAGCTCATCTTTCCCTGCCTCGTTGACGTTCAGCATGCCACGCACTCCACCTTGTCCAAAACAGTCACAGGATCAACTACAGCATCTCCAGCGCGACGGCGCCGCGCGGCGCCGGAAACAGGTCGCCGAGTGCCGCCAGGGTTTCTTCGGGCAGCGTCGTATCCGCCGCCACCCGGTTCTCCCTGACATGCTCGACGGTGCCCGCCTTGGGTATGGCGATCACGCCTGGTTGACTGAGCACCCAGGCCAGCGCCAGCTGCGCTGGCGTGAGCCCTGCTTCACGGGAGATCGACGCGAGCTCTCGTTCGCCGACCAGACGACCCTGCTCGACCGGACTATAGGCCATAGCCGACATGCCTTTGCCGGCGAGCCACGGCAACAAAGCGCGCTCGGGTCCGCGGCGGGTCAGGTTGTAGAGGATCTGGTCGGTGACGCACGCGGCGCCGCCGGCCTCAAGCAGTTCCTCCATGTCGTCGGTGTCCAGGTTGCTCACGCCCCAGTGGCGGATCTTGCCGTCCGCCTGTAGCCGCTGCATCGCCTCAACCGTCTCCGCCAGCGGCACGCGGCCACGCCAATGCAGGAGATAGAGGTCGATGCGGTCGGTGCCCAACCGACGCAGACTCGCATCGCAAGCTGCCGGGAGGCGATCGCGGGAGGCGTTCTGCGGGTAGGCCTTGCTGACCAGGAAAACGTCGTCACGGATGCCGGAGATTGCTTCGCCGACCAGCTCCTCGGTCGCGCCGTCGCCATACATCTCGGCCGTGTCTATCAACGTCATGCCGAGCGCGACCCCGGCGCGCAGTGCGGCGATCTCGTCCGCCCGCCGGTCGGGGCGCTCGCCCATGTTCCAGGTGCCTTGGCCAAGGCAGGGGACGCTCGCGTCATCCGTGATCCTGACGGTCTGCATCGGCATCTCCACGGGCGATCGTCGCCACAGTCTCCTCAACGTCCGGATGCGCAATCGGCCCCCTCACTCATCACGCGAATGCCGGAAACCGCTTTGCCTCGATATCCCGCGGCGGCATGTGGCGTTGTCGCGAAGCATCGCGGCACGCGATTTATGGGCAACCACGACGGCAGCCGCCTGGGGCGACGACGCGAAGACGCTTCCACCGACTGGGGCATGACCGTCCGATCTGCAGGCTGAGCAGCACGGATGGCGATGGCGCCGTAGCGGGCGCTAGGCGGCCAAGCGCCACTGTCCCCGTCCCGCACGCTTCGCGGCGTAGAGTGCCACGTCAGCATCCCGGAGCAGTGCGCTTCGATCGGACCAAGGTAAACTGAACGACACGCCGACGCTGGCACCGACGCGTGTGGCCAGTCCCTTAACCTCGAAGGTGTCCGCCAGGCAGTGTACCACGCGCTCGGCAATCTCGGTCGCCAAGCTGCAGCCACCACCGGGTAGCGGAATGCCGAACTCGTCGGCGCCGGCCCGGGCCAGCAGGTCGGTAGCCCGGACTTGCGCCGGCAGCCGCCGCGCCACTTCCTTCAAGACGATGTCGCCGGCGGAATGGCCAAGTCGGTCATTGACGCGCTTGAAATGGTCGAGATCGATGATCAGCAGCGCAAGGGACTCCGAATCCGGCGTTGCGGCCAGCATTTCGTCGAACCCTCGGCGGTTCCAAAGGCCGGTCACGTGATCGGTCACGACAAGCTTGCGAAGCTTGTCGTTCGCTTCCTGAAGATCGCGCCTGGTCTGATTGCGTTCCGTCAAATCCACGATCTCGGAGATGAAACAGCTCGGTTGGCCCATCTCGTCTCGAACGCATGTTGCGCTCAAAAGAATTTCCAGAACCCGGCCATCGGCGTGAATGTATCGCTTCTCGAGCTGATAGCCGTCCCGCTCGCCGCGCATGACAGCCTCGAAGAGGTGAAGATCAGCCTCCAAGTCGTCCGGATGCGTGAAATCCGCGAAATGCACGCCTGTTAGAGCGCCCGGAGCATGGCCAAGCATGTGGCTCAGCGACGCGTTGACGCGGGCACAGTGGCCCGTGATTGCCACCACCGCTTTGCCGATGACCGCCGAATCAAAGCTTGCATCGAACAGCTGCTGGCTGTTCTGGCAACTCAGTACGGGCATTGTCGATAGGTCCACTATTGCTCCGATCGACGCCTGTTGCGCGGGTTGGTTGGCCGATTGTAATTCCCAGGCGCTAAGAAATTGCTGCCTCCGGTCGAAATCGCGAAACACTTTCGTCAGGCGAGCAGGAGGGTGACCGGCCTTCCATTGAAAGCCGATCGTGTTGAGTTCGCACGGTTCGGCCGCGCTCGCCGGTTAACGGCAGTGAACGAACCGGTCGCGATTCCCGATCGCCGGCCGGTCCAGCGCGCCGAGATGCTCGATGGAACCGATTACGTGTCGATGACGCAAGGGCTCGTCAAAACGTCGAGCCGCTGCGCCCGTTCGTCGCGTCGGCACGCCGTGGCGTTGGGTTGCAAAGAAGGCGACGCTAGAGCGTTCGGATGCGCCGACGGCGTGTGCGGGCAGTCCCTACTCCGGTCGGCATAGCCTGCCGGATTTGTCCACGCTCGGAATGCGAGCAACGCGCCTTTGCGCCCTCAAGCACGTTGCGGCCGATCGATCCGAACGCTCGGGCAGTCGTGCCATACATGTTCGTTCAGACCATCTGACAACCGACGCTTCCACGATGCCTCACGCGAACCAAGCTCCAATCGCGACACGCAGGAAAAACCATCTTCGCCTGGCCACATCGATGCCTCACTCGCCACGTTGCCGATCCAGGGTAAAATATTGTTCGCCGGAAAATCTGAACCATATCAACAGCTACGCGGCCATTCCGACTCAATGCAACAACCACTCTTCTTGACTCAGCGCTCGATCGCAAGGAACAGAACAGGAACGAATTGGCCACTCCCGAGTCTGTATGCCGTTATGCTTTCCGCCACCGTCCTCGAAGACTTGCGCGCGCAGATTGCGCAGATCGAAGGCGTGGCCATGCGCCACGCCTGCCTTCCCTTCGGCATAGCGGCGATCGACACCGTCTTGCCCGGCGGCGGCATCGCGGCGGGGGCGCTGCACGAAGTGCTGGGCAGCCCGGATATTGCCGACGACGCCAGCGCGACAATATTCCTCGCTGGCCTGCTCGCGCGCTTCGACGGTCCGGTGTTCTGGTGCCTGCGCTGGCGCGACCTGTTCGCGCCGGCGCTACATCTCGCGGGATTGCACCCTGACCGGGTCGTGCATGTCGAGGCCGGCACCGACACCAATGTCCTGCTGGCGATGGAGGAGTGCCTACGCGTACCGGGCCTCGCCGGCGTGGTCGGCGAGATCGGCAAATATTCGACGACCGCGTCGAAGCGCCTGCAGCTGGCGGCTGAGACGTCGGGTACCGCTGCCCTGATCTTCCGGCGGGCTGCGAAGGTCGACGCGGTCGCCGACGGCACGGCTGCGGTCACGCGCTGGCGCATCTCGGCGGCACCGAGCGAGCGGCTCAAGGTGCCGAGCCTCGGGCGCCCGCGCTGGAAGGTCGATCTCGAGCGCGTCCGCGGGGGCAATCCCGCATCCTGGATCGTGGAGGGATGTGATGCGCAGGGTCGTATCGCTCTTCCTGCCGCACTGGTCGACCGACCGGCTGCGCAGGAAGACCATCAAATCGCCGCCTGACGCGCGGTCACCAGCGGCACCGGTGCTGCCGCTGGTGACCGCGATTCCAGATCACGGCCGACGGGTTATCGCCGCGCTCGACGCGGCCGCACGCCAGCTCGGCGTCACCCCTGGCATGACGCTGACCAAGGCGCGCCAGGTCGCCGGGCAACTCGAGGTGATCGCGGCAGATCCGGAAGCCGATCTCGAAGGCCTGCGCCGGCTCACGCTGTGGGCCGGACAGCGCTACGCGCCGATCGTCGCACCCGATCCGCCCGACGGTCTGTAGCTCGATATCACCGGCTGCGCCGCGTTGTTCGAGACCGAGCGCGCGCTGGTCAAGGATCTGCATCGCCGCGTTTCGGCGTTCGGCCTCAGTGTACAGATCGCCGTCGCCGACACTGCAGGCTGCGCGCACGCGGTGGCGCGCCAGGTTCCAGCGGGACGACCAGTGACGATCGAGCCGGGCGATCATCGCAAGGCGATGCACCTTTTGCCGGTCAGCGCGCTACGCCTCGAGCCCGGCGTGATCGAGGCTTTGCGCAAACTCGGCTTCGATCGGATCGAGCAGTTCGCCAGCGCGCCGCGCGCGCCGCTCGCGAAGCGGTTCGGCACATCCTTGTATCGTCGGCTCGACCAAGCGCTCGGATTGCTGCCCGAACCGATCGAGCCAATCTTTCCCGAGCATCAGCCGCGCAGCCGACGTGGGTTTCTTGAACCGATCGCGACGCCCGAAGCCTTTGCGCGCGTGACCGGCGATCTGGTCGACGACCTGGTCTCACAGATGACCGCGCTCGGCAAAGGCGCGCGCCAGCTCGACTGCTATTTCCACCGCGTCGACAATGCCGTTCAGGCCGTGCGGGTCGGTACGGCGACGCCGTCGCGCGACGCCCGGCATCTGACCAAACTGCTCTGCTGCAAGATCGAGACCGTCGAGCCCGGCCTCGGGATCGAGGCCATGACATTGGTGGCGCCGCTGATCGAACCGATGGCCGCCAAACAAGGCGAGAGCCTCGAGAAGCTCGGCCAGCGCACGCCCGACCTCGCGATGCTGGTCGACGCGCTCGCCAACCGGTTCGGACAGCAGCAGCTGTACCGCGCCGCGCCGCGCGCGAGCACGATGCCCGAGCGCTCAGTCGCCCTGGTCGGCGCGATCAGCCCCGCGGGGCAGAACGGGTGGAACGGCGACCTGCCCCGCCCGTCGCGCATGCTGGTGCCGCCGCAGGAGGTGCAGGTCACCGCGATGCTGCCCGACCATCCCCCCGCAATGTTCCTGTGGCGCGGCAAGCGCTTCCGCATCACCCAGGCCGACGGCCCCGAGCGATTGCACGGCGAATGGTGGCGTGGGTCAGGCCATGAGGCGAATATGCCGTATGCCGTGCGCGACTATTATCAGGTCGAGACGACGCGCGGCGGCCGCTACTGGCTGTTCCGGCTCGGCGACGGCGAGAATCCGGCGACCGGTCCGATGCGCTGGTTCATCCACGGCGCCTTCGCGTGACAGGGTGCACGCATGGCTGAGGCCGCCTCGTCCTATGTCGAACTGCAGGCGACGAGCCATTTCAGCTTTCTGCGCGGCGCCTCCTCTCCAGACGAACTGTTCGCCGCCGCGGCCGTGCTCGGCATCGACGCGGTAGGCGTGGTCGACCGCAACAGCGTCGCCGGGATCGTGCGTGCTTGGGACGCGCAACGCGCGACCGGCGTGCGCGCGATCGTCGGCTGCCGGCTGGACCTGACCGATGGCACTGGACTGCTCCTCTACCCGACTACGCGCGCGGCTTATGGCCGGATGTCGCGCTTGCTGAGTCTCGGCAAGGCGCGCGCGGGCAAGGGCGCGTGTCACCTCAACTGGAGCGACGTCGAGGCGTGGAGCGATGGGCTGATCGGCATGCTCGCGCCCGACCGCGCAGATGCAATTACCGAGCAGGCGCTGGCGCGCACCGTGCGCATCTTCGGGGACCGGTCGTATCTGGCGCTGTCGCTGCGCCGTCAGCCGCGCGACGCGATCCGGCTCGCCGGCCTCGCCGAGATCGCCCGCGCCGCCCGCGTGCCGACCGTCGCGACCGGCGACGTGCTGTATCACGCACCCGATCGCCGGCTGCTGCAGGACGTCGTCACCTGCATTCGCGAGAAATGCACGATCGACGACCTCGGCGATCGCCGCGAGCAGTTCGCAGACCGCCACCTGAAGGCCCCCTTTGAGATGGAGCGGCTGTTTCGGCGTTATCTGGCAGACACAACGCCGGTCGCGCGAAGCGTCGAACTTGCCGGGCGTTGCACCTTCAGCCTGGATGAGCTTCGCTACCAATATCCCGACGAGATCGGCGATAGCGGCCGCACACCCCAGCAGGAACTCGAACATCTCACCTGGGCTAAGGCGCCGGAGCGCTACCCCAACGGCCTCGACGGCAAGGTGCGCGCGCAACTCGTGCATGAGCTGAAACTGATCGCGGATCTTGACTATGCGCCCTATTTCCTGACGGTCCATTCGATCGTCGCCGAGGCGCGGCGCCGCGAGATTCTCTGCCAGGGCCGCGGCTCGGCCGCCAACAGCGCGGTCTGCTACGTGCTCGGCATCACCTCGATCGATCCGGTGCGTTCGGAGCTGTTGTTCGAGCGCTTTATCTCGGCCGAGCGGCGCGAGCCGCCCGATATCGACGTCGATTTCGAGCATGAGCGCCGCGAGGAAGTGATCCAGTGGATTTACGAGACCTATGGCCGCAACCACTCAGCGCTGACCGCAGTGGTGACGCGCTTCCGCGCGCGCGGCGCGGTGCGCGAGGTTGGCAAGGCGCTCGGCCTCTCCGAGGACGTGACCGCCGGTCTGTCGTCCTCGGTGTGGGGCTGGAGCCGCGAGGGCGTCGAGGAGAAACACGTCGAAGACCTGAATCTCGATCTCGGCGATCGGCGCCTGTTGCTGACGCTGGAATTGGCCAAGCTGCTGATCAACACCCCCCGCCACCTGTCGCAGCATCCCGGCGGGTTCGTGCTGACCAGCGACCGGCTCGACGAGCTCGTGCCGATCGAGCCCGCAGCCATGGACGACCGTCAGGTCATCGAATGGGACAAGGACGATATCGATGCGCTCGGCTTCATGAAGGTGGATGTGCTGGCGCTGGGCATGCTGTCATGCATGCGCCGCGCCTTCGAATTCCTCGAGACGGACAAGGGCGTGACGCTCGATCTGGCGACGATCCCGGCCGAGGATCCCGCGACCTATGCCATGATCCGCCGTGCCGATACGCTCGGCGTGTTCCAGATCGAAAGCCGCGCACAGATGGCGTCTATCCCGCTGATGGCGCCGCGGACCTTCTACGACCTCGTCATCCAGGTTGCGATTGTCCGGCCCGGCCCAATCCAGGGCGACATGGTCCATCCCTATCGGCGGCGTCGCAACGGTGAAGAAAAGGTCACCTATCCGACCGAGGAACTGCGCCGCGTGCTGGAAAAGACGCTCGGTGTGCCGCTGTTTCAGGAGCAAGCGATGCGCGTGGCGGTCGAATGCGCGGGCTTCACCGCCGGCGAGGCCGACCTGCTGCGGCGCGCGATGGCAACGTTCAAGCTCACCGGCGGTGTCAGCCATTTCAAGGACAAGTTGATCCAGGGCATGCTCGCGCGCGGCTATGAGCGCGACTTCGCGGAAAAGACGTTCAGTCAGATCGAGGGGTTCGGCTCCTACGGCTTCCCCGAGAGCCATGCCGCCAGCTTCGCGCTGATCGCTTATGCGTCGTCGTGGATGAAATGCCATCATCCCGATGCGTTCTGTGCCGCTTTGCTTAACGCCCAGCCGATGGGTTTCTACGCACCCGCGCAGATCGTCCGCGATGCGCGCCAACACGGCGTCGAGGTCTTGCCCGTAGATGTGAACAACAGCCGCTGGGACTGCACCCTCGAGCCGACGCGGGGCCGCTACAAGGCGGTCAGGCTCGGTCTGCGGATGGTCCGCGACCTCTCGAACGCCGACGGCGCCGCGATCGCCGGCGCACGCGCAGGAGAACCCTACACGTCGGTCGAGGAAATTCAGCGCCGCGCGCAGGTCGGACGCGGCGCGCTCGACCGGATCGGCGACGCCGCCGGGTTCGGGTCGCTTGATCTTTCAAGGCGCGCCGGGCTGTGGGGTGTGAAGGGGCTTGGCAACGAAGCCCTGCCGCTGTTCGCCGCGGCCGACGAACGCGCCGGCAAATTGCTGGCGGAGGCTGTCGAACCCGAAGTGCTGCTGCCGACGATGACGGACGGTGCGGAGGTGGTCGAGGACTATCGAGCATCGGGCCTGTCGCTGCGCGCCCACCCCGTCGCCTTTCTGCGCGAGGAGCTCAAGGCGCGCCGGATGATCAGCTGTGAGCAACTCCAGAGCGTCAAGGACGGTCGCTGGATCAAGCTTGCCGGTGTCGTGCTCGTCCGCCAGAAGCCGGGCTCCGCCAAGGGCGTGATGTTCATCACGCTCGAGGACGAGACCAATGTCGCGAACCTCGTCGTCTGGACCAAGGTGTTCGAGGCCAACCGCCGCACCGTGCTCGGTGCCTCGATGATGGGGGTTCGCGGCCAGGTCCAACGCGAGGGGGCGGTGATCCATGTCATCGCGCAGCGGCTCGACGACCTTTCGTCCTTGCTGGCAAGCGTCGGCACACGCCAGGATTTGTCGGATATTTACCGAGTCAGCCGCGCAGACGTGGTCAAGAACCCGATGTCGCCGGATCCCAGAGACGCCGCGGAAAAGGCGCTCGGGCGCGCCGCCCGCACGATCTATGTGCCGGACCTTCGGCTCGGCTCGGGCATCATTCCGGGGCAACCGACCGAGGGCATCAAGATCAAGCCGAGAGATTTTCGCTAGGCATCCGCGTCACCGCAGCCAAAGATGTTCCCTTTCTGTTCACATACCGTCATGCTTTAAGCATGGACTCCGTCGCCATCCGAAAAATCGTCCATGTCGACATGGATGCCTTCTTCGCGTCGGTTGAACAGCGCGATGATCCGTCCTTGCGCGGGCGACCGGTCGCAGTCGGACATCCTGCCGCGCGCGGCGTCGTCGCCGCCGCGAGCTACGAGGCTCGGGCGTTCGGCGTGCGCAGCGCGCTGCCCTCGGTCACCGCGCTGCGGCGCTGTCCGGACCTGGTGTTCGTGCCGCCGCGTTTCGACGTCTATCGCGCCGTGTCGCACCAGATTCACGCGGTCTTCGCCGAGTTCACCGCGCTGATCCAGCCGCTGTCGCTCGACGAAGCCTATCTCGACGTTACCGAAAATTTGGCGGGACTGCCGACCGCCTGGCTGACCGCCAAGGCGATCCGCGCGCGGATTTTGGAAGAGACCGGGCTGACCGCGTCGGCGGGTATTTCCTACAACAAGTTCCTCGCCAAGCTCGCCTCCGATCATCGCAAGCCCGACGGTCAGTTCGCGGTCACGCCGGACATGGGCGGCGACTGGGTGGCAACGCTACCGGTCTCGCGCTTTCATGGCGTCGGTCCGGTCACGGCGAAGCGGATGCTTGCCCTTGGGATCGAAAGCGGCGCCGATCTGCGCGACAAGCCGCTCTCCCTTCTGCAGCAGCATTTCGGAAGTTCGGCCGAGTGGTATCATCAGATCTCGCGCGGGATCGATCATCGCCCCGTCAATCCGAACCGTGAGCGCAAATCGTCGGGGTCGGAGACCACCTTCGACCGAGATCTGACCGAGCCGACCGAGATCGAGACGGGGGTGCTGCAAATGGCGGACGATGTCTGGGGGTGGTGCGAAAAGCGGCAGGCGTTCGGCCGCACCGTGACGGTCAAAATCAAGTTCGGCGACTTCCAACAGATCACGCGGAGCCGTAGCCTCGCTAACGTGGTCGGCACCCACGCGGCGCTGCGCGCCGTGAGCCTTGCGCTCGTCCGCTCTGTTCTGCCTTCCGAAAAGGGCATTCGTCTGGTTGGCGTCACGGTCTCGAATTTCGAGACCCCGCCTGCATCGGCGTCTGCATCTGCGTCGGCAAATCTCCCGCTGTTCGAGCCCGGTCGATCGACCGATTCCGCGTCGCGCGTTCTGAACACCGGCTAATGCGCCGTCGCGCGAGACGGACCGATCTGTCGTTGCACAGTCGCCGGACAATCCGCCGATATTGAAGCGGCACGCCAAAGGGATTGGCGAATTCCGCAGAGGTACGCACGGACTCTCCCCGCGCGTACCCCGTTTGCGGATCAGCCGTGCGGACGCATCACAACCTTGATGACGCCGTCTTCCTTGTCGCGGAACTTCTTGTACATTTCCGGTGCGTCTTCGAGGCTCGCCGGGTGGGTTATGACGAAGCTCGGGTCGATGTCGCCCGCCTCGATCCGTGCGAGCAGCGGCCGGGTATAGGCCTGCACGTGCGTCTGGCCGGTCTTGATCGTCAGGCCCTTGTTCATGAGTGCGCCGAGCGGGATCTTGTCCCCCATGCCGACATAGACGCCCGGGATTGAGACCGTGCCGCCCATGCGGCAGCTCATGATCGCCTGACGCAAGACGCTGACCCGATCGGTGGCGAGGCCGACGGTGGCCTTGGCCTTGTCGATCAACGCGTCGACGCTGCCATGGCCTGCCGCCTCCGCACCCACGGCGTCGATGCAGCTGTCGGGGCCGCGCCCCTTGGTCCGAAACTGCAACTCGTCATAGACATCGTCGACTTCGCTGAAGTTGATCGTTTCGGCGCCGCCCGCCTCTGCCATGGCGAGGCGCTCGGCCACTTCGTCGATCGCTATCACGCGCCCGGCGCCCAGCATTAAGGCCGAACGGATCGCGAACTGGCCGACCGGACCGCAGCCCCAGATCGCAACCGTGTCACCCGGCTCGATCTGGGCATGCTCGGCGGCCATGTAGCCGGTCGGAAAAATGTCCGACAGGAACAGGGCTTGTTCGTCGGTGACGTTGTCTGGCACCTTGATCGGCCCGACATCGGCCATCGGCACGCGCAGATATTCGGCCTGGCCACCGCAATAGCCGCCGAGCATATGGCTGAAGCCGAACAGGCCGGCGGGCGAATGGCCCATCGCCTTGATCGCGAGTTCGGCATTGGGATTGGTCCGCTCGCAGGCCGAGAACAGGCCTTTTTTGCAGAACCAACATTCGCCGCAGCTGATCGTGAAGGGGACAACCACACGGTCCCCGATCTTGAGGTTAGTCACCTCGGAACCAAGGGCAACCACCACGCCCATATTCTCGTGCCCGAGGATGTCGCCCGCTTCCATCGTCGGTTGATACCCGTCGAGCAGATGAAGGTCGGATCCGCAGATCGCGCATGCCGTGACCTTGATGATCGCATCGCGGGGATGAAGGATTTCGGGATCGGCGACGGTGTCGACGCGCACGTCGCCTTTACCGTGCCAGCAGAGCGCGCGCATGGGATTCTCCTGTCGGGGTGTATCGGTGAACAGGTCGCGCCGAGTTATGTTCCGGAGCCTGAGGAAGCGGATCGAACGGGTGCAGGTCCGATTCGACGGCTAACGTGCGAGGCGCTTTCCGAAAGGCCTGTCGATTGCCGATACAGATCGAACGGTCGCCGGCGGAAGGTCAGTCGAGCCGCGTTATCCTGTAGGGTCCGTTGCGGGTCGTAAGAGCAGCACCCTTCCAACGCAGCCGCACCACGTCTTCAGCGACGAGTTGGTCGATAACCGCGTGCACCAGCGGCATGGCGTCACGCCACGAAACGGAGGAAGCCCCACTACTGGCGGCAAGAGCGCGTGCGACTTCGCTTGGACAGACCGAGCCTTCCGATGCCCGCCCGGCAAGGAGTGCCTGCGTGATCGCCCGCACCTCGTCTTCCGCCAGGGTCACAGACAAACCCTGTGACGGCAGTGGTGCGATCGGCACCTTTGGATTTGCGGCGGGTCGCACACGGCTATCTGCTAGTGTCACGCAACGCTTGTGCGAGGCGATCGGCCATCGCAGGACTCGCCTGCATAGCGGCGATGCTGGCCGGACTGTTCCCCGCAACATCGATCACGTCCGTCTCGGCCCCGGCTTCAAGTAGAATCTCGACGATCGCTATGTGGCCGAACATCACAGCGTTCATCAGTGCGGTTTGGCCAGCGAGATTACGCTGGTTCACCTCAGCGCCGGCATCCAGCAGCAACCGCACGATATCAGCATAGCCTTTGAACGCGACACCCGCGAGCGCCGTATTTCCCCTTGCCGCGTCCGTCGCAGAGACGTCAGCACCTTGGCGCAAAAGCAAGTCGGTGGTGACAGCACGCCCGTTATAGCTTGCCAAGATCAGCGGCGTGAACCCTTTGGCGTCGCGCGCTTCGATGTCGGCACCGGCCTGAAGAAGCGCAGGAATGACGTCATCCCGCCCGACGCGCGCTGCGTCGTGCAACAATGCCTGCAGTCGCTCGGGCGATGGCAAAGGACGCAGATCGGGGGTCGTTTGGGAGTCTGGCACGGCACTTCCTACACGTTGACACTGCGGTGAACGCCTGCCGCGGTAGGTCGGCTCCCTGCGATGCACAAACCCGCTGCCAAGTCGTGGTTGCGGGAGCCGCAGTACGCCTTTGTCGATGGCGCAATGATGCTCGCTGCGCGTCCGGCGTAGTGCGTCGATCGGAACTGGTGACCATGAGCGCGGGCAATCAGACACCGATCAGATGGCCAATCGCCGGCCTAGCCGGAACATGCCGCGGATGCTTTGTCCACCCTCCGCGGTATCGGCGGCGCGCCAATCGCGGCAGACGTGTCGCGTCAGGGCGACGTGGCCAATGACCACCGAATTTTGCCCTAACTCGTCGCGTCAACGCCGGCTGCCTCGCATCTTTCTCGAGCGATTCGTCATGACGGTGACACCGTGGCGATTATCCGAGCATCGCCGCTTTGATTTTCTTGGCCGCTCGCGAAACGATTCCCTCTTCAGCGGCCTCGGCATCGGCCTTGGACTTATGCGCGACTCCAGCCGGCTCGGCGGGCGGTGCATAGACCGAAAACAGCTTGAGCGGCCCTGTACCCTTGTTGACGATATTGTGTTCCGCACCCTTGGGGATCACGATCAGATGATTGGCCGAAACGTTTGTACGGCCGCCATCGACCACCGCTTGCCCCTCCCCGCTCACGAAAAATGTCGTCTGGTCGGCGGGGTGGGTTTCCATGCCGATGTCCTCGCCGGCAGGAATACTCATCAGCACGATTTGCACCTTGGCATCGCGAAAGACCTCCTTTTGGAAGAAGTCGTTCTTACCCGCCAGATCGATCATGTCTTTGTTGAAGATCGCCATTTCGTTGCTCCGATGGTGTCCCAACACAACCGTCCGCCGCGCATTTGGATGCATGCGACTCGGCGACGATCGACATCGACATCGACGGGACGCGAGACGAATCTGAGCTATCCGCAAGCCGCCCGTCGCGCGACACTGTCGATCTTGCCGGTGATTGGCGCCGACACGGGACTTCGGCAAAGCTCAACCAAGTCATTGCCATTGGTAAGTCAGCTCGTCAGCTGGTTTGAGCTGTAGCCAACCTCGCTACAGATCCGGTCGAGCACCTCGATCACGTCCGGCGCCCAGAAGCTGAACCGCAGCACCACCGCTGGCGAGAGTCGATGCTCGGCGTGTCGGTGTTGAACGATCTGCTGGGAGAAACTGACCGGGCCTATGGAGCGCTGCGCCGCGGTAGAGAAGCTGATGGCCGATCACGTCTCCTCCAAGCGTCGCGTCTGGAGGCTAATGCTCTCGTAGGAACGTAATAGCTTCAAATCGAAACGATTAAAGTACGCGCCTTCACCCTTTCGAATCGCTCGGTTTTAGCGACCCGAAGTCAGACCTTCTCAATTTTTTAACGGAATTATTCTAGTCAGTTGAGTCTAGCAGGAGGGATTGAAGTGACAGAGCGAAGCAATGGCACCATCCATCAAGACCGACGCGTCGGGAACCGCCGGATAATCACCACCCCAGAGTATACAGGACCGGAACGTCGCTCTACCGAGCGTCGCGATGCGTCCGAGCTGCAAGATCCAAAATAACGCGTCCGATGATCTCCAAACGTCCTCGCAGCACCGGCCGTCACCACGACATATTTACAGGATCGCGTTGGGAAGAGCACCGGTGTGAGAGCCGGATTGCAATTTCAATCGGCCTCAGTGTCCGCGAGCGCAACTGCAGATCGCGACCCGCGGAGTTGCTCGATCTTTCCCGGCATGGTTGCCGCGTCTCCGATAGAGCGCTCGTAATCGGCCAGAAGATTTGGGTCACGCCTGCGGGGCTGGCAGCGATCGAAGGCACCGTAAGCTGGTGTCATAAAGGCGAAGCCGGAATTCGTTTCAATATCCAACTGCACCAAGCCGTGCTCGATCATCTTGTCCGCACACATGGCTTCCGATCGAGTCAATCAATGAACGGATTTTGATGGCGCCAGGCTTTGCGATCGGCTGTCGCGCCTGAGCGGGCTATGAAAGCGTAGCCTTGAGTTGATCTGTCGGCGTCGGACGGCCGCTTTTCGAAGAAGCGGACATCTGCGGGCAAACCCGCCATCACGGATTTGGCAATGCCCCCTCGGATCGCCACCCGCATGGCGTTACCAAGATCATTCAAAGGTCGGATTGCCGATCTTGGGTTCAAGTCTGTCTATTTTTCCACCCAAATGACCTGAAAGCAGCTCGTCCGCCGGCCAGCCTCGCTACCTCGAACCTTCCCTGCGCGCCGGCGATCGTCACCACGCCAGCGCCAGTGAAATACAGCGCGGCCGCCCGCCAATGCGGAACGCCCTCCCCTTCGCTAGACATGGCGGCATGTAGTCCAGGTGCTTGTCGAGCGTGATCGGATACTGTCGTCCGCGGATGCCGGTGGCATTGAATATTGCATTGCCGATTACCGCACCCGCGCCCGAATTGCCGAGCCTGCCGAGCCTGCCCACCTGCCGATCCCCTTGGCGTGAAATCCGCACCCCGGCATTTCTTGTCATTTGCTATGGCGCAGGAGGCGTTTCCTCAGGGAGAACGATCTCGGCGAAATGGCGCCGAAGATAGTCGAGCTTAGGATCGATGAAACGACGGCAGAAAGGCCGGTCCGGGTCGGTCCGATAGTAATTCTGGTAGCGCGCGTCCGATGGTTTGAAGCCTGACACCTCAAGCACCAGCGTTCGCGCCGCTTCTCCCGACGCCTGTTGAAACTCGGCGATCACGCGAGTGACATCCCGGCGCTGATCTACATCGAAAACGTAGATCGCGCTACGATACCGCCCGCCCGGCGAGTAGTTTCCGTTCGCGGAATGCGTTCTCAAGTGGATCTCGGCCAAAGTTACCAAGCCGATGATCGTTGGATCGAAGCGCACGATCACGCCTTCCGCCCACGCGTTCCACGGAGCTTCAGACTGGAGAAACCCCTGGTCGACCGCGACGACGCCGCGCAGCGCCTGGAACACACCCTCGGTGCACCAATGACACCCACCGCCAAAACCGATCTCTTGCACTGCTATCCCTTCGCGCCGTTCACAGTACAATGCGTCCCGTTATTTGTCAGCCGCCAGAGACCCTGTTGGCCAACGGCGTAACCGAGTAAGCGACGGACATGAGCGAACCCGTTTCAGGTGAGCGTAGGCTCGTGGTGGTGTTCGGGGCCGCGGTCCGGTCCGATGGCAGCGCAAGCGCGGCCCTTGCCCGGCGCGTCGGATACGCGGCTGCGGTTGCCGAAGCGGATCCGCGAGCAGATCTGTTTCTGTCGGGCGGTATCGGCACCTATCCGCCGTCAGAGGCGGCCGTTATGGCCGGCCTGTTGCGCGGCACGGTGTCTGCCGAGCGGCTTGTTCTCGACGAAGTCAGCGGCGACACGCTTCAAACCGTCCTGAATGCAGCACGCTATGCGCAGACGCATTCCTACGCCGACATTTGCACCTGCACGGATGCCTATCACCAGCCGCGAGTGAAAATGCTGTTCGGATTGATGGGCTTTGCAACTCGGCCGGTTCGGATGGTCGCGCGAGGCCCAACACATCTTCAGGCGAAAATGTGGATACGCGAGATTGCCGCCTTTCCCTATGATGTCCTGGCCGGTCTTGGTGCCGTTTGGCGTGCGCGCAAACGTTAGGCAAATCCGCAGCAGAAACGGATCGCGACGTTTAGTATCATGGGAGCGGTCGTCAGTTCGGGCGGGTGAGCGACAATCCGGCAGCGGCGAACTGGCGCTGCAAATTGTCGAGAATCGGCTGCGCTAGCACTGGAAGGTCCGGCGCGGGCCTGCCCGTCAGCAGCGCGCGTCGTTCGGTCTCGGACGGCTCTATCCGCCGCACGCGCACCGCGGCCTGTCCGCCGGCACGGCTGCCGAGCCGTTCGGCGGCACCGCGGGACAGATCGATGATCCTGGGTCCGGGCACGAACGGGCCGCGGTCGTTGATCCGCACCACGATGCGCCGTCCGGTAGCGAGCGCGGTCACCTCGGCATAAGTAGGTAGCGGCAACGTCGTGTGGGCGGCGGTGCTCCAGTCAGCCCGGAAACGCTCTTCGTTGGCTGTCCGGTTGCCCGACTCGCCACCATACTAGCTCGCATAGCCCAGCACGTCGTAAGTCGGATCGGCGCTCGGCACGAATGTCGTGCCCCGCACAGCGTACGGCCGCCCGATCTTGACCGGAAGGTCACTGGGCGGGCGGAAACTGCCGCCGGCCTAGGCGGAGAGTGCGAGCACCATGCCGGCCACCACACCGGTTCGAAGCTTCAAAGCAACCCCGCTGGCAGATGGGCACGCCTGCGCCATGCCGGCGAAAAGCCACCACCCCTTGGCCCGTTCTCCACGCTGCTGGAAACCGGCCTCAAGCAGATCGGCCGGGATCGGCGCGAGGGTCGGCCTACGCCGTGCGGCGCTGTGTCGTCGCGCGAGCGCTCGGTCCGTGACACGCGTTTCCGATCACTCCTGCAGGACGTCGCTCGCGCCGAACTCGTGCAAGACATCCTCGACATCCTCCACCAGGTCGTCCGCCTCGAGCGTGATCGTGACCTTTACGCTGCCGTTCAGCGCAGCCTCGTCTTCGGAACCGTCCTCGAAGTTGGTCCCAAGATCCGCGCCGCCTACCGCGCTGCCCGCGCTATTATCGTCCGACCCGCTCTCGAGCACGATATCGCCCCGGTCCAGCTCATGTTCCTGCACCAGATGCTCGACGGCCAGTTCCGCTTCGCGCCGTGTTTCGAATGACGCCGTAATCGTCGGCATGGCAGACTCCCTCGTGTTCTTCGCTATGCCCGCCAACGCGCGTGTCCCGATTTAGTCCCGAAGATGCCGGTGACGACCATGCGTCGGCTGTGACGGTTGCGAAGGGGCCAGCCGTTGCCGGTCAACCCTGCTTCTCTCCGAGCATTTGGCATGCCGAGCTGTCCCGGGGGGTGGCATCGGCCGCCGCTTCGCCGACATGCAGCGCCCGCATAACCATGAGGCGGACATCGACATGGGCTTTGAGGCGCGCGGCCAGCAACGCCGTGCCACTGATCTTGCGCTGCACGAACAGCGTATCGACGGGCGGCACGTGCCAAGTCTCGCGATCGGCTGCCATCGCCATGCCCTGCTCGCGCAAGACGCCGACAAAGGCGCGGTCGCCGAAGTCGAACGGCCCCGTACGGTCCAATTCGACCAGGACGACATCGATCATGCGATCGATCAGCGTGCGGTGCCGCGTGACCGCAGCCTCCCCCAGAAATCCCACGGCAATGGCCGCTTCCCGGACAGCGTCGCGGTTCCCGGAAAGGCCGGCCTCCAGGAGTTGCCGGTAGCCTTGGACCGTTGGCGCGGCGACCGTACGGGTTGCGCCGAAATCGAGCAGCACCAGTTTTCCGGTCGCCGGCTGGTAGCGATAATTGGCAAAATTGGGATCGGTCTGCATCAATGCAAATTCGAACAGTTCGCGCAGCACCAACGCGATCAGCGACGCCATCGCGGTGTCGCGCACTCCCTGCTCGGCATCGACCAGCGTCTCGATCGCCACGCCTTCGACGAATCCCATTGCGAGGACATTGGTGCTACTGAACTCGCGGTCGAACGCCGGCACGACGTACGCGGCACTGTCAGCGAGCAAGTCCCCGAAGCGCATCAATTGCGCGCCTTCGCGCACATAGTCCGCTTCTTCGTGCAGCTGACGCTTGGCCTCGGCCAGTAGCGGCGCGATATCGAGAGTCTTCGGCAGTACGCCCGATACGCGGAGCAGGGTCGCGACATTATCGACGTCCGCATCAATGCTCTCGCGGACCCCTGGATATTGCACCTTGATCGCGAGCTCGCGGCCATCCTGCGTGCGGGCGCGGTGGACCTGGCCGATCGACGCCGCTGCCATCGGTCCGGCATCGAACCGTGCGAACCGCCGCCGCCAGTCCTTGCCCCATTCGCGCGCCAGCAGCTGCTGCAGCTGCGCTGGCGGCATATGGTGCGCGCGATCGCGCAGTCGGGCGAGGATCTCGGACAGCTCGCTCGGGAGGAAGTCGCTGGCGTCCATCGAGATCATCTGCCCGAGCTTCATCGCCGCCCCGCGCAGGTGCGACAGTTGATCGGCGATGCGCCCGACATTGCCCGGAGTCAGCAGCAGGTCCCGCAGATGCGGGCGCTGCCCATCGGCGAGCCGCCGTGCGCCCTCGGCGATCACCCCGCCCGCCACGCCACCGGCGAGACGCCCGAATACGCCGAGCCGCGCCACCCGACCGCTTGGCACTGCCCTGCCGCGGGAACCCCTATCATCTGTCATCGCAAGTTCACCACAAACGACTACCCCGCACGCCCTTAAACGGTCCAGCGACCGCGTTCGTGATCCAGCCCCCGTAAAAGTCACCGGGCTGCGGGACGACGGTCTCGCCATCGACGCTGCAGCGATCAAACGGTGCGGCGTAGAAGGCGACATGATCCTTGAGTGCCGCGAATGGCGCGCTCGGCGTCGGGTAGCTCCAGCCGATGCGCGGCAGCACGATCCCGCCCAGGACGACGTCCCAATAGGCTGCAGCCCCCTTCCATTCGCAGAACGAGCTGCTCGACGCGGGGCGGAGCAGACCCTCGCGAAGATCGATCCGCGGGATGTAATAGCTCGGCGGATGGCTTGTCTCGAGCGTGCGCACGCTCGCGCGCGTGTCCGCGAGCACCACGCCGTGATGCTCTATCACCACGTGCGCGCGCGTCGGCTCGGCGATCGCCGGGCGCGGGAATGCCCAGACGCTCTCCGGTCCCGGGGCCGTGGGAAAGGGGGTGGGTTTCATGCGCGGTTGAGTCGCATCGCGAAGCGCTGCAGCCGCGGACGCAACCGCAGGAAGCGTCGATATCCGGCTTCCAGCAACGCGAGCATCACCCGGTTTCGCGCGACCAGCCCCAGCGGCCGGAGGATCGGGATTGCGCGCCACATCGCCGCAAAGGCGGCTGCCCCGGAAAGCATCCGATCGCTTTCGCGGGCGTGGAGGCGCGCAAGAAGATCGGCGCGATTGAGCGGACACGAGACCAACTCTTCCCCGGTCACATCGATGAAGTCGATCCGCGCAAGGCGGTCGAGGCGTTGCATCACGGCAATCTCGCGCCGGCACAACGGGCAATTCCCGTCATACCAGACGGTCACGGATTTCGGCACTGGAGGGGGCTGGGCGATCATGCGGACCAACAACGCAGGGACACGGCAATCGGGCGCGAGACAGAAGCGCAGGGCACCCTGCAAGGCCGCTATGGCGAATGAACGCGCCGGAGGATCACGCGTTAGCCCGCTATGATTGATCCGCTTGACCTCCATAGGAGTTGCGCGCGTCACCTAGTGCCGCTCAGCCTCTCGCTTCGCCAGCCATGAGCATCTTCTTTATTGCCGACACGCACTTCGGCGACCACCGGACGATGAATATTCAGCGCCGTTCCTTCGCGAGCACGGCAGAGATGGACGCGACGATAATCGCCAACTTGAACGCAGTGGTCACTGCGCAAGACGAGGTGTGGCACCTCGGCGATGTGGCGCGGCGATCGAGCGACGTGCCCGCCCCGCTCGCGGTGCTCGACGGCCCCGAGCATCTGCTGCGGGGCAACAAAGATCCGGGCGCGACCGTGGCGGCGACCGGCTGGGCGAAAGGGGAGATTATGCGGAGCTCGAGCTGGACGGGCGCAAGCTCGTCTTGTGCCACTACCCCTTTCGATCGTGGAACGGCCAACATCGCGGCGCGATCAACCTGCATGGCCATAGCCACGGCAGGCTCGCGCCGATGCCGCACCAATACGATGTCGGCGTCGATCCGGACGGCTTTGCCCCGGTACCTTGGCGCGACTGCTCATCGACTAGCCCTGAAGCGGTCAGCGAACCGCAACGCCACCTCGATCAGGTCGGAGGCGCGCTTTCGCAGCGCTCGCCAATCTTACGGCGGCGGCATGCGCCGCCGGCATTGTGGGCACCACGAGAGCCGTCCTTCGAGCAGTGAAATCTATCCGCAGGCGACTAAATCCAAGTTACCCGCTTGCCACTGCCGCATCAGCAACGCCCACGCGTTCAGCGAAGATATCGGAAGCTTAATCCCAGCGGTTACGCAGCCGTTCCCACGAAAGGGTCCGATGGCAATCCCCGCCCCTACCATTGGAGGCTGATCTCGCCGCTCGCCGGTATGCGATATTCAACAAGGTCGGGTCCGCGATGAAAAGGCGATACTTGGCGACCATCGATCGTTCGAAGCGTCGCCTTCGGGAGTTTGCAATCCTTGAGCCGGACTAGGGTGAAGGTCGCCTGGCGTGCATGCCCGCCGTCCAGACCAAGCGTCAGTGATCGCTCAGAGGTCCGTTCGCTGGTCACCGGGAAGTGGTCGCAGAAAAGTCGGAAGGGCGCGCCCGACACCTGATGGAAGGCGCGCGTCGCAAAGACGAAAGCGGCACCGGCGCCATAGATCTCCTGTCCCACCTGCCCGGCCGGTTGCCCGTCGACGTAGAGATCCTCGACCGGAAACGACAGCGTGCGGTCGATATGTCCGTTGCGAATGTCCTCCTTGGCAAGGACATCCTCGGGCAACGCATCCGGATAATAATACCAGGCGCGGTCGAGCGCATATTTGCAATATTCGCTCAGCAACATGCGGACCGAAGGATCGAGGTCTGGCCCGCTATCCTGCAGATATCGCTCGAACGCGGCGAAGCTGTCGAAGCATTCGAAAATCGCCATATACGGCGCGTCGTGAAGGCAGGTGGCGCCCAGAAAGTTCTTATAGCTGTCGGCATTAGCGATCTCGGATTCCCAGATCGCCGTATTGTGAAAGAAGCTGGCGAGGTACACATAGCCTTGCCGCAGATAATATTGCTCGTCCGTAATCCGCCACAGCCGCATGCAGGCGGACGCGCCCCAAGCCGTGAGGTTGGCCTGGTAATTGAGCTCGAACCGCATTTCGCGCGCCGCGTCGATCGCCTTACGGGCCTCGCGCAGATAGGTTTGTTCGCCCGTCAGCTCGTAGGCTTGAATCATGACATAGGCATAGATACCGCCGACGTCGGTCTGACCGAGACCATCGTCGTTCCGCGCCTCGACGATCACGTCAAAACTGTCGACCTTGAACTGAATCGGCCAGACATATTGGAAGTGGTGCGCGGCGCGTACGGCGAGATCGAGCGATCCAAGGAACAGCCGCTTCGCACGGGCGTCTCCGTCCAGCGCGAGGTGACCGAGGTTGAGCAACGGGTGGTACAGATACCAGCTGTCGACCGCGAGCTTGTCCTTGTCCTTTCCGACATTAGGCAGATAGCGCCGCATTGTCTTGAGCACGGGATCGTGGAATTTCCCCAAGCCCTTCTCCAACTGCGTACAGAATGGAATCTCGCGGCCCGTCCAGGCGGCATAATTTCGCAGCGGGGCGATGATCGCCATTTGTACCATCACGTCCGGATATTCGGCCGCGGTATAAGGGTGAATGTAAGTGTGGCCGTAGTGGCGGATCGTCGCTTCGGGCGCGTGTTCGAGATCGTGCAGCGTCGTATCCGCACGAGCGATCCAGTCCCGATACTGCGTCTCTGGCGGTTCCAACTGCCGATAAGCTACGCCGAGCAACTGCAGGAAGCGCAGCGCTGAATCCTGCTCGTCGGACGCAGCTTCGTCGTGAAACACGAGAATCGCGTCGGACATGGTCACGGGAGCACCGGCAGGGAGCGGGTTGGTAGGCGGCGTTCCGCTTTGCGGCGGCGTCGGAGGGAGATAGCCGAGTTCGGGCCATTCGCCGCCGACCGCACCGTCAGGCTTGGTCTTGGTCGCGGCATAATAAGCGTTCAGCGCGGTGAGATTTTGGAAATAGAGGACGCTGCCGAACGCAGGCGTGTCGAGGTGAAAATAGCAAAGGCCGCTATTAAGGCCGCGTTGTGCCGCCTCCACCTTTCCTTCGGCCTGTAACGGATCGTCCCCAAGTCCCAGCGGATAAAGATCGCGCGGAAAATAGGGAATGAGCAGAGGCAGTTTCGGCGTCAGCGTGGTCGTGACGCGCAGCACGGACAGCTCGAGATCGTCGCTGCAAAGGATGACGATCTGGCGCCCGATTGGACTGTCCACCCGAAAGCGCAAACGCTCATCGGCGCGTGCGCGCTGCGAGACCACTTTGGTGCAACCGCCCCAGCAGTGCGCGATCCGCAGCGCAAGCGCCCCGCGCCCCGGACGGCGAACGAGAGCCCACAACGAATCGCGACCGGCGAGCACCTCGACGGTCCGCACACCCAGGTCGAACTTCGCAAGCGGCCGCATGCCTGCCGACAGTTCGGCACTGAGGCTGATCGTTGCGGCGCTTGCTGCCTGGGCTCGTGTCACGCGTAGCGTCTCCCCATCTCTACGACCCTCTTATGATTGTTATCCAATCGCTGCTCGGTTCTGCCGACCGCCCCTGCCAGGCGAGCGATGGTAACGACCCTTCAATCGATCGGTTTCGTGCGTAGCGGGGAAAATCTCCAAGGCCCGTGGCAACCGAAGGCGCAGTGGCCGCGTAAACGCGTGACCACCCGAGTCCTCGAGACTGCAAGCGACGACGACCGGCTACACGACACCGCAAGATCTCATGACTCGGACAGAGCCCGTCACGCAGGTGCGCGCCCACGGGCAAGCTTCGCACGCGGAATTGAAAGGCCGCCTCGACGGCGGCCTTTCATCGACAACGACCGATCACGCTTTCGCGTCGAGATCGACCTTCAGTTCGCGCGGCCAGAAGCGCAATGCGCGGCACGTCGCGACGAATCCCTTGGCGTCCTTGCCCGCCTTCAACTGCACGAAACCTTCGTCCATTTCCGGGATCCGTGCCGCGTCGAACAACGCCGCCGCATCGGCCGAAAAGCCGATGAACTTGCAATGCCCGAACGCATCGGCGCAGAAGTCCTTTGCCGCCGCATCCTTGGCGAGCAGCGCCGCACCCGTCGCCGACGGCAGCACCGCGACGGCGTCGTAAAGCACCGAGGGTCCGCCATCGATCTTCTGCTTGGCGGCAACCTTGGTGCCGTCGTTGAGCGTAACGCCGCCGATCTTTGGCGCGATCACTTCCCATACCGCGCCCTCGGCATCGAGCGCGGCGGTCAGGGCGTTGAACAGATCGGCGCTCGAATCGTCAGTGAGCACGATGCCCATCTTGCGCCCCTTGAAATTCTCCGGTCCGTTCAACAGGATGCTGAGCGCGTCCGACGCGGGCAAGTCGAGCGTTGGCTTCGCCGCCACTGCCGCGTCGGGCAGCGCCATGCCGAGCCCGTCCGCCACCGTCGCCGCCAGATCGGCGTCGATGTTGATCAAGTGCGACACCGCCCGCGCCCGAATATCGACGCGGACGACCTTCGACAGCTCGAACGTCAGCGCATCGCCGATATGCTTCTGCTCGATCGGCTGCTGGCTGAGGTAGAATTGCCGCGCCTGGCTATAATGGTCGGAAAAGGTTTCTGAACGCGCGCGCGCCTTGGTCGCCTCGATCGGCGCGGCGAAGCTGACGGTGCCCCGCGCGGGGTTTTCGCGCGGGCCGCCCTCGGCGCCCCAGCTGTTGGGCTCGTAATTGGCGCGACCCGTTGGGTTGGTCATCGCCATGTGCCCATCCTGGTTGAAGTTCCGCACAGGCACGCGCGGTGCGTTGACTGGGATATGCGTGAAATTGGGTCCGCCCAGCCGCTTCAACTGTGTATCGAGATACGAGAAGTTTCGGCCATGGAGCAGCGGATCGTCGCTGAAATCCACGCTTGGCGGCACGTTAGAGGTGCAGAACGCGACTTGCTCGGTATTGGCGAAGAAATTATCGACGTTGCGGTCGAGCGTGAGGTTGCCGATGATCCGAACCGGGATCAGCTCCTCCGGGATCAGCTTGGTCGAGTCGAGATGATCGAACGGGAGCTTGGCCGCTTCTTCTTCGCTGAACAGCTGCACGCCCAGATCCCACACCGGGAAGTCCTCGGAGTCGATCGCGTCCCATAAATCGCGGCGATGGAAATCGGGATCGGCGCCGTTGATCTTGACCGCTTCATTCCACAGCACCGATTGCAGCCCCTGACGCGGCTTCCAGTGGAACTTGACGAAGGTCGAGTTGCCGTTCGCATCGAGCAACCGGAAGCTGTGGACCCCGAAGCCTTCCATCGTGCGGAACGAGCGCGGGATGCTGCGGTCGGACATGGTCCACATGATCATGTGCCATGCCTCAGGGGTGAGGCTGATGAAGTCCCAGAAATTGTCGTGCGCGGTCTGCGCCTGCGGGAATTCACGATCGGGCTCGGGCTTGGCGGCGTGGATCAGGTCGGGAAACTTGATCGCATCCTGGATGAAGAACACCGGGATGTTGTTGCCGACGAGGTCCCAATTCCCCTCCCTGGTGTAGAATTTAACCGAGAAGCCGCGCACGTCGCGCGCCAGATCCGCGGAGCCCTTGTTGCCGGCGACGGTTGAGAAGCGGACGAAGGTTTCAGTCTTCTGCCCCACCGTTCCGAGAACATCGGCGCGGCAGATGTCGGACAGGCTGTCGGTCAGCTCGAACACGCCGTGCGCGCCATAGCCGCGCGCGTGGACGACACGTTCGGGAATGCGCTCATGGTCGAAGTGGAAGATCTTCTCGCGCATCTGGAAATCTTCGAGCAGCGTTGGGCCGCGCGAACCGAACTTGAGGCTGTTTTGCGCATCGGCGACGGGGATGCCCTGCTGGCTGGTCATCGTCAGCGCCAGATCTTCGGTTGTCTGATGGGTCTCGCCACCAGCCCCTTGCATCTCGGCGTAATGCGTTGGCATATCGGCGCCGGGTGGCAATGCCGGAGCGTTTTTCGCGCTCTCGCCTTTAATTTTGCCGGTGTCAGCCGTGCTTGTCTTGCGTGCCATGATGCTGTTCCCCGCCGCGGAGCGCGGCACGCCAAGTCAACGCAGAGGCACGCTAAAGGCCCAAAAAAGATACTAGATTTGTATCAAGCGCGGCAGCGCCAAGGTACTGATCCTGTCCTTTCAGCGTCTGTCTCCAGATGCGCGATCTCAGCCTTCGCTTCAGGCCGCACGGACGAGGAAACGCCTGGCTGTTCGATCCAATGACGATACACGAAGAAGGCCGCTAGGTCGTACGCGTTTCATCACGGCTGGCGATACCGCGCGGTCTCTTCGTTGGTCGGCATGCGGATGATCTCAATTGAATCCTCTGTAAGAGCGATCAGGCCCAAGGCGACAAAAGCGTCGAGCCAACCGCGCATCGGCCAGAAGCCCCATATTTGCTGGAAGCGAGCCGCGTTGCAGACGATATCGGCGAAATGCTGCAGTGGCGGATCGTAGACCGCGTGGTGCTGGTGGCACGCGATTGCCCCGCCCACGAAAAGCAGCGGAACGCTCGCGGCGTCTGCCCGGAAACCGAAATCGGTATCTTCCGCGCCATAACCGGAGAAGCGCTCGTCGAACCCGCCGAGCGCGTCGAACCGCGCTCGGCGGATCGCGAAGGCGAGCGACCAGAACAGGCCGGGATTGGTTTCGCGCCGCACGCCATGCTCGGGAAACTCGCGTATGGGATGATGCGCACCGGCGGCAAGCAACTCGGCCTCGGTCCATTCCCCGCGCGCATATTCCGCGCCGAGATAGCGAATGTCGGCGCACAACAACGCGTCATGGTCCGCGAGCGCCCGAGCCATTGTCGCGAGGCAATCGTGCAGCGGGATACAGTCCACGTCGAGAAACACCAGCCGGTCCCCTGAGGATGCGGCCGCAGCCCGATTGCGCGCGGCGGCAAGCGGCAAGCCGTCGGTTTCCAGCCGCACCAGTCGCACGGGGAAATCGGTTGCCGGCAGGACGAGTGGCACATCGCTCATATCCACGGCGATCAACTCGTCGGGACGTAGCGAAGAGCGTTTCAGCCCTTCTACCAATTTATCGAAGTGCGCGGCCCGGTTGCGCACGAGCGTCAAGACGCTGAGCCCGCTCATCGGCGCGTCCACAGGTCGAGGCGGTAGCATTCGGTGCGCTCCGCGCGTTCGACCACGATCAGATCGCCGAGCGCTGCGGAGAGCTTGGTTACGGCCGCGTCGCCGGTTTGCGGATAGTCGGTTTCGCCGGTCCAGTGGACGAGCAGGATCCGCCCGCCGACCGCGACGTGCGCGCGCAGCCATTCGGCCGCGGCGGTGAGATCGCTGTCGCTCCAATAATAAGCGACCTCGGACAGGAGGACGAGATCGGGGGCCGTCACATCGGGCGCTTCACCCGGAAAGGCAACGCGCTGGAAGCGGACTTGCGGCAAGTCGCGGCAACGCCGCTCGGCCTGTTCGATCGCCTTGGCCGCAATGTCGATCGCGAGCAGATCGGTGCAGAGCGGCGCCAGACGCTGGGTCAGCACGCCATGCGCGCACCCGATCTCGAGCGCCGACGCATAGCGCCGATCGGCCAATACAGCGATTGTGCACGCGAACTTTTCCGTCTCGTACGAACTGCTGGCAAGAGACCAAGGGTCGTCATCCTCCGCAAAGATCCCGTCGAAATAATCGGCCGTCAGGCTTTGATCAGTGAACATGCAGATTCGACCTCAACGAAGAGAGTTCAAATGAAGAATATCGGTCGCCGGCATGCGCCATGCGTTACGCGCGAGCCGGAAACCGGGGCCATACGCCCCGCTCGTCTGGCTGCGATGCGCCAGCAACGCATGCCGTCGCAGGCCCGGTGGCAATCGACCGGTGCGAAACGTCGAGCGCGCGGGCGGCACCGCCGGATCGGTCCAGACACGATAATTGAACAGCGCGACCGGGCGACGCGCGGCGCGGATCGCCGCGCACGCGAGAGCATGAAACGCAGCATGATCGCAATGTGGCTCCTGCGCGCCAGTGACTGCGATCGCGTCAACCCCGTGCAATCGAATATAGGTCGCAAGAGCGCGGACGGTGCTGCGCCATTGCGCGCTGGTCGTCGGATGCGGGTTCGCGTCGGGCCATCCTAGAAACACCGGCGGCGGCGCGCCCCGGCCCGCCAGCCGCCGGACGGCGAGCCCGGCTTCGCGCTCGCGCACCCGTGACAACCAAGGACCGCCTGTCACATGCGACCCGGCGCCGTCGGTCAGATAGACGACCCCAGCGAGCCGACCCGAGGCCGCGGCTTGCGCCAGTAGTGCCCCCACACCCAGTGTCTCGTCATCGGCGTGGGGCGCGAGGATGAGCCACCGTGCCGCGGCGAAGCGGCTCTGGGCGAGGGGCCGCGCGATGCTCACCACAGCGGGTCCTCGCCCCAGCAGTCGTGGTCGAGCCAGTCGCGGACCGCGGCATCGCGCACCTGATCGGGCCCGGCTTGGCGTAAATAGAGGCTGAGGTCCCGTATGATCTTGTCGACGCGCTCTTCCGTGAAGGCGCTGCGCGTGCCGATCAGCCGCGCGGCGTGCTCCATGACGTCGAAACCCACGCGCTCGACCACGCCGCGCGTCATCCGCGCAAAGGCGGGCGCATCCGGGTCTTCGCGCGCTGCGCGCATCGCCGCTTCGCGCACCCACAGTCCGGCGGTACGGGTCGCGACCAGCGCATGACCGAACGCAGCGCGCGCGAGCGGGTCGGCGTGCGCGGCGGCCGACAGCAGTGCACGCGTCTCGGCGAGCAGCGCCTCGATCCCTCCCAGTTGCACCGCGGTGAAGCGCCACGCGCCGCTGGTGAAGCGCGGCTCCCGATCGTAATCGCCCGGCGCGCCCAGCAGTGCATCCGCCGTCACGACACAACCAGTGAGATCATAACGGCCGCTCATGCTCGCGCGCATGCCGCGTACGCGCCAGCCGCTCGCGTCGGTGCGCGCCGCGTCATCGGCAGCAACAATCGCAAGGCGGCGATCGCCCGTGGTCGGTTGAACGGTGACGATCGCATAGGAGATGCCGCCCGCACCGCTGGCAAAGATCTTGGAGCCATGTAGCGTCGCGGTGCCGCTGCTGTCGGAAAGCGCGACCCCGGGCTGCGGTTCGGTCGCCCATACGCCGAACATCGCATCGTGCTCGAGTGCCAGTTTCAGCCACGCCAGCTGCTGCGGCGTGGCATACCATCCGAACAGCGCCAGCGCATTGACATGCCCCTCGAACAATCGGCCCACGCTCAAGTCGCCGCGCCCGACGCGGCGCAGCGCATCGAACATCCTCCGATGCTGGGCAGCCGCGTCGGAAAACGTCTCGCCGCCCGCGGCAGGCGGGGCGAAGCGGCGCAACAAGCCCTCCCCTGCCAGCCGCGCGATACTGTCTGCGGGATGCGCCTGATGCGCGTCATAGCCTTGTCCCAACGCCGCCAGATCCCGCACCAGCGGGTCGTCGAGCACCGGCAAAAGTTCGTTCGTCATGCGCAATGTCGTTCGTCGGCAAGTGCTAGCAAAAAAGCGGCGAGGCGATCGGCACCACTCGGGTCGTCGAGCGCGGCCGCCGCGACTGGCGAGAGTCCTCGAGTCGCCAACAGCTGCGCACCCCAGTCGGCTTGCGCGGCGTCTTCACAGACGAGTGCCGCGCCCGCGCGGACCAGCCCGGCAGCCTTGGAGCGCTGTTCGTCAAAGGGCCTGTCTTCGGGTATGCAAATGAATGGCCGACCCGCGGCGAGCACGGCAGCGACGACGCCATCTCCGGCGCTGCCGACGACCACTTCCGCGCGCGCCATCCGCGTGGCCGCGTCGTCGACCCAACCAAGCAGCGTCAGATTATGAGGCGGGTCGGCAGCAGGCGCGCACGGGCCGATTACCGACCATGTCCATTCCGGCGTCGCGCGCGCCGCGCGTGCCCAGACCGCGCCGTCGCCGGCAGCCCCGCCCTGCCCGATGACGACAAGGACCGAGCGTGCCTCGACGGACTCGTAGCACGCGCGCTCCACCAGACCCGGGAAGAAGCGAGTCTTTGCGCGCACCCAATCTGGCGTCGCCGGATCATCGAGCGCGTCGGCAAACGGACTGACGATCGCTGTGGCCGCCGCGAACGCATCGCGGTGCGGCGCATCATCGCGCCGGCCGCCGAGCCGCACCATCACGGTTGGAACCGATGCCAGCCGCGCGAGCATCGCGATTTCACACGACACATCGACCACCATCAGCGCTGGGCGAACGTTGGCGATCCAGCCCGTCATCGCCGCGACGCGCCTCCGCACCCCGTCATGATCAATCGGCGTATAATGCAGCGCCGCTGGACGTTCGGCTGCCCCGTCCCTGCCGTCGAAAGACAGTGCAAGGCGATCGTCGGGAAGGTCGAGGCAGGTAAGCGCCCCACACGCGCCCGCCAGCCCCGTGCCGATCAGCGTGATCCGGCCACCGGCGCGGTCGGCAACGATGCGCGCGCGGGCAAGATGCCCGGCGCCATGATGGTGGACATAATAGCCGATCTGCCGAGTCATGCGGCAAGCGCTGGCAGCGCCATGTCCGCCGGCATCGGTGGCAATTGCTCCTCGAGCGCAAGCATCGTCGCGACACCTCGGATCATACGCTCGGTGCGCCGCCATCGCGCGCGCGCGATCCAATGATCGAACGCCGGCACCTGCGGATCGCAACCTTGCGCGACGCCGCGCGCGAGTTTGGCCATCGCCACTGCCATGCCGCCAACGGCGCGCCCGTCGGTGCGCGCCGATACGCGCGTCCAGACCGAAGGCGGATGGGTGAGGCGACCACCCGCCGCGATCGCTGCGACGACAAGCGCGCGATCTTCGCCCGACGGTAAAGCGGGCACCCCCCCGACCGTGCGAAACAGCCCCGCTGTGATCGCAAGACTGGCGCCCGTGTGATCGCCGTGGCGCGGCGGCGGATCATCTGCGGACGGATCAATCGCATCTTCGATCGCGCGCACCGCGGACCAATACGCATCGAAACGCGACCGCATCGCGACGATTGCGGGCGCGATCGGCTCGGCATCGTCAAGCACGATCCGCCCGCCGATCACGGTCGCGCCGGCCGCCTGCGCGGCTAGATTGGCGGAGATCCAGTGGCTTGGCGGCCGACAATCGGCATCGGTCGAAAGCAGCAACCCGTCGCCAGCAACCCTGGCATGTCCCATGTCCATCGCCCGGCCCCGCGCGGTGCCGGCATGTGCCAGCGCTGGCGCAAAAGTGCAGTCGTCGATCACGACATCAAGCCTACCGGCATATCGCAGCCCCGCTGCGGCAGCCGCCGCCGTGCTGCCATCGGTGCTGTTGTTGATGCACAAAGCGACTGGAATGACGCCGGCAACGCTCTGCGCGGCGAGCGCATCGAGCAGGATCGGCAAGCGCTCGACCTCGTTGCGCGCGGGCACGCAAATACAAAAACGGGGGTGTGTCACCCGAATGCTTGCGCCGCGACCGGCATTTCGAACGGGCGAATCGGCAGGACGTGCGAGCGTGGCTCGACCATCTCATCATACAAGGCTTCGTATCCGTCGATCATCACTTCGGCGTCGCACACCGCTTCGGCGCGCGCGCGGCACGCAGCGCGGTCAAGCGTCATCGCGCGCGTGGCGGCGGCGGCGAGCGAAGCGACATCGTCCGGCAGCGCGAGCACGCCGCTGCTGGCATCGACGATACTGGGGATCGCGCCGCGTGCGAACGCGGCAACAGGCGTGCCGCATGACAGCGCTTCCGCCACGACCAGGCCATACGGCTCGTCCCATTGCGGCGTACACAAAAACGCGCGCGCGCCAGCAATAAGGCCGGATAGGGCCTGGTGATCGAGATGCCCGACATGCTGGATCGAGGCGTCCAGATGCGGTGCCACTTCAGACGCGAAATACCCGGTGTTGGAGATCGGCCCGGCAAGTTTCAACGGCATGCCCAGGCGGCGCGCCACGGCAATGGCGAGGTGCGTGCCCTTTTCCGGTACGATGCGACCGTACCAGACCAGATAGGGATCGACATCAGGGACCGCGCGGAAGGGAAAACGATCGAGGTCGATGCCATTGCCGACCACCCGGTCGATGCCGACGATCGGCGACCACATCGTACGAATTGCGTCTGATACCGCAACGAACCGCGTGTCTTTTCCACGACACAGCCGGATCCCACTTTCGAGCCAGCAGAATGGAGGGGTGTGCAAGGTCGTGACCATAGGAACCGGCAGAGTGTCCGCCATCGCCACCGGCAGATAGTGCAACGAATTGTTGTGAACCACGTCGAAGCCCCCGTCGCGCAGTTCGGACATCAGGCGGAGATAGGCGTGATGTTCGCGGAAGAAAGCGACGTCGCTTGCTTCCGCAATACCCGTCGCCATCAAGGACGTTTCGTCACAGATTGCTGCAAGACCCGTCGCGGGGTCGGATCGCGTCGATGCGAAGAGCGTTACCGCATGCCCGCGCGCGCGCAAGCGTGTCGCCAGGAGATGGGTATGCATCTCCAATCCCCCTGAAAACGGCTCGACAATCGCATGCTTTAGATGGGCGATGATTGCGATGCGCATCGGGAAAAATGGTCCTCCGCTTTATTGGATGTCCTTTAACGAAGCTACTTTGCATTTGGCTCCGAGGCGGCCCCATCGCGCGATGCGAAACCGACCGCGGATTGCTCCACGGACCCGATCACGCCGTGTCGCAGCTTTCATTGCACCTTGTACATGACGCCCAGGTCTAGCGAGTTAGCCGTTTGTTGCATGAATTCCGTCGAAATTTAGGACGTGTGCGCGGCTCTCAGCGGCAGCATCAGCGCGTCCAAAAAGGTTTGCCGCCACCAATTGATATCTTGCGTTTCAATCGAGCTCATACACGCCCGCCACCGGCGAATTCGCTCCGGTCGATCCATGCGCATCGCCACCAGAATCGCATCGGACAGCTCCTCTGCGCTGTAAGGATTGACGAGGATAGCGTCGGTCAATTGCGCGGCGGCGCCAGCGAAGCGCGACAGGATCAGCACGCCGGGATCCTCGGGATCCTGCGCGGCAATATATTCCTTGGCAACCAGATTCATCCCATCGCGAAGCGGCGTCACCAGTCCGATCTTGGCAGCACGGTAGATGCCGGCGAGCGTATCGCGACCGTAGCCCTGGTTGACGTAGCGGATCGGCACCCAGTCGACATCGGCATAGGCGCCGTTGATCCGGCCCGAAAGGCTTTGCAACGTGTTGCGGATTTGCTGGTAGCTACCCACCGCGCCGCGCGAGGGCGGCGCGATCTGGAGTAGGAACACTTCCTTGCGCTCCTCGGGATGCTCGACCAGAAAGCGCTCATAGCCGAGGAAGCGCTCCTCGAGCCCTTTCGAATAGTCGAGCCGATCGACCCCGACGATCATGTCGCGCCCGTCGGCGCTGTCGCGCATCTTGCGATACGCCAGCCGTGCGGGCACGCCGGTCGCCAGTTCGACGAACTCGGATGTGTCGATCCCTATTGGGCAGACCAACACGCGTACGCTGCGGTCGCCGAGCGTCACCAGATTGTCCGCGCCAACAGTGCCGCCAAGTTCCAGCCGCACAAAGTCGAGGAAGGAATCGAGCCATTCGGCGGTGTGGAAGCCGATCACGTCATAGGCGAACATCCGCCGCACCAACGCCTGCGCTTCGGGGAGAATCGACAGCAAGCGCCGCGGCGGCCACGGGATATGCAGGAAGAAACCCACCCGGTTGGTGCAGCCGCGCTGGCGCAGTTCATCACCCAGGGGGAACAGGTGATAATCCTGGATCCACACCACGTCGTCCACCCTGACCAGCGGAGCGACCATGTCGGCGAAGCGCGCGTTGACGCGCTGATAACCGCCGGCAAAATCGCGCTCATATTCGGCTAGGTCGACTCGGTAATGGAACAGCGGCCACAGCGTCCGGTTGGCGTAGCCGTTGTAATACTCGTCGATGTCCTGGTCCTCCAGATCCATCGTCGCGGTGGTGACGCCTTGGCTGGTCTGATAATCGACCTTCCCGGTAAAGGTGTCGGTACGCTCGCCCGACCAGCCGAACCAGATGCCGTCATGCTCGCGCAAAGCCGAAGCGAGCGCCACCGCCAGCCCGCCTTGCGCGCCGGACTGCGAGCCTTTCGGCGCCGAGACGCGGTTCGAGATGATGATCAGCCGGCTCACCGGATCGCGCTCCACGGCTTGCTGAGCAGCACCGCGCAATTGATCATCCCGACCAGCGAGTAGGTCTGCGGATAATTGCCCCACAGCTCGCCGGTCTCGGGCTCGATATCCTCCGACAGGAGACCAGCCGCCGTGCGACGCCCGAGCATTTCCTCGAACAGCGCGCGCGCATCGTCGCTGCGGCCGGTGAAGTGCAGCGCTTCGACCAACCAGAAGGTGCAGACGTTGAACGCCGTCTCGGGCAGGCCGAAATCGTCCTCGATCGCATAGCGCAGCATGAACGACCCGCGCCGCAACCCCGCCTCGACCGCGGTGAGCGTGTCAAGGAAGCGCGGATCGTCGGGCGACAGGAAGCGCAAGTCGAGCAACTGGAGCACGCTGGCGTCGAGATCGTCGCCGGCAAAGGTCGCCGACATGCGCTTGGTATCGGGCCGCCACGCCGCGGTCTCGATCCGCGCGTGGATCGTGTCGGCGCGTTGCTGCCAGAAGGTCGCGCGCTCGCCGAGTTTGAGCGATACCGCAGCGTTGGCGAGGCGATCACACGCCGCCCAGCACATCGCTGAGGAGTACGTGTGCACACTCTTGCGCGTGCGCAACTCCCACAGACCGGCATCGGGCTCGTCGTAATTCTGCCACGCGCGTTCGCCGACGCGTTCGAGTGATTCAAAATCCTCTGGGCCCGCCATGCGGAACAGCCGCGTGTCGAAGAACGCATGCACCGCGCACAGCACGATCTGGCCGTAAGCGTCGTGCTGGATCTGCTCATATGCCTGGTTGCCGACGCGCACCGGGCCCATGCCACGATAGCCCGGCAGCCCCGGCTCGATCCGCTCCTCGAGCGTCGCTTCGCCGAGCACGCCGTAGAGCGGCTGGATATGGCCGCCGGCCGCATCGTCGACAATGTTGCGCAGATAGCCGAGATAGCCTTCGAGCACGTCGAGCGCGCCCAGCCGGTTGAGCGCCTGCACGGTATAATACGCATCGCGCACCCAGCAGTAGCGATAGTCCCAATTGCGCTGTGACCCGGCATGTTCGGGGATCGACGTGGTCATCGCCGCGACGATCGCGCCGGTTTCCTCATGCTGGCACAGTTTGAGCGTGATCGCCGAGCGGATCACGACATCCTGCCATTCGAGCGGGATCGCGAGACCCCGCGCCCATTCCTGCCAGTGCCGCATAGTGTCGGCTAGCATCGTTTCAAGCGTCGCGGCGAGATCACCAGCGAACCCCTCGTCCGGCCCGAGGAAGAAATGCAGCGGCCGCTCGACCCGGAAAGCACGCTCTTCCTCGACCATGCCGACCGGCGCGGTAGTGGTGAGCCGCAGCGCCATCCCGGGCATCAGGAAGCGGATGTGATTGGAGCCGCCCGTCTGCTCGCTGCAATCCCCGCCCCAGCCGCAGGTCGGGCGCAGCCGCACGCGGATGCGCGGGCTGCCGGTTACCGGCCGCACGATCCGCGCGTAGGACACCGGGCGATAGCTCCGCCCCTGCCGCTCGAACCGCGGGCAGAAATCGATCACCTCGACCGCATTGCCGGCGGCGTCGATGTGACGGCTGACCAAGATCGGCGTGTTGCGCAGATAATGCTGCTCGACGCTGACGCTGTCCTCGATCTCGATCGCCCAATAGCCACGCTCGGGCGTCTTGCCGCCCAGCAAAGCCGAAAAGACCGGATCGCCGTCGATCCGGGGCACGCAGCCCCACACGAAATGCCCCGCGCGATCGACGAGCGCGCTGACCTGACAATTGCCGATCGGCCACAGATCGACCGAACTCATGCCGCCTGCTTGCAGGCGGTCTCGAGCCAGGAAATCGTAGCGGCGACATCGGGCAGGCCGTATTGCGCGTTGGTCGGGCGCGGCGCCCCAACCAGGATACCTGCGCCGCCGAGCGCTGCGGCGGCGGCCATCGCAGGCTCGTCGGTGTCGTCGTCGCCGAGGAAGACCGGGCGATGCCCCGCCATAGGCGACCGTTCCATCAGTCGTCGCAGTGCGCTGCCCTTGTCAGCGCCGCCGAGGCGAAGCTCGACCATCATCTTGCCAGTCTGCAGATGTAGTCCGGTCTCTTCAGATAGCGCGCCGGCGAGCGCATGGGCCGCCATCTCCATTTCGGGCGCGCCGCGATAGTGAAGCGCCACGCCGAGCGGCTTCGTCTCGACCAGCAGGCCGGTCTTGGAGTGTGCAAATTCTGTCATCGTGGCGTGAATACGATCGAGAGCAGCGGGTCGTTCCGGGAACGACTTTGTACCATCCCGCCAGCGCATCTCTGCGCCATGACTGCCCGCGATCGCCAACCCCACGTCCCCGAAAAGCTCACTGATGTTCTCAACCGATCGTCCACTGAGCAACGCGACGCGTCCTTCAAGGTAAGTGTCGAGCCGGGCGACCAGATTCGCGAGATGCGCGTCGACCGAGACCAGGTCGGGTCGCGCGACAAGCGAAACGAGAGTTCCGTCGAAATCCAGAAAGAGGGAAGCGCATCGCAACAAAGCAGCAGGCGGTTTCGGCAGAGCGTCGATCATGGTCAATTCGTTAGCGGAAAACCATGGCATACGCTTGGACTATGTGCGTCCATACCCGCCGGTTTGCAAAGAGGAAGCCCGCAATCCGCCGTTCAGCGCCGCTCCAGTGCTTCCCCGAACCGGACGTTGATTCAGGTTAGCAGGTCCAGTCACAGCGACTTAGGCGGTCCTAAGCATCCTGTCTTGCGCTCGCGTGCGGATCCAGGCCGCCAGCTCTGGCATGGCCGCCATTGAAGCGATCTCCTCGACTGAAGCGTCGCCGTGGTTGATAATCGAGATCAGGCGCGAGAAGCGAAACGCAGGCTGCGGTCGCTCGATCAGCCTGACCCTGTCGCCGGCGGCCAGCGTTCCGGTCTTCAGCACTCGATAATACCATCCGGCGCGACCGGATCTGACCATGGCCTTTGGCAGCCGGTTGTCGCGGAAATGAAGAGCCAGCTTGAAGCATGGCTGCCGCGGTTGACACACCTGCAACAGCGCGCTCCCGATCCCATGCACGTCTCCGACCCGGATTTGATCCTCATCCAAGCCGTCAATGGTCAGGTTCTCACCGAATGCGCCTGGGACGAGGAGGTCGGCGTGCTCCGGGTGCTCTGACCGCCAGGCGGGATAGTGGCCGCCGGCATAACCGTAGATAGCCTTTTCTGGCCCGCCGTGAACCGTCAGGTCGGCCTGCTCGTCGCCGACCAGCCCCAGAGCGTGCACCCCGACGCGGTGGTCGGCCGGAAGCTTGACGAAGGCGCTGGGAACACCGTCGGGGCCGAGCGGAGCCGTCTGGCCGACTTGCACGGAGCGAACGCAGATCATCATCGCTGATTAATAGAACTTGTCGGCGCTCGCCGCCAGACCGGCCGCGCTCTATCAACCGACTGCGCGAGACCACCGTGGCGTGCTCGAACCACAAGCCGCGACTCCAGTCGCCTTTTCGACTTCTCAACTTCCGCCAATCATCCATCGGTGTGCGATCATCCTGAAACCCGGTTAAAGGGCGAAAACCGGGACGGAGTTGCCGTTCGCCGGCTAGGTACCGACGGTCAGCACATCAGACTGAAACGATCCGGGTTGCCGGCATTGGTCCAAGCGATGGATCGATCTCTCGCCTCCGACCCTCATCGAAGAACATTGTAGGAACTTGCCTCACCGGGTATCTTCCAAGAACATGACCATTTCTTCGAATTCCGCCCGCATGCGCATCCGGGTCATCGATCTGGAGACAGCCGGTTCCGCCTCCCACAGCGTGTGCGAGATCGGCTGGCAAGATGTCGTCCAGGAGATCAACGGTCACTGGGAAATCGACGAGGAGCGTGGTGCCCGGTTCGTCAATCCAGGCGGCCCGATCTCAACGCAGACGATGGCCATCCACCACATTGTTGACGCAGATGTGGCAGGAGCGCCATTCTGGAAAAATGTGGCGCCGCAGGTCCTGCGGCCGGCCGGGGGAGTGGTCGCATTGGCTGCGCATCGTGCGACGTTCGAGCAGCGTTTTTGCTCGCCCAGGCTTTCAGGCGGTGCCCGCTGGATTTGCACGTGGAAGTGCGCGCTTCGTACATGGCCCGCCCTCGCCAGTTTCTCCAATCAGAGTCTGCGCTACGAGCGCATGCCGACTGGCCTGGACCGTGCGACGGGCCTTCCAGCGCACCGTGCGATGCCGGATGCCTACGTTACTGCGCATCACCTGCGCGATATGCTGAACGTTTCCTCACTGGAGCAGCTGCTGACGTGGAGCGAACAGCCCGGCCTTTTGCCGCGCGTACCCTCTGGCCCTGACCGGAAGCGGCCATGGGCCGAACTGGGCGACGACGCGCTTGCGGCATACGCTAGGGATCGTGACGTGGACATCCGCTTCAGCGCAGAAACCGAACAGCGTCGTCGCGGAAACCATGGTGCAATCCCGGCGAAAGCCGAGGTACAACCATCGCTACTCTGAGCGCCACAACATTGCTCCATGACACGATGGTCTGTCCATCGTCGCGGACCACTCCATCCGGCCGGCGCGTTGTCCACGCGATCACGAGGAGCGCATGATGACTGACACGTTCAAGCCGACCGCGAAAATGGCTGCCAACGCTGAGAAGGGGCTGAAGCTGCGCGGGACGTTCGGGCGCGGGGGGACAGACGTCGGCGTCCGCCGGGCCCAGCAGCTCGCGGATCGGAAGGAGCTTTCGGCGGAGGACGTCAAGTCGATGCACAGCTACTTCGCTCGTCACGAAGTCGACAAAAAGGGCAAGTCGCACGAGTGGGGCTCGGATGCGGACCCATCTGCCGGCTACGTCGCTTGGTTGCTCTGGGGAGGCGACGAGGGCAAGGAGTGGGCCGACCGCCATGCCGAAAAACTCGGGTGATCTAGCCGCTGGGCTTAGATCGATAAGCGGAGTGAAGTCAGGTCACTAGGTGCGAGACGACCCACTTCCGGTCACTCACGCTGCCCTTGCCGCTTTTCGGAACTGGACATTTGTTCATGTCTGTCACTGATCGACGCAGAGGCGGCCACATTGTCGATCGCAGTCACGATTTTCTGAAGGTGTGTAACGTACAGATCATGATCGCCGTCAATGACGCAGAAGCTGCCTTTAGACCCTGCCGCGGCCGCCCGTTCCGAGGCGGCAACAAAGGCGAGATAGAGCGGCCCGCAGCTGCCCGCTGCCGGGCATTGAAAGCGCTCGGTCGAAATCAAGATAATGTGGGGAACCGTCGGCGCAGCAGCGTGGTCGATGGTGCGGCTGACATCATTGACATCGATATGCTCGTTGTTTTCGCCCGCCATCCACGCCGCGTCCTCGGCACGCTGCGCCGGCGTCATCACCTGGGCAGCCTCGCTCGTCCATTCGCGCGTCGTTCCGGGTTGATTGCTCGTAACGAAGCCGGCCACTGCGCGGTTAGCGGCGTAGGACCGGACCAGCAGGCCCCCCATTGAGGTGCCGAACAAGATATAAGGCCCCCGAACATGTGCGGCAGCAAGCGTGTCGAAAAGGTCTGCTGCAATATCGGCGGCTTTGCGGGGCAGCGGGGCGGATGAGCTACGACCCATGTTCCGCCGGTCATAATCGCATACTCGATAGTGGTGTGAGAGTGCCACCGACAGCTTCGCCATGTGGGTGCGGCGACCGCCATCGCCGGCTTCCAACAAGACAGTGAAAGCGCCCCTTCCGACACAGTGGAGTGCGATCTGCCGACCATCGGCTAGCCCAACAACCCGATCGATCGCACTCCGCGACGCCATGCCGCGTGGCGTGCCGCCTGCGGCCGCTGGGAACGCGGTGAATAGGGATATGACTAAGACAGCGCGATTCAACGCCATGCGTGCATGCTGGCCAGGAATAGGCCAAAAGGCAATGATGTTTGCTCGGTCGGTGAAATACCTCATTTGACGGTTCGCTAAAAGTTGCTTGTCGGCCCGCAGACGGCAGCGACACCCAGAAGCCGCCGTTCCCAAGCCGTTTAGGCTTCCAAGCTTCCGCCATCTGTTGATGAAAATATGATAGCTGACTCCTGAATTGCTGGTTCGGCGGCGCATCACCGATCGCAATGGTTATTTGCGGTCGGCGACCTTCGGAGTTTTGTGTTGAATTCGACAAAGATGTTCGCGATGCAGAGCCTGAGAGCTCAAATAAGTGTAGAGCAACGATCGAGCTGTGTCTGCGCAGTGGCCGGCGCTTTCCATCGACACGATCAAGGCTTGCTGACGAGCGATAATGGTTTCGCCTTCAGCCACATGACGCTCGATCATATCGCGCTCGGTCTCTCCGGGTCTCATTCTAAATTCTGCCCACCATCCTCTGCCGATTTGTTCCTATACAAACTGGCATTACCAATGAATTTTTACAATGGTATAGCAAATCGCCTGGAACTTTGCGACCGGCACGACCCAGTGGCGGTCATTCATGTCGCTATTGCCGCTTTCCAAAACCAGACATTTGTTCAGTCTCAGAAATTGGCTCTAAAATTTTTTAGCTAGCTGCGATCTCACGTGCTTAGTGTAAGTCGGCCGCTCTCGCTCGCGCTAGGAAGAAGCGATCGCACGAGCGACCTTTTAGCCGGGGTTAAAAGCAATGCCCCAGTTCGCCACCATCCCGCGATGAATCTTGCGTTAGCCTTAGCCCCGAACCCTGCGGCGATCCTTCAAATCGTCCAGTTTTTCTTATCAATTCCTCGTATTCCCGTGGACTTACTAACCTAGGTTTTGGAATTGATATTCGCGGCACGTTAGGGTTTCCTGTGTTGTACCGCTTAAACCTGATCGTGAATGGCACAACGATAGAAGATGAGGTCGGCGTCGAGCTTCCAGACCTCGAAGCTGCTTGTTTCCACGCCGTGGCAGACGTCCGATATATCATTGCAGCAGAAGCGAGAAATGGCCGAGAGCCGCCTGATTGGTCGATAGAGATCGTTGATTCCGTCGGGACATATCTTGCGACGGTTGAGTTTGTCGACGTGGCTACGCTCCATTGAGCGCCCGGTGCGCAAGAGAGCAGCCGAACTCAGCTTGCAGCAATACCGGCCGATGGGCGATATCGACCCAATACACGACACTCAGGCGGTCCTGCCCGCTTGCCGAAAGCCGCCGCCTGTTCATTTTACGGATTCGGCACGAATTGCTCAGCTTATCGCCGAAACGGAATGACCGTCGCGCTGTCCAAGAAAGCGGTCATGCCTTCCGCCACGACGGCCTCATGGAACGCCGCATCGGCTGCGTCATCGGTTTCAAACAGCTCGTCCCAGACCGTCGACGTACCCCGATCATTCACAACCTCGAGCGACCAGCCTGGGCGATCCTCAAGCCGGTAGATCTCAACTCGTACGGCCACCCCATCGCGGCTCACTTCGCGAGACAAGCTGGATGTGATTAGGTTTGGATCGCGATCGGCCATGCTGGTCTCCTGACCCTATGGTAGCGCGGCGGAATGGCCCCGCCAACGCCATTCGCAGCACATCTGTAAGCGTTGGCATGCTCGACCCAGAAGCCGCCATTCGCGCGCCCTTTAACCCGTCCCAACTTCAGACGCTCGTTCAGCTTTGCTGGGGGTGGCGCACGGCATCCAAACACACCGCAACATCAGCCCACAGCTTTCGAATGGTCTAGCGAGAGCCGTTCGCGCCGTTCATGAGGGTAAAAACCGCTCGCGCCATTTCAGCACCTTCCAGCGACGGCAAGACCCGCACGGCGACGCGTAAGTTTGTCCCGGCCGCGTCCATCGAAATGCCCGCCCAACTGAGATCCGCGCAAATAGCGGAGCGGACAGCGGCATCATTTTCGCCGATCCCGCCGGTGAAAACGATCATATCCGCGCCGCCCAGCGAGGCCATCATTGCGGCAATCTGCTTTGCAACGGAGCGGCAGAAAGCCGCGATCGCCAAGGCTGCATCGGCGTTCGTCGCAGCGGCAGCATGCAGCTTGCGCAGGTCGCCCGACACGCCGGAGATACCGAGGAGCCCCGAGCTGCGGTCAACCATATCCTCAATGTCGGCCGCATCCATGCCACGTTCGCGCATGAGATAGAGCAGCAGGCCGGGGTCGAGATCCCCGGAGCGCGATGCCATGACAATGCCGCCCGACGGCGTCAGGCCCATGCTCGTGTCGATCGACCTGCCACGCCGCACCGCGGTGATGCTCGCCCCGCTGCCGAGGTGGGCGATGACGAGCCGTCCGGGCAGGTCCCGCCCGAGCTGGTGGACGATCGATTGGCAGGACAGCCCATGAAAGCCGTAACGCCGCACGCCCTCCGCCCGGAACTCCTTCGGGATCGGGAGAACCGCGGCGACGTCCTCCATATCCTTGTGGAAGCCCGTGTCGAAGCAGGCGATCTGCGGCACGTCCGGGTACCGCGCCTGGGCTGCGCGGATCAGCGACAGCGCGGCCGGGCCGTGCAGCGGCGCAAACGCCGTCGCCCGCTCCAGCCCTGCCAGGACGCCCGCGTCGATTTGGATGGGGTCGAACAGCTCGGGCCCACCGTGGACGATGCGGTGTCCGATCATTGCGGGCCGCGCGCCGTGCAGCGCGGCCTCGATCCGGTCGAACATATCGGCGCGCTGCGCACCCTCCACTTCGCCCGACGCGCGTTCCTCGACCCCGTCCGGGCCAGCTCCATAGAAGCCGAACTTCAGCGAGGAAGACCCCTCGTTGAGCGTCAGGACGCCGGTCTCCCCCGTGCTCACCGCCGCGCTCACCGCGCCCATTGCCAGTCGCGGATCTCGCGCAGGTCGTCGCCCTCTTCATAGACTTGCAGCTTGTGCCGCCCGATCGACGCCCAGTAGCGCGCCGTCTCGTCCTTAACCCGGTCGTGCAGCCGCGTGATCCGCTCGATCGCGTCGAGCGCCAGGCGATAGCGGTCAAGATCGTTGAGCACGACCATGTCGAACGGCGTCGTCGTCGTGCCCTCGTCCTTGTACCCGCGGACATGGATATTGGCGTGGTTGTTGCGGCGGTAGGTCAGTTTGTGGATCAGCGCGGGATAGCCATGAAAGGCGAAGATCACCGGCGTGTCGTTCGTGAACAGCGCATCGAACGCGCGCTCGTCGAGCCCGTGCGGATGCTCCGACTGCGGCTGCAGCACCATCAGGTCGACCACGTTGACCACGCGGATCCGGATGTCGGGCACATAGTCGCGCAGCAGCATCACCGCCGCCATCGTCTCCAGCGTCGGCACGTCGCCGGCGCACGCCATCACGACATCGGGCGCGCCTTCGTCGCTGGCCCATTCCCAGATGCCCGCGCCGGCGGTGCAGTGGCGAACGGCATCGTCGATGCTCAGCCAATTCGCCTCGGGCTGTTTGCCGGCGACGATCACGTTCACGTAGTGGCGGCTGCGCAAGCAATGATCCGCCACCGACAACAGGCAATTGGCATCGGGCGGCAGGTAGATCCGCACCACGTCGGCCTTCTTGCTCGCGACGTGATCCAGGAAGCCGGGATCCTGGTGCGACAGCCCGTTATGATCCTGACGCCAGACATGCGAGGTCAGCAGGTAATTGAGGGAGGCGATCGGCTTGCGCCACGGGATGGTGCGCGTGACTTTCAGCCACTTGGCATGCTGGTTGAACATCGAATCGACGATGTGGACAAATGCCTCGTAGCACGAGAACAGGCCGTGACGGCCGGTGAGCAGATAGCCCTCAAGCCAGCCCTGGCAGAGATGCTCGCTCAGGACCTCCATGACCCGGCCATCGCGGCTGAGATCGGTATCATTTGGCTCCGTCTCGGCCATCCACGCCTTGCCCGTCACCTCGTAAACCGCCTGCAAGCGGTTCGACGCGGTCTCGTCGGGGCCGAACAGGCGGAAGTTGGCAGCGTCGGCGTTGAACGCCATGACGTCGCGCAGATAGCGTCCCAGCACTGCCGTCGCCGCGGCCTTCACCGCGCCCGGTGCCGACTGAGCTACCGCGTAATCCCGGAAATCCGGCAGCGAAAGCGGCCTCATCAACGCGCCGCCATTGGCATGCTGATTCGATCCCATGCGCCGATGCCCCGTCGGCGCGAGGGACGCATAGTCCTCGCGAAACTTGCCCGTCTCGTCGAACAACTCGTCGGGGCGGTAGCTCCGCATCCACGCCTCGAGCTGCCGCAGATGCTCGGGATCCTCGAAGTCCGCGATCGGCACCTGGTGCGCGCGCCACGTGCCCTCGACCGGCTTGCCGTCGACGAACTTCGGTCCGGTCCAGCCCTTGGGCGTCTTCAGCACGATCAGCGGCCAGCGCGGACGTCCGCCCTCCCCGTCGCCCGCGCGCGCCGCGGACTGGATCGCGGCGATGCGGTCGAGCACCGTATCCAGCGTGGCCGCCAGCAGCTGATGCACTTCGGGGGGATCGTAACCCTCCACGAAATGCGGCTCATAGCCGTAGCCGCGCAGAAGATCGGTCAGCTCGTCGCGACCGATCCGCGCGAGCACGGTCGGGTTGGCGATCTTGAAGCCGTTGAGATGCAGGATCGGCAGCACCGCGCCGTCGCGCGCCGGGTTGAGGAACTTGTTGCTGTGCCAGCTCGTCGCCAGCGCGCCGGTTTCAGCCTCGCCATCGCCGACCACGCAGGCGACGATCAGGTCGGGATTGTCGAACACCGCGCCGAAGGCATGTGCCAGCGAATAGCCGAGTTCTCCGCCTTCGTGAATTGATCCGGGCGTTTCGGGCGCAACATGGCTGGGGATGCCACCGGGCCAAGAGAACTGCCGGAACAACCGGTCCATCCCGCCGCGGCTGCGCTCAATCGCGGGATAACGCTCGGTGTAGGAGCCTTCGAGATAGGTGTTGGCGACCAGCCCCGGCCCGCCGTGCCCCGGGCCGATGATCGCGATCATGTCGAGCTCACGCTCGACGATGACCCTATTGAGGTGGACGTAGAGCATATTCAGCCCCGGCGTCGTTCCCCAATGTCCGAGCAGCCGGGCCTTTACATGTTCAATCGCGAGCGGTTCATCGAGCATCGGATTGCTGCGCAGATAGATTTGGCCGACCGACAGGTAGTTCGCCGCGCGCCAATAACCATCCATTCTACGAAGCATGTCCTCGGACAATGGACGCTCCGTTGCCGTTACGGAGATCGCCGCAGCGGGAGGATCAGCCGGGCGTAATGCACCATTCGTCATAGCGATTGTCCTCCGCGAGTGTTTCGCGCGACAATAGCTGTAGCAGCAATGTCGATCGCATGTGGGTTTCTCTTGTGAGCCCAGCCCAGCCCTGCAGAAGCCGCTCTACCTGATTTGCTCCAGTATTGCGGTAAGGCGACGCACGGAGATGCGCCTCTTTGGCTCGGGCGATGGGCAAGCTAGACCCAGACGCGGCCGCACGCCGCCTGCTTCCGACTTCTCGATCTCGGCCGTTCATTCACCGGCATTTCGCCAACCATAGACGCAAACGGCCACTTTACCCTTCCCGATGTACCCTGCAGCGCTTACTTTGCACCGTGGAGACAAGCGATGGGACATTCCTCGTTAGATCCAGCCTTCCAAGAACTCCGCCCTTGGAACGAGGGCCGTCTGCTTGGCGCGAAGCGCGCACTGAAACCGCAACAAGTTTGGGCTATTCGCTTCTGGCTCGACCAGCACCAGCGCCTGCGGGATCGAGCGCTCTTCGACTTCGCGATCGACAGCAAGCTGCGCGGTTGCGATGTCGTGAAAGTCCGCATCGGCGACATCGTTGCCGGTGGCCGCATTCGGGATCGCGCGATCGTAGTTCAGCAAAAGACGAAACGACCTGTGCAGTTCGAGATCGTCGAGCCTGCCCGTAAAACCTTGCTTGCCTGGCTCGAACGCCGTGGCGGCACATTGAATGATTTCGTCTTCCCAAGCCGTAACGACTACATGGGGCACATGAGCACGAGGCAGTATGCCCGCCTCGTTCGCGAGTGGATTGTCGGCATCGGCCTCCAAGCCGAGGAATACGGTACTCATTCCCTTCGACGCACCAAAGCCTCGATCATCTACAAGGCGACAGGCAATCTACGCGCAGTTCAAATCCTTCTCGGCCATGCGAAGATCGAAAGTACCGTCCGCTACCTCGGCGTGGATGTCGAAGACGCTTTGGAGCTAGCCGAGCGCACCGAGGTCTGAGACGACCCAGAAGGCGACATTGGGTCCGGCGAAGCCGTTCCCCCAAACCGGTCGCTCGTTCATCTCGTCCGCATGCGGCACGCGATGGACTGCGGCATAGACTTTCCTCACCAGAATTCCCGACTTGACCGAAATGCCCGAGATGCGAAGCTGCAGAGCTCTGGTGCCGAAGGGCGCGCCTGGACTGGGGTGATCAGATGAAGGTTCATGTTCTCGCTGGAGTGCTCGGTATCTCAGCCATGGCTTTGACCGGCGTCGCGGCGCAAGTGGCCGGGGGGCCCAAGGTCGGCACGTTTGGCTTCGACGAGGCTGGCATGGATCGCAGCGTCGCCCCTGGCGACGAGTTTTTCGAGTTCGCGAACGGCAACTGGGACCGCAAACTCGTGATCCCCGCCGACCGTGCGTATTTCGGCGCCTGGGACCAGCTGGACGAGAATTCGCTCACCGATACCCGTGCGATCCTCGACGATGATGCCAAAGACCCGACGAACAAGGTCGGCAACTACTACGCCAGCTTCCTTGACGAGAAGGGCGTCGATGCCAAGGGCGTGGCTCCCGCCAAACCGATCCTAAGCGAGATCTACGCGACCAAGGACCGTTCCGCGCTCGCGGCCGAACAAGGCAAGCTGGAGCGCATCGGTGCGTCGGCCATGTTCCGGATGAACGTCGGGCAGGACGACAAGGCGCCGGATCACTACATCATCGGATTGCGGCAGGGCGGCCTCGGCATGCCCGACCGCGAGTATTACCTGAAGGACGATGCTAAATCGGAAAGCTATCGCGCGATCTACATCGATTATGTCGCCAAGCTGTTGAGCCGTGCCCGGCTAGCTGATCCCGCCGCAGCACGAGATCGAGCGCAGAGGGTGTTCGATTTCGAGAAGCGGATCGCGGCAATTCACTGGACGCGTACGGCCTCGCGTGACGCCGACAAGACCTACAACAAATGGACACGCGCGGACTTTGTCACGAAGGCACCCGGCTACGACTGGGATGCATACTTCGGGACCGTTGGCGGCAATACGTCGCCTACCTTTCTTGTGTCTCAGCCAACCGCCTTTACCGAAGAAGCCAAGATTTTTGCCGAGACACCCCTGTCTGTGCTCCAGGACCGCACTGCATTCGCGTTCCTAAACTCCTATGCCGAGTATCTCTCCAAGCCCTTCGTGGACGCCAATTTCGACGCGGTGAGCAAGGGCATGATGGGTGTCCCGGAAAATCAGCCCCGCTGGAAACGGGGCGTGGCGCTCGTCGAGAGTGGGATGGGTGAGGCCGTCGGGAAAGACTATGTCGCGCGTTACTTCCCACCCGCAACGAAGGCGGCTGCCGACACGCTGGTCCACAACCTGATCGTTGCCATGGAAGGGCGGCTACGCAAGCTCGAGTGGATGGATCCTGCCACGAAGGTAAAGGCCGTTGAGAAGCTTGCGGCCTTCACACCGAAGATCGGCTACCCGGCAAGCTGGCGCGACTATTCTGCATTGCAGATCGACCGCGGCGACCTGCTTGGCAATGTCATGCGCGCCCGCGCATTCGAGCATCAGCGTCAGCTAAATCATTTGGGACAGCCGATCGACCGCGCCGAGTGGTTCATGAACCCGATGGCTATCAATGCTTATGCAAACCCCGGCCTGAACGAGGTCGTTTTTCCCGCAGCAGTGCTGCAACCCCCCTTCTTCGATCCGAAGGCCGATCCTGCAATTAATTACGGCGGCATCGGCGCCATCATCGGGCATGAGATCAGTCATCACTTTGATGACCAGGGACGCAAATACGACAAGACTGGCAAGTTGACTGACTGGTGGACGCCGCAGGACGTCGCTCGGTTCAAGGTGCTGACCGATCGATTAGTGAAGCAGTCCAGCGGATATGAGGTTCTGCCCGGCGTCCACTTGCAAGGAGAAACCACGCTTGGCGAAAACATTGCCGATCTTGCCGGGATCACAGTCGCGTTCGACGCTTATCACGCCTCTCTCGGTGGCAAGCCGGCGCCAGTGATTGACGGCCTCACTGGCGATCAGCGCTTCTTCCTCGGTTTTGCGCAGGTCTGGCGAACCAAGACGCGCGAGGATGCCCTTCGCCAACAGGTAATGATGGACTTCCACTCTCCTGATCATCAGCGCGCGCTCACCACCCGCAATATTGACGGCTGGTATGCTGCCTTCAGCGCAAAGCCCGGACAGCGTTACTACCTGTCGCCCGCAGATCGCGTGCGGATCTGGTGACGGCTGAGACCGACCCAGTTCCGCGGCTATGACCCAAACCCCGCCATTCGTGCGGCCCTTGCGGCCTCCCAACTTCTGCCATTCATTCAGCCTCCGATTTCGGCTGGGCTTTGCCGCAAATTAGTCCGCCGTCGGGTTGGAGAAGCACGAACCCGTCGTCGACTCTTCCGGTGAGACGTCGGCGCTGTGGAGGGCTGCTCTAACGCTCATCCAGCCTGCACGAGGCCAGTTATAGCGGGCCCCCGTTCAATGCAGGCGAGGCACACATTGGGACTCAGACCCGCCGCTCGCAGCCGCTGCAAGCCACTTCGGCGTCCGCTCGACCGCGAACTGCGCTGGTCTCTTCGATTCATCAACGGAGGTCGACGGCTAAATCGTTGAAATGGTTCAGTATGCGACCGAACGTTCAATCGCATCAATTTCGAGCTAGAGCCGCGCCACTACCGCCATGCTCCGCATGGTCTCTTACCCCATACGCTTCGTCAGGGCTCAACGCCGTCGTGACCGACCTGTCGCACCACCCGCCACGCTCGGTAGCCCGCCACCGCAAGGCCGACCATCACCGCATAGAGTCCGGCGGTCAGCAACAGCCCCTTAACCACGAACATCCCGACATAGGCCATGTCCACCGTGATCCACAGCAACCAGCTTTCGCGGTGACGACGCGCCGTCCAATATTGCGCGACAAGGCTGAAGCTGCTGAGCGTGGCGTCGATCCACGGCAGGGCCGCGTCGGTGTGATGGCTGGTGTACCAGCCGATCGCGACGGCGCCGATCGCGCCGGCCCCTAGCCCCGCCCAAGCCTGCGACCGTGGTAGCGAGATCACACCGACCAGCCCGGTATCGCGTCTGCCGCGCGCCCAGACCACCCAGCCATAGAGGATTCCGATGCCGAACACGGCCTGTAATGCCATGTCGGCATAGAGCCGCACGTCGAAGAACAGCTTGAAATACAGTGCGCAGGCGACGAGGTTCAGCGGCCAGCACAGCATGTTGCGGTTGGCGGTCAGCCAGATTGCCAGGAAGCTGACGACGACGGCGACGATTTCCAGCATCGACATCAGCAGCGCGCCCCGATGCTCGCAAGGAAATCCTGCCCCGACGTCGACAGGAACCATTCGGCATGCCCAACCAGATACGCGTCCCACGCACGCGCCGCGGCTGCAGGATCGGCCAGTACACCGGCGAAATAGGCGATTTCCGACAACGCGAATTCGATATGCAACAGCGGCAGCAGGCGGAGGACCGTCTCGATCTCGTCGCGGCAGAGCGGGCGGACCGTCGCATAGCCCGCGATCAGCGCCAGTGCGGCGTCTGGCTTGGCGATGGCGTCATCCTGGCCCAGTCTCAGCCAAGCGATGGCGGTCCGCTCGATGGCGGTGGCCAGATCGTGCACCGCACACGTCCGGTCGGCCAGCCCGAAGTCGAAGACCGTCTCGACCGCCCCACCCGACGCCCAGAGAAGGTTGGAGGGATGCCAGTCGTTATGCGTCCAGAGCGGATGATCCTCGGCAAGGCGAGACGCAAGACCGTCCGCCGACGCCGCAAAGAGCGATGCCAGCTGTCCCCGCCATGGCCGGCCCGCCAGAAACGCGGCGAGCGCCGGACGCGCCGCGACATAGGCTTCCGCCGCCGCCATCGGATCGATTGCGGGCAGGATCGTGAAGCTGGCAACCAGCGGCTGGACCGTGCGCGCCGGCGCGTCGAACCCGCGCGACGCGGCATGCAAGCGTGCGAGCGCGACGCCGGCCGCGTGCGCATGGTCGAGCGACAGGAACGGGGTCCAGGACGGCCGGTCCCGATACAGATCGGCGCCCGCCGATCGCCGATGGAGTTCGTAGGTGCCCCTGCCCAGCGCGATCGCGCTGGCGCCGTCCGCCGTTGGCACCACCTGCGGCACCGCGAGCCCGGCGGCGGCAAGATGGGCGACGAAGGCATGCTCTTGCGCCAACCCCGCGATCGACCGCACCTGCCGATCGTGCCGTTTCAGGAGGAACGGCCCGCGCGTGGTATCGATCAGGGCTGCCGCCGAAAACGGGCGCGGCGAATGCCAGCGTAGCCCCTCGATCCGTCCGGCGGACGGAAACTGGCCCAGAACAGCCGCCGCTTCGGCGTCCGTGATGGCGGGCCAGGTCGGCGCCTCCAAGTCGGTGCCCATGCCGTGCACCAGATGCCCAACGTCTCTGGCTTCGGCCACGCTTAAAATCCCCGCGACACGGTCGCCATCACCGCCGCGCCGCTTCCGACATAATAAGCCGGCGCGGACCCCGAAATGACCGTGCCGCCCCGCCCGACGATATCGCGCGCGTTGGTGCTGACCGCCTGTACGCCCGACAGGACATGCGGATCGGTGACATTGATGGCATTGATGCGCAGATCGGTGCGCTTGCCGTCAATCCAGTCCGCCAGATGCACACCGAGCGACAGATCGAGCGTCGCATAGCCATTGATGCTCTCGTCGTTAAGGAACGTCGCATATTGACGCCCGACATATTTGCCGGCGATGCTGCCGAACAGGTGCCCGTCGTCATAGGTTCCACCGCCAGCGAATTGGAAGGTGGGGCTCGACACGGCGCGCTTGCCCTTGGTTGGCAGCAAATCCCCGGCAACCGGCAGTTCGTCGTCGAGCCGCGCGTGGAGATATTCGCCCGAGACATAGACGCTGACGCCGCGAGCCGGACGATAGTCGATCTCGGCATCCACGCCATAGGAGGTCTGACCGCCGGCGTTGAGCGTGGACGCAACCTGCGCGCCGCCGCTGTCGATGATCGTCGCCAGCTGGCGGTTGCTGAACTTGGAGTGGAAGCCGGTCAGCGAGGCCGACAGCGACGGCCCGATATGGCGATAGCCGATTTCCTGCGAGACCGAATGTTCGTTCTTGAGCGTATCGGTTCCGGCGGTGACGATCTCGCCGCCATAATAGCTGTTGTAGAGCGTGAATTCGTTGGGCGTGCGGAAGTTCGTGGTGATGTTGGCGAACAGCTGCTGGCGATCGTCGAGGTCATAATGCACCGCTGCGCGCGGCAGCGCGACGAAGCTGTCGCGGCGGACTGAGCTCTGCGGGCCAGGCAGATAGGTGCGGCCGTTGCGCAGCACATCGACACCCCGGAAGCCGACATCGACCGCCAGTCGCGGCGTCACCGCGATATGGTCGGCGACCAAGAACGCCTTAGTGACGGTGACAGTGCGCTGGTTCTCGTAGGCGAGCAGACGGCCGTCGGCGGTGCGGATTGCCTTGTCGCGATAGCCCCAGCGGTCGGTCGGCTCCCCGTCCGCGCCGACCGACGTGTAGGATTGCGTGACGCGGTCGGTGCCGTAATCGAACCACAGCCCGGCGGTGATGCGGTGCGCGCCCGCCTGATAGGTCAGCTTGGTCACGGTGCCGGCACGGGTCTGGTCGCCGGTGTAATTGCCCAGCACCGTCGCCACCCCATCGACCGCGCCCGGCAGCGCAATCGGTCCGAGCGCCTCGGTGCCGAGGTAATTGCCCGTCGTCGCGAGCTCGGTACCGTATGGGGAGTTGCCATAGCCGAACTGGAGATAGCTCGCGCTGTCGAGCGTGAGGCGATCGCCGAGCCTCAGATGGACCGGCGCCGAGGCGTACAGGTTGCGGAACGGCGCGCGATAGAGCCGCCAGTAGTTCGTGCTCCCGGGCGTGTAGAGCGCATCGTAGTTGAAGCTTCGCCCTCCCGCCTTCCAGTCAGCGAGCGTCGGGCTGGGATAGCTCGAATTATTGGCGTCGTTGAACGACAGCGCGAGGCTCGCGCGATTCCCGTCGCCCCATTCGTTCAGCAGCTTGGCATCGACATGCTGGCGCGTGTCATAGCCCGCGCCGCGCCAATTGTCGGCGCGAGTGTTCGAGTAAGAGAGAAACGCCTTCATCCCGGTGTTGCCGATCGCGCCGCTATCCACCCGCACGAAGGCGCGTCGTGCGGCGTAGGATCCAAGCGAGAGATCGACCAGCCCCCCCGCCCGCGCGCGCGGATCGTCGAGCGAGAGCGACAGCAACCCGCCCGCCCCGACCACGGTCGGCGCGTCGATGTTGACGCTGCCGGGCGCGAACGCGATCTGCTTCAGATTGTCCGGATCGGCGAATTGCGAGGGATAGGCGTAATAATAGCCGACGTCGTTCTGCGGCGCGCCCTCCATCAGCACGCCAATCTCGTCCTGCCCCAACCCGCGTACGGTCAGGCTCGAACTCGTCGAGAGGCCATAAGGATCGCTCGACGACACGTTCGCCCCGGGCAACAGGGTCACCAGCTGGAACGCGTTGAGCGTCGGCGCCTGCTTTACGATGAAGTCTGCGGAGATCGCGCTTACCGCCCTTGGCGTGGTCTGATCGGGCAATAAACCCTCGGGGTCGCGGTGGCCGACCACCTGAATGTCCGCATTTTCGTCGCCGCCGTCTTGCGCCCAGGCGGCGGCAGGCATCACCAGCAGCCCCGCCGCCAGCGCCAACGCGCTGCGCCGAAGCCTCACATCATAACACGAAATCACAGCCGGCATCGTCTCGAGTCAACTCCACACGGAGGGACGACGGACGCGCCGTTAACCCTCCCTACGCCGGTATCAACCGGATCAGGTTCAGCGGGTCATGGGCTGCAGCCCACCTCTCAGCCGCGCATCAGCGGCCCCCCGGGGATGGCGTCGTCTAGGCTGTTAAGTTGCGTGTGAAAACACTTATCGGCGCGATCGTCATGACCCAGAAGTTGCCGTTTAAACGCAATTTCTAGCTCGTCTAAAGCAGTCGCTCGTTAATTTTGGACCACGATAGGCTTCGGCGTCCGGTCGAGCGCTCCGAACGGCCTGAGTTGGGACATTCCTGCCGATCGACGCCGCGACTGGTAACGTCCGGTTACGCCGACACCGGCCATTCATGGATCCGCTTAAGCCCTTTCCCCCGGGCCTGGCGCTGTGGCACCAACTGAATATCGGGATCAGATTGTGGATCGGCACTGCGGAAAGACCCTTGCCGGCCTGCGGTCCTTTCTTTAGAATCAAAATTCTAATAAACGGAGAGGCCGATTGGAAACACGCCGTGACGCGATGAAGCTGGCTTTGGCCGGATCTCTCGCCCTTCCCGCCGCAGCGAGCGCAAGCCGACCATCATCGCCTCCCTTTGCCAACCCGTTCGCAGCTGTCCAGGAAACATCGTGCGGCCAGACCATCCCCACTTGGCCGCGTGGTTTCGAAGGCCAGCGCAAGGCCGATCTTGGCGACGGACGTTATCTCAACCCAATCCTGGCAGGCGACTATCCCGACCCGTCCGTGCTCAAGGATGGCAGCGACTACTACATGACGCACTCGTCTTTCGATGCGTCGCCTGGCATGCTGATCTGGCATTCGCGCGATCTGGTAAACTGGCAGCCGATGGGCCCTGCGCTTGCCAAGCCGCTGGGGACAGTCTTCGCCGTCGATATCGTCAAGCACGGCAATCGCTATTTCATCTATATTCCCTTCATGGCCGCCCCATGGTCGAAGGGCCTCAAAAGCTTTGCCAACATCTTCGTCATTCATGCCGCTTCGATGAGCGGCCCGTGGAGCGAACCCGTCGATCTGGGTATCAGCGGCTTGATCGATCCGGGCCATGTGGTGGGTGAAGACGGACAGCGCTACCTTTTCTTCAACGGCGGCAAGCGGGTTCGGTTGACGCCAGATGGCCTGTCGACGGCGGGCGCTGTCGAGGATGCCTATCAAGCGTGGCATTATCCGGAGTCCTGGGTGACTGAAGCCTTTTCCGCAGAGGGGCCCAAACTTTTCCAACGTGGCAATTTCTTCTATCTGGTCAATGCTGTGGGGGGAACCGGCGGTCCAGCGACCGGACATATGATCGTGGCCGCGCGCTCGCACTCGATCAACGGTCCTTGGGAAAATTGCCCGCATAATCCCATCCAGCGCACGGTGTCGGCTAGCGAGCGATGGTGGTCGCGCGGCCATGCAACCTGCGTCGAGGGTCCAGAAGGGCGCTGGTTCATGGTCTATCACGGCTATGAAAACGGCTACCGCACGCTGGGTCGGCAAACCTTGCTCGAGCCCATCGAATGGATGCCGGACGGCTGGTTCCGCGCCGCCGGTGGCGATTTGTCACAACCGCTACCCAAACCGCTCTCCAAGCCCATGGGTCAGGCTGTTGCCCATGGCATGGCGCATTCCGACGACTTCGGAAGCGTCGCACTCGGCAAGTTGTGGACGCTCTACGCCAGCGCGCCTGACGAGGCTTTACGGGTGCAGGGCGAGAGGGGCGCCCTGCTCCTCTCCGGAAAGGGGAGCAGCCCGAAGGATTGTTCCCCCCTCACGCAACAGGTCGGCGATCGGGCCTTCGAGGTGAGCGTCGAGGTCGAGCTGATCGGAAACAGCCAGGGTGGCCTCCTGCTGTTTTTCAATGACCGCCTGTTCCTCGGCATGGGAATCGATGGCGAGCGGATGACAACCTACCGGGGCGGCAAGCCCGCCTATTGGCAGGAGCCCGCACCAAAGACCGACAAGCTCCACATGCGCATCGTCAACGACCACCAAATTGTGACCTTCTACTACAGCCAAGACGGCACGACCTGGACGCGACACGGGGTACGCAGCGAAGTCTCGGGCTATAACGCGAATACGATCGACGATCTTCTCAGCTTACGCCCCGCACTGTTTGCGACCGATGGCGGCAAGGTTGCCTTCCGAAATTTCCAGTACCGCGCGCTTGGCTAGGACTCAGGGCAACGCTGTGATCCCGTATGTCCACGAAAGGCAGGAAACAAGAAGTTAATTTCAGCGGCTGAACGTCGACTTTTCAGGCGGCCCCGGCCGGCAACTCGATGGCGGAGAACGGCAGGTATCGCCCTGAGCCGACGTTCCCAGCACCGCATCGGAACGGCGTATTCTGGTCGACACCCGCCGATGGCCGCGCTGCCGCGAGGACCCAAAAACCGACGCTCGACGGACCTATTCACTCCCCGATAGCTGCCGTTTGTTCACTTTGAAGATTCTGCTTTGTTTCGCTGCCTGCTGAAGGCAGCTTACGCTAGTGGTTTGGAAGTCGTCGCCGAGGCACGCCCGTTTTCACCGCTCGTCGTGGAATGCTGATACTCGCTGAGAATGACGGCCGCGCTTGGGTGGCAATGGAGATGGTAACAGAGCCGGAGATGCTGACATCGCGTGCGCCCGAGCTCAAGGCGCGGCGACGTGTCTGCTTGCTCGGCGCCACCGGTACAATCGGGCGTGCGACGGCGGCGGCGCTCGTGCGGCAAGGGTATGATGTTGTCGCTTTCGTCCGAGCCGAAAGCGGTGACCAATCTCTTCCTTCAGCAGACCACGCTCGCGCGCTCGAGGGCATCTCGGTCAAGATTGTGGACTACGGCGATCCCGCATCGCTCGCCCAAGACGGGTTTGGCGACGAGCGTTTTGACGCGGTGGTGTCGTGCATGGCGTCGCGCACGGGCGAGCCCGAAGACGCGTGGGCGATCGATCACCGCGCACACATCAACGTCCTCGAGGCGGCGCGGCAGGCCGACGTCACCCATTTCATCCTAGTGTCCGCCATTTGCGTGCAGAAACCGCTCCTTGCTTTCCAGAACGCGAAATTAGCATTCGAAGCTGCGCTGATCGAATCCGGTCTGCGCTATTCGATCGTCCGGCCGACCGCCTATTTCAAATCGCTGTCGGGTCAGATCGATCGGGTGCGCAAGGGACGGCCGTACCTGATCTTCGGCAACGGAACTTTGACCGCCTGCAAGCCGATCAGCGACGACGATCTCGCCGCATATATCGTCGCGTGCCTGGAACTCGAGGAGCGCTGGAATCGCATCCTGCCGATTGGGGGCCCGGGCGAGGCGATCACCCCGCGCCAGCAGGGCGAAGCGCTGTTCGCGCTGCTGGGTCGCCCGCCCAGGTTTCGCTCGATTCCAGTGGCTTTTCTCGACGGTATCGTCGGAATCCTGTCAGCGCTCGGGCGTATCGCGCCGGCGCTCGCGGCCAAGGCCGAGCTGGCCCGCATCGGCCGATATTATGCGACCGAATCCATGCTGGTGCTCGATCCCGCAACGGGCTGCTATGACGCCACCGCCACGGCATCGACCGGGAGCCAAACCCTGTTCGACTATTACCGCACCGTGTTGGCTGGCCAGGCCGAGCCGGAACGGGGCGATCACGCCATATTTTGAGAAGGAGTTAGGAAGAGCCTTTTCTCATTGTGGGCGACGCCGTGATCCTCGAAAAGGTTTATCGATACCATCGGGAGGCGCGCTTTGGCCGAACGAAAGAAGCGAGTGCGGATAATTCTTGGCTGGGCGGCGTCGCTCGTCCTTCTCGCGGTCATTGCCCTGGCGGTGGGGCTCTACACCCCAGATAGCGCGCGCGCCGCGCTCGAGGCGACCTATCCCGGCGCCTATCGCATCGTCGCGGGCTTGCGGCTGCGCCTGCGCGATACGGGCCCGCGCGACGCGCCCGCGGTGATCCTGCTGCACGGGTTCGGCTCGAGCCTGGACACGTGGGAGCCTTGGGCAAGGACCCTGTCGGTGCGCTACCGCGTGGTACGCTTCGACTTGCCCGGCTCCGGGCTGACCGGCCCCGACCCGAGCGGCGACTATTCGGACGCGCGCGCAGTGCGAATCCTCACGACACTGATGGACGCGCTGCATATCCAACGCGCAGCCTTGATCGGCAATTCGCTCGGCGGGCGCATCGCCTGGACCTTCGCGGCCGCCCATCCCGAGCGCGTGTCGCGGTTGGTACTGATCTCGCCGGACGGCTTCGCGAGCCCCGGCTTCGCCTATGGCAAGGCACCCGAGGTTCCGATGATGATGCGAGCGCTGCCCTACGTCGCCCCGCGCGGCATGCTGAAAGCCAATCTCGCTACGGCCTATGCGCGCCCCGAAGCCCTGAGCGAAGCAACGCTGACGCGCTATCGCGACATGCTGCTCGCGCCCGGCGTGCGGCGCGCGATGCTAGCGCGCATGGGACAGACGGTCCTGCGCGATCCCGCCGAAATCCTGCCCCGCATAACGGCGCCAACGCTGCTGTTGTGGGGCGAGCGCGATGCGATGATCCCGATTGGCAACGCCGCTGATTACTTGCGGTCCCTGCGCCACGCCACGCTGGTCCGCCTGCCGAACCTTGGCCATGTGCCGTTCGAGGAGAACCCTGCCGCTTCGCTTCCGCCGGTCGAACGCTTCCTGGTCGGCGACGCGCCGGTGAACGCCAACCGTCCGCCGCATCAGCCTTCGCTGGCGCTCGGCTCCAGATAGGGTTCGATCATCGCGCGCACGTCGACGCGCGCCTTCAGCCGTGCGGCGAGCAGCGCAGTCCCGCTGATCTTGCGCTGCACGAAAAGGATATCGACCGGCGGGATGTGCCACGCGGTCTGATCGGCAGCGATGTCCATACCCTGCTCGCGCAGAACCTCCGCAAAGCCACGATCGCCGAGATCGAGGTCGCAACGATCGACGCCTTGCTCGCGGTCAGCGTGCGTGGCCCCATCCTCGCCGCGCAGGCGGCCATCCCGCATCTGGGAGCCGGCGGCCGCATCATCA
>CAXTEO010000015.1:0-62003 GCA_964243205.1 uncultured Sphingomonas sp.
AAGCGGACAGACCGCCCTTGAGAAAAAAGCAAACATAGCTGACATCGGGGAATGATAGAGTCGGATGTCGATCGCGGTACAGGGCAGGGGGCGTCCGCCCCCTGCCCTAACACCAATGCAATCGACGGGGCTGATCAAGCCGGCTCCTTTGACTTCTTCAGAGCGTCGATCACTGGCTTAACCGCAGCGATCACAACGGGTGCGGCAGCGACGACATGCCCAATGATTGCAAAAAGCTTCGTCAGATTGAGTTTCATGGTCAGTCTCCTTGGGGGTTTTGCAGTTGAGAAAGCTGGAACGGGAAAGGTGACGAATCAGGGTTCCGGCCTCGCTTAAGATCGGCGAGCGTCAGCGATCCGGACCACTCAAAATGCGGACGGTCACGGATCGAGTGAAACTCGCCGCCCCAGCGGAACCCGATGCTTTTTCCAATCGCGCCGAGCTGGGCCCAGAGTACATCGGTGTGCGCTTGGTGATCGGGAGTATCACCCCAGTGCGGCAGCGCGAGCAGTTCGGTCGGCACCACGTCGAGGGCCAGCCCATAATTATGAAAGCTGTCGCCGGGCTTGGCGTTGGTAACGATTGCGCCCGCGGTCGTGCGCCCTTGCGCATACAGCGCAGCCTGGCGCGCGAGCGAACGCCGGGTAAAGGTCACGATCAACGGGATGCCCGCTGCTTTGGTACGGTCGAGCAGCTGCTGGGCCATCACGCGGACGTGCGGCTGCAAGTCGGCGAGATCGCGGCTATCCGACATCGGAAGATCCTGTGTGTCCGGGGTTCGTGGTCGAAACGCTGTCGTTGGCTAGCCCAGCAAGCACGTCCATTCGCTTCACCCAATTGAGCGCGATAGCGATGATGCCGGCGCCCAGCGCACCGAACCCGGTGCCGCTGAGTAACGCGTAGAATGGCTCCGGTCGCTGCAACACGATCCATCCAGCCGTAAAGAGCATGGCGATCGTCGTGACGCTCAGGTCCACGCCCCAAGCCCAGATCCGCGTCGAGCGCCCGGTCAGCGATACCCAGATGCGCACCATGAGACAGGCAGACAGCCCGGCGATCATCGACGCGGCTTCGAACTGATAACCGAGTGCCGACCATAGCACCGGCTGAGCGATAGCGGCGCCGGCCGCGCTAACTTTGCCGATCATCGCGTACTTGCGACCCCTACGGCCGCAATAAAACTGAGCAGGATGATGGCTAGCGGGCGACGCAGCGATGGCAAGCTCGCCCACATGTTGATCGGGTAAGGACGTTTGCACAGATGCCGCTCCATCGCATCGTTGGAAAGGATCACCAGCACCATCCAACCCCCGGCCAGCATCAAGGCGACTGGGTCGATCCAGCGCTTCGCCATCAGCACGCGGGCGGTGGTCGTGATGTCGACCGGGCTCCAGGCCCACAGGTTCATTGCCTCGCTCCCGCACCGCAGGGACGTGGCGGCTCCCGCACACAACCAGGCGAGCCGCCAGATCGTTACCGGATGGCGTGGCTGATCCGACACGCGGTTGACCCAGATTGCGCGCGACATGCGCCCCGCCATTGTGAGGCCCAGGCACATAAAGGCCGTCATCAGGAACAGGTTGAGCCCGAACAGCTGCCCGTCATTGTTAAAGCTGGTTGGCAGCATTGAGCCGGCCACTCGGACCATTTTAGCTGCGGTGCTGGTCGCCGCGCTCATGCGCTCGGACCACCACGATCAAAGCGGTCGAGATACGCGCAGACCCGCCGTGCGGTCGTATCACGAAGCTCCCGACCTTCACGCAGGTCGAATACTAGCCGTGGATCGTTGACCGCGTCGCGACCAAAACGGGTGGGCGCCATACGGCATTTTTGAAGATGTAGCTCGATACGCGGTAGCAGAAGCATGATCGACTCCGAATCAGTGTTCCGCTAATGTTCTCATCTCATTTCCTACTTGTCTCCAACTTTTCTTACATATATCCTCCCATTATGACCAATCTCGAAGTTCGCGATAATCTGAAGCGCCTCGCTGGCGAGCATGGAATTGGGTATGCAGCTTTATCGCGTATGCTCAGGCGCAATCAGGCCTACATCCAGCAATTCGTCACGCGCGGTTCTCCAGTCCGGCTGGAGGAGGACGATCGCAAACTACTCGCCAGCTTTTTCCAGGTCGATGAAGCGCTATTGGGAGGCCCTGCCGCGCAGCCAATGGTTCGCGTGGGCCGCATGGCGGTACAAGCTTCCGCCGGGCCTGGCGAACTGATTGAAAACGAATTTGCGATCGGAAGCTATGCGTTCGACCAGGCCTGGCTGCGTGGAATTTGCAAGGCTAACCCATCGAACCTGTCGATCATCAGGGTTAGCGGCGACTCGATGGCGCCTACGCTTGCCGACGGCGACGATGTGCTAGTCGACCATTCCGACGTGGGCAAAATGCGCGATGGCATCTACGTCCTGCGGCGCGACGATTCGCTGATGGTCAAGCGGCTAGCGCTCGCGCCTAGTTCAGCCACATTGACGATCTCCAGTGACAACCCGGCATATCCAACTTGGCGGGATTGCGCACTTGATAGCGTGACGGTTGTCGGCCGTGTCGTTTGGGCGGGGCGTCGCCTCAGCTGAATCCAACAAAGTTTCGACATGAGTACTTTGTAGGATATTAATAGGAAAACACCTGCGATCTCCGGTTTACCAGGTGAGGATGAAGAGAGCGTCCCCAGCTTTCGTCCTCGCCGGCAAAGGAGATCACCCATGCGTTCGATCAGCGTTGTTCGATCAGTGCTCACGTTGACTGCGGCCATGATCGCCGTGCCATCGTTCGCATCCCCGGCCTATACGGCATCGGGCGTGATTGACGCCATTAACGCGCGCGAAAATTCGGTCGACGTCCATATCCCGCTTGCTGACAATCCCATGGGTTGCAGCCAGCCTCAGTGGTTTCGCCTGTCGACGAGCGCTGCCAATTACGCTGGCATCCTCTCGTTCGTTCTGACGCAACATGTGCTGCAAAAGCCCGTCAAGGTCTACGTCAATAGCTGCGACACTGACGGCGCCTCCATCATACTGACCGCCGGCAATTTTTAAAGCCGCCTCAATGGGCAGCGATGACACTGAAACTTGTCCAACAATCACAGGAGATAAGAATGCGCCTTGTTCAAGCAGCAATGGTTTCGCTCGCTCTGTTTGGCCCGATCGCGGCATCAGCAAATGACACGATCACCTATAGTTACAATGCCAAGGGTCGTCTGATCACCGCTAGCCATGCCGGCTCAGCGAATAAAGGGCTTGTTTCCACCTATCAATACGACCCTGCCGACAATCGGACGAGCGACACCGTCAGCGGTGGCATGCCTTTGATCATAGTGGTTCCGCTCAACGACATCACGATTATTCCCTTCTCGGCGTAATGACGCTTTCGATTTCCCAATATTTCATATTTATTTTAAATTCGGAGTAAAGATCATGCTGAAATTGCTATTGCCTGCCGTTCTAATAGTCTTCCCGATCTCGGCGCAAGCTGACACATTGATCACTGTCGATACAAACGCGGTCAGAATGCAAGCGTACGTACCCGACTTAGTTGTAGCTTTCGGTGCCGGCTCAGCATGTTTTGACGGAAAAATACAGCTCGATACAAATGCATCTGATGCAATCAGGAATAGGTTTTGGGCAACTCTGATGACTGCGAAGGTCACAGGCAAAAAGCTTAGCGTGAGTTATGAAACGACATCTGGTCAGTGTAATGTTACTAATTTTATTTTGCAGTAGGCTCGCCGATCCAGATCCCATCACCGGCGCGGTGATATTTATCGTAGCAGGTCGACAGCAGCTTAACTCTCTTCGACCAACCTTATAACAAGGAAGTTCTTATGACGACCTCGACCTCTGTCGAGCGACGGCGGATCCGTGCGCGCCTCGCTCTTTTGTCGCTTTCTACAGCGTTGTGCTCAGTTCTTGCCGTTGAGGCCAGCGCGCAATCGGTTGCCGCTCCGCCGGCGCCAGTACGTTCGTCGGTCGACGATCGCGGCGTCGATATGCTGACCGGCAACCTGTATCTCGACGACCCTGAACTTTCCATCGGCACGAGCGACACTGGCCTGTCCCTCATCCGCCATTGGAGGTCGGCATGCTGCTGGATCGATAATAATTATATGGTGGCCGGGGTAGCCACCGACGGATCGACCGCGGCAGTCGAAATCGATCGAACCACGCACACGTTTTCGTTGGTCAGCGGAGCTTTGAAGTCTGATCAACGAGACGGGTCCACGATCGCGTATGACGGTACGTCGATCACCTATACAGACAAAAATGGAACAATATTCCGTTTTGACAAGACCATCATGGCCAACTTGGCAAACTACAAAGGGACGCCTGTTTCGGTCGCTACACTGATCACGCGTCCTGACGGAATGAAAACCTACCTGAGCTACAAGCGGTCATCTTATGTATCTGGGAGCTCAACCCTCTACGTTGTTCGCTTGCAGTCCGTGACGAACTCACTCGGATATCAACTGAAATACAGCTATGCCAGCAACACGCTATCGTCCACGACCGTCGATGCTTGGGCGCTCATTAGCGATGTGGCGGCGATCAACAACGCGGTCGATTATTGTGATCCGACCGCCGACAGCTGCTCTCTGACGCAGGCATGGCCGCACGTGGCCTATAGCGTTAGCGGCAGCGTCGAAACCGTGACCGACCCAGCGGCGCGGACCAAAAGCTATACGACCACTGTTTCGAACGGAAACACCCTTCTCACGGGCGCGCGTTGGCCCGGCTTTGGCAGCGACAATGTCGTTTATGGCTATGATAGCCAGTCTCGCGTCACGAGCGTAACGCAGGCCGGATATTCTGCTCCGTGGAATTATACCTATTCCGGAACATATTCCCAGACGACTGTATCAATGACCACGCCGTCGATCTCGACGCCGCGTGTGGCGCTGGTCTACAATCAGAACCAGCTGGTGTCGCTGACAGACGAAAACAATCATAAAATTACATACGGCTATGACGGATTTTCGCGCTTAAGCGGATACAATCTTCCGGAAAACACGTCGAGCTTTGGAACCACCGCTTGGACGATGGACAATCGCGGCAACGAACAGCAAATCATCAAACGGCAAAAAGATGGAAGCGGGCCAATTTCAAGCAGCGCCAGCTATCCAACAACATGCACAAATCTTACGACGTGCAACCAACCCATCACCACTACCGATGCCAACGGTGCTGTCACCAATTACTATTACAACGCGAACGGAACGCTGGACTACGTCCAGGCGCCAGCGCCGGTCGCAGGAGGGGCGCGTCCTGAGGTGCATTACGCCTATGGGTCGGTGCAAGCGTGGGTCAAGAATGCCTCGGGAAGTGTTGTTGCCTCTCCCGATACGGTCACGGTCCCAACCGGCATCACGACCTGCATCACCGGCGCCTGGCCATGTGCGGCCGCCAATCAACGCGTGATATCCTTTGCCTACAATGCGGGGCCTTCAGCGAACAACGGGCTGCTGAAGTCGACGACCGTAGCATCCGGCACGGGATCCCCTTCTAGCACCACCTCCTATGCCTATGATTCCATCGGCAACACGTCCACCGTCACCGGCCCCGATCTGGTCGCGACCACGAACGTTTATGATGCGGATCGAAACCCGACCTCGGTCGTAAGTGCCGATCCCGACGGGACAGGGCCGCTCCTGCGGCGTGCTGCGAACCTGCATTATGCAGCGACCGGACTGCTCGACACCAAAGCGGTCGGCACGGTCAATGCCAGCGGGACCTTCGCTGCGCAGCAATATGTGTTTTCGACATATGATACGGCCAACCGCAAGACCGCTGACCGCCTGAGCAATGGCAGTGCCGATAGCGCGCTCACCCAATATGGCTATGATGGCGCTGGGCGACTGCAATGTACTGCAATCCGAATGACCATATCGGCCTATGGCGCGTTGCCGGCTGCCTGCACGCAGAGTGCAGCGACCAACGACGACCAGATCACGCAAATCGATTATGAGCCCGCCGGCCTTGTAAGCACGGTGCATTCCGGGGTGGGGACATCTCTCGCCAGCAGTGACGCTCACTACACCCACACGCCCGACGGCCTGACGCAGACGCTGACGGACGCCAATGGCAATGTGACGACCTATGAATATGATGGCTATGACCGGCTAACGAAGACGCGGTTCCCCAATCCAACCGGGGGCGGCAGCTCGACCACCGACTATGTCGCAATTACCGCTTATGATGCGAACTTTAACCCGACCACCCAGACGGTGCGCGGCAATCCATCGGCGCCGATTACGACAACTTATGACGCGCTGAATCGGCCGACCCACGTCAGCTACCCAGGCGGAAGCTGGGCCGATCCGAATGTGGATTATGGCTATGACAATCTCGGGCGATTGGTCAGCGGGGTTGCCACGAACGGCCATACGATGGCGATCGGCTATGATGCGCTGGGCAACAAGACCAGTGAGGCCGACGCGCTTTCGGCTATGACGATGCAATATGATGTCTCTGGCCGCCGGACTCGGACGACCTGGGCCGATGGGTTCTACGTCACCTATGAATATGACGCACTGGGCGAAATGACGGTGATCCGCGAGAACGGCGCGAGTGCGCTTGCCACGTTTGGGTATAACGATCTCGGGCAGCGCACGAGCCTCGTACGCGCCAATGGCACCAGCACGAGCTATGGCTATGACGCTGCGGCTCGGCTCGCCAGCCTGGGTCTGAACCTGCCCGCCGGCGCGCCAAGCACGGCCTACGGGTTCACCTATAACCCCGCGGGCCAGATCAAGCAGCGCACCGCTACGAACGATGCCTATGCCTGGACGACCACTCAGAATGCCAGCCAGACCTACGTGCCCAATGGCCTCAATCAATACACCACGATCGGGGCTGTCACACCGACCTATGACACCAAGGGCAATCTCACCAGCGCGGGGCCGGTCAGCTATAGCTTCAACACGCTGAACCAGTTGTCGAGCGTGAGTGACACAGGCGACCGGTTCGCTTATGATCCGGCGGGACGCATGGACAGCATTCTCGACGGTAATGGCACCACGCTGCAGGGGCTGCAGCATGACGGCACGATGCTGGTAACGGAGCGTGGTCCGGTATCAGCCGGCTCGCCGATCCAGCGTCGCTATGTGTTTGGGCCGGGGACCGACGAACCGCTCGTGTGGTACGAAGGAGCAGGCACGGCCACCAAGCGCTATCTGATGGCTGATGAGCGTGGCTCCATCGTCGCAGTGACCGATCCCGCAGGGCAAGCGGTCGCGATCAACGCCTATGACGAATATGGCAACCGAGCTGCCAACAACATCGGGCGGTTCCAGTACACCGGCCAAGCCTGGATCCCCGAGCTCGGCATGTACAACTATAAGGCGCGCATCTACTCGCCCGCCATCGGGCGGTTCCTGCAGACCGATCCGATCGGGTATGCCGACGGGCCCAACTGGTATGCGTATGTTGGCAATGATCCACTCAACAAGACCGACCCCAGCGGGCTGGATAAATGCCCCGATTACACCCTCTGCTCTGGCCAAACCATTCCGTCGACCACGCCGCAGTCCGGCAGTGGTGGAAGCGGCGGATATGACATTGGCTCGGGCCTTTTTGGAGGCTCAGGCGCACTTCAGGCCATTGCTCAAGATGCGGCAAAAAACCAGCTTCGAACGACTTATGGAGCCGCGCCGCAGAGTAATCGAGGTTGTCCAGGAGGCCCGCGTGTCCAATATAGCTTCGGGGTAGGCGCCGCGTTGGCGGCGATCATTCCCGGCGGCACGCTCGGTGCGGGGATTACTCTTTCTGTCCCAGCTGGGTCTAGTCTTGGAAATGGTCGATGGCGCGGTATTCAAATTGGATTTAGTGCGTCGCAATCCGCCACCGTGGGATTGGGAGCCTTTGTCGGCGTAGGACCGACGGCTGGCGTGAATTTTTCAAATACACCTCTTTCTACTGGCGTTACGTCAGCACGACACGTGGATGTCGAAGGCGGCTGGGGACCAGCTGGCAGTGTTGGTATAGATATTCCGTCAGGTGGCGGTCCAGCGGCAGCTTCGATAGCCCTTCCTTCCTTTAAGCCGGGTCTTGGTTTCGGAGCATACGCCGGATACGGAAAATCATGGACTGAAACTTACGCTCTAACGCCGTTTTGTGGTTGAGATATCGATATGAAAGATAATTTTACATACAATCAGATAATATTCCGTCTGACAGCCTTTGGCTGTTGGTTAATCGGATTTACAAGCCTCGTTGTTTTCTTATTTTCAATTGCTAATCATTTCGGAAATTTCGGTTTGAACTTGGATTACGAGAACTCCTGGATATTATTAATAGTATGCGGGACTTGCATCATAATAAGACTGATCTTGTCCGCTTTTTCCTCGTTGAACCAACGGTGAAATCAACGAGAAGTGATGCCGCAAAAGCCGCAGTGGGTTCGTAGGCGCTGCTATCTCCGTGTCGATCTATAGCCCCAGCGCTGTGCTGATGCTGCGGGCGGGAATGTTGATCCCGGCGCGATCGTCAAGCAACAGTGCTTCGTCGATCGCGCCAACCTGGCTGCCGTCGCGAATGCCGAGGGCGTCGGTCAGGCGGGCGCGGCTGTCGGTGTAGATCGTGGCTCCGTCGCGGGCGCGGAAGATGGCGACATAGGCGGGCGGCGCGGGCTTCGCGCTTGGCATAGTCTTTTCGGTTGCTCAGATCGGCTCGCGCTGCAACGCAATGCGCCCTCGTACCACCCGCCCGCACAATCGCCGCTTGCACGTCGGCACGCCGTTTAAGCATAGGCACGCGGCTGTAGATCGGATCGGGCGGCAGCGTCCCCGCTGGCGGATCATAGTCGCTCAGCTTAAGCAGCGCAGTCGCGCGCTGCTCAGGATCGTCCAGTCGCTGAATAAATTCAGCGGCCGCGCCGTCGAAATCGCCCGTGCAAAGCAGCACGTCCCCCAATGCGCCGATATTGTCGCGCCGGTGCGCCTTGATGAAAGCGATCGCCACACCGGCGTCGGCCACTTTGCCGAGTTGTGTCGCCGCGCAGGCCTGGACCGAGCGCATTTCAATCAGGTGATATGCGCTGACATCGCGGCCAGGTACGTCAAACACCGCAAGCGTCGCTAAGGGCTCTGTCAGACCAACGAGGCATGCGCTAGCAAGCCAGCATGAGCCGCAAATCGAGAGCCCTGCCCCCTTCCCCGTTCCGGTACTTCAACTCATCGCCAGAGGTGATCCGGCTGGTGGTCATGATGTATGTCCGTTTCCCGTTGTCGCTGCGAAACGTGGAGGATCTGCTGTTCGAGCGCGGGATCGACGTCAGCCATGAGACGGTGCGGCTCTGGTGGAACCGGTTCGGGCCGCTATTCGCCGGCGAGGTCCGTCGACAGCGCGTGTCACGCATGCGGGGTTTTCGCCATTGGCGGTGGCATCTGGACGAGGTGTACGTGAAGATCGGCGGCGAGATGCGCTACCTCTGGCGGGCAGTCGACCACGAGGGTGAGGTGCTCGAGTCATATATCACCAAGACGAGAGACAAAGCCGCGGCCCTCACCTTCATGCGCAAGACGCTGAAGCGGCATGGCAGCCCCGAGATGATCACCACTGACGGCCTGCGCTCGTACCGAGCGGCGATGAAGGAACTCGGCAACGCCGAGCGTCGGGAGATCGGTCGTTGGGCCAACAACCGCGCCGAGAATAGCCACCTGCCGTTCCGACGGAGGGAGCGAGCGATGCAGCGGTTTCGACGAATGAAGACCCTTCAAAAGTTTGCCTCGGTTCATGCCGGCCTTCACAACCATTTCAGCCTGGAACGCCACCTCGTCGACCGAAAGACCTACAAGGAACGACGCTCGGCCGCACTGGCTGAGTGGCGGCTCGTGATGGCCTAAATCCGCCCCTCAAAGAGACCCTCACGGACCCGATAGACGCTTTTGTGTTAGTTTGACACCTCCGCCACCCCGTCGCAATCGCGCCAATGCCGCTCTCAATAGGCCAGGGAGCGCCATTGCGCGCCGCATCAACGCGCGCGACCATTTGAAATGTCGAGCAGGCTGGAGGGAAGGGCCTCGAATCGTCGGCGCGTCCGCCCGCATTGCAGAGCGAGTTCACGCCTTCGTCGTCATTCGGCGGGCTCCGGTGGAAGTTCGAAGGAAAGGGTGATGCCCGCCGCGAGTTGCGCCTCCGCGGCGTGGGTCATGAGCGGACGGGCTGTCATCAGGAATTCGGTCGGCGACAGGCCCATGAATTCTCGAAACTCGTGGACGAAATGGGCCTGATCGAAATATTCCGGATCGACGAGCGCGCCATAATGTCTCGGCTCTACGACACGGATCTTTCCCAACGTCTCGAGAAAGCGCTGTCTGCGGAGCAACCGCTTCGGAGCAAATCCGAACAACCGTTTGCAGCGACGCGCAAGTGCACGCCCGGACAGTCCGAGCTTCGCGGCGAATTGCTCGACATCGCGCGGCCGGTCGCGCAACGACCTGCTCAGCTCCATCGCCCATGCGGGATTGGGTTTGCTGCGGTCGAGACTGGCCAGCAACAGGCGATCGAGCAGATCGACGATCGATCCATCATGGTCCTGAGCGCTCAACGCAGCACGGACTGCCTCGCCGGACATCCCGAACCAGTCCCCCAACGGGGTGACGCGGTTTGCCAGATGGTCGGCAGGAATCGGCAGGAAGCGAAGCCACCCGATGGGCGTGAGCCCGAAGCCAATTATTTTTCCGCCGCTCGTGACGATCCTGGCTGCATGATCGGTCGGCCCGAAAAGCGCCGAACTGAGCTCCGCCTCCGGATAGCGATGATTCAGACGCGCGTGCCAATTTCCGCGAACGTTGAACCGTACATTGCCCCATTCGGGATAGAGAAAATCTTCCAGGGCACCGTCCGACTCGACGATGTAATAGAATGTTACAAAACCTTTCAAACGATCGTGCGGAAGATAGATCCGGACTTTGGCCCCATCAGTCGCAGCGGGCGGCGCTTTCGCCGCAATGTGTCCGCCATCCTTCATATGTGCCCGCCCAAAGACAAGATTACGCCACTCGGCTAGATGAGGTTTGTCGGGAATCGACTGGGTTTCAAGAAATTAGTTTCGGTGAATTGCGAATAAGCGCAATAAGCAGCTTTCCGTCCGACGCGATGTCGATGCGTTTGAGTCCGATAGGGTATGGCGATCGTATAGCGGCATATCAGGTCCATCGCCTGCGGTGAGATCGCTGTGTCGCAGCCATCTCGGACGATATAGATCCAGCGCGCGGCGCCCAGTCGGGAATAAATCCGCGATGCTCTATCCCGTGCGCGCGCTGAGTTCCCCCAACAAACCTTCGCGGAGCACGACCGCGATCATGTGCGCGCGGTTTCGAGTGCGCGTCTTGAGACGTACGTTCTCGACGTGGCGCTCGACGGTGCCTGGCGCGATGCGCAATTCCAAAGCGACTTCCTTGGCGGAGCGACCGCCGGCTACGAGGTTCAGGACCTGAGATTCCCGATGGGTCAAGTGTAAGGCGGTTGCGATGGTGCTCATGAATTCTCCCCTGCCACACGCCGCTAATCGGCGCCCCGGATTCACAAAAGCCTTTCGCTTCCCGTGTTGTTCTGCCGTTCGAACCGACGGCGTTATTTAAAAAGGCAACCAATATGAAGCAGGAATTCACCAACATTTATACGGTAATTTTATACAAGTAATTCTGCGGTGAAGCGCTTGGCTAACCTGCATCATCGCGCGGGGGCGACGGCCGTTCTGCAGTTGCGACAAATTCGCGACATCTCCGGCGCCTTGGCGACGTCCTGTGCTCGAAGGCGGCGCGGCAGAGGATTTGCAGGCCGGCGAACGTCAGAATCGGGGTCAGCGAAGCCATTGCCGCAAGAGCGCGCACGTCGCGAGTCTCCGCCCGCGCGCCATGTCGTTTCGTCATCTGCGCTCAGAGCGCACTCAGCTCCAGCGTCAGCACGTCGTTATAGTCGCCTGCCGCATGAGCACCGACCGCGCCGAGTTTGAGATCGAGCGGAAACGATTTTCCGGCGATCGAATGCGGCGGGTCGATCACGCCCTCCCAGTGCCGGGAAAGGTCGATGTCCTTATCGTCGAACTGCGCACGATAGGCGATTCCGCCGTCATCCGCCGGGCCGGTCGTGCGCAACAGCCGCCCCTGGTTCGCGGAATCGATCGTCAGTCGAGCACGGGTATTGGCGCGTATCTGCAGGAACACGCGTCGGCTCGCATTGCTTTCGATCGTACCGAAATCGACGCGCGAGACGTTCGCGCCGGTGCCAAAGGTTCCGGCCGCGCCAGCGATATTCATCTGCGCGCGCGGCTTTGCGTTGAGCGCGAGACGCAAGGATGTCGGCGGGGCGCGCGATGTCGGCATGCCGACATCGCGCAACTCCAGCGAAAGCTCCGCCGTGTGCAGCCCCGCGGTAGCGACGGCATCCTGGGCGACGAGACCATCGATAGACACGGTAATGCGTCGACCGGGCTCGATCCTGACGCGCCACATGCCCGGTGTCGCGGTGGCGATGGCTGCTGCGTCGGACGCCGTCGCGGTAAATGTGACGGTGACGCCCGTGCCATCGATGTCCTTTTCCGCCACCACCAGATGCTGCGCATCGAGCAGCACGAGATCGGCTTCGCAGGCTTTGGTCTCGCGACTGTCGATCTCGAAGCTCGCGCGCGCCACCGTTTTGGCGAAGGCGAACGGATCATAGTCGAACACGAGCGTCGGCGCGGTGGATATGATCACGGCATCGCACGCTCTCGCCTCGCTTGCGCCGAGCCAAGCCAGCGCAAGCACGAGCAAGACCGCTTCAACGCGCGACGCGAAGCTTCCCGACATCGACGACTCCTTCCGTGTCCTTCGTTACCTCGATCTCTGCTGCCACCTTGCCGTCGAGCAACAGGCGGTACCGGCCCGGCGCGAGCCGGTCGGCGACGAAACGGCCGGCGCGGTTGGTGAAGAAACCACGCTCCTTCCAGTTTTTCTTCAGGGCAGGATCGATCGGCTCGATGATTCCCGAAGCGAGCGACACCGGGCCGTCGTCGGTCGCCAGAAACCCGATGACGATATGCGACGCGTCGCTGCCGATCATCGACCGATATCCCGATCCATATCCGGGGAAGATGGAGATTTCGGCCGCCCCGAGATCGTAGCCGATCGGCAACGGGTCGACCTTCACGTCATAGTGCTGGATCGAATAGGCGCGACCGATCGGCACCACGGCCGGACCGAACAAGCCCGACTGCGCGATGACGCGATCGCCGGACACGATCGATGCTTGCGCGCCGCGCAACGTCGAGTGGAGCGGCGCGACGACGAAGCCTTCGTCCACCGCGCGGCCAATTCCAATGCTGCCATCGGCATATCCGATGAAGGTGCGAATGTTCCAGTCCGACGCGTTGGACGTCTGCCCGTCCGGCCCGGCGCTTTCGATCCTGTTGTGGTTCAGCACGAGGTCGAAGCGATTGTTGACATAGGCAAGCCGTCCCGAAAGCGCATTGGCGTCGCGATCCTGCGTGTAGCGGATGCTCCCGCTGACTTCGTCGAGCCGGCCTTCGGGTGCACGGGCGACCTCGACCTCGGCGCGACCCGTGCCGCTGTCGTAGCGCGCGTTCACGCTGTCGCGGCGGCCGAGCAAAAGCGACAATCCGACGGCGACGCGATCGTCGTTGTTACGGCCGTCCTGATACACCGTGCGCGACCCCGTCGCGCTTATGCCGAGCCGGCCGAAGCTTCGTCCGAGCGTGAGATCGAGGCGATAGGAATCTGCGCCGCCATCGCGCGCCAGGGAATAGGACGCGCCGAGCCCCGTACTCACCTGGAGCGGGGCAAGCCATTGCACTTGCAGCGCGGTATCGACCACGTGCGGGTTGCGCAGGGGTTGCGAAAACGCATCCTGGAACGTCGCGCTGCGATAGACCGCCGAGCCCACGATCCGCAGGTCGTCTTTCTGGCGGATCGAAAAATCCCCGCGATAATCGAGCGATGCCGCGACTCCCGAATCCCCCGACGGAAAGCGCCTGCTGCCCGAGCCCTCGAGCTGGAAGAAGCCGATCGGCGTACCCAGGACGACGACGCCGCCAAGCTGGACGCCATCGCTGGTCGCCTGCGCGTTGACCCCCAGCGTCAGCGTGTCGGACATTCCGTGATACAAATAGCCCGTCAGCCCCGGGGACGAACCGTAGTGAAGTTGCTCGCGCTCGCGCAGGCCGACCGCCGCGCCGAATTCGGTAAGGCCGGACGTCAGCAAATTGCTCGTGTTGAAGACATCGAAATTCAGGATTTCCCGTCGGCCACCGATATCCTCGACGATGAGCTGGACTTGGTTTGGCCCCGCGGCGAAAGGAAAGTCGCTGATGTTGTAGCGACCGGCGGCCAGCCGGATCGTCTGCACGCGGATATTGTTGACGAGCACATCGACGCTGGAATCATGATCGAGCGTGAAGTCCTGTCGTCCGGTCGGACGCGTGTTCTGAAACGGCCGGATCGTCGAGTAGGCGCGTTCCACGCCGAAGCCGAGAATGCGCCCCACACCTTGAAACGAGGTCGAGCTCGGCGTGAACTCGCCCAAGGTGGCGCGCACCGCCGAACCGAACATGTCGTGCGTCGCCCGAAACTCTTCGCGCTGCCAGCGCGCACCGTCATAGTCGACACCACCGGTAAACGTCACGCCGCTGAAGCCGCCGAAATTGGCGATCGCGTCGAAGTCGGCCTTGATCGGCTGGAATCCGCCGCCGGCGCCGTAAACGTAGCGCTGGCTGGCGGCGATGTTGACACCGGCGCTGAAGTTCGACGGCTGATCGAAACTTGCCGGGACCGGCACGTCCTGTTGCGGCCCGAGTTGCAGCGTTGCCGGCTTCGAGGCATCCGGCGGCAAGGTGGCGATGATTTCGAGCGCCAGATTGTCGAAGCGAAGCGCAAAGCCATCGACTGCGAGGTCGGCGAAATCGACTCGGGTACGCCCCGCGATTCGCGCCGTAAGCGCCGCCAGAAGTTTGGCTTCGACGACCGGACCAAGCAGCGCGATCAGCCGCTGCGCGTCGATCTCGCCATCGCCGCGCGCGTCGATGGCGATGCTGATCGTGCCGAGGAACTTGGCGTTCAATCGAAACGACACCTCCAGCGGAACGCGGACGCTGCGAAGCCGGCTCGTCGGAGACGCGGTGGCTTGCGCAGGCGGCGATAGCACCGGCGCATCAGCCATTGCGACGGCTTGAGCCCAAGCAGGCCCCGCCGCGACAATGGCGGAGAGGCAGACGATGCAACCGCTTCCAAAGAGTGCCGGGCGCGGACGCCCGTCCCGAGGCGCCACCGGTCACTGAACGGTAATTGTCGGCTTTATCGCACCGACCAGGCCGGCTAAATCCTTGGCCGGAACGGTCGCCCGCCGGTTCTGCTGCGGCATGAAGGCGGAAAAGTCGCCGATCTTCAAATCATCCGCGGCAAGCGAGACGGTTTTCCCCGCGGCATCGGTCAACTTGAAATCCGACGCGTTCAGCACGGCGATGCCCGATCCGGCATTGCTGATCTTCAAGATGAGATCGCCATTCGGCGCACGACCGGCCTCCTCGACCGTGATCGTCGCGTGCGCCGAGGCCGGCGAAACGATGATATGGCTGAGGAAATTGAAGCTGACCTTGACGTCGGAGGAAGCGCCGGAGGCGCCCGTGCCGTTGGAATAGCCGGGGGCGGCGATCGGCAGTTGCGACACGCGGACACCATACATCCGCGCCTCGGCCAAAGCGGGGTTGCCGATGTAGCGCACTTGCACCGATTGCGCCTTGCCCGGCTCGATCGACGCCTGCGCGGGATAGATCAGCACGTCCTTGTCTTCATCGACTCGCGTGGCCTTGCCCGCATCGTCGACGGTCGCGCGAAAGGGTACCATCTCCAGCGTGATCGGCACCGCGCCCGAATTCTTGATCGACATCGTCAAGCGCGAGCCCGGCCCCGAGGGCGCAATCGTCGCCAGCATGGGTTGCACCTGATAGCCTTGCGCGAAGCCAGACGCCGGCGCTGCTGCGACCAGCAATGCCGTCACCAATTGTCCTGATACGTTCATGTGATCCCCCCCAAACAGCACGACAAAACAGGGGCCGCCGTGACAGCGGCCCCTGCCGAGTTTGCTGCGATCAGACTGCGCTGGCGGTGAAGGAGAACACTTCGGTATACGTGCCTGCCGGCGCGGCGTTTGCCGGGTAGTTCTGCGAGGTCGGGGTGTTGTTCGTATCCACGGCGACGTTCAGGTTCAGCGAGAGCACCAGCGGAATGCCGTTGGCGATCGCCTGGGTGTAGCCGGTGTTGGAGCGCGTGAACTGATTCTGGTTCTCGACGCCGCTCCCCGGGAACGTGTCATGCTGCGCGATCGCGAAGGTGGGGTCGCTCGGCGAGTCCAGGATGAGGTCGTAATTGATGCGATTGGTCACCGGCCCGACTTGCTGGGTCAGATCCCCGTTCTGGGTGCGCAGCACGAACTTCGTGCCGGTCGCCGAATTGCACGACAGCCGCAGGTTCGCGACGGTCTGCGTGCCCGCCATGGCGACCGATGCGGTCCCGCTCGAGACGTTGGTCAGGTTGACGTTGCAATAGGGCGCGACGATGCCCTGGACGTTCAAGGTTTCGGCGCTGGCCGGTGCGCTGGCGAGACCGGCGGCAAGAGCAGCCGACGCGGCAATGAGGACAAGCTTCATGATTATTCTCCAAATGTGACGAACGCCGCCCGCCAAGAGTTGCGGACTGCCCACTGTTGCGATGTCGCGAAAAGACCGATTCGCGGCACCGCAGCCACATTAGAAATTTGTCGATTTGGCCGCGCCTCTACATTTTAATATGCAGATGCTCATATATATTACTCGGCCCGCTGCGTTGAATCCAGCGAGGGCAGGATTGCTATTTAGGGTTAGACCCCGACCTCACAGGTCGGCATCGCCATGATATTTTGTGGAATTTTTGTGTTGTGATGATCGACCTGCAAGCAAGTCCATCAAGGGCGCTCCGTCTCACAACTCGCCCATCGGGAGCATTGCGCTTTAGAGTTACGTAATCGTACCTGTGCCCGGCCGCATATGTACAATTTCCAATACGCAATTTGCGACATTTCGTTTCAGATCGCAGCGAATTACACCATGCAACACTAAGGAGGGGGCACATCCGATCGCAGGATGGGGCTCCGCATGTGCGCGCGGGGCACGCGCGAGCAGGAGGAGCGATGGCGACGCGATCGAGCGTGCAAGAGTCTTTATCCAATCACGTCACGCTCTGGGTAGATAAGGATATCAGGGCAAGGATCCTAATCGATAACGACATGAACATATTGTGGATGAATCACGCTGCGCTGGGAGTAATAAATCTATCCGACATGTTTTACATCATAAAAAACCGGTTGAGCGTTCGAGAAGAACGTCAGTTGATCGCGCTTCGTTCTTTTATCAAATCTTCGGGAAATCATCCGTCGTCGATGTGGATCCGCAATGCTTCGCATCATTATACGTTGTGCGTCGCGCTCGCTTTGTCGGATGCCGATGGCGAACCTGTGACGGGGCTGGTGTTACGCCCGACGACGTGGTTCACGAACCTGGATGGAGGCATCCTTCAAGCGGAGTTCAGTCTCACCACCGCGGAACGGCGCGTGATCGAAGCGCTTTTCGGCGGCCTGACGGCGGACGAGGTCGCAGCGAACCTCGCTGTATCGGTCGGCACGGTGCGTGCGCACATCCGTCACATATACGACAAGCTCGACGTTGGATCGCGCGAAGCCTTGTTTCATAAAATCTTACCATTCTCCGTAGATTTCTGATTCGCCGCATTCGTGGAAGGCAGGATCGGTGAAAGAATGTCCTATCGCGACGCGCGGCTGCGGCTCGCGTCGGTGACGCAGACACTGCTCGTCCCGCAAGCCTTGTCGCCAGCATTGGCGGTCGGAAGCTCCGTGCCGCGACGGCCAACGCCGCCGACGTCGTACCAGGCATCAGCGCAAGGGGTTTGTTAACTATCAATTTGTAGAATGGCATGCACCATTCGGGACGACGACGCCAAAATGCCCCCAGCTCTGGACCTTATGCAAGCATCCCCGGCTGAGCAAATCCTCCCGCAACCTTGGCTCTCGGTCATTCTGCCCGTCTATCGCGGCGAGGAATGGCTGGACCGAACGCTGTCTTCGATCGCCGCCGATCCCGATCCCGGCATTGAGGTGGTGATCATCGACAGCAGCCCCGATGACGGATCGATGACCGTTATCCAAAGCTTCGCGGACCGGGTGAACTTTCGGTTCGTCGACCCCGACGGCGTCGACGGCTGCTCGCCCAAAACCAATCTCGGCGTCCGCCATGCCTCCGCCCGCCATATCACCTGGCTATGCCAGGACGATCTGTGGTTGCCGGGCCGGACGGCGGCAATGCGGGGCTGGATCACGGGACGGCCGGACGCGGCACTGCACCTCGCGCCGACCGCCATCATCGACAAAGACGACAAGGTTCGCGGTATCTGGCATTGTCCGCTGGCCGACGGCGAAGAGCCGGTCGAGCGGACCGCGCTGCTCGAAAAGCTGCTCGTGCAGAATTTCGTCGCGGTGGTAAGCCCGGTCATCCGCCGCGACGCCTGGCTCGCCTGCGGCGGCCTCGACCTCGATCTCTGGTACACCGGTGACTGGGATTTGTGGATCAAGCTCGCTCGGTATGGCGAGGTCCTCTATCACGATACCGTCACTGCCGCCTTTCGCATTCACGGGTCGTCCGCCACCACGACCGGCAGCCGCGAGACGGGCAATTTCAAGGCGCAGCACCGCATCGTCGTCGAGCGTCACATCGCCGCTATCCCGGCGAGCCGTCGCGCACAGGTGCGCCGGCTCGCCGATGCTTCGATCGTCGTCAATGCAGCGCTCGCCGATGCTGCCAACGGCCGGTCGCGCGCGCTTGGGGAAGCGCTGATGTCGGTGCTCAGGCTCGGGCCCGTCGGGGCCGGACGCTACATTCATCGATCGCGCATCATCGAGCGCGTGCTTCCGCGCTTGCGCGCGAAATCCGCAGGAGTCTTGTGAAGATGCCGATCGGGCCCACGGTGCGCCGCATGTTCGGTCGGCACGAACATCTCGTCGCCGCACTCTATCGATCGGTGTTCATCGATATCGACGCATATTGCCGTCAGATCGGTGCGTGGGTGCCGCAGGCGCGCAGGATTCTCGAGGTAGGATGCGGCGAAGGTGCGGTTACCGAGCGGCTGGTGGCCCTGTACCCGGACGCGCATATCACGGCGATCGACGTGACGCCCAATGCCGGACGCTTGTTTCGCGGATGCCGGGAACGCGTTTCGTTCGAGGAGAAGACCGTTCAGGCGGTAGCGCTGGAGCAGCCGGGGGAGTTCGATCTCGTCGTCCTGTCCGACGTGATCCATCATGTTCCGACCGCGATGCGCCGCGAGCTGCTGGCGGCCGTGCGGCGGACTGTGGCCCCCGAAGGATCGCTGGTTTTCAAGGACTGGGAGCGGACGACCACGCCGATCCACTGGCTGTGCCACGCCGGCGATCGGTGGCTGACCGGCGACAAGGTCCACTATCTCTACAAGGCCGATGCCGATGCCATGCTCGCCGAGGCATTCGGCCGCTCACCGATCGTGGCGGAGGCGCGCGTGCGGCCCTGGCGCAACAATTTCGCGATGCTGGCACGCGCGTGATCTGGCGGCCGACCCAATGGCAAAGCTCCCGCTATTTGGCAGGGGGGGCGTTCTGCGCATTGTTGCACAATGGTATCGTGATCTGCAGCGCGCAGCTCGGGATCGTGTATCCCGTCGCGCTCATCCTCTCCTTCTGCATTACGACGCCGGTCGGTTACTGGATCCACAGCGTCTTCACCTTCGAGCAAGCGCGTTCCTGGATCCGGCTTCAGCGGTTTTTGCTGACCGCGATCATGGGATTCCTGGGCTCGATGATGCTGATGGTGCTGCTCTGCACGGGGCTGCGCGTGCCGGTGATCGTCGCGACGCCGGTCGCCACGATCCTGTTGTTTCTGTGGAATTTCACGTCGTCACGCTGGGCTATACTACACGGCCGATAGGCTCTGCGGTCCGGGTGTAGCATCGCGGGACATCGTCCTGTATCGAAACGCCGGAATCGGGCGGGGAGGTTTGTATGAAGGCTGTGATCCTCGCCGGCGGTCTGGGCACGCGTATTTCGGAAGAAACCCATCTCCGCCCGAAACCGATGGTGGAGATCGGCGGCAAGCCGATCCTGTGGCATATCATGAAGATCTATTCCGCCCATGGGATCAACGATTTCGTGATCTGTTGCGGTTACAAGGGTTATATCATCAAGGAATATTTCCTGAACTACATGTCGCATGTTTCCGATCTTACGATCGATCTGGCACGCAACGAAACCACCTATTCCAACCGCCGCGCCGAACCCTGGCGGATAACCCTGGTCGATACAGGCGAAGCGACGATGACCGGCGGCCGATTGCGCCGCGTCGCAGACCATGTCCGGGATGAGGAGGCGTTCTGCTTCACCTATGGCGATGGTGTCGCCGACATCGACATCACCGCCTCGATCGCCTTTCACAAGGCCCATGGCAAGGCTGCGACGATCACGGCCGTAAAGCCGGCGGGCCGATACGGCGCGCTGAAGACGGACGGCGACCAGGTCATGGGCTTCGCGGAAAAACCGCGCGGCGACGGGGGCATGATCAACGGCGGCTTCTTCGTTCTCAACCCCAGCGTCATCTCCGAGATCGCGGACGATGCGACGACCTGGGAGGCCGCACCGCTCGAGACGCTGGCCGCCAAGGGCGAGTTGCTCGCGTTCGCGCACGATGGCTTCTGGCAACCGATGGATACGATGCGCGAAAAGCAGCAGCTGGAAGAGATGTGGGCTACCGGCCGGGCGCCGTGGCGGACATGGTGATGGTGCCCGACCCGTCTTTCTGGCGTGGTCGTCGGGTTCTGCTGACCGGCCATACCGGCTTCAAGGGTGGCTGGATCGCGATCCGCCTCGCCCAGCTTGGCGCCGAGGTGACGGGGCTCGCGCTGGCCCCCGCGACGACTCCCGACCTGTTCTCGCTGGCCCGGATCGCGGATGGCCTCGCGCATCGTGAAGGCGACGTCCGCGATCGCGCCGGCGTCGCCGAAGTGGTGCGTACCGCGCGCCCCGAGATCGTCCTGCACCTGGCCGCCCAGCCGCTGGTCCGCGCAAGCTACGCCGATCCGCTCGCCACCTTTGCCACGAATGTCATGGGCACCGCCCACCTTCTCGACGCGTGCCGGGACAGCACGGGCTTGCGGGTGATCATCGTCGTCACCACCGACAAGGTGTACCGTAATCTGGAGCATCCCTATCCCTATCGCGAGACCGACGCGTTGGGCGGGCACGACCCCTACAGCGCCAGCAAGGCGTCCGCCGAGATCGTCGCCGCGAGCTATCGCGACAGCTATCTGGCGGGCGCCGGCATCGCCGTCGCAACGGCGCGCGCGGGCAATGTCATCGGCGGCGGCGACTGGTCGGGCGACCGACTGCTGCCCGATGCGGTCAGGCACTGGCAGGCAGGCGACGTTCTGGACGTGCGCCGCCCGGACGCGGTACGTCCGTGGCAGCACGTGCTGGAGGCCGTCCATGCCTATCTCCAGCTGGCAGAGGCACTGTGGCAGCGACCCGCATTGGCTGGCGCCTATAACTTCGGCCCGGAAACCGGCGAAGCGGCGAGGGTGCGGGCGGTCGTCGATCTCGCCCGTACCGCATATGGTCGCGGCGAGGCGCGCTTCGGTACGGTCGAGCCGGGACCACACGAAGCCGGCTGGCTGAGTCTGGAGATCGCCAGAGCGCGCGCCGCGCTCGGCATCGTGCCACGCTGGACATTGGAAGAGGCGGTGCGTCGCACGATGGGCTGGTATCGCGATCTTGATCAGGGCGCCGACGCCCGCGCGCTTTGCGAGGCGGACATTGCGGCATTCTGGGCGGCCGGATGAGCCGCTTTACCGTTACCGAGCTGATGCCCGGCGGGCCGCGCCGGGTCGTCCGTCATCCGGCGGGGGATCCGCGGGGCGCCTTCACCCGCTTGTTCTGCGACGATGATCTGATGGCGGCAGGCTGGACGGGGCCGATGCGCCAGGCGAACCACAGCCGGACCGAGCGAGCCGGCACGGTTCGCGGCATGCATTTCCAACGCGCGCCGCATGCGGAGACCAAGCTGGTGCTGTGTCTCAGCGGCGCCGTTTGGGACGTCGCGATCGACATTCGAGCCGATTCCCCCACCTTTCTGACCTCGGTCGCGATCGAATTGTCGGCGGACAACAATACCGCCATGCTGATCCCGCCGGGCTTCGCACACGGCTTTCAAACGCTGTCCGACAACGTCGACCTGCTCTATTTCCATTCGGCAAGCCATGTTCCCGAAGCCGAAGACGGCCTTCATCCGCTCGACCGACGCCTTGCGATACCGTGGCCCAGGGAGATCGCGATCATGTCTGACCGCGATCGCTCGCGGCCGATGCTAACCGACGATTTTGGGAAATGATCCTGTGAAATGTCGCCACTGCACCGCGCCTTTGCAGGCGCCCTTTCTCGATCTCGGCAGTGCGCCGCCATCCAACGCCTATCTTCCGGCAGATCGGCTCGACGCACCCGAGACATGGTTCCCGCTGCGTCTGCTGGTGTGCCATGCCTGTTGGTTGGTGCAGACCGTCGATTTTACCAGCCGCGACGCTCTATTCACCGCCGACTATGCCTATTTCAGTTCCTTCTCCCAAAGCTGGCTGGAGCATTCCAGGCGGTACGTCACCGAGATGACCGCTCGCCTGCGCCTCGACGCGGCGTCGTGCGTGGTCGAGGTCGCCGCCAATGACGGCTATCTCCTGCAATATGTCCGCGACGCCGGCATCCCCACCTACGGCATCGAGCCGACCGCAAGCACGGCGGCGGCCGCGCGTGCCAGGGGCATCGAGATCGTCGAGGATTTCTTCGGCGTCACGCTGGGCGAGAAACTGGCCGCCGAAGGGCGCGATGCGGACCTGATCATCGCCAATAACGTGCTGGCGCACGTGCCGGACATCAATGATTTCGTCGGCGGCTTCGCGCGGTTGTTGAAGCCGACCGGCGTTGCCACCTTCGAATTCCCGCATTTGCTGGAAATGGTTTTACGCAACCAGTTCGACACGGCGTATCACGAGCATTATTCCTATCTCTCGCTGACGGCAGTCGAACGGATTTTCGCGGCGAACGGGCTTTCGGTGTTCGACGTTCAGCGGCTTCCGACCCATGGCGGAAGCCTGCGCGTCTTTTCCCAGCGCGCGGGCGGGCCCCACCCAGTCTCCGCGGCCGTGACGGAAATGCTTCAGGCCGAGCATAAGGCCGGCGTCACGACGCCCGCTTTCTACGCGACGTTGCAGCGCGCCGCGGAAGCGGTGAAGGACGACTTGCTCCTGTTCCTGCTGGATGCGCGGCGCAACGGATTGAAGGTCGGCGCCTATGGCGCTGCCGCCAAGGGCAACACCTTGCTCAACTTCGCCGGCATCCGCCCTGATCTGCTCCCCTATGTGGTCGATCTCAATCCGGCGAAGGCGGGATCGTACATGCCCGGCAGCCGGATTCCGATCGTCGCCGAGGATCGATTGCGTGCCGACCGGCCGGACCGCATCCTGATTCTGCCGTGGAACCTGCGCGACGAAGTCGTTGCGCAACTCGCTTATGCCCGGGAATGGGATGCCCGCTTCGTGGTCGCGGTGCCCAGTCTCCAACTGATCTGATGCGGGTCCTGCTCACGGGCGCCAGTGGCTTCGTCGGCCGCGAGGTGGTGCCTTTGCTGCTGGGCGCCGGTGCCGAGGTCCACGCGCTGGGTCGATCGCCTGTCGATCATGCCGGTGTCGTCCATCATCCGGCCGATCTGCTGGCCGGCGTCGATCGCGGCATGATCCAGGCAATCGGCGCGACGCACCTGCTCCATCTCGCCTGGGAGGCCAGGCCCGGCTTCTGGGAGGCACCCGAGAACCTTGACTGGGTGGCGGCGTCGATCGGCCTCGTTCGCGCCTTCGGCGCGAGCGGCGGCCAGCGGGCGGTCATTGCGGGCAGCTGCGCGGAATATGACTGGACGGGTCGCGGTCGCCTCGAAGAAGCCACATCGCCGGTACTGCCGGCTACCCTGTACGGCACGGCAAAAGCGGGCCTACATGCCGTGCTTGCAAAGGCGGCACCCGAACTTGGTCTTTCGCTCGCCTGGGCGCGGATCTTCTTTCCCTACGGCCCGCGCGAGCGATCCGAGCGATTGCTCGGCTCACTGCTCGAAGCGGCGCGGCGCGGCGGCGTCGCAAAGGTCTCGGAAGGCAAGCAGCGGCGCGATTTCATCCATGTCGAGGATGTCGCCGCCGCGCTGGTGGCGATCCTTGCCGCACCGGTCGAGGGCGTACTGAACGTCGCAAGTGGCGAGGCGACGACCGTCCGACGCTTCGTCGAGATCGCAACGCGAGCCGCCGGGTCGGCCGATCGCGTCCTCTATGGGGCGATGCCGACCCGTCCGGATGATCCCCCGCTGATCGAAGGCACGATCGACCGATTGCTCACGCAAACCGCGTATCGCCCACGCTTTACGCTGGCAGCGGGCGTGGCCGACGCGGTCGCCCGCTTCGGGGTCGCGGGGGAGGCATCTGGCTAAGACGCGTATGGGACGATATGTGGGTCGCCCGGACGATCGAATTCGCCGTCGTCTGCCCTCAGCCGAGGCCGATCGCCGCCATCCGTATCGTCATGCCGCGATCCGTTCGATCGGGACGGCACTTGCGACGAGCGCGTCGTGACGCGCCGCCGCGACGAAGCGCGCTTCGTGCCCGGCGATGATTGCCAGGAGGAAGCCGCCGATGATCGTCTGCAAGCCGGTCGCGCCCAGCACGCACGCGAGAATCAGCGGCAATGGGGTGGCCAAAGCGACAAAGTCTCCGTTGGACCATTCCAGCGCGACCGCGCCGAGCCCGCACGCCGATACGAGCAGCAGCGCAACACCGGTGATCAGCATCGTCTCCAATGTCAGCAGCCGGGCATAACGGCGCACGACCGTCGGCATTTGTCGGTACCCCTCGTTGACGCTGTGGAGGTGCGTGGCGGCGGCCATGACCGCCGAAAGATGCCCGATGCAGAACAGGAACCCCGCAACCAGCGACCAGCTCGTGCCGAACGCACCGGTCCCGGCGAGGAGTCCAAGCATATGCGCGAGCGCCACGGCCAGGACGATCGTCGCGACGCCCATTGCCGCGAGGGCGGGAATACCGAACAGCCATGTGGGGCTGAGCATCAACAGATAGCGCAGATGCCGCCAACCGTCGCGCCACGGGCGCAGATGCGGCGCACGGTCACGCAAATCGACCGACAGGGTCGCGGGCGTCTGTTCGATCCGGATTCGCTTCAGGCTGGCTTTGACGACCATTTCGCTGGCGAATTCCATCCCCGCCCCGGTCAGGCCCAGCGCAACGAACACGTCGCGGCGAATGGCGCGCAGCCCGCAATGCGCATCGTCGATGCCCGAGCGGAACAGCAGGTTGAGAACGCCGGTGAGCAGGGGGTTGCCGATATAACGGTTCTTCCAGGGCATCGCGCCAGGCGCGATGCCGCCGGCAAAGCGCGATCCCATACACAGGTCGGCGCCCGCAAGCAGCCGTGCGATCATCGCGACGCCATCGGTAAAATCATAGCTTCCATCGGCATCGCCGATGAGAAGATATTCGCCAAGCGCAGCGTGCCCGCCGCCGATGATCGCGGCACCGTAACCGCGTTCCGCAATGGCGACGACCCTCGCACCGCATGTGGTCGCGATTCCCTGGCTGCCATCGGTCGAGCCGTTGTCGGCGATAACGATTTCGCCGGCGATCCCGAACTCGCGTTCGATCCTGTTCAACGCGTCGCGGGCATTGGCGATGCAATGCGGCAAGCTGATCGCTTCGTTGAGGCACGGCATCACAATGGAGATCGCAAGAGGCATGGCGCTTGACGAGGGCGTCTTGTCGAACCGTTGAACGAACATGTGTGGCCTCCGATGCGCTCGTCCCGGGCTAGCGGATAACGGTTAATCAACTGCTACCGCGCGGCCCGGCAGCCAGCCGCAAGCAACGTCACCGCTACCGCTACCGCTACCGCCGCTCCCGACATTTGACTAACCTACCGCTGCTTGGACAAGGCAAAGCCACGTTTGGCGCTATCTCGTCGACAAGCCACGCCACCGTGTCAGGACATTCGATGCAGAATATGAGCGGTGTGAAAAAGAGGCAGGCAAAACCGCTGGGATCGCTGGACCTCGCCGCGCTCGTGCTGCTCCCGCTGGTCGCGCGCGCGGCGACGACGACAGGCAATCTCTTCACACTGTACCAGGTCCAGACCCAGGATATCGCCATCCTGCTCGCGCTGCCACCCCTGCTGTTCATCCTCCAGCGTTTCGCACCGTCATGGCGCCTGCCGGACCGAGCGCCGCGCGCGCGGATCGTTTTGGTCGCCAGCATCATCGTCGCGTTAGTGCTCGGATGGTGCGCCTACGTACTGCTCTTCGATTTTCCGGTGTCGGGCGACGAGCAAATGGTCGTCTTCGACATGCAGGTCTACGACAAGGGGCGGCTCGCAGCCCCGTTAGCCGCGCAGTGGCGGCCTTATGCCAGTGCGCTGGTGCCGGCGTTCCTCCTGAACGCTGAATCGCCAACCGGAATGGTGTCGGGATATCTGCCGGTCAACGCACTGTTGCGCCTCGCCTTTTCCAAGATCGCGGACCCGGTATTCTTCAATCCCGTATTGGTGGTGTTTGGTGCGCTGGCGCTGCTCGATATCGCCAAACGCCTGTTCGGCGCAGATGCCCGAGCGATCTGGGTCACGTTGATCGTCTATTTCACGTCGAGCCAGATGCTCGTCAACGCGATGACCGCCTATGCGATGACGGGGCATATGGCGTTGAACCTGATCTGGCTGGCGGCTTTTCTGCGCGGCGGTCGTTGGGGTCATGCCGGAGCGATCGCGATCGGGTTCCTCGCGACCGGGCTGCACCAGCTGGTGTTCCACCTGTTCTTCGCTGCGCCGTTCATCGTCTGGCAAATGCGGCTCGGCAGGTGGCGTCTGATGCTGCTGTATTGCGCAGCCTATTGCGCGATCGCCGCCTGGTGGATCGGGTTTCCGTTGCTTGCGGCGTTGCGAACCGGCGCATCCGCACATCCGGATCCAAGCGGCAGCCGGTTCCTCGACAAGGTCATGCCGCTGCTCCTGGTGCGCGATCCGCTGACGCTGTCGTGGATGATGCTGAACATGCTGCGCTTCGTCGCCTGGCAAAACCTCGCTTTGCTCCCGCTCGTACTGGCGGCCGTGCCCGTTGCGCGCCGTGGCGGACTTGCGGCGCCGATGCTTCTCGGAATCGGGATCTGGCTGATATTCGTGGGGTTCACCCTGCCGTACCAGGGTCACGGCTGGGGGTATCGCTATCTGCACCCCTATCTCGGCAGCTTCGCGCTGCTGGCGGGGCTGGGCTACCAGCAGCTTGCGCTAAAAGCGCCGCAGCGGACGGACGGCATGGTCATCGTCTTGAGTTCGCTCACGCTGGTGGCTGCGATGCCGATCCTGATGCTCCATGCGCGGTGGTTTACGCAGCCGCAGGTCCAGCTTGATCGTTTCATCGCGACAAAGAAAAGCGACTTTGTGGTGATCGATACGGAATTCCCCAAATCGACCAATGACGGGCGCTGGGCGATAAGTGCGGTGGACGAAGTCCGCAACGACCCGGACCTTGCCAATCGGCCGCTGCGCTTGGCCAGCCGTGCACTGGACCGCGAAATGGCCGTCGCGCTCTGCCGCCGTGGCACCGTCAGTATGGTTGGCTGGCCCGAAATGCACAAACTCGGCTTCGGCCCGAATGTCATCGGCAGCGAGCGCAGGTTCGATGCCATGGCGACTCTTTTTCGAACACAAGGATGCCTGAATCCGTAAAATCGACCGGCCGCAGGGAAGATCGTTGGCCGCCGCCTACCGGACCCCTTTCAAGCTGGAAACTAGCATCGCGATCAGGGCGCCGTCACGGGCCGCGCCATGGCGGATAATCGCTGGGCCGAAGGGCAAGGCTACGTCTTGTTAACCATGGCTTAGGCTTTCTCGACCACAGATGGCGTCGCGAAATTCCCTCGGAGACTTCCGTCCATGCACCACGATCAGGCCGTTGACGTTGCGATCATCGGCGCAGGGCCTGCCGGCCTGACCGCAGCCTATCAGCTTACCAAGCTCGGCTATTCGGTCACGATCATCGAGAAGGACCCGGTCTATGTCGGGGGGATCAGCCGCACCGTCGAGCATGAGGGTTTTCGCTTCGATATCGGCGGGCACCGTTTTTTCTCGAAGTCGAAGGATGTAGTCGATCTCTGGAACGAGATTCTGCCCGACGATTTTATCGAGCGCCCGCGGATGAGCCGCATCTTCTACGGCGGCAAATTCTACAGCTATCCGCTGCGCGCGTTCGAGGCGCTGTTCAATCTCGGCCTGTTGACCTCTGCCCTCTGCATGGCGAGCTACGCCAAGGCCAAGCTTTTCCCGCGGCCGGAGGTCAAGAGCTTCGAGGATTGGGTGGTCAACCAGTTCGGCTACAAACTCTATTCGATCTTCTTCAAGACCTATACCGAAAAGGTATGGGGCATGCCGTGCGACGAGATGTCGGCGGACTGGGCGGCGCAGCGCATCAAGGGACTGAGCCTCGGCAAGGCCGTGATCGACGGGCTCAAACGCTCGCTCCACCTCAACAGGCGTCCCAACGACGGCATGCAGACCAAGACGCTGCTGGAGAATTTCCGCTATCCTCGCAAAGGCCCCGGCATGATGTGGGATGCCGCGCGCGACCGGGTGGTCGAGGGTGGCAATCGCGTGCTGATGGGCCATGCGTTGAAGGGGATGCGCTTCGACGACGCGACGCAGCGCTGGAACGTGCAGGCGACGACCGACGGCGAGACCGTGACGATCAACGCCGCGCACGTCATCTCCTCGGCCCCGATGCGCGAGCTGGCTGCCCGCATCCAGCCGTTGCCCGCCAGCATTCCGGCGGCGCTGGACCTGCATTACCGCGACTTCCTGACGGTCGCACTGATGATCCGCTCGGAAGATCTCTTCCCGGACAATTGGATCTATATCCATCAGGACGGTGTGAAGGTCGGCCGCGTGCAGAACTTCCGTAGCTGGTCGCCGGAGATGGTGCCCGACGACAGCATCGCGTGCGTCGGCCTCGAATATTTCTGTTTCGAAGGCGATGGCCTCTGGAACGCGACCGACGCCGATCTGATCGCGCTGGCGACGGCGGAGCTGCACCAGCTCGGCCTCGCCGATCCGCGCACCGTGGTCGGCGGTGCCGTGGTTCGTCAGGAAAAAGCGTATCCGGTCTATGACGAAGGCTATCGCGACAATGTCGAGACGCTGCGCCACGAACTCGAGACGCGCTATCCGACGCTGCACATGGTCGGCCGCAACGGCATGCACCGCTACAACAATCAGGATCATGCGATGATGACCGCAATGTTGACGGTCAAGAACATCGCGGCCGGCGCGCGCATCTACGACGTCTGGTGTGTCAACGAAGACGCCGAATATCATGAGTCCGGCGATGACGGCGGACGGGCTGCGCTCGACAGCGTTCGCCAAGTGCCGTCCAGACTGGCAGCGTAATGCCGGCGCAGCTCTGGCGGGTTGTACTGATCGGCTGGGGCCTTGCCGCAGTCGTGCTGACCCTGCTTTCGGCGACCGCGATCGCGCATCTCTGGTTTCCCGATCCCGACGACGCGATGCGCCTTGTCGAGGCCCGCGACTGGCTCGGCGGGCAAAGCTGGTGGGACGTCAGCCAGCACCGTTTGTGGGACGGGCATTTCGCGATGCACTGGTCGCGGCTCGTCGATATTCCGTTGGTGCTGGTGATGGGCCTGTTCGACCCACTGCTGGGACAGGCCGCCTCGACGCGTATCGCCGTGACTGTGGTGCCGCTGGTGACGCTGCTTGGCGCGATGGCGCTGGGTGCCGAGCTGACACGGCGCCTCGCTGGTCTCGAGCGCGCGAAGATGGCGGTGTTGCTGGCGCCTTTATCCGTGCCGCTCCTCTATCAGATGCGCCCGCTCCGCGTCGATCATCATGGCTGGCAGATCGTGTTTGCGCTGCTCGCGATGACCGCTCTGGTCGGGAAACCGAACGCGCGCTCCGGCGCGGTGATGGGTGGCGCGCTGGCGGTCCTGCTGACCATTTCGCTGGAGGGAATGCCCGTCACCGCCGCCATCCTTGGCGTAACGATGCTCGCCTGGGCGTTTGCCCCCGAGCGCCGCCCACAGGCGCTGAGCGCGGTCTGGACGCTGACCGGACTGGTGACGCTGCTCCACGTCGCGACACGCGGGCCGGCCATTTTCAGTCCGGCCTGCGATGCGATCGCGCCGGCGTGGATCGCATCGTTCGCGGTCGCGGCGATCGGCGCGACCGCGGCGATGCTGATACCGCGCCTGCCGCTCGCGGCACGACTGGCGGCGTTGGCCGTGGCTGGCGTTGCGGCACTTGCGACACTGGTGCTCATCGACCCGCAATGTACGGCGGGTCCGTTCGCGAGCCTCGATCCGTTCGTGCGGAAATTCTGGTACGAAAACGTCTCCGAAGGCATGCCGGTCTGGACACAGGGTCCGTCCTGGGCGGTGATGACGGTCGGCTTCCCGATCACCGGGCTGGTCGGCGGCGCCTTCGCCTGGCGCGCGAGCACCGGAGAGGGCCGCAGACATTGGACGATGCTGCTCGCTCTTTCGGCTTCCACCTTCGCGCTGTCGCTGCTCGTCATCCGCACGGGATCGACCGCCAATGCCCTGGCGCTGCCGGGCGGCGCGTGGGCGTTGCACGCGATGCTGACGCGCGCGCGCGCGATCTCCGCGCCGCTCAGGCGCGTCGCGGCGACCGCCGGCGCGCTGCTGGCGGCGACACCGGGACTGATCGCCGGCGCCCTGCTCGGCAATGCCGACAGCGGTGCCGGCATGTCGGCACCCACCGCGCCGCCCGCGAGTGCGCACGTGCAGCGCCAGCCCTGCGACCACGGCCACGAGATTTCCGATCTCGCGGCGCTCCCGGCAGCGAAGCTCTTCGCGCCGGTCGATCTCACCCCGCAACTTCTCGCGACGACGCCGCATCGTGCCATGGCGGGAGGCTATCATCGCAATTTGGCGGCACTGCACCGGACAATGGCGACCTACATGGCCGATCCCGGAATCGCGCACCGGTGGGTCCTGGAAAGTGGCGCGGATTACATCGTCGGTTGCCCGGGCACGAACGAGACCGAGATGTACAAGCATTTTGCACCCAAGGGATTGTGGGCGCGGCTGGAAAAAGGGGAAAAGCTGGACTGGCTGCAACCGGTTCAAATCGCAGCGTCTCCGGTGCTGGTCTGGCGCGTCATAAAGCATCGGGATTTAGGAGCGAATCCTACGCAATAGATCTCGTTTCAGCCCGCCAGCCTGCTCTCACGCCGCGGCAGCCCTTCCGCGGCGACGGGCGTCGCTCACCGTCAGCCAGACGGCCGAGATCAGGAAATAGAAGGCACCGAATGCCGCATAGGGCGCGATATTGACGATGCCGACGGCGTCCGCGCCGGCTGCCTGTTTGAGCATGATGACCCCCGCGAGGACGGACTGCGCGCCGCTGAGGATCATCGCCCACTGTGCGCCATAGGACGTCCAGCGCCGGACGCCGGTGACGAGCTGGAACAGGCCGGACAGAGACGCCCAGATCCCGAAGACCTTGAGCACGTCGTGCAGGCCCTGCCCCAGCGCCCAGGCCACGGCGACCGCGGTCACGATGCTGACGGCGAAATTCAGCGTCTGGCTCTTGTTCCGGGCCAGGCCTCCGCTGCGGCTGGCATCAAGATAGTTCGCGATCGCGTCCCATGCCGGATAGGCGACGAGCATGACCGCGGCCAGTGGCGGCACGGTCCTGCCGAGCGTGAAGGCGAGTGCGACCCACACCGTGGAAACCGCGAAGCGCAGATAGTAATAGGTCTTGAGCCAGTCCGTATCCGGGCGCTGGGTCTGGGTGAAGGTCGTCATGGTGCGTTCCTTTGCTTGTGATCAAGACATGAGTCTCCGTTCCCGAAACCGGGGACGGCGGTGATTGACGGAGGTCGGTGGTCGTGCGGCTGGCCGCGGACGGCCGAGATGCGGACAGCGCTACAGGCGAAAGCGTCTCGGCAAGCGCCATCGCGCAGCGCCCGCGACGGCGGCGCACCCGACCGAATACCAGACCACGACATAGAGCGGGTCGTTGAAGGGGCAGCAAAAGGCAAAAACGAGGGCACCGACGGTGCCTGCCGCGATGCCCGATGCGATCGCGCTCAGCTTGGGCTGCGTCGGCGCGGCCCGCCGCATCAACACGCCCAGCATCGCCACGACCGGCAGCGACAGGACGAAGATCGAGCCGGCGCACAGGATGCCGCGCGCCGGATCGATGCGCTCGAGCAGCGTGTGGCCGCTCACGCCGGTCGGCGCGACGGCCATGCCGCCGATCATGGCGAGGATCGCCAGCGCGCAGGCGAGCATCACGCCGTTGCGAGGATGCGCCGTCGGCGAGAAGGAGCGGAGCGCGACGGTGCAGGCGATCCCGGCCAGCACCGCAAGACTTCCCACCCGCCACATCAGATAGGGCGACGCCGCCATATCGGCCATGTCGGGGCGCATCGCTCCCAATCCCAGGAAGAGCACGAGCTCGGTCGCGCCGAGCGCGAGGACGAGCCCGGCCTCGCGCAGCATGTGCCGCCGCCGGACCGGCGCAAGATCGGCGGACAGTTCCAGGATCAGCGAGTCAGGCGACATCGGAAGTCTTTTCTATGAAGGCCGTCAGGCGCGCGAGCCCGCGGTGGATGTTCATCTTGACGGCGGATGGCGAGAGGCCGGTCTCTCCCGACGCATCCTCGATGCTGTAGCCCTGCACCTTGACCAGCAGGATCGCCTGCGCCTGCGCCGGGCGAAGCTCCTCGAGCAGGCTGGCGAGCACCGACGCGCTGATGACCGAGGCCTCGTGATCGTCGACCGACAGGTTTTCGGACAATGCCGCGTTCGGACGACGCCCCAGGCTGCGGAGCTGATCGATCCATTTGCGCTTGGCGATCGCCGCCAGCCACGGCGCCAGCGGATAGCGCGGATCGTAGGTATGACGCCGCCGATGAATTGCGAGCAGCGTCTCCTGCACGGCATCGTCGACATCGCCGGGCGGCAGGCGGCGCTGGAAGTATCGCGTCAGCCAGACCGAGATTTCGCCGAGCAGACGGCGATAGGCGCCGCCATGTCCGCCTTGCGCCGCCACCATCAGACCGCCCCAATCGTCCGACACCGGCGACGATGGCCGCTCGCGCGCGCCCTCCGCCACGCCGGACGAGGGTTTTGAGATCAATCTCGAGAGGAAGTCCGACCGCATGATCTCTTATTCGCGCGACAGGCAGGACTGGTCACCCGGTAGTGGAATATTTTTCTGCCGTGGGTCAGTTCCCCCGGGCGGCGGGACGCAGCGACGGTCCGAGCGCCGCGACCAGCGGGATGATCGCGCACGCCGTCAACGCGGCCGAGACGATGCCGAGCGTCTGGCTGCCATGGTCGGCGATGACGCCATAAAGGATCGGTGCGACCGCCCCCGACCCGATGACGCTGGTATAGAAGATCGCGAAGGCCCGGCCGGTATCGCCGCCGGGCGCCAGTTCCGGAACGGTGCCGTAGAGCACGGACGAGGTCCCGTTCAGGAAGATGCCGAGCACAGGCAGAACCACCAGCATCGGCCCGAGCGGCGTGAACACCGTGACGATCATGAGCAATGCGGTCGCGGCCTCGGTCGCCATGACGCTCCCGATCACGCCGATCCGCTCGCTCAGCCACGTGCAGCTCGCCTTGCCGAAGGCGCCGCCGACGAACAGCAGGGCCAGGGCAAGGCCGACCGTGGCCGAACTGCCGCCACGGCTGTGCACGAGGAAAGGCAGGAACAGCAGATAGCCCATGCGCGTCGCGGTATCGAGACCGCCGATCCCGGTGAGCAGCGCGAAGCCCCGCCCCGCATGGCGCCCGCGCGCCGACGGCGTCGCCGCATCGCCGCGCGCGGCAACGGCCGGCGCCAGGCCGAGGAGGACGCCCGCCACGGCCAGCCCCAGCAATGCCATGATGCCGAGGACCGGACGCCATGCGAGCAGCGGCAGGAGCAGCGCGGCGAGCGCCGGCAAGGTCGCCTTTCCGAGGTCCCCGGAGAAATTGTAGATGCCGAGCGGACGCCGCGATGCCGCGCCATATGTCTCGGTGACCAGCATCGAGCCGCGCGGGTGCTGGATGCTCGACCCGATCCCGGCCACGAGCAAGCCGATGCACAGGCCCGCAAAGCCGAGCGGCAGCGCCATGATGCCGAACCCTGCAGCGGCGATCAGCGTGGCGAGGAGCAATGCGGTCCGCGGCGTGACGCCGCGCAACAGCCGGTCGGCGGGAAGCTGAAGGCCGCCCATCGTTCCGTAATAGAGCGCGCGCACGACGGCGAGGCCCGCATAGGAAAGACCGAACTGTGTCTGCCAGATCGGGAGGAAGGCGTAGAGCCCGTCGGTATAGCCGTCATGGAGCGCATGGACGATGCACGCCGCCAGCAGGTTGCGGCGCTTGGCGCCGCCAGGCTCGTGCCGGGCAACCTCGACCGCTGTTGATGTGCGCGCAATGTCCACGGCCGTCCTCCGCTTTGCACCGTAAACACGCGAGCTTTTCGGAAATAGCGGGTGATTGATCACGATACCCGTTAGCTTTACGCACGAGTCATGCGCCGACTGCCACCCCTCAACGCGCTCCGTGTCTTCGAGGTCGCCGCCCGTACGGGCAGCTATGCCGCCGCCGCGGCCGAACTCGGCCTGACCCACGGAGCGGTCAGCCGCCATGTCGCCACCCTCGAAGCGTGGATCGGGCAACCGCTCTTTCGTCGCGACGGGCGGCGCATGGTCGCGACACCGATCGCCGCGATGTTCGCCGGAGAGGTCGGGCATGCCTTTGACAGCGTGTCCCGCGCCGCCGACGCGTTGGGCCGGCCGACGGCGCGGCGCATCCTCCGGGTGAGCGCGCCGACCAGCTTCGCGATGCGGTGGCTCATTCCACGGCTGGATCGCTTTCATGCCGAGCATCCGCACGTCGAGATCGTGGTCGGCACGGTATCGACATTGCTCGAGGATCTGCGCGGCGGCTTCGATATCGCGATTCGGCGCGGGATCGACGGCGAAGGCGCATGGCGGCAGCATCGCGCCGTCGCGGTGCTCGAGGATGTCGACACGCTGATCGCGAGCCCGGCACTGCTCGAACGGCGTCCGATCAGAACGCCGGCCGACATTGCCGGCCATGTGCTGCTCGCGAGCGCGACGCGCGCGGGCGACTGGACCGACTGGCTCGACGCGGCGGGGCTGCCGCATCTGGTGGGCCATCCCCGCCAGACGTTCGATCATTTCTTCGTAACTCGTCAGGCGGTCGAGGATGGCCTGGGCATCGGGATCGGTCCCTTGCCGATGCTCACGATCGACATTGCTTCGGGAAAGCTGGCGACCCCCCTCCCCGCAATCCAGGTACGACGGACGGGCTATGTGGCGGTGGTCCCCGATCACGCCGACCGGATGCCGATCCTCGGTGTGTTCATCGACTGGCTCGCACAGGAGGGCGCGCGCGCCGTGACCGGGCGAAACCCTTCGGGCGGTCTCCCGTCAGGTCAGGCCGAGGGAACCAGCAGGACCCAAAAAGGTTGATCCTGTGCAAGATCACCCCGGAAGGCGAGGAGCACACGATGAGCATCGAAGGCAAGATCAAGGAAGCAGCCGGCTTCGTGAAGGAAGAGATTTACGAGCACGGCACGTCTCCCGAAAGCAAGGCCAAGGCACAGGAAGGCCGCGATCTGCGCAACGAAGGACGCGTCGAGGATGGCGAGGCGCCGAAGACGACCGCCCCGGGCACCGGCGCGGAATAATCCCGGCCCAGCGCTACGGAAACGCCGCCCGCATCGGGCGGCGTTTCTGTTTGGCGCGGCGCTCAGCCGGGTGCGGGCGCGACGATCGGCGCGGTCAGCGCGGCACCGACGACGTTCCCCATCTCGTGGGAGCTGGTAATGCCCTGGATGAAGGGGTGCCGTCCGAGAATGTACGGAATGCTCAGGCAATATAGCCGCGCGGCGGCCGGATGGTCCGACACCGGATGGAAGGTTTCGTCGACCGCAACGCCCTTCGGGCCGTCCGGATCGCCTTCGGCGGCGTCGCGGACCACATCCTGGTCGAGCAGGGTCTGAAACGGAAAGGTGTCGATCGCGAGCGGGCGTTGCCCGGTCGCTTCGATGAACACCGGGAAATGCTGGCGGTCGCCATTGCGGATCACGGTCGCGCCGGCATCGTCGCCATGCGTGTCGATCCGCGCGCCGTCGGCCAGGGCGACCTCGATCCGGCCGGCACGGTGCAGCGCGAGCAGGCGCTCGATCGAGACGTGCGGAACGGTCGCATAATCGTCGACGAACACCGGTTTGAGATACTGGTCGAACCGGTCGAGCGCCTCCACGTCGAGATGCGGCGCGATCAGCGCCAGCACCTCGTGCATCCGCAGGATGGCGTAGCGCCACGGAACGGTGCGCGCGGCGGCGTAGTTCGCGCGCGCCTCGGCGAGGTTGGTCTGCGCCCAGGCGAATTGATCGGCGGCGACGCGCTCGGCGAAATAGCGATCGGCGAAATCCTCGAGCCCGAGATCGGCGAGGCCGATTCGCGCCGCATAGTCGGGATCGGCGTGCGCCAGTTCCTGCTTGAACAGCGCATAGGACCGTTCGAGCAATGTGTCGGCGCCTTCCGCGATGAGATCGGTAATGGCTTCGGGCGTACAGAAAGCGAGCGGCTCGTACGGGACCGGATGATAGAAATCGGCCTCGGGCAGCAGGCCCTTGCGCGACAGCATCGTCATGCGAAAGGCCTCCGCGCCGGGATTGAGTCGATAGTCGATCGCGGCATCGTCGGTTTCGATGAAGGTGCCGTGCGCAACCGCCAGCGCGACCGCGGCGTCGATCGCGGTGAGCGAGCTCCCCCGAATGCCGACCCGGGCGGCTGGCACGCGTTGCAGCGCGGTCGCCGGCCACGGGCTCAGGAAATAGCCCGGGCGCACTTCGGGCTCTTCGGGCCAGCGATGCCCGGTCGCCAGCACCACGCGATCGAAGGTCCGCTCGCCGGCGGCGCCGATTGCCGGCGCGACCGACAGTTTAAGCCCCGCGGGCACGGCGGCGATGTCGAGGATCCGGCACCGCGTCGCGATTTCAACGGCGATGCCCGAGTTTCGCGCGCGCGCGATCAGCGCGGTGAACTGGTCGAGGAAGAATTCGCCGAGTGCCAGCCGCGGATAGAAAGCGTGATCGTCGATCTGCTCCGGGTCGATGCCGAGCCGGATAAGCCGCGCCCGCGGCTGGCGTTCGAGCCATGCGATCAGCGTCTCCTCGATCGGCGGAATCTCGATACTGGCAATGTTCGACAGCATCGCCGGATCGTTCCAGCCGGGCCGATACGGCGTTCCGAGGCCGGCCCGCGGCTGTTCCTCGTAGATCGTGATCGCGGCGGGCAGGATCTCCTGATCGAGCACTGCGCGCAGCGTGTAGATCGTGGTCGGGCCGGCACCGACGAACGCAAGGGACAACGACATCGAGGTCGGAATGCACGGCGCGCCGCTTTGTGCCGCCGACGGCGCATCTTTGTGAGTCACGGCATGGCGCCAGACGGTATCAAGACCCGTCGGCACCTCATAAGGAATGGCGGTCGTCCTGCAGAAGAGGCTACAGACCAGTCCATGCCCGCTGATCCACCCGACGAACGGCCTAGATGCCACTGGGCGCAGAACGATGCGCTGCTCGCAGCGTATCACGATGCCGAATGGGGCGTGCCGGAGCGCGACCCCCGGGCCTTGTGGGAGAAGCTGATGCTCGACGGCTTCCAGGCAGGGCTCGCCTGGATCACGATCCTGCGCAAGCGCGACGCGTTTCGTGCGCTCTTTGCCGGTTTCGACCCCGCCCGTGTCGCGCGCTTCGACGCCGGTGACATCGAACGCCTGGTCGGCGACGCCCGGATCGTGCGCTCGCGCGCCAAGATCGCGGCGACGATCGGCAATGCGCGCGCCTTCCTGGCGATGCGCGACGCGGGCGAAGACTTTGCCGATTTCTGCTGGAGCTTCGTCGAGGGACGCCCGATCGTCGGCGATGGCGCGACGATGCGCGCTTCTTCGCCCGAATCCGAAGCGCTGTCGGCAGCGCTGAAGGCGCGCGGGTTCAAGTTCGTCGGTCCGGTGATCGTCTATGCCTGGATGCAGGCATGCGGGCTGGTCGACGATCACGCGGCGCAGTGCTTCCGCCGCCAAGCTATGCCCGCCGCATGAATCCTTCGCTCACCACGCCGTGCGATCGCGGCCAGGCGCACGCCAAGGCCGGCGGATCGGTCCGGCACCCGAACTGGACGATCGCGGCGACCATGCTCGCCTCCAGCCTGGCATTCATCGACGGCTCGGTGACCAATGTCGCGCTCCCGGCGATCGGCACCGAGCTCGGCGGCGACGCGGCCGCGCTGCCGTGGGTAATCAACGCCTATCTGCTGCCGCTGTCGGCGCTGCTGCTGCTCGGCGGCGCGGCGGGGGATCATTTCGGCCGCCGCCGAATGCTGACGCTCGGCATAACCCTCTTCGCGCTCGCATCGGCCGCATGCGCGGTGGCGCCCGACCTTCCCGTCCTGCTCGCCGCCCGCGCGGCGCAAGGCGTCGGCGCGGCGATCCTGATGCCCAACAGCCTCGGCATCCTCGGAAGTTCGTTCGAGGGCGAGGCACGCGGTCGTGCGATCGGCACCTGGGCGGCGGCCGGTGCGATCGCCAGCGCGATCGGCCCGCCGCTTGGCGGCTGGCTGATCGAAACGGTCGGCTGGCGGTCGATCTTCTATCTCAACCTCCCCGTGGCGCTCGCGGCGGTCATCGTCGCGCGCCGCTTCGTCGCCGAGAGCGGACGCCAGCGCCAGTCGCTCGACTGGCACGGCGCGCTGCTGGCGACCGCGGCGCTCGGCGCGCTCACCTGGGCGCTGACCCTCTGGTCCAGCCGGCATGCCGCCTCGGCCGGCACATGGATCGGCCTTGGCGGCGGCCTCGCGCTGCTCGCCGCTTTTCTGTGGGTCGAACACCGCGCGGGCGAGCGCGCGATGATGCCGCTCGCGCTCTTCGCGTCGCGGCCGTTCGTCGGCCTGACCGTGCTGACGCTCCTGCTGTACGGCGCGCTGGGCGGCTTGCTGGTACTGCTCCCATATCTACTCATCGTCGGTGGCGGCTACTCGCCGGGGCAAGCCGGCTTCGCGCTGCTGCCATTCTCGATCGTGATCGGTATCGCGTCGCGGCTGGCGGGGCGCCTGGCCGAGCGGATCGGCCCGCGCCTGCCGCTGACCATCGGGCCGATCGTCACGGGCGCAGGATTCCTGGTCATGACTCGAATCGATCCGACCACCAGTTACTGGACCGGCGTGCTGCCCGGCATCGCCATCGTCGCGCTCGGCATGGCGGGCGCGGTCGCGCCACTCACCACCGCCGTATTATCGTCGGTCGACGATCGGCATACCGGCACCGCATCGGGCTTCAACAGCGCGATCGCCCGCACCGGAGGCCTGATCGCGACCGCGCTCGCCGGCGCGGTGATCGCCTCGTCCGGTGCCGCGCTTGTCGGCCACTTCCGCACAGCCGCGATCGCTGCGGCGGTGTCGGCGATCGCTGCGGGCATTGCGGCATTCTGCACCCTAGGCCGCGCGGCAGGCGACCGCGACCGACCGCAATCGTCCTAATTCGGGACTCGGCGATCCACGGCCCGAAGATGGTTGAAAAAGGATTACTATTTGCGTAGGGCGGCATCGCGCGCCTTTCCCTGGCAGCGCAAAAACGGGGGTTTTTCGATGCGTAAGGTTCTTTTGGGCGCGGCTGTTCTGGTGAGCGCGACGGTGTTCTCTGCGCCGGCAATGGCAGCAGGTTTCACCAACGGCGATTTCGAGACCGGCTCGTTGAGCAGCTGGACCGCGACCGGCAACCTCGCCGCCTATTCGAACACCGGCATCCCGGTTCCTGCCGACTGGGGCACCACCCGCGTCGCGGCGATCGGTGTTGCGACGCTCTCGCAGACCTTCGATACCGTCGCTAACACCGTCTACAAGATCGGCTACACGATCGAGAGCGATGGCGGCCCCGGCAGCGTTGCGGTCGACTTCGGCGGCACCACCAACACGGGCGGCACGACCGTTGCAGGCGATACGTTCACGTCGCACTTCTTCTACGCCACCGCGACGGGCGCGACGACCACGCTCAACTTCGGGCTGAACAACAATTCGTACTTCAACCTCGACAACATCACGGTCACCGCAGTCCCTGAGGCTGGCACCTGGGCAATGTTGCTGATCGGTTTCGGCGCGGCTGGCGTGACGATGCGCTCGCGTCGCCGTGCGGCCAAGGTTACCTACGCTTAATCCGACTGCGCGAATACCGAGAAGCCGCTGGTCGAAAGGCTGGCGGCATTTCGCTGTCTCCGATGCTGGGGCCTCTTTCTCTCGAGTGCGATCACCCCACCCGTCCGGGCTGAGCGTGTCGCAGCCCTGCCCACCTCCTGCGCGCCGCACGCGAGAGAAAGGCAGCCCTTCGACAGGCTCAGGGCGAACGGAGGTGGGATTCCATTTCGATGAAGCCGATTCCAGGCGGGAGGCAAGGTGCGAAGGCGTGTAAAATCGTCTTGCCGTACGGCTCGCCCCCAGACTGGAGACCAGCGATTGTCGGCAGCGCAGGTGCGAAATAAGCGGTGCGGACGCGGCGGCGCGCGGCTATCGTCGCGACGATGACATCGGACCCTATCCGCTCGCGCGCGGCGCTGGCCGCGCAGTGAGCCTCGCCCGTGATGTCGCCGCCGCGCGCGCGGCGCTCGTCCAGGGCGACATCCGCACCGCCGAGCGCCTGGCCACGGCCTTGGTCGCGAGCGCTCCCGACGAAGCGGAAGGGCATTTCGTGCTCGGCATCGCCGAAGCCGCCACCGGCCGCGTGCAATCCGCGATCGCGCGGATCGACCGCGCGATCGCCCTGCGCCCGAACGGCGAATATCGCGCGCAACTGGCCAAGCTCTACACGCTCGTGCGCCGCGACGGCGATGCGGCCGCGACGCTGCGCGACGCCGAAGCCGCGCTGCCGGCCGACGCGCTCAGCCGCGACACGATCGGGTGCGTCTATGCGCGGCTGGGCGACCATGCCGCCGCCTTGCCGCATTTCGCCGAGGCGGTCCGGCTGGAACCGCGCAACGGCGAATATCGCTACAACCAGGCGACCACGCTCAATTTCCTCGGGCGGATCGACGAGGCCGAGGCGGCGACCGAAGCCCTGATCGCGCAGGCGCCCGACGATGCCCGCGCGCATCATCTGCTCGCCGGGCTGCGCAAGCAGGACGATGCGCGCCATCATATCGATCGCTTGACCGCAGCGCATCGGCGCGCGGCGGCGGGGCGCGACCGGCTGCTGATCGGCTATGCCCTGGCGAAGGAACTGGAGGATATCGGTGCGGCCGATCAGGCGTTCGCACGGCTGCACGCCGCCAATGCCGAGCACCGCGCGACGCTGCCCTATGACTTTTCGCGCGATGCCGCCGTGTTCGACGCGATCGAGGCGCGCTGGCCGCAGCTTTCGCGCGCGCCGGCGACCGATCCGCCGCGCGATGCGCCGATCTTCGTCATCGGCATGCCGCGCACCGGTACGACGCTGGTCGACCGGATCCTGTCCTCGCATCCCGCGGTGGAGAGCGCGGGCGAGTTGCAGGCGATGCCGCTGGCGGTGAAGAAAGCCGCGGGAACGTCGAGCCGTACGGTGCTCGACGTCGAGACGATCGCCGCCGCGGCTCAGGCGGACATGGGGGACATCGGGCGCGACTATCTCGCTCGCGCGCAGCATCATCGTCGCGACCCGGCGCTACGCTTTACCGACAAATTCCCCGGCAATTTCCAATATGCCGGGTTCATCGCGCGCGCGTTGCCGAACGCGTCGATCGTGTGCCTGCGGCGTCACCCGATGGACACGGTGCTCAGCAATTTCCGCAACCTGTTCGCGATCGGCTCGCGCTATTACGATTACAGCTACGATCTCGCCGACATTGCCGCTTACTATGCGCGGTTCGACCGGCTGATGGCGTTCTGGCACAGCGTGTTGCCGGGGCGCGTGCTGGAGCTGCGCTACGAGGATCTGGTCGCCGACCAGGAAGGCGAGACGCGGCGCCTGCTGGCGCATTGCGGGCTCGACTGGTCGGACGCGTGCCGCGATTTCCACACCAATGCCGCGCCGGTCTCGACGCCGAGCGCAGCACAGGTGCGGCGGCCGATCTATCGCGATTCGGTCGCGCGCTGGAAACGGCACGCCGAAGCGCTCGAGCCAGTCAGGGACCTGCTCGAGCGCGCCGGTATCGCGGTCGACTGAGCGTCGGGCGCCCGCAAGAAAGGGCGCCCGACCTCGATCAATAATGGAAGCGGAAGTCGATCCCGACGCGCCGCGGCGACAGCACGCCATAACCGTAATAGCGCTCGACGACGTCGGTACGGACCTGATTGTAGGAACTCCGGTCGTTCTCGACGGCGATGACCGCATATTTGTCGAAGATATTGTCGGCAAAGACGCTGATATCGACGGGCTTCGTATGGTAGGTGACCGACGCGCGGTGGGTGGTGTAGCTCGGGATGACCTCGCCATTGCCGGCCAGGCCGATGCGCGAATAGATGTCCCCCGTATAGGTGGCGAGCCAGTTGAACTCCAGTTCGCGACCCTCGCCCAGCGGCTGGGTGTAGGTGATCCCGGCGCTGCCCGCATGTTTGGTCGATCCCGGCAGACGGCCACCGGCGGGTGCGTCATATTGGACACCCTGGCTGACCACGACGCCCGGGGCGGTCTCGGTCAGATGCGCGTCGGTATAGGAATAGACCGCATTCACCACGAGCCGCGGCGTGACCTTGAACTGGCCGGTGAATTCTACCCCCTTCGACACCGCCTTGCCGCCGTTCACGGTGATGCCCACCGCGCCGTTGATCGTCTGGCTGGCGACCTGGATATCGGTCCAGTCGATATGGAAAGCGTCCAGGGTGAACTGCAGTCGTTTCTCGAACAGCGAGGCGCGAACGCCGAGTTCGAAGTTGCGCGTCTTGTCGGGCTTGTAGGCGAGCTCGTTGGGTAGCGCACAGACGTTCTGGACCGCAGGGTTCAGCGGCAGGATGCACGGCGCCACGCGATTGACGCTGCCGGTGCGATAGCCGGTGCTGTAGGTGAAATAGGCCAGCAGGTCGTTATTGAACTTGTACGACGTATTGCCCTTGTAGACGAAGCCGTCGCTGCTGGTATCGCCCGATTTGATCCGGCTCGGCGCGAACTGGATCAGCGGATAGGGCGTGCGGGTCAGACCGCCGCCGAACAGCGGGGTATCGGTTCCGCCCGTCGCGGACGCGTCATATTTGTAATAGCGGACGCCGCCCGTCACTTGCCACTTGTCGGTGAGGTGGAACGTGCCCTCGCCATAGGCCGCCTTCTCCTTGGTGCGCGTGTTGACGAAGGAGATATATTCGAGATCGTCCGGTCGATTGATCCCGGCAAAGTTCGCGAAGCCCGGCGTATGCTCCTGGTAATTGCTGTAATAGCGCAGATTGTTGTAGAACCCGCCGACGACCCAGCTAAATGGTCCGCCGTGCGTCGATACCAGGCGGACTTCCTGGTTGAACTGCCGATAATATTGCGTCGAATCATTGTACGACGAGAAGTTCGGGAACGCCTCATAGCCGTAATCGAGATCGAGCAGCAGATCGGTATTGTCGCGGTGCGAGGTGATCTTCTGGTTGGTGAAAGCGGTCGTGCTGACCAGTTGCGCGACGTTGAAGAGATTGATGTTCAGCTCGCCCGCGTAGAGATCGGCCTTGCGGCTGGTCGGCTCGAGATAGCGCGAGGGATTTTCATATTCGCCCGTGCCCAGCACGCCGGCGCCGTTGGACTGGCGCCCGCCCGTCTTGGTCTGCTGATGCGCATAGGTCAGGTACAATTTGATGTTGGGGTTGGCTTCCAGCAGCAACTGGTTGCGCGTCGTGAAGGTCTGTTCGTAATTCACGTCCTTCTTGCGCGTGAAATTGGCGGCTTGCTGCGCCGCGGTGCCGAACGACCCGGTCGAGCCGGCGGTCGCCCGCCCGGGCTGCGGATCCGATACGCCCGGCGACTGGAGCAGGTAATTGTAATCGATGAAGCCGGGGCTGTCGAAATACCCGGTCGCGGTGCGGAACGCGATGTGATCGGCGACGATCGGCACGTTGACCGCAAAGTCGCCGTTGAAGCCGAAGCTCCCGCTGTGCGACATGCCGAACAGGCGGCCATGCGCATCGACCGAGATGCGATCCGTGTCGGGGCGGTTGGGCATGTAGCGCACCGCGCCGGCCAGCGTACCGAGCCCGTACAGCGTGCCTTGCGGCCCTTGCAGGACTTCGACGCGCGAAATGTCGATCAGCTTGAAATCGTAATAGAGCGGCACTTCGCCGAGATAGACGCCGACCGCGCTTTCGCGCTGCGAACCGGTCACGCTGGTGTCGCTCGAATTGACCCCGCGCATGATGATCGTGCCGGTCGATGCCGGACCGGTGTCGACCACGGTCATGCCGGGCGTGAAGGCGGCGAGCGAGCGGACATCGTCGATCCGCTCCTTGGCGAGCAGCTCGGCCCCGACCGCGCTGATGTTGATCGGCGCGTCCTGCAGGGTCGTCTGGCGGCGGCTGCCGGTCACGATGATGTCGTTATTCTGGCCCGGCTCGGCACTATCGGCGGGATCGGCAGGCGCTGCGGGGTCGGCCGAAACGGTCGAGGTGGCGGAGGCGCTGCCGGCGGCGATCTGTGCGAAAGCCGGCGTGGCCAAACCCCCCATCAGGATCGTGGCACACAACAAGGTCGTTCGGTACGATGGATTGATCACTTTAGGCCCCTTTGCTCAAAAGCCCGTCGCTAAGTGACATCCTCTCCATCGGCGTCGTTGCGCCAGTCTGTCGCGGCCAATGCGTGGCCATCTCGACAGTATGATCCTTGGCCGGTGCAAATATTTTCGTGTCGGCCGCGAAACGCTTCAATCAGGTCGGTCGACGCCGGAGTCTTTTGCTTCACCCTTACGGCGTCCGAGCGTGAAATCTTGTGTGGCGACTGATGTGAACGCGCGCACGTTCGAGCGCGTCACGTCGAAGAACCGAGAGTTTTCTGTCGAAGACACACGCTTGCGGCAAACGTGGATGAAGGAGCTTGCCGCGCGACAGCGAGATCACGAATCGCCAGTAGCGGATCGCACGGAATGCGAGCGGATAGCGACCTGTGTCGACGTCTCTTCATGCGGCATTCCCCATAACAAGCCCGTATCGACTTGAACCCCGGCATTTCCTCTTATGGTGCACCATCCTCTAAGGCGGTGACGTCGAAGGTATTGATATTACGGAATGCGTCAAGCGTAATAATTCGCGGCGGTTACGCAAAAGTGACAAATTCATTGCGGCACAGGAGATGCGCCTATTATCAATGACATGTCGAAAGGAAGGAGCGTATCGCACCCTTTCCGCCCTGCTTGCACAACGGCGTCAGGCGCGCGCAACGCCGATCGAATCTGCTGGCCGCTTAGGGACTTGCCCTCACGGCGGAGCCGATCTGACCATCCTGCCCGCCAAGATCGGACGGCGGTATTACCGATAAGCCGATACGTAATATTTCCCGTAGACAGGCCGCAAAGTTCCGGCGATGCTGCAGTGCGAAAGGGGTTCCAATCATGAGCAGGTCGATCGGCTGGACAGGCAAAATGGCAGTGCTGGCGGCAGGAGCGATGCTCCTCGCCTCGTGCTCGCAAACCTCGGGCGGCGCGCCCAAGCCGCGCCACGACTTTACCATCGGCTGGTCGATCTATGCCGGCTGGATGCCCTGGCCCTATGCGCAGCAGGCCGGCATCGTGAAGAAATGGGCCGACAAATACGGCATCAAAATCAACGTCGTCCAGGTCAACGACTATGTCGAATCGGTCAACCAATACACGGCCGGCAAGTTCGACGGCGTGACCGTCGCCAACATGGACGCGCTTACCATCCCCGCCGCCGGCGGCAAGGATACCAGCGCGATCATCGTCGGCGATTATTCGAACGGCAATGACGGCGTGCTGCTCAAGGGCGCCGATTCGCTCGCCGCGATCAAGGGGCGGCAAACCTATCTGGTCGAGCTGTCGGTGTCGCATTACCTGCTCGCGCGCGCGCTCGACTCGGTCAAGATGAGCTCGACCGACGTGAAGACGGTCAACACGTCGGACGCCGATATCGTCGGCGCCTTCGCCAGCCCCTCGGTCACCGCCGCGGTCGCATGGAACCCGCAGCTTTCGGTGATGAAGGCGCAGCCCGGCGTGAAGGAAGTGTTCAGCTCGGCCGATATTCCGGGCGAAATCCTCGATCTGCTGGTGGTCGACACCGCCACGCTGAAGGCCAACCCCAACCTCGGCAAGGCGCTCGCCGGCATCTGGTACGAGACAGTCACGCTGATGAAGCGCCAGGACGCGCAGGGCAAGGCAGCACGCGCGGCGATGGCAAAGCTCGCCGGATCCAAGCCCGAAATGTTCGACAGCCAGCTCGCCACCACCTATCTGTATGACGATCCCACCGCTGCGGTGGCGGCGACCTCGGCGCCGTCGCTCATCACCACGATGCAGCGCGTGCGCGACTTCAGCTTCTCCAAGGGGCTGTTCAAGGGCGCGTCGTCGGCCGATGCGGTCGGCATGGCGTTTCCCGGCGGCAAGACGCTGGGCGACCCCAAACACGTGACGCTGCGCTTCGATGCCAGCTATATGAAGATGGCCGCCGACAAGAAGCTGTGACCTCGGCCGCTCGGCTTCATCAAGGTACTATGACGATGCGTTGGGTAAACCGTCAGACTGGACGGAGCGACAGGATCCTGCTCGGTGCGCTGCCGATCCTGCTGCTTGCATTGCTCTATATCGGCATGGCGGCGTATCGCCATGCCGACAATCCGAGCGACAAGATCCTGCCCTTGCCGAGCGGCATGGCGCAGGCGATGTACGGCCTCATCTTCCAGCCCGATCAATTGAGCGGGCAATACGTCTTCTGGGCGGATACGCTGGCGAGCCTGCAGCGGCTCGGGCTCGGGCTGGCGATCTCGACCGTGCTGGCGCTGGTGCTCGGATTGCTGCTCGGCGTGCTGCCGCCGGTCCGCGCGACGCTCGGACCATTGGTGACGGGCATCGCGGTGATCCCGCCGGTCGCCTTGCTCCCCATATTGTTCATCGCGCTCGGCCTCGGCGAGACCGCCAAGGTCGCGCTGATCGTGATCGGCATCGCGCCAGTGATGATCCGCGACATAATCGCGCATGTCTCGGCATTGCCGACCGAGCAGATCGTCAAGGCGCAGACGCTCGGCGCGGGCAGCTGGCAGATCATTATCCGCGTAGCCCTTCCGCAAGCCATGCCGCGGCTGTTGCATGCGATGCGACTGGCGCTCGGGCCGGCCTGGGTATTCCTCATCTCGGCCGAGGCGATCGCGTCCGATATCGGGCTGGGCTACCGCATCTTCCTCGTCCGGCGCTATCTCGCGATGGACGTGATCATCCCCTATGTCGCATGGATCGCGGTGCTGGCGATCGTGATGGACGTGACGCTCGCTTATCTGAGCCGGCGCTGCTTTGCCTGGGCGCATGGAGCCAGCCATTGAGCGCGCTCCTCTCCCTGCGCAACGTATGGGTCGAATATGGCGACAAGGTCGTGCTCGAACGCATGACGCTCGACGTCGCGGCCGGGTCGTTCGTGTCGATCATCGGCCCGTCGGGTGCCGGCAAGAGCAGCTTCCTGCGCGTCATCCTCGGCCAGGAAAAGCCGACGCGCGGGTCGATCCTGCTTGACGGCGAACCGCTCGCGCCCGAATGCGGGCCCGACCGCGGCGTGGTGTTCCAGCGCTATTCGGTCTTCCCGCATCTCACCGCGCTGCAGAACACGATGTTCGGCCTCGAATGCGCGCAAGCGCCGCTCGTCGCGCGGCTGTTCGGCAAGGCGCGTCGGGCGGCGGTCGAGGAAGCGACCGCGATGCTGATTTCGGTCGGGCTGGGTGACAGCCTCCACCTCTACCCGGCGCAAATGTCGGGCGGGATGCAACAGCGCCTCGCCATCGCGCAGGCGTTGATCAAGCGCCCGCGCATCCTGTTGCTCGACGAACCGTTCGGCGCGCTCGACCCCGGCATCCGCGCCGACATGCACGGCCTGATCACGCAGCTGTGGCGCGACTATGCCTTGACGATCATCATGGTAACGCACGATTTGCGCGAGGCTTTTTCGCTGGGGACGCGCGTGCTGGCGCTCGACAAGCGACGGCACGATCCGCACGCACCGCATCGATTCGGCGCGACTGCCGTCTATGATTTGCCGCTCCAAAAACGTATCGATCGTATCGCCGGCAACGAACCCGGTATTACGATTGACACAACAATTAATACTTGAGAGAGGATGGGACATGAGTTCCGAACCCGCCAGCCTGGCCCGGCTCAGCATGAGCCTCCCCGGAGAATTATCGCGACAGCTCGACATGATGGTCGAGGAGCGCAGCCTGCCGTCGCGGTCGCAATTGATCGCCGAACTGATCCGTCACGCGCTCGCCGAACATGAAGCGCTGACGCGTCCCGACGAGATGCTCGCCGGCACGGTGACGCTGGTTTATCGCGGCGAATATGGCCGCGTGCGGCATCAGCTCGCGCAGACCCAGGCGAGCTATCTGAAAGAGGTGATCTCCTCGCAGCACGTCTTCCTCGAGGACGATCAGTCGCTCGAAGTGCTGCTGGTGCAGGGCCCGGCGGTACGGCTCAAGGAATTGTGCGATGCGCTGCGCCGCGTGCGCGGGGTGCAGCAACTCAAGCTCGTCACCACCACCGCTTTGCTGCCGCCGCTGCACGAGCAGGAGCCGGTCGAGCCCAAGCTCCGGGGCAAGGCCGCGTGATCGACGCGCTCGCCAACCCGCTGGCGGCGCGCGACCATGCGCGCGGCCAGGCGGGGACCTTGGTCGAGGCGATGCCGGTGCTGCCGCCGGTCGCCGACGATCTGCCGGCGGGCGTGCCCGCCGACGATCTGCTGTGGGAAGAGACGGTCGCGGGCGGCGGCTACGCCACGCGCCGGATCGCGCGCGGCGCGCGGCTGCGGCTGATCGACCTACACGGCGACGCCTGCGCGTCGCTGCTGGTGTTCAACGCCGAGCTGCCGACCGAGCGGCTCAACATCGCCGATACGGTCAAGGTGCAGTGGAACGCCTATCTGGCGCAGGGCAGCCTGTTGCTGTCCGACATGGGCCGCGCGATGATGAGCCTGCTGCACGACGATGCCGCGACGCACGACGCCTTCAGCGGCACCTCCAATCCTGCAACGAATGCCGCGAAATATGGCGACGGCAGCAACAGCGGCTCCACTCCGAGCGGACGCGACCGCTTCCTGCTCGGCGCGGCGAAGCATGGCCTTGGCCGCCGCGACGTGCATCCCTGCCTCAACCTGTTCAAGGGCGCGCGGATCGAAGCCGATGGCGCGATCACGCCGCAGCTCGGGCCGTTCGCGCCCGGCCGCAGCGTCGTGCTGCGCGCCGAGATGGACGTGATCGTGGTGCTCGCCAACTGCCCGCACGTGCTTGACCCCCGCCCCGATTATACCGTCACCCCGCTGCGCGTCTCCGCGTGGCGTGGCGCGGTCACTCCAGCCGATGACTCGATCCGAACCGCGACGCCCGAGGGCCTGCGCGCCTTCGAAAATGTCGAAGACTATTTCCGTCGCTGAATAAGGAACAGGCTCGCATGAGCGCCGATCCCCATCTCTCCGGCCTGGCCGGCGCGGTCCTGCACGACGTCATCGTCCCTGCCCGCGCGCCGTGGCTGCACCACATCAAGGCCGGCCAGACGCTGCGCATCGTCGATCTCGAGGGCAATCAGGCGGTCGATTTCCTGCTCTATGCGCAAGCCGACGATGCCGAGCGCTACAGCATGCAGGACACGGTCGCCGCGCAGGGCAATCTGTTCCTGCGCCAGGGGACCGTGCTGCGCTCGAACGAGGGCAATCCGATGATGACGATCGCCGCCACCTCGGTCGCCTATCACGACACGATCGGCGGCGCCTGCTCGTGCGAGTCGAACACGCTGCGCTACGGCCACCACACCAAGTCGCAACATGCGTGCGTGGAGAATTTCCTCGAGGCCAACCTGACCGAGGGCCGCGGCAAGCGCGACATCGTCTCCAACATCAATTTCTTCATGAACGTGCCGGTCGAGCCCGATGGCGCACTCGGCATCGTCGACGGCATTTCCGCGCCCGGGCTGACGGTCGACCTCCACGCCGAGATGGACGTGATCGTGGTCGTGTCCAACTGCCCGCAGGTCAACAATCCGTGCAACGGCTTCAACCCGACCCCCGTGCGCATGATCGTGGCGGCATGAGCTTCGATACCGTTCTGATCGCCAATCGCGGCGCGATCGCCACCCGCATCATCCGGACGCTCAAGAAGATGGGACTGCGCTCGGTCGCGGTCTATTCCGAAGCCGACGAAGGCTCGCTCCACGTCTCGCAAGCCGATGAAGCGATCTGCATCGGCGGCGAGCGACCGGCCGATTCCTATCTCAACATCGCCAAGATCATCGCCGCCGCGCAACAGGCCAGCGCGGGCGCGATCCATCCGGGCTACGGCTTCCTCGCCGAGAATGTCGATTTCGCCGAGGCGTGCGCCGCCGCCGGGATCGTGTTCATCGGCCCCACCCCCGACAATATCCGCACCTTCGGGCTCAAGCACAGCGCGCGCGCGCTCGCCGCGGCGCATGGCGTGCCGCTCGCGCCCGGCACCGATCTGCTCACCGACGAAGCCAGCGCGATCGCGGGCGCCGCGGCGATCGGCTATCCCGTGATGCTCAAGGCGACTGCCGGCGGCGGCGGCATCGGCATGCGCGTGTGCGAGGACGCGGACGCGGTGCACGAGGGCTTCGCGCAGGTCGCGCGGCTCGGGATGAGCAATTTCGGCGATGCCGGCGTGTTCCTCGAACGCTATGTCCGCCGCGCGCGCCATATCGAAGTGCAGATCTTCGGCGATGGCCAAGGCAGGATCATGGCGCTGGGCGAGCGCGATTGCTCGCTGCAACGGCGCAACCAGAAAGTGGTCGAAGAGGCCCCTGCCCCGCATCTGCCCGACGCGGTCCGCGCCGAATTGATTGCCGCCGCGATCCGCTTGGGCGAGGCAGCGAACTATCGGTCGGCCGGGACGGTCGAATTCCTCTATGACGCCGAGCGCGCGCATTTCTTCTTCCTCGAGATGAACACGCGGCTCCAGGTCGAGCACGGCGTCACCGAAGAGGTGATGGGGATCGACCTGGTCGAGTGGATGATCCGCGGCGCAGCGGGCGATTTCGCCTTCCTCGATGCGCCAGCGCCCACACCGCGCGGCCATTCGGTGCAGGTGCGGCTCTATGCCGAAGACCCCGCGCTCGATTACCGCCCGACCTCGGGCACGCTGACCGCGGTCGACTTCCCGGCCGACATCCGCGCCGAGACATGGTGCATGGCGGGCAGCACGGTCACCACCTGGTACGATCCGATGCTCGCCAAGCTGATCGTCCATGCGCCCACCCGCGCCGAAGCGGTGACCGCGATGCAGGACGCGCTCGCGCACAGTCGCGTCGACGGGATCGAGACCAATTTGCGCTGGTTGCGCGACGTCGCGCAGTCGCCCGAATTTATCGGCGGCGAGGTCTCGACCCGCGTGCTCGACGGCATCGCCTATCATCCGCGCAGCATCCGCGTGGTCAGCGGCGGCACCGCGACGGCGGTGCAGGACTGGCCCGGCCGGCAGAATCTGTGGGCCGTCGGCGTGCCGCCCTCGGGGCCGATGGACGACCAGTCGTTCCGCCTCGGCAACCGGCTGCTCGGCAATCCCGAAGGCACGGCGGGGCTCGAAGTCACCGTCACCGGGCCGACGCTCGCGTTCGTCGCGGCGGCGCGAATCTGCCTGACCGGCGCCGAATTCGGCGCGACGCTCGACGGCGCTTCGGTGCCGCGCGGCGTGGCGATCGACGTTCGCGCCGGCCAGACGCTGGTGCTCGGCCGGGCGGCGAGCGGCGGGATGCGCGGGTATCTGCTGTTCGCCGGCGGGCTCGACATCGCGCCCTATCTCGGCAGCCGCAGCACCTTCGAGCTCGGCCAGTTCGGCGGCCTCGCGCGCCGGCTGCTCGCCGGCGACACGCTACATCTTGGCGATACGGCGACCGACGCGCCCCTGCCGGCCGCCCCCCTGCCCGCTTTCTCGACCGACTGGACGCTGCGCGTGCTCTACGGCCCGCACGGCGCGCCCGAATTCTTCACGCCCGACGACGTCGACGCGTTCGTCGCCGCCGAGTGGCAAGTGCATTACAACAGCAACCGCACCGGCGTCCGGCTGATCGGCCCCAAGCCGCGCTGGGCGCGCGCCGATGGCGGCGAGGCGGGGCTGCATCCGTCGAACATCCACGACAACCCCTATGCGATCGGCGCGGTCGATTTCACCGGCGACATGCCGATCATCCTCGGCCCCGATGGCCCGTCGCTCGGCGGCTTCGTCTGCCCATTCGTGATCATCGCCGCCGACCGCTGGAAGATCGGGCAGTTGGTGCCGGGCGACAAACTACGCTTCGCGCCGGTGACGATCGCGGATGCGACGGCGGCAAATGCCGCACAACGCGCGCTGGTCGCCGAGGGCGAAGCCGCAGCGATCGGCCCGGTCCGCGCCATCGCCACGCTCTCGCCGATCCTCGCCGAGCTTCCCGCCGGCCCGGGCCGTCCGCGCACCGTCTATCGCCAGCAGGGCGACCGCAACATCCTGGTCGAATATGGCGCGATCGTGCTCGACATCGAGCTGCGCATCCGCGTTCATGCGCTGATGGTCGAGCTCGAGCGGCTCGCTTTGCCCGGGATCATCGACGTGGTCCCCGGCATCCGCTCGCTCCAGCTCCATTTCGACGGCGACGTGACGCAACAGGCGGCAGCGCTCGCGGCGCTGATCGATGCCGAGGAGCGGCTCGGCGATCTCACCGATTTCTCGATCCCCTCGCGCATCGTCCATCTGCCGCTGAGCTGGCGCGACCCCGCGACGATCGAGACGATCGAGAAATATATGAGCGCGGTGCGCGACGATGCGCCGTGGTGCCCCGACAATATCGAGTTCATCCGCCGCATCAACGGCCTGCCCGACGTGGCGGCGGTAGAGAATCTGATCTTCGAGGCGAACTATCTCGTGCTGGGTCTCGGCGACGTCTATCTCGGCGCGCCGGTCGCGACCCCGGTCGATCCGCGTCACCGGCTCGTCACCACCAAATACAATCCAGCGCGGACCTGGACGCCGCCCAACGTCGTCGGCATCGGCGGCGCCTATATGTGCATCTACGGCATGGAAGGTCCGGGCGGCTACCAGCTGTTCGGCCGCACGATCCAGGTGTGGAACACGCACCGCCAGACCGACGCCTTCATCGAGGGCAAGCCGTGGCTGCTGCGCTTCTTCGACCAGATCCGCTTCTATCCGGTCAGCGCCGACGAGCTCACCGAATGGCGGCGCGATTTCCCGAGCGGGCGGCGCTCGCTGCGGATCGAAGAGTCCGAATTCCGGCTGTCCGACTATCGCGCCTATCTCGCCGCCAATGCCGACGGCATCGCCGCGTTCGAAGCCACGCGAAAAGCCGCGTTCGACGAGGAACGCGCCGAATGGCAGCGCCGCGGCGAATTCGACCGCGTCTCCGACCTCGCCGAAGTCGATGCGCCCGCGGCGAGCGTGATCGAGCTGCCCGCCGGCACCGATCTGGTCGAAGCGCCGTTCGGCGGCAGCGTGTGGAAACTGCTCGTGGCGGTCGGCGACCAGGTGCAGGCCGGCGACACGATCGCGGTGATCGAGGCGATGAAGATGGAATGTCCGGTCGAAAGCCCGGGCGCGGGCACGATCGCCGCTTTGTTCATGCAGGAGCGACAGTCGCTGCAACCCGGCGCGCCGATGCTCGCGCTCCGGCGGCATTCGTGACCGCGCTCGACCGCCGCAGCGTCGCGGCGATCGCCGCCGCCGTCGCGAGCCGTGCGACCAGCGCGCTCGCAGTGGCGGAGGAGACGCTCACCCGAATCGCCGCCTATGATGCGGTCCAGCCGCAGATCTGGATCAGCCGCGCGGCGCGCGAGGATGTCCTTGCGGCAGCGCGCGCCGTCGATGCGCGCGTGGCGGCGGGCGAGCATCTGCCGCTGGCGGGCGTACCGTTCGCGGCGAAGGACAATATCGACGTCGCCGGGTTCGAGACGACCGCCGCCTGCCCGGCCTTTGCCTATCGGCCCGACGCCTCGGCCGATGTGATCGAGCGCCTGATCGCGGCGGGGGCGATCTGCGTCGGCAAGACCAATCTCGACCAGTTCGCCACCGGTCTCAACGGCACGCGCAGCCCATACGGCATTCCGCGCAACGCCTATAACCTCGCCTATGTCAGCGGCGGCTCGAGCTCGGGCTCCTCGATTGCGGTCGCCGCCGGGCTGGTGCCGTTCGCACTCGGCACCGATACCGCCGGTTCGGGCCGCGTGCCCGCCGCGTTCAACCATCTGATCGGCTTCAAGCCGACCAAGGGCCGCTGGAGCACGCGCGGCCTCGTCCCCGCTTGCCGCACGCTCGACTGCATCACCGTCTTCACCGACGACACCGCCGACGCTCGCCTGATCGACCAGGTAATCGCCGGATTCGACCCGGCCGATCCCTATTCCAAACCGCTGGCCGACCGATCGCTCCGCCGCACGACGATCGGCGTGCCGCGCCGCGACCAGCGCGTCTGGTTCGGCGACAGCGAGTCGGAATATCTCTACGACCGCGCGCTGGAGAAGCTCGCCACGCTGGGCCACCTCGTCGAGATCGACCTGACGTCGCTCAAGGAAACCGCGCAATTGCTCTATGGCGGCCCGTGGGTCGCCGAGCGCACCGCCGCGCTCGCGCAGCTGCTCGCGAACAATCCGGACGCGATCCACGAGACCGTCCGCGAGGTGGTCGAGCCCGGCCTGGAGATCAGCGCAGTCGAGCTGTTCGATGGCATCTACTGCCTCGCCGCGCTCAAGCGCGAGGCCGATGCAATGTGGGGCAGCATCGACCTGCTCGCCTTCCCTACCACCGGGACGACCTATCGCGTCGCCGAGATGCTCGCCGCGCCGGTCGCGCTCAACAGCAATCTCGGCGCCTATACCAATTTCGTGAACCTGCTCGACATGGCCGCGCTCGCCGTGCCGGCGGGGACGCGCGCGAACGGCACCGGCTTCGGCATCACGCTGATCGGCCCGGCCGACAGCGACGTGGCGCTGCTCGACATCGCGGATTCCTATAGCGCGGTGGCGGCGCTTCCGCCTCCACCCCCGCTCGACCTGGAGGGCAAAATGCAGACCGTGAATCTCGTCGTCGTCGGCGCACATCTGAAGGACATGCCGCTGCACTGGCAGCTCACCTCGCGCGATGCGAAATATGTCGGGTCGTTCGAGACTGCGCGGAGCTACAAGCTCTACGCCATCGCCGACAGCGTGCCGCCCAAGCCGGCGCTGGTGTTCAGCGAGGATGGCGCGCCGATCGCGGTCGAAGTGTATGAACTCGGCGTCGCCGAATTCGGCAGCTTCGTCGTCGACGTGCCCGCGCCGCTCGCGATCGGCACGGTCGTCCTGGCCGATGGCACCAGCGTGAAGGGCTTCGTCGCCGAACCGCGGGCGCTGGTCGGCGCGGAGGACATCACGCACCTCGGCGGCTGGCGCGCCTATATCGCAGAACGCAACTGACCATCGATCGAAAAGGGGGATTCGAGATGCGCAGACACTGGATGATGCTGGCGCTGGCCACTGCCACCACCCCGATCGCGGCGCGCGCGCAGGAGTCGCAGGTGATCGTCGTTCCCGGTTTCGCCGATTTCCTCGCGGTCGACGGCAAGACCGTGTGGGCGACCAACAAGGGCCGCGTCGAGCAATGGTCGAAGGCGGGCAAGCTCGCCGAGGTCGCGATGAACCATCCGTGCGGCGCGATGGCGCTGTACCGCCACGCGCTGTGGGTCGCCGACTGCAAGGACGGCACGCTCAACCGGATCGACACGCGCACCGCCAGGATCACGGCGACCATCGCGACCGGCATCGCCAATCCGAAGGGCGAGCTCAACGTCGTCGCCGGCGCCGGCTCGATCTGGGTCGCGAGCGATGCCAAGGGCGTGCTCGCGCGCGTCGATCCGCGCACCAACCAGGTGGTGGCCTCGATTCCCGTCGATCCCGACACTTTCTATCTCGCCTTCGGTTATGGCTCAGTCTGGGCGGTCAGCGGCCCGCAGCAGATGCTGCAGCGCATCGATGCGCGCAGCAACACGGTGGTCAAGCGCACCCCGCTCGGCAAGGAGCCCGGCTTTCTCGCCGCAGGCGCGGGCGGCGTGTGGGTACAGGAACAAGGCGACGGCACGCTCGCGCGGATCGACCGTCACAGCGGCGACGTTTCGGGCCGGGTCAAGGTCGGCGCGAACCTGAAATGGGGTGACATCGACACGGGCGGCGGCAAGGTCTGGCTGCGCACCACCGACGACCAGGAATTCGCGGTGATCGACCCCAGGACGCTCGCGATCCGCGCGCGCGTCGGAAAAGCGGTCGGCAGCGGTGCGCTCCGCTATACGCGTTCGGCGGTGTGGACGACGGCGCACGACCAGCACACGCTGACGCTCTGGCCGAAGCCGCGGGCGATCGGGAAATAGCACCTAAGCCCCTCCCCTTCAGGGAGGGGCGGACGCTTCTCCGGCGTCCCCCTACTCCGCCCGCGCGGCCACGGGGGCGATGATGAAGTCCGCATGGACTTGCGCCTTGCCCGGAACGTCGAGCGGCGCCTTCAAACCCTGCTGCAATTCGCGAATGCTCGTCACCGGCAGTTCGAGCCGGTGTTCGTCGGGGTGCGCCGGCACGGCCTGGGCATAATCCTTGCCCGCCGTGCGCGTCATTTCGATATGCGTCCCCAGCGCCACGCGGATCGGATGCGTGGCGGCGAACGCCGCGACGCGGTCGATGCTGGCGCGTTCCTCGGCCAGGTGATTGACCGGCACGTACAAACGACCGGGATAGAGCACGTCGCCCGACAGCAATATCTTCAGGCGCGGGTCGTACAGCATGATGTCGGCGACCTGATGCCCCGGCGCAGGAATGATGCTCAGCCGGCGCCCGCCAAGGTCGAACGCAGCAATCGCGTCCGGCCAACCCTTAATCCCGAAAAACGCCGCGACGTCGGCCGGCTTCAGCCCGATCACGACGGTATCGGGGCGCTCGCGAAACTCCCCGTCGCCGGCGATATGGTCGCGGTGGCTGTGGCTGTGCGCGACGACCAGTGGGATGCTGGTGCGGTGGTGTGCCACCAGCCATTGCCCGATCAGCCGATCGATCGTCGGCCGGATCTTCAGCCCGCCTGCCCCGGTATCGACCAGCAACGCCTTGTCGCGCCCGAACAGCAAATAGAGGAACGGCGCCTCGAAATTGGTCTCGACCGATTGCCGGATGACGAAGGTGTCGGCATCGAGCGCCTGGACCTGGGTTTGCGGCTCGGCGCCTTTGGTCCCGTCGATCCACCGTTCGGCAAACAGCACCGGCGCCCGCGCGCCGGCGCCCGCCGGGAGCATCGCGCATCCGGCGAGCAGGATCGCCAGCAAGGCTTTGCCGTCCCGGTTCGTTCGCGGCATCGTCATATCCCGTCGGTTGCGGTGCGCGGGCGTGACTCAACCATTGGCGGCGCGCTTTTCCCGGATCCGCGCGATCAACGGGCGCGCCGGGAAGATCGTCTGTTCCCAGATCGACAGCCGCTCGCGGTCGTCCTGCCCGACCACCGCCGACTCGCCCTCGCGATATGTGCCGAAGATGCGATCGAGCAGGATCAGCGAATTGGCATAATTGCAGCGCGTATCTTCGTAGCTCAGCGCGGTGTGGTGCAGGCTGTGGTGCCGGATCGTGGTGAAGAAGAAGGCGTACCAGCGCGGCGGATCGGCGCGGACGTTGGCGTGTGCGAAGATCGAGATCCCGCCGAGCACGTTGAACGCGCAGAAGGATGCGGCGACCGGCAGGTCGAAAAAGGCGACCACGCTGAGGCTGATCAGGAACAGTTCGAGCGGATTGCCGACCGCGCCCTTCATCGCGTTGAGTTGCGTGATGTGGTGATGCGGCGCGTGCGGATACCACAGCACGGTGTTGTGCATCGCCTTGTGCATCCAATATTGCCCGAACTCGACCAGGACGATCACCAGCGCCACCTGCGCGAGGAACGGCATGTGCATCGCCCACGGCGTCGCGATGCCCAGCGCGTGCTTGGCGGCCTTGATCGGCTCCTCGGCGAATGTGGTGGTGGCCCAGGCGATCGCGGTATTGCCGAGGATCACGTAGAACAGGTCGGTGGCGAATTCGCGCCAGTTGATCCGCCAGCCGGCATGCCGCTCGTGCACCAGTTCGAGCCCCTGTACGAACGCCAGCGTGACCGCGCCGGCAATGACGATCGACCACGCATTGCTGGTCCAGGCGGCGGGGGCGAGCATCCAGAAGGCGACGATCACCACCAGCGTCGCGGGCGGCGCGAGGTCGAACAGCCGATCCTTGAGGCCACGTGCCTCGTGCAGCGTACCGGCGGGCAGATCGACCACGCCGTCGGACACGCCGGCATATCCCGTACCGGACACAAACGCTTCGCTGGTTCCACTTCGAGTCATCGCAAGTCCCCACGTCAAGCCGCCTTTGGCCTGCCGAAACCGCATCTCTCCCCGAGCCGTTCTGGCGACGACGGAACCCAAGGTATCGATATTACAAAGTGCGTCAAGAGTAATACTTTTCAGCAGATTGTTGCGCACAGGCACCAGATCGCAGGTGCGAAACCGCGCCTTGCCGCACGCGGCAATGCGGGGCTAGGACGGCGCGCGCCGCCGCCGAGGCAGTGCTCGACGGCCCACCGGTGCCGCATCACCAACAGGAGGTCGAACGACGCTCGGCATGGCGACACGGCAGAATCGACGCGGGCAAGCCAGGCCCCGGCCGCGGCGCCGCAGCCGCCGGGCGCCGCGCGCGCGCGCCGGCTGGCCGATCCTGCTCGGCATGGTGGTGGCGATCATCGTGCTATGGACGTGCCTGACCTATGCCTCCTTCGACGTCCCATCGCGCGCGCATCTGCCGCTGACCGCCGCGCAGGCGCGCGCATCGAACGCGGCCGTCCCGTTCGTCGCCCGGCCGCTGCTGCCGGCGCGGCGGTTCGTGTTCCACGGTGGCCCGGCGGCGCGCGAGCAGGCGACCGAATGCCTCGCCACCGCCGCGCTGTATGAAGCCGGGACCAACCGCCGGAACCAGAAAGCGGTGATCCAGGTGATCCTCAACCGCGTCCGCTTGCCCGGCTTTCCCAAGACGGTGTGCGGCGTGGTCTATCAAGGCGCCGGCCGCGCCACCGGGTGCCAGTTCTCGTTCACGTGCGACGGATCGCTGGCGCGCCGGACCGAACATGTCGGGTGGCAGCAAGCGCGCGCCAGCGCGCGGCGCGCGCTCGACGGGCATGTCTTCGCCGCGGTCGGCCGCGCCAGCCATTATCACGCCGACTGGATGGTGCCGTATTGGCGCGCGTCGCTCGACAAGATCGCCAAGGTCGATACGCACATCTTCTACGTGCGGCGCTGACGCCGCACGCGAAAAGTGCCGAAGCTCGCGCTCCGGCACCTTCATTGGTCACTCCGCCATGGCGCAGTGGCTCGGCTCAGCGGCGATAGTCGCCGCGACGCCCTTCGCCGTAACCGCGATAATAACCGCGACCGCGGTCATAGCCGCGACGGTCGTCGCGATAATAACCGCGCTCCGCGTAATAACCGTCATAGCCGCGATAGATCGGCGCCGGCGCATAATACGGCTCTTCATAGACGACGCGGTCGTCATAGCCGCGGTCGTAATAGCGCCCGCGATCATTGCTCGACGCCAGCGCCGCGCCGACCGCAAGGCCCGCAATCCCGGCGACGATCGCCGTGCCGCCATTGTCGCGGCCGTGATAGCCGCCATAACGCTGCGCCTGGGCAGGACTTGCCACGGCAAGAACCGACGCGCCCATTGCGACGGCAATCGAAACTTTCTGAAACACGGTCGTCATCTGGCTGCTCCTCGAGCGCGCGATCTCGGCCGATCCATTGATCGACCATCTGTCTCGCGATGTGACTGTTCTAGACCGCGTCGATTGAACGGACCCGGAACGCGTCTTGCAGCGGCCGTTCATCGTCGCCGTAGCGCCTGAAAGCCTGGCTTTGTCGCTCGGCGTCCGCGTCAGCCGTGCTGCGCGCGGGCTTGCGCGCGCTGCGCCCTGGCAGCCTTGGCGGCGCGGTGATGGCCATACCAGCAGCCCGCTGCCGCGCCGACCACGGCATGGCCCTTCCCGACATAATGGCCGGCGACGCCGCCGACTGCCGCGCCCTTCAGGCACCCCTTGGCCAGGGCGGGCGAAGCGCCGGTCATGGCGACGGCGGCGAGCAGGCACAAAGCGGAACGCGACATGGGAATTTCCTTATTGCCGATGGAGATCATCGGGCATCGACAAGCGTAACTTGCAGGTGCGCTTTTCGATCCGTCCGCCGCTCAGGACAAGCAGGAATGCAGGCGCGGACGCGCCCCCGCGACACGCTCGCGCGGCGCATCGGTTCCCGAAAAAGATAATTGGAAAAGCGCCCCCTTTTTCCGATTTCCGGGCGTTGGGGCTTCCTGGAAGAGGAGAATATACCATGAAGATCACGTTGGTCGCGGCCCTCGCCGCGGCAATGCTTTCGACTGCCGCCTACGCGCAAAACGGCGGTGATTCGCACAACCCCGCGATCAAGGATGCGCATGCCCGCACGACCGTGCTGGCCGCGAAGGGGCACAATTCCTTCACGCAGAACCAGGCGCGCGGCCGCATCATGAAAGCCGGCTACAGCCATGTCGGCGGCCTCGCCAAGAACCGCAACGGCGTGTGGCAAGGCAAGGCGATGCGCGGCACCCGCTGGGTGAACGTCGCGCTCGACTACAAAGGCAACGTCACCGTCCATTGATCCCGAAATTCGAGGAGTAGCACCATGTCCAAGACCATCACCCGCCTGTTCGACGATTATGCGGACGCAAGCACTGCCGTCGGCCAGCTCGAAGCCGCGGGCATCCCGCGCGACGACATCAGCGTCGTCGCCAACAACACGCATGGCGAGCACGGCACCCATGACGGCGTGAACGACGACGGCGACGTCACCCGCGGCGCATCGACCGGCGCTGCCATCGGCGGCGTCGGCGGGCTGCTCGCCGGGCTCGGCCTGCTGGCGATTCCCGGCCTCGGGCCGATCGTGGCGGCCGGCTGGCTGGCGGCGACCGCGGTCGGCGCCGGGATCGGCGCGGTCGGCGGTGCGGCGACCGGCGGCATCGTCGGCGCGCTCAAGAATGCGGGCCATACCGACGAGGAAGCGAACGTCTATTCCGAGGGCGTCCGTCGCGGCGGCACGCTGGTGAGCGTGCGCGCCGACGATGCCGAGATCGCATCAGCCGAAGCGATCCTCGATCGCAACCGTTCGGTCGACGCCGCGACGCGCGGCACGGCCTATCGCGAGAGCGGCTGGACGCAGTTCGACGCAAATGCCGACGCCTATACGCCAGAGCAGGTCGCGCGCGACCGCGAGCGCTATCGCACGCCCGTTTCGTCGATCTGACGTCTCGAGCAATACGATACGGGAGGGCCCGGCCGCGCGAGCGGTCGGGCCTTTCTACGTCGCGTGGGATTTGGCGAGATGACTTGCGGGATGCCGGCATGACGATATCGGCGAGCGCCGAGCGTTTTGCATATTGGCTCGAACAGGCGCTTCCACGGCGAAGGCCGGGGCCCGGTAGCGATGGTCGAGGTGACGGAGCGCGGTCGCCAGCACGCTTCCGTCCCTCACCTGGACCCTGGCCTTCGCCGGAGAAGCGCCCCGCCGCATTCAATCACAAGGTTCTCCTACCGCTTGCGCGATCGCCCGCG
>CAXTEO010000016.1:0-61383 GCA_964243205.1 uncultured Sphingomonas sp.
GCATCGCGCAGGTCGGTCCGCTGGCGGGCGACAAAGCGGCGGCGATCGTCGCGTTCCTGGCCGAATTGCCGGCACCCCTCGCCGCGAGGGCTTCGCTATGCTGAAAGCTCTTTCGATTTACGCGACCGCAATCCTGTTCGCCGCTGCGGCCCTGTCACCGGGCCGGGCGAGCGATCCGGTGACGACGATCGACAGCGGCAAGCTTCGGGGTGTCGTCACCGCCGAGGGCGCGGTGTTCAAGGGAATCCCGTTCGCGGTTCCGCCGGTCGGCGCGCTGCGCTGGACGTCACCCGCGCGACCCGCGGCATGGGCCGGGGTTCGCAATGCCACTGCGTTCGGGCCGCGCTGCATCCAGGCGATCGGACTGGCGCGCGGCGGCACCGCGCAAAGCGAGGATTGCCTCACGCTCAACGTCTGGGCGCCCAGGGCCGCCAACAAAGCGCCGGTGATGGTGTGGATCTATGGCGGTGCCTATCTCACCGGCGAAGGCTCTGACCCATTGTTCGACGGCCACGCCTTCGCACGCGACGGCGTGGTGCTGGTCACCTTCAATTATCGTCTCGGTGGGCTTGGCTTCTTCGCGCATCCCGCGCTGAGCGCTGCCAGCGGCGAAAAACCGATCGGCAATTACGGCCTGGAAGACCAGATCGCCGCGTTCGAATGGGTTCAGCGCAACATCGCGCGCTTCGGCGGTGATCCCGCCAATGTCACGGTGTTCGGCGAAAGCGCGGGCGGTAGCGCGGTGTTGTTGCTGACGGCGCTGCAGCGCGCGCGCGGGCTGTTCGCCAAGGCGATCATCGAGTCCGGCGGTGCCGGGCTGACGATGGAGGATCGCGCGCAACGCGAGGCACGCGGTGTGACGATCGCGACGCGCGCCGGGCTCGCTGGCGCCAGCGCGAGCGTGGCGCAATTGCGCGCGCTGCCGGTGTCGGCGGTCGCGGACGCCGGCGCGGGGCCGGGGCCGATCATCGACTTGCGGCTGGTCCCGGCGCCGGCTGCGAAGGTTTATGACGCGCATGCGCAACTGCGCGTGCCGATCATGATCGGCGCCAATAGCGGCGAGGATTCGCTGCTGGGTTTCGTGCCCTACCGGTCGGTGCTCGATTGGTATGACGCGGGGGAAGTGGCCGAATTGCGCGCGTTGTACGGCGGAGAGCGCGACGACGAAAAGCTCGCGCATCGCCTCTTCGCCGACGCGCGCATGCTCGGTCCGGCGCGCTTTCTGGCGGCGCGGGCGGCGTCGGACATGCCGGTCTATCTCTACCAGTTCGATTATGGCGCCTCGCCGCATGGCGGCGAGATTCCCTATGTCTTCGAGACGCTGGGCGCGGCGCCAGATCGCGCGGAGGCGGTCGCGCGCTATGTCCATGCCTGCTGGGTTGCGTTTGCGCGCGTCGGTGTGCCGTCCTGCCCGGGCGCGCCGCCGTGGCAGCGCTATGCGGCGGGCGACGACGTGATGATGCGCCTGCAGCAATCGCCCGCCCTCGCGGCGGGATATCGCGGGACGCTGCTCGACTGGCACGACCGCTATCTCGCGCGCCGGCTCGCGCATTTCGTGCCCGGCCCGACCATGCCGACGCAATAGCACGCGCTTTCAGGAGACCGACGATGTCGCCCAACCAACCCGCAACAGTGGCGCCCAGGCGCCAGATGCATCTGATGCTGTTCCCGATGTTCACCGGCGCGCATGTCGCTGGCTGGCGGCATCCGGGCGCCGATCCGGGGCGGATGCACGACGTCGCCTTCCATACGCAGATCGTCCAGACGGCGGAGAAGGCGAAGTTCGACGCGGTGTTCTATTCCGATGCGCAGGGCTTCCGCACGGTGGTCGGGCGCGACGTGCACAGTCGCAACGACGTGTCGCGGATGGATCCGCTGGTGCTGCTGTCGGCTTTGTCGATGGTGACCAGCCGGATCGGCCTGATCGCGACGCTGTCGACCAGCTATAACGAGCCTTATGCCGCGGCGCGGCGCCTCGCCAGCCTCGATCATATCAGCCACGGGCGCGCCGGGTGGAACGTCGTCACCTCGACGACGCGCAACGAGGCGCGCAATTTCGGGCGCGAGGCGCATTACGGCCATGCCGAACGCTATGCCCGCGCCGAGGAATTCGTCGATGTGGCGCGCGGCCTGTGGGACAGCTGGGACGACGACGCCTTCCTGGTCGACAAAGCGGACGGCCGATTCTTCGATCCCGACAAGCTCCACGGCCTCGCACACCAGGGAAAATTCTTCTCGGTGTCCGGTCCGCTGACCACGGCGCGGTCGCCGCAGGGGCATCCGGTCATCGTCCAGGCTGGCGCGTCCGACGCCGGGCAGGATCTGGCTGCGCGCTGCGCCGATGTCGTGTTCATGTCGAACCCGGACATGGCAAGCTCGCAGGCCTTTTATGCTGCGTTCAAGACCAAGGTGGCGGGCTTCGGCCGCGATCCCGCCGATTGCAAGCTGCTGCCCTCGATCCAGCCGATCGTCGCCGAGACCGAAGCGCGCGCGCACGAAATCGCCGCCGAGCTCGCCGCCCTGATCCATCCCGACGTCGCGATCAGCATGCTGGAACTGGCGCTCGGCGGCGCGGTCGATCTGCACGGTCTCGACCCGGACGGCCCGTTGCCGGAAATTCCGGAGACCGAGTCGTCCAAATCGACGCGCGCGAAAGTGCTGGCGATGGCGGAGGGGCGGTCGATCATCGAGCTCGCGCGCAAGATCGCCGCGGTGCGCACCAGCTCGGGCCTGGTCGGTACGCCCGAACAGGTCGCCGATCATCTGCAGACCTGGTTCGAAAATGGCGCGGCCGACGGGTTCGTCATCACCGCGCCGTTCCTGCCGGGCAGTCTCGACGCGTTCGTCGACGGGGTCGTGCCGATCCTGCAGCAGCGCGGCCTCTTCCGGACGGACTATGCCGGCGAGACGTTGCGCGACCATCTCGGGCTGGCGCGCCCGGCAAGCCGCTATGAAGCGCGGCCCGAGCTGCACGTCGAACCCGAGATCTGGCAACCCGATTGATCGCCAGTCGGCCATTTACCGCGCCGATCGTTGCCGGTCGATCGGGCGAGCGCATTCTGCCGGTTCGGACAAGGGGACAGGCGATGCGCGGCGGAAAATGGTTGGGGCTGGCATTGCTGGCCGGGCTGGCGAGCGGCGCGGTGCAGGCGCAGGAAGCGAAGCATGCGACGCTGACGCTCGACGCCGACGGAACGATCCACGCCGACGGCGTGCGCGTGCCGCCGTCGAACTTGCTCAGCGCCGATGCCCGCGCGCAATTCGCGGCCAGGTTGCAGCAGGGGCCACCGCCGTCGGCGGCGGAAACCGGCGTCGCGAGCGCGCGCGCTGCATCCGACAAGGGGCAGAAAGCGACGCTCGACCGCTGGCTCGCGCTGGCGCCGTCGGACATCACGGCCGTCGTCATGAACGGCGTCCACACCGACGTGGTGGTACCGAAGACCGGAATCGCGCCGGAAAATGCCGCGCGCGTGCTGATCAACCTGCACGGTGGCGGCTTCAGCGCCGGGGCCAAGTTCGGCGGCCAGGCGGAATCGGTGCCGCTCGCGGCGCGTGGGCGGATCAAGGTGGTCGCGGTCGATTACCGTCTGTCGCCCGAATATCTGTTCCCGGCGGCTAGCGAGGATGTCGAGGCGGTCTATCGCAAGCTGCTCGAAACCTATCGCCCCGAAAATATCGGGATCTATGGTTGCTCGGCCGGCGGCACGCTGACCGCGCAGGCGGTCGCGTGGTTCCAGAAGAAGGGCCTGCCGCGGCCCGGCGCGATCGGCATCTTCTGTTCGGGCGCGATGCCCGGCTTCTGGTTCGGCGGCGATTCGGGAACGCTCGGCTCGCTGCTCAACGCGATCCCGCCCCAGGCCAACCCCAACGACGCCAAGAAGGGCGCGCCGCGCTTCTATCTCGCCGGAGTGGATGCGAACGATCCGCTCGTCACGCCCGGCCTGTTCCCGCAGGTGCTGGCGCAATTCCCGCCGACTTTGATCGTGACGGGCACGCGCGACATCGCGATGAGCAACGCGCTGGTCACCAATGTGCGGCTGCTCCAGGCGGGCGTGGACACGCAATTGCTGGTGCTGGAGGGGATCGGCCACGGCCAGTTCAACGCCTTTGCGGGCAGCCCGGAGGCGCGCGATACCTACGACATCATCTGGCGCTTCTTCGACAAGCATCTGGGCGCGAACAGGAAATAGGCCGCCCTACGGCAATCGGGCGATGTTGGTGGCCGGCGGCGCGGCGGCGATGCTCCTGGGCGGGGCGGACCGCACCAGCGGCGCTGCCGGGCGCCAGACGTAATGGTCCGCCAGCGGCTGGCGGGCGAGGCGGTTGCGGAGCTTGAGAAGCGACTGGAGGGCGAAGCGCAGCGACCGCGGCGACACCTCGGCCCAGATTGCCCAGGCGAGCGCGATCAGCGTCCCCAGCCGCGGTTCGAACCGAGCCTCGCGCAGCATCGGCCACAAGACGCCGGGGCGGCGCCCCCGCCACAACGTCGTCGCGCCACTGCTGACGAACACCGCCGGGGCCGGACGATGCGGCGCGATCGGCCCCGCCTCGAGCATGTCGTCATAGCTGCCAACGCGCCGATACCGCTCCATGCACTGGAACATCAGGTCCGCGGCCGCGCGGAAGTTACGGTCGCCGTCGCGGAACCGCGTCGTTCCGCCGGACAATCGTACGTCGATCAGCACCTCGGGCACGACGAGGACCTCGCCTTGCGTCGCCAGGCGCAGATAAAGGTCGAGATCCTCCCACCCGTCGCAGGCCGGGCGATACCCGCCGATCGCCTGGAAGGCGGTGGCGCGGAACAGGATCGACGGATGGCAGAAGGGAGGGCGCAGCGGTCCGGTGCCACGTTGGTAGAAGGGCGCGTCGCGAACGCGTCGTCCCGCCTCGTCGGTCAGCGTGAACAGTCCGCCGATCAGCACTACGGACGGTTGTCGCCGTAGCAGATCGAGCTGTCGTGCCAGACGGTGGGGTCGCGCGACGTCGTCGGCGTCCATGCGCGCCACGAGCGGCGCCCGGGCGGCGCACGTCACCAGATTGGAACTGCCCGCGGGTCCGCGGCGACGGCCATCGCCGATCAGCCGGATCCGCCGATCCCGCGCCGCCCATTCCCGCAACCGCTCCCCGGATCCGTCATCCGATCCGTCATCCAGGATGACGAATTCGAAATCGTCGAAGGTTTGCGCGAGGATGCTCTCGATCGCCGCGTCCAAAAACCGGCCCGCATTATGCACCGGCATGACGACGCTAAGCGGTGGGTGCGATCCGGTCGATTGCGGCAAAGGTCTTCCATGGACTGTCGCAACGGGGTGCGTGACAAAGGCCGTGCGGTCGATCCTTATTACACGAGGCTGCTTTGAACTTCCTACCCAAATCTTTCGGGAGGCAGTGCCGCCGGGTCGGTTGCAGCCATGCAAGGCCGGGTCGACTGCCGCTCCGGCATTGCGACCGGGTCTACCGGCTCGGTGGCGGTCGGCTCTACGCCGAACGTGACCGGGCGACGAACGCCTCGCACCGCTCGACCAGATCGGGGACCAGCGCGGCGGCGCGACAGGGATTCGCGGGCGGGTCGCGCCAGTCGAAACCGTCCTGGCCGGCGACGAAGCGATCGAGCGGGGCTGCGTGGAACAAGCCGATCTGGTCCTTCACGCGACGCGGCGGCATCGCCTCGTGGAGCAACAATACCGGCGTGCCGAAGGCGAGGCACGGCAAACCCGCATGGATTCGCGTCGTGACCATTGCAGCCGCGCCGGCATAATCGCGCAGCAATGCAGCGGCAGTGGCGGCGCGCGCCGGCCTGTCCAGATGTTCGGCGCCGAGGTGGGTCACCGCCCGCACCGGACGCGGACACACGGCGCGCAGCCGGGCGAGCGCGGCGGGTGGGAGATCGCAGGCGATGACCGTCTCGCTCGGCACGACGTCGCGCGGCACTGGCAGCGTCAGGGTCAGGCACCCCGAATGATAGGCCGGGATGCCGCGCCGTTCGAGCTGTTCGAGCGTGAAAAGGTCGCGCGCGCCGACCGGGCCCCACCGCTCCAGGAAGGCCCGACCGGCACCGCTCAGCATCCGGTCGATCGGGCGGCGCGCCCAGCGGCGCAAGCGACTGGGGCCGCCCTCGGCGAAGTGCATCGAGATCAGCAGTGGCTCGATGCCCGGCGCCGGCGGCCAGTGGCGGGCATCGTGCATGAACCAGCCGTTGAGGATCGTGCGGACGCGGTCGCCGGGCTGCACCACGCTCGCATCCGACAGGCGTTCCCGCGCGAGCGGCACGTCGACTCGCGGCAGGAATCGCCTGGCCGCCAGCGCCTGGATGGTATCGCCAAGATTGGCGATTCCGGGATAATCGAGCAGTCCGAAGCGGACGTCGCTCATGCGCCCTCTTGCTGCAGACGGGCCATGAAACTGCCGGTGGCGGCCGGCACCGTCTTTTTTCCCGCAACCATGTAATTGTAGAGGTGCAGGGCGCGGGTTTGCGGCGTGACATGCGCATGGATCGACTGACGCGGATCGAAGATCCATGCCGCTTCTTCCCAGCCATAGGAATAGAAGACGTCGCGCGGCTCGGCATAGTGGAGCAAGCCGTTGCGCCGCGCGAGCGCGGTCAGCGCCGCCGGACCGGCGACGCCCCATGGTAGCGTGGTGAGATCGACTTCTCCCATGCGCCAGGCCCGCCAGTGCGCGCGCACGCGGTCGGGTGGCCGCAGCCAGCTGGGCACGACCGGCCGTTCGAACAGCGCCAGCACCGCATCGATCACCGGGCTGTCCGGCGGCAGGCGCAGCACCGCCGCGCCGAGCATGCGCGCATCCAGCCATCCGAATATCGGCTGGTCGGGCGGATAGCGGAGCGGGGCGAGGAGATAGACATCGGTGTCGACCCACAGGCCCTTGTCCCGGCGTAGCAGTTCGAAGCGGAACCGGTCGGAGAACAAGGCGACGCTGCCGCTCTGGTGGCGGACGATCGTCGACCGCGGCAATATAAGCGCGGCATCTTCAACGATGACGCCGTCGGGCACGCCGTGCGGCTCGTCATAGCAATAGAGGGTGAGTTGATGCCCCATCCGCACGATCGACCGCAGGCACGCCCGCTCGAGCGCCGACAATCCATTCCCGATCCACAAAGTCACGCAAGGTGGTGAAATCTTGTCCACATAAATACTTTACTCTATAATTAACTTAGATCACAATAGCCAAAAGAACAGAATGAATTCGGGGGTGGGCATCGGTGCGCGGTTACGTGATGATGACCTATGCGCGGTGCGGTGGAACGTGGCTGTCCCAATTGCTCGGGTCGGTGGGAACACTCGGCCGGCCGGAAGACTGGTTCAACGGGCAGGGGTATCGCGATCGCGGCATAGCGGATTATCCGCTCGACCATGCCGGACAGCGCGCAGCCATGCTCAGCCTCGGCCGGACGCCCAATGGCGTGTTCGGCGTCAAACTCTCTCCGCTGCGCTTCGACGATCTCGCCGGCTATGACTGGTCGGAGGGGCTCGGCGACTTCGCCTTCGTCCACCTCGTCCGGCGGGACCGGCTGGCGCGCGCGCTGTCCGATGCCAAGGCACGACAGACTCGGCAGTATCGCTCGACCTCGCCGGTGCGGGGGATCGCGCACTATGACGCCGCGATGATCGACCATGCGCTGCGCACCCAGGCCGACGACGAAGGCCGCGCACAGCGCTACTTCGCCGCCAATGGCATCGTCCCGCTCGAGATCGCCTATGAGGATCTGCTCGCGCGGACCGAGCTGGAGATACGGCGGATCGCCGATCATCTCGGCGAGCATGGGCCAGTGCGGCTCGACTATGGCAAGATCGACTTGCGAATTCAGAGCGACGCGCTGAACGCGGCGTGGCGCGAGCGCTTCGTTGCGGAGCGTGGGCGGCTGGCGCACATGGACTCGCCGACGCGCGCGCCGTGGCGCGCGCTCGCGCGTCGGGTGCGCGGATGGGCGGTAAGAGGAGGGTGATGATGCTCGCGACGCTTGGGGAACATACGGTCGTGGCGGAGCCGTTTCCGCATGTGGTGATCGACGGCGTGTTCGATCCCGCGACGTATCGCGCGCTGGCCGACAGCTTTCCGGTCTGCCCGCCCGCCAGCGGGCCGACCGGCTTCACCATTCATCGCGGCGACCCGCAATTCGATACCGTGATGCAGGATCATCCGGTCTGGCGGGCACTGTACGAGACATGCCGCGCGCCGGCATTCCTGGGCACGCTGACCGCCTTATTCGCCGACGAGATCGAGCGTTCCGCGTTCCTCGCGCCGTCCCAGCTGACGTCCGCGGACCATGTCGAGACGCGCGTCGAAAAGGAGCGCGAGGTGCTGGCCCCGCTGGTGCACATTGCCGTCGAGGACATCTTCCTCCGCTTCGACTTCATGCAGGGCGGCGACAGCTATGGCCGCGCGCCGCATCTCGACCATCGCCGCAGGCTAGCGACGGTGCTGCTCTATTTCGACGCGCCGTCCCCCGAGACCTTCGCTGGTGGAGACTTGGTGCTGCATGCGAGCGACGGCCGGATCGTCCGGCGGATCGCCCCCGCCGAAAACCGCGCCGTGCTGTTCCCGTGTTCCGAACGGTCGTGGCACTCGGTCGACCAGGTGCATGCCTGCCGGCAACCGCGCCGGTTCGTCCAGATCTCGCTCACCAGCCGCTATGCCGTGTGGCCCGACGCCACCTTGCCGGGTACGGCGGTCCCGCGCAGGGGCGGTCGTGCGCGCGCCGTTGCCCGTCGCCTGCTCGGCGCGTTGCTCGACGCGTCGCCAAAGCAACCCGGTGGCATCAGCGCAGCGAAGGATAACCGGCGGTGATCGCGGCGATTTCGAGCGCGCGAACCGCGGCATAGCGCTCGACTCCGCCCGGGATGACGTCGCGCAGGAATAAGGCATCGCGCGCATCGGCCAGTGCCGGGTCGGCCATGATCGCGGCGAGCGCGATGCGCAGCGCGGCGACGGTTTCGATGCGAGTCGCGCGGGCGGTGACGAACGGCAGCGTCGGCGATGCGGCGGTCGCTCCGAGAATACGAAGCCCGGCCACGGCCTCGGGCTCGAAGCGCTGGAGCGCGGCGTGGCTGATCGAGTCGATCGCGGCGATGTCGGCAGTGCCGCGAACCACGGCGTCGATGCTGGCGCGGTGCGATCCGGTCTCGACCACGGTGGCGAAAAAGCGTCCTTCGCGGGCAAGCGGCGCGACGGCGGCGCGCAGCAGATTGTGCCCGGTGTTGGAATGCCGCGCGTTGATCGCGACCGGACGGCCGCGATAATCGGCCAGGATCGTATCCGCGTCCTCCGCGCGCACGACAATATGGCTGACATGCGTGCCCACGCCGCACCCGGGCGCGCCGTAAACCGGGATGCCGATCACGCGGAGCGCGAGATCGGGGTCGCTGACCAGCGGGTAGCCGCACGCCTGGCCGAACAGCAGCAGCGGATCGCGCCAGATCGCCTCGACCGGGCGAGTACGGTCGAGCTGCTCGGGCGCATCGATGCCGTGCGCGCGCAGCCGGCGTGCCAGTTCCGCCCAGAGGCGGTCGTTCGCGGCGCGCTGCGCCGGATGATCGTACATGCCGAGCGCGGCGACCGCCCGGCTCATGGCAGCACGCCGCGCTGCGCCGGATGCACCAGCACGTGGTGCCGCCTGAACAGAAATCGCGCGACGATCGCGGCATAGCCGGGATAGACCGGCACGCCGTCGGTGAGCCGCGCGCGGTGCCGGCGGTGGTGCGCGGGCAAGCGATACCAGGCGAGCTCGGGCCGGTCGTGATGCGCGGCGTGCAGATTGTTGTTGAGGTACAGCAACCCCAGCACGCCGCCGCGCGCGACGGTCGCGGCGCGGCCGGGCACGTCGAAATCGGCGCGGTGTTCCGCGAACGAGCGCAGCAAGGTCAACGCCATCCCGGGATAGACGAACACCAGAATGTAGCGCGCGATATCGAAGTGCGTCCAGGCGAGCCACGCGACGACCGCCGCGACGCCCGCGAGATGCGGCAGCCAGTCGCGCGCGACCGCGCCCGGGCTGCGCCGCGCGCGCCGTACTTCGTCCACGAGCAACGTCGCGACCGCGAGCGGCGGCCCCAGCAGCAGCCGGCCCAGCAAGCTGGCCTGGAGCCGCGCAATCGCCGCCGCGGCCCCGCCGGCGCGGGCGACGTAGCGCGATTCGGGATCATGCGCCGGGTCGGTGATCGACGGGCTGCGATGATGCGCGATATGGCTCCGTCGATAGAGCGCATATGGCAGCCACAAAGCGAGCGGCGGAAAGCCGATCACCGTGTTCAGCCAGCGCCACCGCGACGGATGACCGTGGATCGTCTCGTGCTGGAGCGAGCTTTGCCATGCGATCAGCCACGCGCCGATGAGCGCAAGCAGCGGGGTGGGAAGCGCGGCGTGCCAGAACGTCGCGGCGAGCCAGCCACCATAGACGGCCGCCGCCACGGTCAAAGTCGGCAGTTCGACCGGCGAGCGCCGGCTTGCGGTATCGCTCATGCGGGTTGCTTGACCGTGCGCAGATACGGTTTCGCCGCATGCCAGCCGTCGGGAAAGAGCGCGCGGGCAGTCGCGTCGTCGACCGACGGAACGATGATGACGTCCTCGCCCTGCCGCCAATCGGCCGGCGTCGCGACCTTGTGGAGGTCGGTCAGTTGCAGGCTGTCGAGCGTGCGCAGGATCTCGGAGAAATTCCGGCCGGTCGAGGCGGGATAGGTGAGGGTAAGCCGCACTTTCTTCTGCGGATCGATCACCAGCACGGTACGCACGGTGGTGGTGTCGGACGCGCCGGGGTGGATCAGGTCGAGGCGCTCGGACACGGTCCGGTCGGCATCGGCGATCAGCGGGAAATTGAGGGCGTGGCCCTGCGTCTCGGCAATGTCGTCGGCCCAGCGCCGGTGGCTGTCGACCGGATCGACCGACAGGCCGACGACCTTCACGCCGCGCGCCGCGAATTCGGGCTGCAGCGCGGCGACCGCGCCGAGTTCGGTCGTGCAGACCGGGGTGAAGTCCTTGGGATGCGAGAACAGTACGACCCAGTCGTCGCCGGCCCATTCGTAGAAGGCGAGGCGGCCCTCGGTCGAATCCTGGGTGAAATCGGGAACGGTATCTCCAAGCTTCAGCGACATGCGTGTTCTCCTAGCATGTCGATCATCTACGGATTTGATGGGAATTGAACCCGTCCAAATCTATCGTTCGCCTAAGCTGCGCTATGCGTCTTCACGGCCGGGTCATCCGCGGGCGTCTGCCGAGGCGCGCAGCGCGGTTCCGATCAGGCCGAAGAATGCGCGGCTCTCGGTCGATCGGTCGACGTCCCATTCCGGATGCCATTGCACGGCGAGCACGTCGGCCCCGCACGGCCGCGCCGAGATCGCCTCGACCAGCCCGTCCCCGGTGGCGATCGCCTCTACCGACAGCCCGCCGCCGAGCCGGTCGATGCCCTGTTCGTGCACCGAATTGACCGACATGCAGCGGCGGCCGGTCGCGCGCGCGAGAATCCCGGCATCGCCCAGTTCCACCTCGTGGCAATGGCCGAACAGATCGTCGAGGCAGCCGTCCCAGGAGCCGCGATGATGCTGGCCGCGACCCGCCTCGGCCGACAGCGTTCCGCCGAACAGCACGTTGAGCTCCTGCAGCCCGCGACAAATGCCGAACACCGGCTTGCTCGCCTCGATCATACCGCCGGCAAGCGCGAGCGCCACCTCGTCGCGCTCGAGATCGATGTGCTGGTCGTCGGGCAGCGCGATGCCGCCATAGCGCCCGGGCGCGACGTTGGAGCGCGAGCCCGTCAACAGCAGCCCGTCGAGCATCCGTGCCAGCGCCGCGACGTCCACCGCGTCGGTCACCGCGGGAATGAGCACGACCGTGGCGTCGGAAAGACGCGACAGCGGCGCGACGAAGCGGGTGGCGACCGTCTGGACCGGGCGGCCGAGCGCTTCGTTGCAGCACAGCACACCGATGATCGGGCGCGACGCCCGCGCATCGCTCATGCCGATGCCGCCCGCAGCAACACGTCGCGCAGATCGAGCCCGGCCGCGCGATCGAGCCGCTGCGCTTCCGGCTGCACCAGCACGCTGTCCTCGGGCACGTCTGACAGCAGCCAGACATTGCCGCCGATCGTCGACCGCGCGCCGATCGTCACGCGGCCAAGGATGGTGGCGCCGGCATAGATCACCACGTCGTCGCCGATGATCGGGTGGCGGGCATGGCGTTCGCGTACATCGTCGCGCGTCGCGCCGACCGGGCTGCGCGCGCCGAGCGTGACGTGCTGGTACAGCCGCACGCCGGCGCCGATGATCGCCGTCTCGCCGATGACGACGCCGGTGCCATGGTCGATGAAGAAGCGCGCGCCGATCGTCGCGCCGGGATGGATGTCGATCCCGGTGCGCTCATTGGCGATCTCCGAGATCAGCCGCGCCACGATCGGCGCGCCGAGCTCGTGCAGTTCGTGCGCGATGCGATGATGCAAGCTCGCGATCGCGCCGGGATAGCAGACCAGGATCTCGTCGACGCTGCGCGCCGGGGGGTCGCCGAGAAAGGCGGCTTCGACATCGCTGTCGATGCGGCGGCGGATGTCGCCGAGCGTCGCGGTGAAGAGGCGGACGATGGTGGCGGCGTGGTCCGGCTCGAACGATCCGGCCTCGCGCTGCCAATAGCCCAGTTCATGACCGATCTCGCGCTCGAGATCGGTCAATGCGGCGAGCAGTTTCGCGACGACGAACCGCTCCTCATCGACGGGCGAGCCCCGGAACAGCCCGAGCCGGCGCGGGTACAGCACCGCGGCGAGCAAGCCCAGTACCCGCTCCAGCGCATCGCGCGACGGGAAGCTTTCGACGTCGCGCGCCTCGTCCTGCCGCGCGCGCCACTCTGCGCGTGCGGCATGGAGGTCGGCGATCGCCGCGCCGACGGATCCGCCCGCAGGCGCGATCTCGCGGCGTATTTCGAATGGGTGTGCAGTCACGGGGCCTCCGGGAGGCACCATATCCTAGTGGGACAGTATGAATTGATAGAATTGCTTCGACTTCGGCAAGGCGGCCTTGTCGGGCCGTAGCGGTTACAGGGGCGCCGCCTCGGGCACCGCACGCGCCTGCCGACCGGCGGCCGATTGCTGGCGAACACTCAGCAGCACCGCGATCAGGCCGAGCGCCGACGCCGCCGCGCCGGCCAAAGCCACTGCGGGATAGCCCAGCCCGGCCGCGATCACCCCGCCGCCCACGGCTGCGCCGATCGCATTGCCCAGGTTGAACGCGCCGATGTTCATCGCCGAGGCGAGGTTGGGCGCGTCCGCGGCGGCGTGCATCACGCGGATCTGGAGCGGGGGGATCAGCGCGAAGCTTGCGATGCCCCACAGGAATATCAGGATCGCGGTCGGCGCCTTGAGCGGCATCAGCAGCCCGAAGGCGACGAGGATCGCCGCCAGCGACGCCAGCGTCACGATCAGCGTGCGGTCGACCGAGCGATCCGCGAAGCGCCCGCCGAGCCAATTGCCCAGCGTCAGCCCGACGCCGTAGGTCACCAGCATCGCGGTAACGTATCCGAGCGAGCCGTGCGTCGCCTCGCGCAGGATCGGCGTGATATAGGTGAAGACGGTGAACATCGCGCTCGCGCCGACGACGGTCAGGCCGAGCGCGCCCAATACGGGGCCGCGCGTCAGCACGCGCAATTCCGCCATGGCACCGGTGCCCTCGGGCGCCGGCAATGCCGGCAGCGTCAGCCGCAGCGCCGCCATCGTCACGACGCCGAGCGCGGAAATGCCCCAGAACGACGCGCGCCAGCCGAGATGGTCGCCGGCCCAGGTCGCGAGCGGCACGCCGACCACATTGGCGATCGTCAGTCCCATGAACATCGCCGCGACCGCACCGGCGCGCCGCTCGGCCGGCACGAGGCTGGCGGCGACGATCGACCCGACGCCGAAGAACGCGCCGTGATTGAACGAGGTCAGGATGCGCGCGGCCATCAGCATGCCGTACCCGCTCGACACCGCCGCCAGGAGGTTGCCCGCGGTGAAGATGCCGGCCAGCGCGATCAGCAAGGTCCGCCGCGGGACGCGGCCGGTCGTCAGCGTCATCAGCGGCGCGCCGATCACGACGCCCAGCGCATAGGCGCTGATCAGCAGCCCGGCGGTCGGGATCGAAATCCCGAGGTCGGTGGCGATGACGGGCAGCAGACCCATCGGCGCGAATTCGGTCACGCCGATGCCGAACGCACCGATCGCCAGGGCCAGCAGGCCCGGATTGAATTTCATCGATCGATTCCTCAGACGAGCGCGGGGTTCAGGAGGGCGAAGCCCTCCTGCTGCCGATAGGGCGTGTGCGGATAGGGCGGTAGCACAGCACTGACCGCATCGAGCACCGCGACCTGCGCCGCCGACAATTCCCAGCCGACCGCGCCGAGATTGTCGCGCAATTGCGCCTCGTTGCGCGCGCCGATGATGACCGAGGCGACGGTCGGGCGACGCAGCAGCCAGTTGATCGCGACTTGCGGCACGCTCTTGCCCGTCTCCGCCGCCACCGCCTCGAGCGCGTCGATCACCTGGTAGAGGTGCTCGGTCTCGACCGGCGGCGCGAATTGCTCGGTATCGTGGAGGCGGCTCCCCGCAGGGATCGGCCGATCGCGACCGATCCTGCCGGTCAGGCGACCCCAGCCGAGCGGGCTCCACACCAATGCACCGACACCCTGATCGGCACCGAGCGGCATCAGATCCGCCTCATAGGCGCGGCCGATCAAGGAATAATAGACCTGGTGCGCGACGAGCCGCGGCCAGCCGTGGCGGTCGGCGATGCCCTGCGCCTTCATCACTTGCCAGCCCGGATAATTGAAGACACCGGCATAGCGCACCTTGCCGGCCGCGATCAGCAGGTCGAGCGTGCCCATCACTTCTTCCGCCGGGGTCGAGGCGTCGAAGGCATGCAACTGGAGGAGATCGACATGATCGGTGCCGAGCCGCCGCAGCGAATCCTCGACCGCGCGGATCAGCCGCGCGCGCGACGCGCCCCAGTCGGCGGGGCCGTCGCCCATCGGCAGGCCGGTCTTTGTCGAGATCAGTACCTGATCGCGCCGTCCCTCGATCGCCGCGCCCAACACTTCCTCCGATGCGCCGTTCGAATAGACGTCGGCGGTGTCGAACAGCGTGACGCCCGCTTCCAGGCAGATGTCGACCAGACGGCGCGCTTCCGCCACGTCGCTGCGGCCCCAGGCGCCGAACAGCGGGCCGGTCCCGCCGAAGGTCGCGGTGCCGAAGCTCAGCGCGGGGACGCGCAGGCCCGATGATCCAAGTTGCCGATAATCCATGTCCGTATCCCTGCCTGTATGGTGATGCATAGATAGACGGCGATGCCGCGCTATATTAGCAGCCACCAAAGCGAAGGATTTTTGACATGGACGCACAGATGCGCCCCGGAACCGATCGGGCGCGGGCGCTGGAGATCTTCGCGACGGTGATGCGCGAGGGCAGTTTTTCGGGCGCGGGGCGCGTGCTGGGGCTCACCCCGTCGGCGATCGCCCGCGCGCTCGACCGGATCGAGGCGCGGCTCGGCGTCAGGCTGCTGCTGCGCTCGACCCGCGCATTGACGCCGACCGCGGAAGGGCAGGCCTATCTCCAGACCGCACGACGGATCCTCGCCGATCTCGACGATGCCGAGCAGCAGATCGCCGACCAGGGGGCGCCACGCGGACGGCTGCGGATCAGCGCTGCGCTGTCGCATGGGCGATTGTGCATCGTGCCGCTGCTGGGCGATTTCGCGCAGGCCTATCCGCACATCCTGATCGACCTCGCGCTGACCGACGCGATCGTCGATGTCGCTGGTGGGCAGGCGGACGTGGCGGTCCGGTTCGGCCCGCTCGGCGACAGCGTGTTGACCGCGCGCAAATTGGGGGAGAGCCGACGCGTGATCGTCGCGGCGCCGGCCTATCTGGCGCGGCACGGCATGCCGACAGAACCCGAGGACCTTCACCGGCACAATTGCCTCAACTTCAATTTTCGGCGAGTCGAACCGGTCTGGCCGTTCCGAGTCGAAGGGCGCGACATCGCGCTGACGGTGCGGGGCAATATCGAAGCGAACAATGGCGAGACGCTCGGCCAGCTTGCCGCCGCCGGAGTCGGCATAGCGCGCGTCGGCGCGTTCAGCGTGGTCGATGATCTCGCCGCCGGGCGGCTCGTGCCGATCCTCGAAGATCACAATCCCGGCGATGTCGAACTGATCCACGCGGTGTTCGTGGGCGGCGGCAATACGCCGGCCCGCGTGCGCGCGTTCGTCGATTTCCTGGCGGCGCGCCTAGCGGGATGACGTCGCCGCGGCGCGCGCAATTGCCTTTTCGGGCGATCGAGAAGCCGTCATGATCGGATGCGCAGAGGCGAGAGGGTGCGATGGACGGGCAGACGGTGGAAGCCTTGCTGAAGCGGCACTGGGAAGCGTCGGACGCGGGCGATTTCGCGACCGAGCACGCGATTTATCGAGAGGATGCCGTTCTCGAATATCCGCAATCCGGCGAACGGATCCGGGGCAGGCGCCGCATCCAGGAGAGCCGCACGGTCCAACCCGACGCGAAGCGATTTTTCGTCCGTCGGATCGTGGGGAGCGGCGACCTGTGGGTGACGGAATATACGCTCAGCTACGACGGCGTTCCGTCCTTCGTCGTCAGCATCATGGAGTTTCGCGACGGACTGGTTGCGCGGGAAACGCAATATTTTACCGGCCCGTTCGAACCCGGTCGCTCCCGTGCGCACCTCGTCGAGCCGCTTGGCGAGAGCCCGCCAAGGAGCGGCTAGCGAGCCAATCCGCCGGACGGGGGGATATCCCCGGGCCGGTCGCCCGCCAGATAGGGCAGCAGGCGCATGCGGGGGAATATGTCGTCGAGCGATTTGGTGTCCGGCAGGATGTAGACGACCCCGCCGGCCTTCTGCAGCAGCGGGCGCACCTGTCTGGCATAGAAGCCGGTGCCGACATTGATGCAGCCGAACGAGATACGGTTGTCGTCCGGCGTGGGTGAAAGCAGCCGCGCGACGCGATGCTCCTTGGGGTTGGTGGTGATGACCGCGTGCAGCGCCACGGAATTGGCATAGTCGACCCACAATACACGGGTATGGCCGAACGCACGGCCGAAGCGCGCGACGAACCGGCCCGCCGGCGTGGTCCGCTCGGCCGGGCCGATCTGCGCGAGCGTCTTCGCGCCGATCCCGGGCGTCGAATCGTCGCCGATGCCGATGCCGAGCAGGACGGGCGTTTGCCCGACCGCCTTGCCGTCCGCCTTGAAGAGGAACAGCGACGCGGTCCGTTTGTCGATGATGATATAGGGCAGCGACCCGTTGTCATGGTCCGCTGCGATCCAGCCGGCCACGCGGAGAACATCCTCCGATGGAGCGGGTGGGGCCGGGCGCGGGTCGCGGGCCTTGACCGCTGGCGTCGGGGCGTGCGGCTTGACCGTCTTCCGCGGCTGCGAAGCCGGTGTCGCTGCCGACATGGCAGGCGACAGCAGCACGACCACCGCCGCCGCGAACAATGCGAGGCGACGATGGGCGCGGAACGATTCTGTCGACATGCGGACCGTGTTCAACAGAGCCGGTCACATTTCGCAAGCGGGATCGGGAGCGTCGGGCTCAACCGCGCGGCTTGCGCGATCGTTTTTGCTGCTGCTGCACTTGCTGTTCCAGGCCATCGACCCGACCATTCAACTGGTCGATCCGCTGCCCGTTCTGCTGCGCCTGGCCCGACGCGGCCTGCGCCTGGGTGAGCGCCTGACCCGAAACGCCTTCCACGGTGCGAAGCCGTCCGTCGATGCCATCGATGCGTGCGTTAACGGCACCGATCTCGCGCTTCACATAACCCTTTGTGGCGCATCCGCTGAGACCGACCGAACCGATTAGAATCATGGCAGCCGCTGAAGTCTTTGAAAGCATAAGGGACATGAACTCACCTCTACAATGTTGGGGTGTGCGGACCAAGCAGAGGCGGGCGCCGTCTGGCAAATCCAATCGGTCGGGTCGTGCGCTCAACGGGGTGAAGACCGGTAATCGCGCGCGAAAGCCGCGCTATTGCTCTGTTCGGCCGCGTGGGGGGTGCGACGATACATCCGCTCCGTTCACGCCTTCTCGCGACTGCCCGGGCGTGATGCGGTCCTTCGCGCGGTTTCGCTTGTAAGGCAGACGTAAGCCGCGGCCGCCATTACGGTCGGGCCGGTCTCGATCGGCGTTGCGCCAGAGGCCGAGATGACCCGTTTGAAACAGACCACCAGAAGCGCGGCGCGAGCGATGATCGGCGCGATCGCGGTGACGTTCGCCTGTATGGCGAGCGTCTTCCTCGCGCCGGCCAGCCCGGCCCCGGCGCTCGTCTTCTCCTGCTTCGCCTTTGCCGCGCTCGGCGCGTTCTCGGGGCGGAGCGCCGTGCTGGGGGCGGTCGGCGTCGGCGCGCTCGAACTGGCGCTCGTCCTGCCGGGCCAGGGCTTTGCGGTGTCGCACCCCGACGATGCGCTGGGTCTGATCGGCGCGATCGGCGCGGGGCTGCTGATCGCTGCGCGCGCCGGCCGATCGGATGACCGCCTGATCGCCCTGACGCAGGCGCTGCACCACGAAGCGGCCGCCACGCAGAGCGCGACGGTCTTCCTCGATGAACTCTCGCACCGTGTCGTCAACGATTTCGCGATGCTTGCGGCCTTCATCTCGATCGAAGCGCGCGCCCACACCCCGGAGACTCGCGCCGCGCTCGAGCAAGTGAGCGAGCGGCTGGTCGTGCTCGGTCGAGTCTATCGCTATCTGCAGATCGACCGGCGCGGCGTTGGCCAGATCGATTCGCGCGCGTTCCTGACCGATCTCTGCACCGATCTGGGATATGCCCGGGCGGGCGTGCGGCCGCTGGCGATCTGTCTCGCGATCGAACCCGTCGCGCTGGCGCCGGCCGAAATGGCGGTGGTCGGGCTGATCCTCAACGAATTGCTCACCAACGTCTACAAGCACGCTTATCCCGAAGGCCGCGCGGGGGAGCTTTCGGTGGTGTTCGACCGTCATCGCTCGCGCCGCGACCGGGCGCAGCTCATCGTCACCGATGACGGGGTGGGCTTCATCAAGCGCGGCGAAACCGAGGGGCAGCGCGGACGCCGCCTGGTCGGCGCGCTCGCCGCCAAGCTCGACGGCGATATTTCATATGCACGGATCGACGGGCTCACGATGGCTACGCTCGAATTTCCGTTGCACGCGGCCTAAGCAAGCAGGGCGTCGTCGCCGATATCGGTCATGCCGGACATGTCGATGCGGAAGTCCAGCCCGCAGCCGTCGCTGCCGCGGCGGATGGTCAGCGTGCCGGCATGCGCGCGGGCGATGCGGTCGACGATCGAGAGGCCGATGCCGAACCCTTCGGTCGTCCCGCTGGCGCCACGCCACAGCCGGTCCTTGAGCCGCGCGAGCTGGTCCTCCGCAATCGCCGCGCCGTCGTCGCCGACGCTGATCCGCGCGCCCGGGCCGACGCGCACGGTGATCGCGGTGCCCGTCGCGGTATATTTCGCGGCATTGTCGATCAAATTCTGCAGCGCCAGCCGGATCGCTTCACCGAAACCGGTGACGAGCGCGTGTCCCCCGGCGAGCTCGAGCGCGATCGTGCGACCGCCCGCATAGATGCCCGGCGCGCGGTCGGCGACCACGCTTTCGGCCAGCGCGATCAGGTCGACCGGAGCGGCCGCGAAGGCCAGCGGCTGTTCGAGCTCGGCCAGCGCGAGCAATTGCGAGATGACGCGCGCCGCGCGATCGACGGCGGCAAGCATTTCGGTCCGCGGCCCGTCCGCCGCGATCGCGTCGGCGCGCAGGCGGATCACCGCGAGCGGGGTGCGGAGTTCGTGCGACACGTCGGCGGCGAAGGCCGATTGCACGGCGAGCGCGTCGCTCAGCCGATCGAGCGCGGCGTTGGTCGCCCGGGCAAGCGGCTCGACCTCCACCGGCAACTGCCCGAGCGGCAGGCGCGTGCCCGAAGTCCGCGGACCGATCGTCGCGGCGATCGCCGAGACCGCGCGCAGCCGGACCGTCAGGCGGCGCGTCAGCACCGTCCCGACGAGCGGCACCAGCGCCGCGATCGGTAGCGTCACCAGAGCGAACCGCTTGAGAAAGGTGCGCACGATGTCGTCGCTCACCACTTCGGGGTCGGTATCGTCCTGCGAGACCACGATCCACCCCGATGCGGCGGGCACGCTATACCCCTCGATCGAGCCTTGCCGGAAGAAATGCGGCCGGTGGCCGAGCGGCGCGCCGGCGATCAGTGCCGGGCGCGCGGGACCGCTCGTCGTCTCGACATGGCGGCGCGCGTCGACCAGCGCCACCGCCATGCCGTCGGTCAGCACGACCGGCGGAATGGTGCGCGCGCCCTGCGCCAGCGCCTGCGCCACGATCCGCACCTGGCGTTGCAGCAAGTCGCGCTGGAACTGGTCGGCGGTGCGATGGAGCATCGTCGTCGCGCTCCACAGCAAGGCGATCCCGGCCGCGACCGCGACCGCGACATGCAGCAGCGCGAACTGGCCGAGCAGCGAGCGCGGTAGCGCGAGCCTCATGCGATCGCCGCGATCATGTAGCCGACGCCGCGTACGGTCTCGATCCGCGTGCCGGTGGCGGCATCCTCCAGCCGCTTGCGCAAGCGGTGGACATAGACCTCGATCGCATTCGAGCCGAGATCGCCGTCGAGCCCGAACAGATGATCCTCGACGATCCGCTTGGGCACGACGCGCCCGACGCGGCGCAGCAGCACTTCGAGCAATTCGGTCTCGCGCGCCGACAAAGCGAGCGGCACTTCGCCGACATAGGCGACGCGCGTATCGACCGCGTAGCGCAAATCGCCGCAGCGCAGCGAGCGCCCGACATAGCCGTCGCGGCGCCGCAGCACGGCGAGCAGCCGCGCGTGGAGCTCATCCATGTCGAACGGCTTGACCATATATTCGTCGGCGCCCTCGTGCAGCCCGAGGATGCGCGCGTCGATCGAGCCGCGCGCGGTAAGCACCAGGACCGGGCGCGTGTCGCCGCGCGCGCGCATCCGCGTCAGCAAGTCGATTCCGTCGCCGTCGGGCAGGCCGAGATCGAGCAGCACCGCGGCATAATCGATCGCCGCCAGATAGGCCTCGGCCTCGGCGACGTCGCGCGCGCGGTCGACCGGCTGGCCACGCCTGGACAAAGCGTCGATCAGCGCCGCGGCGACCGCATCCTCATCCTCGACCAGTAATATTCGCATCGAATCTTTCGCAGTGCGGCACGCGTGTAAGCGCGCTGTAAGCCAGTCGCCATAGCGGAGCGAGCCGAACCGTAACAGGGCTTCCGATGCACGCTTCCCCGACCCAGCACGCGTTGCCAGACGCCAAGGCCCTTTCGCGCGCCGAGCAATTGCGGTGGCTCAGCATCGTCTGCGGGGTCGCCGTCGCGGTGTTCGTCGCGTGGACGGTGATCGCCGCGCTGACGCACCGCGCGCCCGTCGTCGCGGCGCCGCTTCCGCCGGGCACCTTCCGCGCGACCCCCGAGCAGATGGCGGGGCTCAAGACGATCCGCGTCGGCTATCAGGCGTCGGACGAGCGCACGCTGGCGAGCGGCGCGATCACCGTCGACGGCGACCGCAGCACGCCGGTGCTGATGCCCTATGCCGGCCAGGTCGTGCAGGTGCTCGCCGATGCCGGGCAATATGTGAAGCAGGGGCAGGCGCTGTTGCTGGTCAAGACGAGCGACTTCGTCGATGCGCGCAGCGGCCTGTTCGCCGCGCACGCCGCCGCGCAGAACGCGCAGGCGCAGCTCGCCACCGCGACGCGCACCGCCGAGCGCCAACGCCAGATCTTCGAGACGGCAGGCGGCGCGCAAAAGGACTATCAACAGGCGCAGACCGACCTCGTCGCCGCGCAGGCGACCGCGCGCACCACGGCGGCGGCGCTGGGCGCGGCGCGCGACAAGCTCGCCATCCTCGGCAAGTCGCCACGCGAGATCGGCGCGCTGGAGGGGGCGGGGGAGGTGTCCGGCATCCACGACCGCACGACGCTGCACGCACCGATCGCCGGGCTTATCGCCGCGCGCGACGTCTCCGCCGGGCAATATGTCGCGCAAGGCGGCGACAGGCCGGTAATGACGATCACCGATCCGTCGCACGTCTGGCTGATCGCGCAACTCGCCGAGGACGATGCCGGCGCGGTGCATGTCGGCGATGCGGTGACGGTAACGACGCCGGCGCTGCCCGGCCGCAATTTCCATGCGACGATCGACCTGGTCGGCGCCGCGCTCGACCCGCAGACGCACCGCCTGCCCGTGCGCGCGACGATCGCCAACCCCGATGGGGCGCTGAAACCCCAGATGTTCGCCAGTTTCTCGATCGCGCGGCCGCGGTCCGGACAAGCGCTGCGCGTGCCCGCCGCGGCGGTAATCCACGAGGGCGACGCGGCGCGCGTTTGGATGGTGCGGCGTGACGGGCTGTTGCAGGCGCGCGCCGTCGCCGCCGGGGACGAGCAGGATGGCGAAGTCGTCATCACGCGCGGGCTCAGCGCGGGCGAGCGGATCGTCGCGAGCGGCGCGCTGTTCGTTAACGAGGCTGGCCTGGGCGAATGAACCGGCTGGTCGAATTCGCGCTGCGCCAGCGGCTGCTGATCGTCGGCATCTTCGCGGCGATGCTCGTCTCGGGGGCGGTCGGTTTCTGGAACCTCAATATCGAGGCCTATCCCGATCCCGTCCCGCCGATGGTCGAGATTATCACGCAGACGCAAGGCCTCTCGGCCGAGGAGATGGAGCGCAACGTCACCATCCCGGTCGAGGTCGGCATGGCGGGCATTCCGCACCTCACCGCGATCCGCGCGATCTCGCTGTTCGGCCTGTCGGACATCAAGATCCAGTTCAGCTACGACCTGACCAACGACGCGGCCAAGCAGCAGGTGATCAATCATCTGGCGCAATTGCCGCCGCTCGCCGGCGGCGCGCAGCCGAGCCTCTCGCCGACCAGCCCGGTCGGCGAAATCTATCGCTACAAGCTCAGCGCGCCCGCCGGATATTCGGTGATGGACCTCAAGACGCTGCAGGACTGGGTGCTGCAACGCCGCTTCAAGCGGATTCCCGGCGTGATCGACGTCACCGGCTGGGGCGGCAAGCTGCGCGCCTATGACGTGGTGATCGACAGCGACCGGCTCGCGGCGCACGGCGTCACCGTCGGGCAGGTGCTGGCCGCGCTGTCCAAGAGCGACGGCAATGTCGGCGGGCAGACGATCAATTTCGGCAGCCAGGCGGCGATCGTGCGCGGCGTCGGGCTGATCCAGTCGGTCGGCGCGATCGAGAACGTGCTGGTCGGCAGCGCGAACGGCCAACCGATCCTGTTGAAGGACGTCGCGCACGTCCAGATCGGCAATGCGCCGCGGCTCGGCATCGCCGGCTATAACGACCAGGACGATATCGTGCAGGGCATCGTGCTGATGCAGCGCGGCGCGCAATCGATGCCGACGATCCGCGCGGTGCAGCAGGAGGTCGCCGACATCAATGCGTCGGGCATCCTGCCGCCCGGCGTCCATCTCGACCGCATCTACGATCGCTCGGACCTGATCGACCTCACGATCCACACCGTGCTCGAGAATCTCGTCGCCGGGATCGCTTTGATCTTCCTGTTGCAATGGGCGTTCCTCGGCAATCTGCGCAGCGCGATCATCGTCGCGGCGACGATCCCGTTCGCGCTCGCCTTCGCGATCCTCATCCTCGTGCTGCAGGGCGAGAGCGCCAACCTGCTGTCGGTCGGCGCGCTTGATTTCGGGCTGGTGGTCGATGCCAGCGTCATCATGGTCGAGAACATCTTCCGCCACATGGTCGAGCGGTCGGCGCATGTCGAAAGCGGGCGCGGGCATTATACGATGGCGAGCCGCTTCTCGGCGGTGCTGGGCGCGAGCCACGAGGTCAGCCGCGGAATCTTCTTCGCCGCCGCGATCATCATCGCGAGCTTCCTGCCGTTGTTCACGCTCACCGGGGTCGAGGGCCATATCTTCGGCCCGATGGCGAAGACCTATGCCTATGCCATCACCGGCGGCCTGATCGCGACCTTTACCGTCGCGCCGGTGCTGGCGACGATGCTGCTGCCCGATCGCCTGTCCGAGGTGGAGACGCGGATCGTCGCCAGGCTGCGTGGCTGGTACGAGCCTGCCGCCGCGTTCGCGCTCGCCAATCGCGTGCTGGCGGTCGGCGCCGCCTTGTTGCTGCTGGGCGCCGCGATGATCGGCGTGCGCTCGCTCGGCATCGAGTTCCTGCCGCATCTCGAAGAGGGGAATCTGTACATCCGCGCGAGCTTGCCCGCGTCGATCAGCCTTGAGGCGGGGCAACCCGTCGTCAACGGCGTGCGGCGGATGATCGCTGGCTTTCCCGAGGTTGAATCGGTGCTGTCGGCGCATGGCCGTCCCGATGACGGAACAGACTCCACCGGTTTCTTCAACGCCGAATTCTTCGTGCCGCTGAAACCCTTCGGCAGCTGGCCCGCGGGCGTGACCAAGGAAACGCTGACCGCCGAGCTCTCCAGGAAATTGCAGGCGAAATATCCCGGCGTCGATTTCTCCTTCTCGCAATATATCGAGGACAATGTCGAAGAGGCCGCGTCGGGGGTTAAGGGCGCCAACTCGATCAAGCTGTTCGGGCCCGATCTCGCCACGCTCGAAAAATATGCCGACCAGATCAAGGACGACATGGCCAAGGTGCCGGGCATCGTCGATCTCGGCGTGTTCCAGTCGCTCGGCCAGCCGACCGTGCGGATCGACGTGGATCGCGCGCGCGCCTCGCGCTTCGGCCTGACGCCCGACGACATCAACGCGACCGTCGCCGCGGCGATCGGCGGGCAATCGACCGCCGATCTGTACGAGAAGGGCACCGACCGGCACTTCCCGATCGTCGTGCGGCTGCGCTCCGAACAGCGCGACAGCGTCGACGCGATCCGCCGCATCACCGTCGGCGCGCCGGCGCCCAACGGCTCGGGCACGATCCAGGTGCCGCTGTCCGAAGTGGCGGACGTGCGGCTGACTTCGGGCGCGTCGTTCATCTATCGCGAGCATCAGGAACGCTACATCCCGATCAAATTCTCGGTGCGCGGGCGCGATCTCGGCGGCGCGGTCGCCGATGCGCGCGCGCGAATCACGCGCGATGTGCACCTGCCCTCGGGCTATCATCTCGAATGGGCGGGCGAGCTCGACAATCTCAACAATGCCGTCGCGCGGCTCGACGTGGTCGTGCCGATCAGCCTCTTGCTGATCCTGCTGCTGCTCTACGCCAATTTCGGGTCGATCCGCGACAGCCTGCTCGCTTTCTCGGCGATCCCGATGGCTATCGTCGGCGGGGTGCTGGCGCTGGCGCTGAGCGGAACGGCGTTCAGCATTTCCTCGGCGATCGGCTTCGTGGCTCTGTTCGGCATCGCGGTGATGGACGGCATCCTGATGGTGACGACCTACAATCACGCGATCGACGAGGGCGCGACGCGCGCGACCGCGCTGGCGACGACGGTGCGCACCAGCCTGCGCCCGGTGGTGATGACGTGCCTCGTCGCGGCGATCGGGTTGTTGCCCGCCGCGCTGTCGAACGGGATCGGCAGCCAGGTGCAGAAGCCGCTGGCGCTGGTCGTGGTCGGCGGGATGAGCCTTGCGCCGGTGCTGATCCTGCTGGTCCTGCCGGTGCTGATCGACCTGTTCTCGCGACGAGTCTCGCCCGAAGACCGCGGCGCGCATGGCCGCGATGTCGGGCATCACCCGCGCCCCGATTCACCGCTCGGGGAGATCGTCGCATGACGCGCTGGCTGATCCCCGCGCTGGCGCTGTCGGCCACGGCGTGCAGCGTCGGCCCGCGCGCGACGCCGCCCGCGCTGGCGCTGCCGCCGGTGCCCGCGGCGGAGAGTTTCGCGCCGCAGCACGGGGCGGCGCAGGTCGCCCAACTGGCGCCCGTGCCGACCGAATGGTGGCACGCCTTCGACAGTGCCGAGCTCGATGCGCTCGTCACCGAGGCGTTGCAGCACGCGACCGACATCGCCGCCGCCGATGCGACCTTGCGCCAGGTACGCGAGCAGGCCACCGCGACCGCCGGAAGCGCGTTGCCGCAAGTCGATGTCAGCTATCAGGTGCAGCGCACTCGCGTGTCGAACGCGCTGGCGCCCGCGGTGACCGACGCCAGTCAGCAGCTCTACACGCTGCACACCACGCAGCTGACGGTCGCCTACAATCCCGATCTGTTCGGCGGCACGCGCTCGCACGTCCGCTCGGCACGCGCGGCGGCGGAAGTGGCGCGCCACAAACGCGATGCGGCGCGCACCACCGTCATCGCCAATCTCGTCCAGGCGGTGATCCAGCGCGCCGCACTCGCCGACCAGATTGCGGCTGGCGAGACCAACATCGCGGTCAATCGCGATATCCTCGCGCAATTGCTCAAGCGCCAGCAGCTTGGCGCGGTCGGTGCGGCCGATATCGCGACGCAGCAAGCCGCGCTCGCGACGGCGGAGGGCGCGTTGCCGGCACTGGTGCGCAGCGAAGCGCATCAGCGCGTGCTGATCGGCACGCTGATCGGCCGCGCTGCCGGCGCGCCGCTCCCTGCGCTGCCGGCCCTCGCCACGCTGGCCTTGCCGCACGATCTACCGCTGCTGCTCCCGTCCGACCTCGTCGCGCGTCGGCCCGACGTGGGCGCCGCGCGCGCGCAGCTCGAAGGCGCGGCGGCCGATGTCGGCACCGCGATCGCCGCGCGCCTGCCCAATATCCAGCTCGGCGCGAATGGTGGCGGCACCGCGCAGCATCTGTTCGACATGTTCCAGAGCGGCAACCCGTTCTGGTCGCTGCTCGGCGGGGTGACGCAACCGATCTTCCACGCCGGCGCGCTGCGGCATCAGCAGCGTGCCGCCGAAGCGGCGCTCGATAGCGCCAAGGCGCAATATCGCGCGACCGTACTGCAGGCGTTCGGCGACGTGTCCGATGCGCTGGCCGGCCTGCGCACCGATGCCGATGCGGTCGACGCCGCCGCGCGCGCCGGGGACGCGGCCGATCGCGCGCTGACCTTCATCCGGCGCCAGCTCGCGCTCGGCGATGTCGGCACGCTCGCCTTGCTCAACGCGACCGGAACCGCGGCGCAGGCGCGTGCGCAGGTCGTCCAGGCACGCGCCGCACGGCTCACGGACACGGTCGCATTGTTTCAAGCCGCCGGCGGCGGCGTCAGCGTCAGGGGAGAATGACATGCCAGGAATGATTGGCGGCAATAGCGGGAGCTTCGTCCTCGCGGCGACGACGCTGCTGCTGCACGGCTGGGTCGACAATGACAAAGCGCGGATCGCGATCGTGCCCGGCGCGCCGACTTCTGCGGTGACGCAGGCGCTCGCCGATCGCGTGAAGAGATCGGGAAAGGCCGACATCAAGGTCGAGCTGCGCGCCGAATCGTTCCACGCGCCCTTGCCCGAGATTGAGACGACGCCGGCCGCCGATGCCGACCTGCGCATCGGGCAGGACCTGCTCGCCAGCCAGCCGATCGCGATCGACTTTCCGCATCACGCGGTCCAGCCGCTTTCGCCGAGCGAAGCGCGCAGTGCCGAGCGCGGCTACCGCCCGATCGCGGTGGAGCGCGGCCCCGGCGGACTGTCGGTCACAGTATCGGCGGACGGCGGCGCGCCGTTCCGGGCAGTGCTCGATCTGTCCAGCCCGGTCGGTCTCGCCGCCCCGGATCTGGTAGGGAAGGGGAGTGTCACGGTCGGCGCGGTGCCCTTGCGCGACGTCGAGACCAGCGCAGGCGCGCAGGCCGTGGTCGGCCTCTACGCGTTCCGCCACATGCGCGTGATCTTCGATCTCGCGCACGATCGCATCTGGGTGCGGGCATGAGCGCAATGGGCCAGCTGCATCAGGAAATCCACGAGACCGAGGGCGTGCTGCTGGCCGAGCTGCGCGAGTTGCGACGCGCGGTACGGACGGGACGGCGCGAGGCGGCGCATCCGACCGACCTGGCGCTCGGCCAGCGGATCGCCGACAGTGTCGCCGCGACGATGGGGTCGTGGTCGTTCATCATCATCCAGTCGATCATCCTGTTGATCTGGGTCGTGCTCAACATCACCGGCTTCATCCGGTCGTGGGATCCGTATCCGTTCATCCTGCTCAATCTCGCGCTGTCGTTCCAGGCGGCCTATGCCGCGCCGATCATCATGATGAGCCAGAATCGGCAACAGGAGATCGACCGCAAGGCGGCCGAGACGGATTACCGGATCAACGTGAAGGCCGAGCTCGAGATCGAACTGCTCCACCACAAGCTCGACCAGTTGCGCGAACAGGAAGTGCTCGCGCTGACCAAGGCAGTGGCGGACTTGACCGGCTTGCTCAACCGATCGGGGTTCTGCGCCGAGCCTGCGGCAAAAGAGGAAATCTGAAATGGTCGAGGCAACCGACGCGAAGGAGCTGATCGACGACGCGATCGAACGCGCCGAGGCCGAGCGCGACGTCGACGCGCGCGCAGAGCGTGCCGCGGAGCGCAGTTTTCGCGACCGCGTCTCGCTGCTGGTCGGCGGCTTCGCGGTCAGCCTGGCGGTGGTCCACATGGCGGCGGCGGGCGATGCGCGCGAGAGCTTGCTGAAGGGGATCGCGGCGTCCGACACCTTCGCCTACATGCAGGCGAAGATCGTGCGCGAGACGGTCCTCAAGACCGCCGCCGGCGACGCCAGCGCGGCGCCTGCGGATCGCGCGCAATGGGCGGCAGAAGCCACCCGCCTGCGCAAGCCCGACAAGGCCGGCCACGGCATCGGGCAGCTCCAGGCAAAGGGCGACGATCTGCGCCGGGACGGCATGCGCGCCGCGCGGGCCGGCGAAGGCTATGAGCTGGGCGAGACGGCGTTGCAGCTGGCGATCGTCTTGCTGTCGATCGCCCTGGTCGCCCGCTCGCGGCCGATCGTATGGGGCGCCTGCGCGCTTGCCGGTATCGGGGTCGTCGTCGCCTTGTGCACGGCGGCCGGCGTCGCCCTGCCGCTCGCGCTGTAGCGGGGCGGCGTCGTGGTCGGGGGATACTAGCGTCGGCCTATATCAGCATCCACCATATTCGGCGTCGGTGACCTGCTCCAGCCAGTCGACCACCGTGCCGTCCTGCGCCTCGGCGATGGCGATGTGGCTCATCCCGCACGTCGGCGCTGCGCCATGCCAGTGCCGCTCGCCGGGCGCGAAGAACACTACGTCTCCGGGCCGCACTTGCTCGATGGGCCCGCCCTGGCGCTGCACGAGGCCGAGGCCGGTCGTGACGATGATCGTCTGCCCGAGCGGGTGCGTGTGCCATGCGGTGCGAGCGCCGGGCTCGAACGTGACGGTCGCGCCGCTGAGCGCGCCGCTGCCCCTGAACGGCGCGTCGATGCGCACCTGGCCGGTGAAATAGTCGGCCGGGCCGGGGACTGAGGCGATGTCGCCGCTACGGGTGATCTGCATGGTGTGAGCTCCATCGTTTTGCACGGCCACGGGCCGGCCCGCAGGGCGCCGCCGGACTATGCTCGCCGATCCGTCCGACCTGCGCAAGCGCGGCTTCGATCGCTCGAAAGTCCGCGCTCGATCACGCCGCTTTCGCCTCGAGTGGCTTTTTGAGCGGCCGTTTTCGGATCGTCGCTGGTCGGCACGTCGGTTTTTTGCGAAACCGCGCCGTCAATCGCGCGTGCGCCGATTTCGGTCGGGCTGCGCGGAATATGCTTGCCCAGCCGAGTGGCCATCATCGCCGCGACGGGCATCTGCGGGATCATCCCCCTGGAGCGGCGACCCCGCATTGGGCCAGCGCGCCAGCTTGATCTCCGTGTCCGAACGGGAAACGGTGCGCGCGATACCGTTCAGCTCGAGCGCCGTCACGAACCCGTCGGTATCGCCTGCGACGAAAACCCCCACGATGCTCGTCGCGGGCGACGGTCCATCGACAAAGACGATCCTGCGCGTGGAGTATCGGTTCACCTCGGCGATCGCGTCGGCGAGGGGCTCGCGAACGAAGGTCAGCCGCCCGCTGAGCCAGCTGGTATCGTTCGCCGTGTCGACGTGCGCGACTCGCCAGCGGCGACCGGGTGGTGCCACCAGACGGCCGCCGGCGACGAGCTCCACATGTGCTGCCGGCTGTCGCCATCCGACGGGCTGGTCGACCGCGACCTTGCCCTCGACCAAGGTAACCGTGACCTTGTCGTCGGCATCGACCCGGACATCGAACTTGGTGCCCACCGCGCGAATCGTCTTTCGCATGGCCTCGACCAAGAAGGGATGCGCCTTGTCCTTCGCCACTTCGAAGAATGCGCGGCCGCGGACCAGTTGCAGGCGTCGGCGGGCGCCCATCTCGACGACGCGCAACTCGCTCTCGGCATCGAGCGTGACGACCGAACCATCGATCAACGTCGCGATGGTCCGCTGGCCGTTGCCGGTCCGGAACGTCTCGCCGCCCGACGGCTCGAATGGCGCAAACGGGTCGTAGTGCAGGAAAGTCGCCGCCGATGTGACCAGCAACAGCATCGCAGCGGCCACCGCCATCAGCATCTTGATTCGCTCGGGGCAGTTGTAGGCGCGCAGGTCGTGCTCGCGGATCACCAGGATTGCAGGGTCGTCCGCGACCGCGCCGAGCGCGGCCCATTGTCGCTGCAACCGGTCGAAATGGTCGGACGCGCCCGGTACGGTCGCGCGCCAGGCCGCTAGCGCAGCCATCTCCTGCTCCGTCATGTCACCGGAGCGATGCACGCCGAACCACCGCACCGACTCCTGGCGCAGCGTCGCGTCGTATTGGTTCGGCCGGGCGCTCATGACACGTCGTCCATCACGTCGGAGAGGCGAACCAACCCGCGGTGGATCAGTTCCTTGACCGAATTTTTGGAAATGCCCATTCGTGTCGCGATTGTCTGATATGTCATGTTCTCGAAGCGGTGCAGCACGAACGCGGCGCGCACGCGCGGCGGCAACGCGGCAATCGCCTGGACAACTCGCGCATATTGCTCGCGTCCGATCGCGATGCGCTCGGGGGACATGTCGTCCCGCGGTTCTGTCGCGGTCTCGAGCGAGACGAGGGTCGGCCGCGTGGTACCGCCGGTGGCGCGGTAGCGGCTGATCAGAACGTTTTGCGCGACGCGGAAGAGATAGCGGTCGGCATGCTCGATCGGTTGGCTCGGCTGGGCCGTCTGCATGCGGACAAACACGTCCTGAACGAGATCGTCGACATCGGCGTCATCGACTCGGCGCGCCAGGAACCTGCGGAGCCCCGGGCCGTATTGCCGCATCCAGCCCGCGAGATCGGGCGCGTCGGGCGCCACGTCGGCGCGCGACGTTCGGTCAGCCTTGTCCGGTCGATCCCTGATCATGCCACGCTCCGCCGGGCATTCCGGCATGGTCAAGCAGCTAGACGCGTACGACAGTCGGTCGGGGGGATCGCCCGGCGCCGGAAGACGAGAGAGACATCGCCATGGCTGCGCCGCTTCCCGCTTTCGTTCGGCTCGATGGTGCCCGCTGCAGCCTCGTGATCGATTGTCGCGGTGGAGCGCCGGTGGTGCTGCACTGGGGTGCGCGACTGGCCGACGCTGCCGATCCGGCGACGCTCGCCTTGCTGCGCGAGCGCGAGGAAGCGCCGTGCTCGCCGGCGCGGACGCCGCCGCTGTCGCTCACGCCACTGCTCGGCGCGGGGTTTCCCGGGCGGCCGGGGCTGTCCTGCCATCGCGACGGGCAGGGCTGGGCGACCTGGACCGAGATCGTCGGCGTGCAGCGGTACGAAGCCGGCGTCGAGATCGAATCGCGCGACGCCGCAAACGGGGTGACGCTGCGCCATCATCTCGTTTTGGCGGGGGCGGGGGACGTGCTGCGCGCGCATACCATCGTGGTCAATGACGGCGCCGGGGTGCTGGCGCTGGAGGCGTGCGATGCCCCGGCGGTGCCGGTGCCGGGCGCGGTGACCGACTGGGTGACGTTCGACGGGCGCTGGTCGGGCGAGTTCCAGACACAGCGCGTCGCCCGCGCGATGGGCGCGGTGTCGCGCGAAAATCGCCGCGGGCGGACCAGCCACGACGCCTTTCCCGCGATCCTCGCCGAAGCGGGGCCGGCCGGCGAGCAATCGGGCGAAGTGTTCGGTTTCCACCTCGCGTGGAGCGGCAACCACCGGCTGTGGGCCGAAACGTTGTCGGATGGTCGCGCCTATGTCCAGCTCGGCGAATTGCTGCTGCCGGGCGAAATCCGGCTGGCGCCGGGCGAGGCGTATCGCAGCCCCGATCTGGTCTGCGCCTGGTCGGATCAAGGGCGCAGCGGCCTGTCGCGCGCCTTCCACGCGCACGTCCGCGCCCGCCCGCAGCATGCGCGGCTGCGCGCGAAGCCGCGGCCGGTGCATTACAATACGTGGGAGGCGGTGTATTTCGATCATGATCCCGCCAGGCTGATGCTGCTGGCCGAGCAGGCCGCGGCGATCGGGATCGAGCGTTTCGTGCTCGACGATGGCTGGTTCCTCGGCCGGCGGGACGATCGCGCCGGGCTCGGCGACTGGGCGGTCGATCGCGCGGTCTATCCCGACGGGCTCGCGCCGCTGGTCGATCGCGTGCGCGGGCTGGGGATGGAGTTCGGGCTGTGGGTCGAGCCCGAGATGGTCAATCCCGACAGCGACCTGTTCCGCGCGCATCCCGATTGGGTGCTGGCGACTCCGCCGGCGCCGCAGCTCGGCTTTCGCCACCAGCTGGTGCTCGATTTCGGGCGCGCCGAGGTGCGCGACCATCTGTTCGCCGCGATCGATGCGCTGCTGCGCGCGCATGCGATCAGCTATCTCAAATGGGACATGAACCGCGACCTCAGCCACCCCGGCGGCGGCGACGGGCGGGCGGGGGTGCACGCGCATGTGCTGGGGCTGTACGCTGTGCTCGCCCGCCTTCGCGCGGCGCATCCCGCAGTCGAAATCGAAAGCTGTTCGAGCGGCGGCGGGCGCGCCGATCTCGGCATTCTCGACTGGACCGACCGGGTGTGGACCTCGGACACCAACGACGCGCTCGACCGGCTCGCGATCCAGCGCGGCCTGTCGATTTTCCTGCCGGCCGAAGTTGTGGGCGCGCATGTCGGGCCGGCCGACTGCCACATCACCGGGCGGCGGGTGGCGATGGCGACGCGCGTTGCCACCGCGCTGTTCGGGCATTTCGGCGTCGAGGCCGATCTCGGCAGCCTGTCCGGGAGCGAGCGGGCGGAGCTCACCGCCGGGATCGCTTTGCACAAGCGCCACCGCGCGCTGATCCATTCGGGTGCGCTGTTCCGGCTCGATCGCGCGGCGGGCGAGATCGCGTTCGGCATCGTCGCCGCGGATCGCGAGGCGGCGCTGTTCAGTTATACCCAGGTCACCGAGCCGCGCGGTTATTTCGCCGATCCGCTACGGCTGGCGGGGCTCGATCCGGCTCTGGACTATCGCGTGCAGCTGGTCTGGCCGGGGCAGGGCATGGATGGCTCGCCGTTGTTCGCGGCGTTGCGTGAGGGGATCACCGTCTCGGGCCAGTCGTTGATGGCGGTCGGCCTCCAGCCGCCGCGATTGCGGCCGCAATGCGGGTTCGTGCTGCAGCTCGAACGCGCTTTTTCGTAGGAAATGGCGCCAGTCGGCATCTTTTGCGACAATTGATTGATTGACAGAAGCGGCCGTCCGAGGCGGAACCGCGCACCAGATTGATGCGGAAGCCTCCATGACCGAGTTTGAGCAAAACGCCACTTCCTACCAAGCGAATCCCGACGCGCCGCGTCGGATCGGCGGGCGCGGCCGTACGATCAGCTGGATCGCCGGCATCGGCGGCCTGATCCTGCTCGTCCTCGTCGCGGTGTGGCTGTCGCAGTCTAGTTCGAGCACCGCGACCGGCGGCGCGGGCGGACGGCGCGGCGGCGGCGGCGGTCGTGGCGGCGCGGGCGGCGGTGGCCAGCCGACGACGGTCGCGACGGTCAAGGCCAGCGCAGCCGATTTGCCGGTGATCGTCGAGGCGCTCGGCACCGTCACGCCAGCGGCGACGGTGACGATCCGTCCGCAAGTTTCGGGCACGATCACCAAATTGCTCTACACCGAGGGACAGTTGGTCAAGAAAGGCCAGACGCTCGCGATCATCGATCCGCGGCCGTACCAGGCGGCGTTGCTGCAGGCACAGGGCGCGCTGATCCGCGACCAGGCGCAGCTCGCCAATGCGAGGGTCCAGCTCAGCCGCTACAATACCTTGCTCGGCCAGGATTCGATCGCGCGGCAGGACGTCGACACGCAAGCCGCCACCGCCAAGCAGCTCGAAGGCACGATCGCGATCGACCGCGGCGCGGTCCAGCAGGCGCAGATCAACGTGGGTTACACCCGCGTCGTTTCGCCGGTGTCGGGGCGGGTCGGGCTCAAGGTGGTCGATATCGGCAATTATATCGGCGCAGGCGACACCAACGGCATCGCCGTGGTGACGACGCTCCAGCCGATCGACGTCGAATTCGCCGTTCCGCAGGACCAGGCGCCGGTGATCGCCAGGCGCATCGCGCAAGGCGCGCAGATCCCGGCGACCGCACTCGACCGGACGCGCACGCAGACGCTCGACCAGGGACGCTTCTCGACGCTCGACAACCAGGTCGACACCACCACCGGCACGATCAAGGGCAAGGCGCGCTTCGCCAATGGCGGCAGCCAGCTCTATCCGAGCCAGTTCGTCAATGTGCGCCTGACGATCGACACCGCGGCCAATGCGATCACCATCCCGCCCGCGGCGATCCGCTCGGGGCAGGACAGCAGCTTCGTCTGGTTGTTGAAGCCCGACCGCACCGTCACGCAGCGCAAGATCACCACCGGCGTGACCACCGCCGACAAGGTGCAGATTCTCTCGGGTCTCGCGCTCGGCGACACCGTCGTCACCGACGGCGGCGACCGGCTGAGCGAAGGCGCCAAGGTAGCCCTTCCGGGCGACAAGCCGGCGGCGAGGACCGGCGGCAGCGGCAGGCGCCACAGGCAGGCGAGCTGAGCGCCAGCGCGATGAGCCCCTCCCGCATCTTCATTCTCCGGCCGGTCGCGACCGCGCTGCTGATGGTCGGCATCGTGCTCGCCGGGTTCGTCGGCTTTCGCCTCCTGTCGCTCTCGGCCTTGCCCGAAGTCGATTATCCGACGATCGAGGTGACCACGCTCTACCCCGGCGGCAGCCCCGACGTGATGAGCCAGACCGTCACCGCGCCGCTCGAACGCCAGTTCGGCCAGATGCCCGGCCTGTCGCGCATGGCCTCGACCAGCACCGCAGGGGCCTCGGTCATCACGCTGCAATTCGGCTTGAGCGAAGGTCTCGACGTCGCCGAGCAGGAAGTGCAGGCGGCGATCAACGCATCGTCGGCCTTGCTCCCGGCCGATCTGCCCGCGCCGCCGGTCTATGCCAAAGTCAATCCGGCCGATGCGCCGATCCTGACGATCGCGATCAGCTCGGACACGATGCCGCTGACGCAAGTCCAGTCGATCGTCGATACACGGCTCGCGCAGAAGATCAGCCAGATCAGCGGTGTCGGACTCGTCACGCTCGCCGGCGGGCAGAAACCGGCAATGCGGATCCGCGCCGATACGCAGGCGCTGGCGAGCTACGGCCTGTCGCTGTCGCAGCTGCGCACCGCGATCGACAATGCCAATGCCAACAGCGCCAAGGGCAGTTTCGACGGCCCCAACCGCTCGTACCAGATCAACGCCAACGACCAGCTCGAATCGGTCGACGATTACAAGAAGCTGATCGTCAGTTACTCGGCCAACGCGCCCGTCCGGCTGTCGGACGTGGCGCAAGTGTCCGAAGGCGCGGAGAATGCGCGCCTCGGCGCGCTCGCCAATACGACGCCGGCGATCATCCTCAACGTCCAGCGCCAGCCCGGCGCCAACGTCATCCAGACCACCGACGCGATCAAGACGCAGCTGCCCGAATTGCTCAAGAGCTTGCCCGCGGGCCTCAAGGCGACGACGCTCGCCGACCGCACCACCGGCATCCGCGCTTCGGTCAGCGACGTCGAGTTCGAGCTGGTGCTCGCGGTCGTGCTGGTCGTGCTGGTGATCTTCTTCTTCCTGCATTCCGCGCGCGCAACGCTCGTCGCCGGGCTCGCGGTGCCGATCTCGCTGATCGGCACGTGCGGGGTGATGTACCTGCTGAGCTACAGCCTCGATAACCTCTCGCTGATGGCGCTGACGATCGCGACCGGCTTCGTCGTCGACGATGCGATCGTGATGATCGAGAACATCCAGCGGCATATCGAGGAGGGCATGGAGCCGTTCGAGGCGGCGCTGCAGGGCGCGGCCGAGATCGGCTTCACGATCATCTCGCTCACCGTCTCGCTGATCGCGGTGCTGATCCCCTTGCTGTTCATGGGCGATATCGTCGGGCGGCTGTTCCGCGAATTCGCGGTGACGCTGGCGGTGACGATCCTGATCTCGGCACTGGTGTCGCTGACGCTGACGCCGATGCTGTCGGCGCGTTGGCTCAAGCGCCCGCAGGACGAGAAGAAGAGCCGGGTCGCCGAGCGATCGGCGGCGGCATTCGGCTGGGTCGAGCATCATTACGAGCGCGGATTGAACTTCGTGCTCGACCGCCGCTTCGCCACGTTGATGGTGGCGATCGCGACCTTCGCGCTGACCGTGCTGCTGTACCTGATCATCCCCAAGGGCCTGTTCCCGACCCAGGATACCGGCCAGCTCCAGGCGCGCGTGATCGCCTCGACCAGTGTGTCCTACGACAAGATGGCCGCGCTCCAGGCACAGGCGGCCAAAGCGATCCTGCAGGACGATGCGGTCGCCTCGCTGTCGTCGTTCGTCGGGGTCGACGGGTCGGACAATGCCACGCTCAATTCGGGCAGCATGTTCATCAACCTCAAGGAAAGCCACGGCACGCAGGCGGCGGTGATGCAGCGCCTGAAGGACGCGGTCGACCGTATCCCGGGGCTCGTCCTCTATCTCCAGCCGACGCAGGACCTGACGATCGACGCCGAGAGCGGCCCGACCCAGTTCCGCTTCTCGGTCGAGGGCTCGAACACCGCCGACGTCACTGCCGAGGCCAAGCGCATCACCGCTGCGCTGCAATCGGTGTCGAAGGTGCGCAACGTCACCACCGACGCCGGCGCGCAGGGCGATGCCGCCTATATCAACATCGATCGCGATACCGCGGCGCGGCTCAACATCACCGCTTCCAGCGTCGACGATGCGCTCTACTCGGCGTTCGGGCAGCGGATCGTCTCGACGATCTTCACCGAGACGACGCAGTATCGCGTGATCCTCGAAGCGGCCCCCGGGCTGCTGACCGATCCCGCCTCGCTCGGGCTGCTGCACATCCAGGCCTCGGGCGGCGCGACGCCGCTCAGCGCGATCGCGACGATCAAGGCGGGGACGTCGCCGTTGCAGGTCAACCATGTCGCGCAATTCCCGGCGGCGACGATCGGCTTCGATACCGCACCGGGGGTGTCGCTCGGTACTGCGGTGGGTGCGGTGCAGGCGAAGCTCACCGATCTCAAGCTCAAGGCTGGCGTCTCGACCAGCTTCCTCGGCGCGGCGGGTGCGTTTTCGTCGTCGCTGTCGAACCAATTGTACCTGATCCTCGCCGCGATCGTGTGCGTCTATATCGTGCTCGGCGTGCTGTACGAGAGTTTCATCCACCCGCTGACGATCCTGTCGACCTTGCCTTCGGCGGCGGTCGGCGCGCTGTTCGCTCTTTGGATCACGGGGCATGATCTCGACGTGATCGGCATCATCGGCATCGTGCTGCTGATCGGCATTGTGAAGAAGAACGCGATCATGATGATCGACTTCGCCATCGCCGCCGAGCGCGACGAGGGGCTCGCGCCGCTCGAGGCGATCCGCCAAGCAGCGATCCTGCGCTTCCGCCCGATCCTGATGACGACGCTGGCGGCGCTGTTCTCGGCGGTGCCGCTGATGCTCGGCACGGGCGAGGGGGCCGAGCTGCGTCGCCCGCTCGGCATCGCGATCTTCGGTGGCTTGCTGGTCAGCCAGTTGCTGACGGTGTTCACCACGCCGGTGATCTACCTCTATTTCGATCGCGCGCAGCAGGCCTTTGCCAAGCGCGGCTGGGGATCACGCGCGCCCGACGTCGGGCCCGAAGCGGCGACGGAAACGCCGTGAACCTCTCCGCGCCCTTCATCCGGCGACCGATCGCGACGATCCTGCTGACGATCGGGCTCGCGCTCGCGGGGATTGCGGCGTTTTTCTCGCTCCCGGTCGCGCCTTTGCCGCAAGTCGATTTCCCGGTGATCAGCGTGCAGGCGAGCCTCGCCGGCGCGAGCCCCGACGTGATGGCGCAAAGCATCGCGACGCCGCTCGAACGCCGCCTGTCGACGATCGCCGGGGTCAACGAGATGACCTCGCAAAGCTCGCTCGGCTCGACGCGGGTGACGCTGCAGTTCGACCTGTCGAAGAATATCGACAGCGCCGCGCGTGAAGTTCAGGCCGCGATCAGCGCGGCGCGAGTCGATTTGCCCGCGACGCTCAGGCAGAACCCGACCTACAACAAGGTCAATCCGGCCGGCCAGCCGGTGGTGACGCTCGCGCTGACCTCGGACACGCGCACCGCGGGGCAGATCTACGACGCGGTGTCGAACATCATCCAGCAACGCATGGCGCAGATCGAAGGCGTCGGCGAAGTCGAGCTGGGCGGCGGGTCGCTGCCTGCGGTGCGCGTCGCGGTCAATCCGCTCGAACTCAATTCCTATGGCATCGCGATGGAGGATGTGCGCGCCGCGATCGAGGCGTCCAACGCCAACCGCCCCAAGGGGCTGATCGCGGGCAAGGACGGGCGATCGTGGCAGATCTACACCAACGCCGCGGGCAAGAAGGCGGCCGACTATCGCCCGCTGGTGGTCGCGTGGCGCGGCAGTTCCGCGGTGCGGCTGGGTGACATCGCGACGGTCAGCGACAGCGTCGCCGATACGCGCACGCTCGGGCTGTACAACGGCAAGCGCGCGATCATCGTCAACATCACGCAGCAGCCCGGCGCCAACCTCATCAAGATGGTCGACAAGATCAACGCCGAGCTCCCCGCTCTCCGCGCGCAATTGCCGCCCGACATCAAGCTCGACGTGGCGATGGACCGCACCAATTCGATCCGCGCCTCGCTGCGCGAGATCGAGATCACCGTGCTGATCGCGCTGGTCCTGGTGATCGTCGTCGTCTTCGCGTTCCTGCGTGACGTGCGCTCGACGATGATCCCGGCGGTGGCGACGATCGTGTCGCTGCTCGGCACCTTCGGGGTGATGTATTTCCTCGGCTTCTCGCTCAACAATCTGTCGCTGATGGCGATCACGGTGGCGACCGGCTTCGTCGTCGACGATGCGATCGTCGTGCTCGAGAATACCACGCGCCATCTCGAGGAAGGCATGGGGCGGATCGACGCCGCGCTGAAGGGCGCGTCGGAAGTCGGCTTCACCGTGCTGTCGATCAGCATCAGCCTGGTCGCGGTGTTCATCCCCTTGCTGTTCATGGGCGGGATCGTCGGGCGGCTGTTCCGCGAATTCGCGGTGACCTTGTCGGCGGCGGTGCTGATCAGCCTGGTGCTGTCGCTCACCACCACGCCGATGCTGTGCGCCTGGTTCCTCAAGCCCCGCCGCCGCGAGGGCGAGCCGGTCAAGCAGCCGGGCCGCGTCGCGCGCGGGCTCGAGCGGGGCTATCAGCGCATCGAGGGCGTATACGAGACGATGCTCGACTGGGCGCTGGCGATGAAGCCGCTCGTCCTCGTGCTGTTCGTCGGCGTGCTCGCGCTCACCGCCTATCTCTATGTCGTGGTGCCCAAGGGCTTCTTCCCGCAGCAGCAATCGCCCTTGCTGATGGCGGGCGTGCGCGCCGACCAGAGCGTGTCGTTCCAGGACATGCAGGTGAAGCTCAACCAGGTGGTCGGCATCATCCACAAGGATCGCGCGGTGCAGTCGGTGATCGGCTTTACCGGCGGCAACCGCGCCGGAAGCGCGTTCATGATGGTCGCGCTGAAGCCGGTGGGACAGCGCCACGGCGTCGCCGAGGCCGACATCATCACCCGGCTGCAGCGCAAGCTTCAGCCGATCGCGGGCATCCGCCTGTTTCTCGCGCCGACGCAGGACCTGCGGATCGGTGCGCGGCAAGGCAATTCGACCTATCAATATACGCTCGTCGCCGACAGCACCGCGGCGCTGAAGACCTGGTCGCAGAAGCTCAACGACGCCTTGCAGGCCAACAAGAAGCTCAAGAACGTCGACAGCGATTATAGCGAGAATGGCGTCGAGAGCTTCCTCACGGTCGATCGCGACAGCGCGGCGCGGCTTGGCATCAGCGCGCTCGACGTCGACAATGCGCTGTACGACTCGTTTGGCCAGCGCAGCGTCGCCAACATCTACGAGGACGTGAACCAGTATAGCGTGATCCTCGGCTGGCCGCAGGACATGACCACCGGCCCGCAGGCGCTGACCGACGTGCGCGTCCCCGCCAAGGCCGACGCGATCATCGCGACCGGCCCGAACGCCACCGCGCTCAACGGCACGACCACCGCGACGATCGCCACCACCAGCGCGACCGGCGTTGCGGCCACCGGCACAGCGACTGCGGGCAAGAGCGCCGCGACCGCGACCGCCGCCGTCGCCACCAACCCGGCGCTTCGCAGCCCCTCGACCGGTTCGGCGCTGAGCAACACGCCGCGCACTATGGTGCCGCTCGACGCGATCGCCTCGATCGGCCAGGCTGCCACCGCCGCAAGCGTCAATCACGACGGCACCGAAGTCTCGACCACCATCTCGTTCGATCTCGCGCCGGGCGTCGCCTTGTCCGAAGCGGCGACCGCGATCGAGACGGCCGAGGCGCAGATCGGCATGCCGACCACCGTCCACGGCCATTTCTCCGGCTCGGCGGCGACCTTCCAGCAGACGCAGAGCGGCCAGCTGCTGCTGATCCTCGCCGCTTTGGTGACGATCTACATCGTGCTCGGCATCCTCTATGAGAGCCTTATCCACCCGCTCACCGTGCTGTCGACGCTGCCGGCGGCGGGGGTGGGGGCGGTGCTGGCGCTGATGCTGTTCAAGCTCGATTTCTCGATCATCGCGCTGATCGGCGTGTTCCTGCTGCTCGGCATCGTCAAGAAGAACGCCATCCTGATTATCGACTTCGCGATCCACCTCCAGCGCACGCAGGGGATCAGCGCCGAGGCGGCGGCGCGCGAGGCGAGCATCCTGCGCTTCCGCCCGATCCTGATGACCACGATCGCCGCCGCGCTCGGCGCGCTGCCGCTGGCGATCGGCTTCGGCGAGGGCGCCGAACTGCGCCAGCCGCTCGGCATCGTCATCATCGGCGGGCTGATCGCGAGCCAGGTGCTGACGCTGATCACCACGCCGGTCATCTATGTCTGTCTCGACGGCCTGGCCAACCGGCGCTGGCGTCGATCCCCCCGTGCCGCCGCTGGCGGCACCCTTCGCGAGCTTCCCGCATGACACTGACCCGCTCCTGGCCCGTCCTCCTCGCCCCCACTCTCCTTACCGGCGCCGCGCTCGCCGGCTGTTCGCTCGCCCCGCCTTATGCGCGGCCGAGCAGCCCGGAGGCGGTGCAGTGGAAGCCGGTCGAGGGCTGGCAGCCCGCCGCGCCCGCCGATGACGCGCCGCGCGGCGACTGGTGGACGACCTTCGGCGACGGCGCGCTCAACGACCTCGTCGTGCGCGCCAATGCGCACAACCAGACCCTCGCGCAGGCGGATGCGACCTACCGCCAGGCGCATGCACTGACTCGCGAAGCCCGTGCCAGCCTGTTTCCGACCGTGTCGGCGACCGGATCGGTGACGCATTCGCAAAGCGGCGGATCGCGCACGATCGTCACCAACGGCGTGACCTCGTCGGCGGGCTCGAATTCCTCGACCAGCTACAATGTCGGGGCGTCGGCCAGCTGGACGCCCGATCTGTTCGGCCAGATCCGCAATACCGTCGCCAGCGCACGCTATACCGAGCAGGCACGCGCCGCCGATCTCGCCTCGGCGCAACTGGCGATCGATGGCGAACTCGTCACCGACTATCTCGGCCTGCGCGCCTCGGACGCGCAGATCGCCAGCCTCGCCGCCACCGTCGCGGCCTATCAGCGCTCGCTGACGATCGCGACCAACCGCTACACCGCCGGCATCGTCGCGCACAGCGACGTGTTCCAGGGCCAGTCGCAGCTCGCCTCGGCGCAATCCGACCTCGAAGCCGAAAAGCGCACGCGCGCACAACTCGAGGACGCCATCGCGACCCTGGTCGGCGAGAACGCCGCGGCGTTCACGTTGCCGGCAATCGCCGACTGGAAGCCGGTGATCCCGGTCGTACCGGTCGCGCTCCCCTCGACCTTGCTCGAGCGGCGCCCCGACATCGCCTCGGCCGAGCGATCGGTGGCAGCGGCCAATGCGCAGATCGGGGTCGATCGCGCGGCGTTCTTCCCGTCGCTCAGCCTCACCGGCAACGGCGGCTTCAACAGCGACACGCTGAAGAGCCTGTTCAGTTCGGCATCGTCGCTCTGGTCGGTCGGCGCGTTGCTGGCGCAGACGATCTTCGACGGCGGTGCGCGCCGCGCGCGTGTCGCGGCCGATCGTGCCGCGTATGACGCAGCGGTCGCCAATTACCGCCAGGTGACGCTCACCGCGTTCCAGGCCGTCCAGGACAATCTCGCCGCGACCGCGATCCTCGCGCGGCAGGAGGCGTTGCTTGCCACCGCTTCGGCTGCGGCCGATCGCAGCGAGGCGTCGGTCCGCTTCCAATATCAGTCGGGCATCGTCGTCTATTCCGACGTGGTGACGGCGCAGGCGACCGCGTTCGCGGCGCGGCGCGCGCTGATCCAGATTCGCGCCGATCGCCAGACCACCGCCGCGGCGCTGGTGCAGGCGCTGGGCGGAGGCTGGGCCGGGGCATAAGCGCTCCACTGCGCGGCCGGCGAAGGCGCGGTCGTCCGAGGATCCAGGATCAGTCCGCAGCCGTCGTGAAATCGGTGCTGCGCGTCACGGGCTCCCACCGGTCGACTTCGTCGATGACGGCGTCCAGTTTTTCGCGCGCGCGGCGCAGCGCGTCCGAACCGAGCAGCAGGTGCAGCGGCGGGTGGTCGGCGTCGACGAGGTGCAGGAGCGCCTGCGCCGCCCGGCCCGGATCGCCGAGCTGTTGCCCGTCGGCGGCCGCGAACGCGGCGGAAGCGCGGCCGATCGAGGCGGAATAGGCCGCATCCTCGGGCTCGCTCTTGCGGATCGAATGGGCAGACAGGAAGTCGGTGCGGAACGCGCCCGGCGCGACGGCGGTCACCTTGATGCCGAACGGCGCCACCTCGTGGACGAGCGCGGCGGACAGGCCTTCCAGGGCGTATTTGGCGGCGGCGTAGAGCGCGCAGCCCGGCCCGGGCGCGCGCCCCGCGATCGACGTGATGTTGAGGATGTGTCCGCTGCCCTGCGCGCGCAGGTGCGGCATGGCTGCACGGATCAGTCGAAACGGACCGAAGACGTCCACGTCGAACAAGCGGGCGGCTTCTTCGTCGGTGGCCGTCTCGATGGCACCGAGCAATCCATACCCCGCATTGTTGACGATGACGTCGATCCGCCCGATCGCGAACGCCGCCTCGACGCGCGCTGCGATCTCGGCGCCGTCCGCCATGTCGAGTGCGAGCACGTGCAGCGTTCCCGGCCCCGCCGTCAGCGCAGGCTGCGCACCGCGCGTCGTGCCGATCACGGTATCGCCCCGCGCGAGCGCTGCCTCGGCAAGCGCGAACCCAAGGCCTCGGGAAATCCCGGTGATGAACCAAGTCGTCATGTGCATTCTCCTCGGCCGGCGAAATGCCCCTCTCGACCAGGGTTTAGAATACGTCTATTTCTGACAAGGCTTGTAAGCCTGGCTAAGCAATGCAAGCTGCGTGCATGGAAATGCCACTCTCCGGCAGCGACTATAATCAGTTGCGCGCCTTCGTTGCCGTCGGTGAACTGCTGAGCTTCAGCCGCGCGGCCGAGGCGCTGGGCGTGTCGCCGTCGGCGCTGAGCCAGATGGTGCGGGGTTTCGAGGATCGCGTCGGCGTCCAGTTGCTGGTGCGGACCACGCGCAGCGTTGCCCTGACCGAGGCCGGCGATATCCTGCTCCGGCGCGTGCGGCCCGCCGTGTCGGAACTCGGAAGCGCCTTGGGGCAGGTGCGGCGGACGCGCGACCGTCCGGCCGGGACGGTGCGCGTGCACGCCTTTCGCTCGGCCGCCGAGCGCTACATCGCACCGATCCTCGGCAGCTTTGCGACGGCGTATCCGGACGTGGTGGTGGATCTCACGCTGGACGATGCGGTCGTCGACGTGGTCGCCGGCGGATACGATGCGGCATTGCGCATCGGCGAAGTGATCGAGCGCGATCTGATCGCCGTACGGCTGGGGCCGGAACTGCGCCAGGTCGCGGTCGCCGCGCCCAGCTATGTCGAACATAACGGCGTTCCGGCGCATCCCCGCGACCTGGTCGACCATCGCTGCATCCGGTGGCGCTGGCCGGGAAGGGCGTTGCCCTATGCCTGGGAATTTTTCGAAAACGGCGCCTGGTTCGAGGTCGCGGTCGACGGCCCCCTCAACGTCAACGACAAGGAGATGAGCATCCGCGCCGCGGTCGATGGCGCCGGGATCGCCTTCCCGGTCGAATATATGGTCGCGGATCTGATCGCGGCGGGCACGTTGGTGGCGCTGCTGGAACCGTGGTCGGTGCCGTTTCCGGGGCATTTCCTGTGCTATCCGCAGCAGCGGCAAATGGCGCCGGCACTGCGCGCCTTCATCGATGCGGTGCGGCGCCCGTAGGTTTGACCGGCGCGCGGTCTCGCCATCCCGCGGAAATGCGGAGGTAAATGTCTTGACCGGTGCAGTGCGGGGTGGAAACGTGCCGTAAACCTTTGGAGAAACACATGCGTTCGATCCTCGCTTGTGCCGTGCTGCTCGCGGCCGGCACCGCCGTCCCGGCGGTCGCGCAGACTTCGCCCAACCTCTCGGCCGCCTTCGGCGCCTGTATCGGCCGCGCCGGAAGCAACACCGTGCAGCGCGACATTTGCGCGCAACGCGAAGTCGGTTCGCAGGACGATCGCCTCAACAAGGCCTATCAGCACGTGATGCGGCAGTTTGCCAGCGATCCGGCCAGGAAGCTTGCGCTACGCGACCAGGAGCGACGCTGGATCGCCGAGCGCGATTACACCTGCAAGGTCAACGGCAATACGGTCGACAACGGCTGCATCGTCATCAAGACAGCTGCGCGCGCCGACGAGCTGGAAAGCCAGGTCAAGTTCTGAGGGCGGGGCCCCGCGCGAACGGACCGCTGCGGCAGACAATCTCGCGGAGCTTCATCATTCGGGCGCATGCTCGGCCCCGGCATCGGTCAAGCTTCGAAGATGCGAGACCAGGGCGCGTGCGAGCGCCGTCTTGCCGACGCCGGGCGAGACGCAGATCTTCATCTGTCGCGTCGCCCAGCCGTTCCGCAACGGAACGACGTCCAGCGCCATCGATGCGGCAAAGCTGCGCGCAGCGATCTCGGGCAGGACGCCCAGGCCGAAGCCGGCCTCGACCATGCGGCACACGCCGTCGAAACTGCGGACCTGCATGCGCAGCCGCAGGATGCGATCGGATCTGGCCGCGGCATCCAGCAGGGTGCGCGTAAGGGCGGTGGTGCCGACGAGACCGACGAAGTCGCGGTCGTACACTTCTTCGAAATCGATGTCGTGGCGGCCGGAAAAGCTGCCGCGCGGCGCGAGCAGCGCAAGGCGGTCCTGCCGGTAGGGATGGGTTTCGAGCGTATCGTCGTTGACATCGACGACGATGCCGATATCGGCGCGGTCGGCGCGCACCGCCTCGACGATGTCGCGGCTCATATTCTCCTCCAGGTCGAGCCGGACGTCGGGCCATTGCCGCGCGAACGAGGCGAGGTCGGCGGGCAGGAACTGGATGATCGCCGATGGATTAGTCTGCAGCCGGATCGTGCCGCGCATCCCGCCGGCGAAATCCTCCATCTCGCCATCGATCGCGCGAGCGTGCGCGAGCAAGGCGCGCGCGCTGTCGAGCAAGGCGGTGCCGGCGGGGGTCAGCGCGAGTCCCTGGCGACTGCGATAGAAGAGTCGCACGCCGAAGCGCTCCTCCATCAGCGCGATCCGGCGCGACGCCGCCGCGATCGCCAGGTTCGATTGTCGCGCCGCCTCGCCGAGTCGCCCGGTTTCGGCGGCGCGGACAAACACGCGTAAACTCACGAGATCTTGCAGCATCGCGGCTCCTTTGGTTGCCGGCGATACCACTTCGTTCGCGAATTGCGAAATGAAGGTTGCCCAAATGGCGATGGACCACACCGCCACGCGCAGTAATCCGCGCTCTCCAAGTGCCTCGGTCCGAAGGCGCATCACAAAATGGCGAAAGTGGAGTGGCCTGAATGCGAGTCGAGTTTCCATCTCTGAAGACCCTTAGCGCGCCGCTGGCGCTGGCCGCCGCGGGCCTCGTCGCGATGCCGGCGCATGCCCAGGCGATCGAGGCAGGCGATTATGTCCCGGCGCCTCCCGGCACCAATCTGGCGTTGCTCTACATGCAGTACAGCCATTCCGGCGCGCTCTATGCGAAGGGCGACAAGGTCGACGACAAAGCCGAGCTCGACACCGAGATCGGCATCGCGCGCTATGTCGGCTTCACCAAGGTCGCGGGCATGACGCTCGATTATCAGGTGCTGCAGCTTTATGGCCGCGTCTCGGGCGGCGGTTCGACCGCGGCGCTCGGCACCTCGACCGGCTTTGCCGACACGATCCTGGTGAGCACCTTGTGGGTGCATAACGACCCGGCGAGCAAATCCTATCTCGGCATCACGCCCTATGTGTATCTGCCGACCGGCGCCTATGATCGTTCCAAGGCGCTCAACCTCGGCGAGCATCGCTGGAAGGGCTCGCTCCAGGCGGTCTATTCGCAGGGGATCGGCGATCATTTCGTCGCCGAGCTCGCCGGCGATGCGATGATCTACGGCAAGAACGACGCGAACCTTGGGGGAGCCCTGACGCAAAAGGCGCAGTATCGCGTCCAGGGCTTCGCCCGCTACCTGATCAACCCGAAGAACGAACTCAATGTGCGGCTGATGTACGTCACTGGCGGCGAGACCAGGATCGGCGGGATCGACCAGGACAATGTCACCAAGACGCTGTCGGCGCTCGGCACGTGGCGGCATTCGCTCAGCCCGAAGTGGCAGGTGATGGCGCAGGCCGGGGCGGATCTGTCGGTTTACAACGGCTTTGCCGAGGGCGCCCGCACGCAGCTGCGCATCCTGCGCGTATTCTAAGCCACACGAAGGGACGAGCAGCATGAGCAACGATGTGAATAGCGACGGCCTCGGCAAGGCATACGCAGAGTATGGCCGCGGCAAGTTCGACCGCCGCCAGTTCCTCAACGTGGCGATGGCGGCGGGCGCGAGCTTCGCGGTCGCCAATGCGCTGGGGCTGGCCGGCGGCCAGGCCTGGGCGCAATCGACGCGCAAGGCCAAGGCGCCGGTCGCGGCGGATTATATCGTGATCGGCGCGGGCTCGGCCGGCGCGACCGTCGCCGGGCAGCTCGCGCTGCGCACCGGCGCATCGGTGCTGGTGCTTGAAGGCGGCCTTTCCGATGATACCCCGCTGATCACCGATCCGGCGCGCTGGCCCGAGGCGCTCGGCTCGCCCTTCACCGGCAATTACAACACCACGCCGCAGCGCCACGCCAACGACCGCGTCGTGCCGTATCCGCGCGGCGAGGGTCTGGGTGGGTGCAGCAGCGTCAATTGCATGATCTACAACCGCGGCAGCGCGTCGGACTATGACGATTGGGCCTATAACGGCGCGACCGGCTGGGGCTGGAACTCGGTGCTGGCCGATTACAAGGAGCTGGAGGACTGGCAGGGCGGCGCGAGCGTGCTGCGCGGCGCCGGCGGCCCGCTCCACGTCACCCAGCCCGATCCCGCCAAGGGCCATGAGGGCGCGCGCGCGTTCATGGCGGGCGCCAAGGCGCTCGGCTATCCCGAGAGCAAGGATTTCAATGTCCAGCTCGAAGGCCCGACCTGGGTCAACATGACGGTCTATGCCGGCAAGCGCCAGAACACCGCCACCGCCTTCCTCCGACCTGCGATGGAGAAGAGGGCCAGGCTGACCGTGCTCACCGAAGCGCCGGTGATAAAGCTGGTGATCGAAAAGGGCCGCTGCGTCGGCGTCACCTATCTTCACGCCGGCAAGCCGGTGACGGTGCGCGCCACCAAGGAAGTGATCCTCTCGGCCGGCGCGCTGATGACGCCGAAACTGCTGATGCTGTCGGGGATCGGCAACGCCACGACGCTCAAGAGCCTCGGCATCGCGCCGTTAGTCGATCTCGCTGGCGTGGGCGAGAACCTGCAGGACCATGTCCTCGGCGCCGGCGTCAATTACGAGGCGAAGGGCCCGGTTCCGCCGAGCAACTACAATCTGTCCGAAGTCCATATGTGGTGGAAGTCGGATCCGACGCTGCCGGTGGCGGACATTTCGGCGCTCTATGTCAGCGTGCCGTTCGCGACCAAGGAGCTCAACCTCCAGCAGCAGCATGGCTATGCCATCCTGTCGGGCGTGATGCGGCCCAAGTCGCGCGGCAGCGTGCGGATCACCTCGTCCAACCCGCTGGCGCCGCCGCTGATCGACCCGAACTATCTCGCGGTCGAGCAGGATCTGGTGGCGCTGAAAGCCGCGACCGATCTCGCCCGCGCGATCGGCAATTCGGATGCGTATCGCGATATCCGCAAGGAAGAGCTGCTGCCGGGCAAGGCGGCACTGTCGCCGGTCGAATATCGCGACTTCCTGCGCAAATCGGTGTCGACCTTCTTCCATCCGGTCGGCACCGCCAAGATGGGCACCGACGCCGGCGCGGTGGTCGATCCGCAGCTCAAGGTCTACGGCGTCGAGGGCCTGCGCGTCGCCGACGCCTCGGTCTTCCCGACGATCACTACCGGCAACACCAATGCGCCGTCGATCATGGTCGGCTGGCGCGCGGCCAAACTGATCGCCGGCGCCGCCTGATGACTCGGGCCGGCGCCGAATTCCCCCAAGGAGTAAGCTCATGACGACGGACTGCAATTTCATCGGCGGCGCCTGGGTGCCCCCGGTCGAGGGCGCGACCATGCCCGTCTATGAGCCGGCGACCGGCCAGCAATTCGGCAGCATTGCCGACAGCAGCGCGGCAGATGTCGATCTCGCGGTGAAGGCGGCGCGGAAGGCGTTCGACGAGGGCGCGTGGGGCCGCACCACCGCGACCGAGCGCGGCCGTATCCTGAGCACATTCGGCCAGGCGATCCTCGCGCATGCCGAGGAGCTGTCGGCAATCGAGGCGCAGGACACCGGCAAGCCCAAGGGCGTCGCCGATGCCGACATCGTCGCGCTGGCGCGCTATTTCGAATTCTACGGCGGCGCGGCCGACAAATTGCATGGCGAGACGATCCCCTATCTCGACGGCTATCATGTCGGCGTGATCCACGAGCCGCATGGCGTCACCGGCCACATCCTGCCGTGGAATTATCCGGCGCAGATGTTCGGCCGCACGCTCGCCCCCGCGCTGGCGGTGGGCAATGCGACCGTGCTCAAGCCCGCCGAGGACGCCTGTGCGACCGCGCTCCGGCTGGTCGAGATCGCGATCGAAGCCGGGTTCCCTGAAGGCGCGATCAACCTCGTCACCGGGCGCGGCCAGACCGCCGGCGCGGCGCTGGCGGCGCATCCCGGTGTCGACTTCATGTCGTTCACCGGCTCGCCCGAAGTCGGCCAGATCATCCAGAAGCTCTGCGCCGATCATTACATCACCTGCACGCTCGAGCTCGGCGGCAAGTCGCCGCAAGTCGTGTTCGCCGATGCCGATTTCGACGCGGCGATCCCGGTGATCGTCAAAGCGATCATCCAGAACAGCGGCCAGACCTGCTCGGCCGGCAGCCGCGTGCTGATCGAACGCTCGGCCTATGAGCCGTTCGTGACGAAGCTCGCCGCCGCCTTCGCCAAGACGCGCGTCGGCGCCCCCGCGATGAACCTCGACTGCGGCCCGATCATCACCGCCAAGCAGGCCAAGCGCGTGCAGTCGTTCATCGATCGCGCCGTCGCCGACGGCATCCCGTTGCTCGCCGAAGGGCAACTCGCCGACGGCGTCGAAGCCGATGGTTTCTACGTGAAGCCCAGCCTGTTCGGCCCGGTGCCGCTCGGCAACGTGATCGCGCAGGAAGAGGTGTTCGGCCCGGTGCTGACCGTCCAGCCGTTCGACGATGAAGCCGATGCGATCCGCATGGCCGACGGCACCGACTACGGCCTGGTCGCCGCGGTGTGGACGCGCGACGGCGCGCGGCAGATGCGGCTCGTCAAGAAGATCCGCTCGGGGCAGGTGTTCGTCAATTGCTACGGCGCGGGCGCCGGGATCGAGCTGCCGTTCGGCGGCTCGGGCAAGAGCGGGCATGGCCGCGAGAAGGGCTTCGCCGCGCTCCACGATTTCAGCAAGACCAAGACGATGGTGCTCAACCACGGGTGAGCCCGGATTTTTCGAAGGACGTAGTTATGGATCTCAACGGTAAAGTCGCCATCGTCACCGGCGCCGCGAGCGGTTTCGGCGAGGCGATCGCGCATCGCTTCGCGGGGCAGGGCGCCAGGGTCGTGATCGTCGACCTCAACGAAGATAAAGCCAAGGCCGTCGCCGCAGCAATCGGTGAGGGCAAGGCGATCGGCGTTCGCGCCGACGTCACCTCGCGCGCCGATATCGACGCGATGGTCGCCGAGACGATCGCGACGTTCGGTGTGCCCGACATTGTCGTCAACAACGCCGGCTATACGCACAAGAACCGGCCGTTGCTCGAAGTCGACGAAGCGACGTTCGACCGCGTGCTCTCGGTCAACATCAAGTCGATCTACCATATGGTGCATGCGGTGGTGCCGGCGATGCGCGACCATGGCGGTGGTGTGATGCTCAACGTCGGCTCGGTCGCCGGCATCCGCCCGCGGCCGGGTCTCACCTGGTACAATGGCTCGAAGGGCGCGACCAACATGCTGTCGAAGAGCCTCGCGGTCGAGCTCGCGCCGTGGAACATCCGCGTCAACGTGATCTGCCCGGTGATGGGCGTCACCGGCATGCTCGAGGATTTCATGGGCATGCCCGACACGCCGGAGAACCGGCAGAAATTCCTCGGCTCGATCCCGCTCGGGCGCTTCTGCGAGCCCGGCGATGTCGCCGATGCCGCGCTCTACCTGGCGCAGGCCGACTTCATCACCGGCGTCGAGCTGCCCGTCGACGGCGGCCGCACGATCTAATCGGAGAGCTAAGATGACGACCACCATCGATTTCACCGCCCCCTACGCGCTCACCATCGACGGCAAGCGCGTCGAGACCAATGCCTCGTTCGACGTGTTCAACCCCGCGACCAACGAAGTCCTCGCGCAGGCGCCCGAAGGCACCGCCGCGCACATGGAAGCCGCGATCGCCGCCGCCAAGGCGGCGTTCCCGGCTTGGGCGGCGCTCAGCGCCGACGAGCGCGGCGCCTATGTCGGCGCCTATGCCGATGCGCTCGACGCGCACAAGGAAGAGCTGATCACGCTGCTCACGCTCGAACAGGGCAAGCCGCGCCACTCGATGGCCAAGGGCGAAGTCGAGGCGGCGATCTTCTGGGTCCGCGAAGTCGCCAAGCGCCGGCTGCCGGTCGAGACGATCGAGGATACCGACGATCATGTCGTCGAGGTCCACCATACCCCGCTGGGCGTGGTCGGCGCGATCACGCCGTGGAACTTCCCGGTCCTGCTGGGGCTGTGGAAGGTCGCGCCGTGCCTGGTCACCGGCAATGTGATGGTGATGAAGCCCTCGCCTTACACGCCGCTCACGTCGCTGCGCTTCGGCGAGATCGCGCAGACCGTGCTGCCGGCCGGAGTGTTCAGCGTCGTCTCGGGCGGCAATGCGCTCGGCTCGCAGATGACCGAGCATCCCGACATCGCCAAGATCAGCTTCACCGGATCGACCGCGACCGGCAAGAAGGTGATGGCCAGCAGCGCCTCCACTCTCAAGCGCGTCACGCTCGAACTCGGTGGCAACGACGTCGCGATCGTGCTGGCGGATGCCGATTGGGAGCCGATCGTCGAGACGCTGTTCTGGGCGTCGTTCGGCAATTCGGGGCAGTGGTGCATCGCGTCGAAGCGGCTCTACGTGCATCGCGACATCCATGCTGCCTTCACCGCCAAGTTCGTCGAATTCGCGGCGAAACAGAAGGTCGGCGACGGCATGGATCCGAGCACCGATCTCGGCCCGATCCAGAACCGGATGCAGTATGACAAGCTGAAGGACCTGTTCGCCGACGTAAAGGCCAATGGCTATAAAGTCCCGCTCGGCGGCACTATCGACGAGAGCCTCGCGGGCAATTTCGTTCCCGTCACGATCGTCGACAATCCCCCGGAAGACAGCCGCATCGTCCAGGAGGAGCCGTTCGGCCCGATCCTGCCGATCATCGCCTTCGACAGCGTCGACGAGGTGGTGGCCAAGGCCAACAACTCGCCGTTCGGCCTGGCCGGTTCGGTGTGGGGCAAGGATCGCGACGCGGCGATCGCGGTCGCCAAGCGGCTGGAGACCGGCACGGTGTGGGTCAACGAGATCCATATCCACGGCATCGACATCCCGTTCGGCGGGCACAAGCAGTCGGGCATGGGGGTCGAGAATGGCGCCGAGGGGCTGGCCGAGTTCACCAACACCAAGACCTACATGTTCCACAAATAAGGCGCGGCGGCCGAATGCGCCGCCCGCTTCCTCCCTCCCGTTCGGCGAACGGGAGGGACACCGCACCAATCAAGGGAATCCCATGCGCCCGCTCGAAGGCATTACCGTCGTCAGCCTCGAACACGCGATCGCCGCGCCGTTCGCGACGCGCCAGCTCGCCGATCTCGGCGCCCGCGTCATAAAGGTCGAGCGCCCCGGCGCGGGCGACTTCGCGCGCGGCTATGACGAGCGCGTCCACGGCCTGTCGTCGCATTTCGTCTGGTGCAACCGCTCGAAGGAGAGCCTCGAACTCGATCTCAAGAGCGAGGCCGGGCTCGAGGCGTTGCGCCGGCTGGTGGCCAAAGCCGACGTGCTGGTCGAAAACCTTGCGCCGGGCGCGACGCGGCGGATGGGGTTCGATTACGAAAGCCTCAAGGACGCGCACCCCGGCCTGATCGTGTGCGACATCTCCGGCTACGGCCAGGACGGCCCGCATCGCGACCGCAAGGCGTACGACCTGCTGATCCAGAGCGAATCCGGCTTCCTCTCGGTCACCGGCACGCCCGACGAGCCCGCCAAGGCCGGCTGCTCGATCGCCGATATCGCCGCCGGCATGTATGCCTATTCGAACATCCTCGCCGCGCTGATCGAGCGCGGCAAGACCGGCAAGGGGCGACACATCGACGTCTCGATGCTCGAGGCGATGGCCGAGTGGATGAGCTTCCCGATGTATTACGCCTTCGACGGCGCCCCCCAGGCGCCGCGCGTCGGCGCGGCACATGCGACGATCTACCCGTACGGCCCGTTCCCGACGATCGACGGCGAGGTGATGCTCGGCATCCAGAACGAGCGCGAATGGACCGCTTTCTGCGAACACGTCCTGTGTGATCTCACCGTGGCGGTCGACCCGCGCTTCTTCCCCAATTCGAAGCGCTCGGCCAACCGCGCCGAACTTGCAGCGATCATCGCCGGTGTCTTCACCCAGCTCACCCGGACCGAAGTGCTCGAACGGCTCGACGCCGCCAAGATCGCCAATGCCAGCGTCAACGACATGGCCGGGCTGTGGGCGCACCCGCAGCTCGCCGCCCGCGCGCGGTGGGTCGATATCGAGACCTCGGCCGGCCCGATCCCCGCGCTCCTGCCGCCCGGCCAGACCGGAGCGCGGATGGACCCGGTCCCGGCGGTCGGCCAGCACACTGCGGCGATCCTCGCCGAACTGGGCCTCGCCGCACATGACTGAGCGCAGCATCGCGGACGCGCGCAGCTTTCTGTTCGTCCCCGGCGACCGCCCCGAGCGCTTCGACAAGGCGCTGGCGGCCGGCGCCGACGCAGTGATCGTCGATCTCGAGGATGCGGTCGCGCCCGCGGCCAAGGCCGCCGCGCGCCTGCTCGTCGCCGAGTGGCTGAAAGACGCGCGCCCGGTGATCCTGCGCATCAATGCCGCTGACAGCGAATGGTTCGAGGCGGATCTGGCGCTGTGCCGCCATCCCGGCGTGGCGGCGATCCTGCTGCCCAAGGCGCAGGCCGGCCGCATGCTGGTCCGCGTGGCGGCGCTGCGCCCCACGATCGCTTTGGTCGAAAGCGCGCAGGGCATCCTCGACATGCCCGCAATTGCACAGACGGATGGCGTCGAGCGCCTGGCGTTCGGCGCGATCGATCTGGCGCTCGATCTCGACACGCAATGTGGCGACGCCGATTTCGCGCCGTTTCGGCTGCAGATGGTCGTCGCCGCGCGGGCGGCAGGTCTGGCGGGACCGATCGACGGTGTGACCGTCGATTTTCGCGATCCGGCCGCGGTCACCGCCGATGCCCGCGCCGCGCGCGCGCTCGGCTTCACCGGCAAATTGTGCATCCATCCGGCGCAGATCGCGCCGTTGCACGCTGCGCTGCGGCCCACCGAGGCGGCGCTGGCGCTGGCAGAAGCGATCGTCGCGGCGGATGCGCAATCGGGTGGCGCCGCGGTATCGCTCGACGGGCAAATGGTGGACCGCCCCGTGGTGGAGCGTGCGCTGCGCCTGCTGTCGCGGCGTTGAGGCGCCCGTTCGCGCACTAACGTCCCGTTGCGCCCTCTGAAACGGGCGTCGGCGCGCCTTGATCTACGGCGTTCGACCAAATTAAGCCGGTATGATCAGTGTCAATGTCCCGTGACGCCATCGCGCGTCGGACAGTAAGACCAAGCTCGATATGCTGACGTCCATGGGACATCGCATCGGAACGGCTGAAGATCAATTCAACCGAATTGAACACGGTTGCGCAATCCGCGGGTCTATACAATCGATGGTATGACATTCATTTGTCCGACGCCGCGATCATCGTGCGCTGGAGAAAAAAAGACGACGCTTCTTTCGGCCGAGTGCCGCTCACGACAGCGAAGGAGTTTGAAATGACGACCACACCACCCGAAGGACCCTTCGACGAAACGCCACCGTCACCCGATGCGGACGGCGTGGATGCGCTGGAAGCAGCGCCGGCCGCAAGCCCCAGGAGTGCGGGGTCGGAGGTCACGCTGCAGGTGAAGGGCCGTGCCGAATATATCAACATCGATGGGAGCGGGTGGGCGACTTACGCCTCCAGCAGCACGACCCGATATGTGATCGTACCGTATAACGACGTTTTCTACATCGTGGTGGCGAGCGGTCCGTACAATGGCTATTATCTGAGCTACAATGATCGCTACTATATCGGTGCCTACCGCGACTGGACCAATGCCCGATACTGGACGCGCGATCCGGTCGACATCGTGCGATACCCGGGCCTGTATTTCTATAACAATTTCCTGTGCTGCAACGGGAAGAGCGCCGCACCCGACAAGCTCGTTACGATCGTCGCTGTCTGACCCGGCGCGCGCGCGACACGTTGTCGCGCTCCTGGCGCGCCGCGGATTCGCACCCCGAGAACGGCGTAATACGATGGTTGATGAGAGGGAGTACAGCTATCAGCCGCTAATGTCAGGCTAGCGTGCATGGAGCCTGAAAATCATCTATGGTCTTATTGTAGGCGCGTTCTCGCGTAGATAGATGAGGCACCAACCATGATTCGGTAAGTAGCATGATTTCTTGTTTGAAATATTCCGGAATCCGATAGGTCATTTTGACGTTATTATGTAGGTGATCGAATTTGGACGGGGGAGAGCGGTCGTTTCCCGAACCGTACTCCGGGAAGTGAGGCCTGGCATGCGCTGGAACCGGGAATGCGGCATCAGCCGCGAAGCGCTTCAATCGGCGCTGGCGATCCTTGGCCTGTGCGCGGCCGCCGGCTGCTCGGCGCCGCTCTATCCAGGGCTCAGTCTCCATGCCGGCGGGGCGTCGAGTGCGCTGCAGGAGATTGCCAGACGCGCGCGGGGCGGGGACAAGCAGGCGCAGCTCGAGCTCGCGATCCACTACGAAGAGGGGCGGGGTGTTCCCAGGGACGCCGCTCAGGCCGCACGGTTGTACCGCAGCGCTTCGGCTGACGTCGGCGGACCGATCCAACTCTACGTGCACCCCGTCGGTGCGGAGCGGGCGGGACGAATCATCACGGTCCAGCGTGGTCCGCGTCTGGTCGGACTCGCCGAGGCGAAAGCGCGGCTCGCGCGGTTGCAGCAGGCGGAACGGTCGGGACGATGATTGCTCGCGGCTCGAACGCGTTACGCGCTCGTGCAGGGCTTTTGCTCGCCGGATTTCTCCTGGCCGCGATCCCGGCGCTGGTGCAGGGGCGCATCGGCGCAGCACGCGCCGCTCGCCCAGGCATTGCCGGATCACAGCCGGCGGGCGCTGTCGTGGTCGCCGGCCGACGTGCACTCGATCATCGCCGCCCATCTGGGCGACCGCCCGCCGCTCGACCGGGGCGCGGTCGAGCGGCTGCTCGCGCAAAGCGGCCGCACGCGCGGCGACGACATCGCCCGCTGGGTTTGTGAACTACGCAATCGCCAAAAAGATTACCCTGCGCTGCGCCGCTAGGAAGCGGTCGTGGATGCACCGTCCCCATCATCAGGGTTTTGCGCATAGGTCAACAATCGGTCGTGCGCGGCGACGATACGCGCCCGCTGCATGAGATATTCGATCGCCGCCCTCAAATCCGCGCTCGAAAAATTGCGCGTGGCAGGAAGATCGGCGCGCGCCGATCGCTGCTCCGCCTCGCTTGGCGCCGCACTTTCGGGTGCGAGGTCCGCGTGTACGCGCGCGGCGAGCGTGCTCCAGCGCTCGAACGCGGCGGTCCAGCGCGGCAAATCGCGCGCCGGCGCTTCCCAGGACTCGATCTGCTCGGCGGCGGCGGTCAGGGCGCTTTCGGCGCGCGCCAGGTCGGGCGCGCTCGAAAGCAGGCGAAGCCGCGCTTCCGCCCGGTCGAGCCGGCGAGCCTGCGCGGCGAGCGCCGTTTCGACGACGGTCTGCGCTGCGCTATCGCGACCGCGGCGTGCGAACGCGGCCAATGCGACCGCCATCCAGAGGATGGTCGCGCCACTCAGCAACGCCAGCGGGCCGATCAGCCAGACCGGGACGTGCGCCGCATAGGCGATTGTCGCCTCGCCCAGCGCGGCGAAGAAAGCGACGAGGTTGGACACGATCCGCATGACGCAGCGCTTTATCGCGAGATCGCGGGTGCGTCGCGGTTCATGTGACGGCGAACGCCAGCCGCTCCCAGTTCGCTTCGGAAAGCAAGTGGGCGTAAAGCGGTTCCAGCCCCCCGATCGCGCGCAATCGCCCGAGCGATGCCAGATCAAGCGCCGCGAGCCGATCGCGGCTGACCGCGACATAATCGAGCAGCAGCTGCGGGGGGGCGTCCGATCCGTCGGCCTGGCGCGGCCGGTGATGCGCTTGGCGTGCTTCGAACAAGTCGAATTCGTCGAGAAGCTCGACATACTGCGCAGTGCGCTGCTGCGCGGCTTCATATGCTTCACAAAAGGTCACGGCCGAGCGCGTCGTTTCGGTCGGGACGCCCTGTTCGAACAGCGGCAGCGCGCCGGCTTCATCGAGCGGGGCAAGCCGGGTCGAAAACTCGTCGACCGCTAGCACCCACTGACCCTGCGCTGGATCGCGCACCAGCGCGAAAGGATGTCGGCGCAGGTAAGCCGGGACGTAGGCGCCGGGTCGGTAGCGGCCCGAATCGTCGATGAATGGATTGCGGTTCGCGTTCAACCCGGTCACCGCGAAAGCGTGGCGCGCCGGACCGACGAAGACGATCGGATAGTCGAGCGCCGCGCGCGCAAACTCGTCCGCCGTCAGCGAAACGGTCGGTGATCCGGCGGCGAAGTGAAAATCCCCATCCTGGAGCAGCGCTGCCGTGCCGTGGCGTTCGGCGGTAAGCAGGCTGATATCGGCATACAGCGGCAGACTGCCTTCGACGAGGCGATCCTTCGGCAGCGAGAGCGTCGTCATGGATGACCTTGCATGAATTGGCTGCGCGACCGCAGCGTGCGCGGCACGCTAATACTGTCGATGCGCCGGCTTTGCCAAGATCGGCAAACAGCATCGTCCCGTATCGAGATGATCCGGTGTCGGAATTGAGCATTCGTCAATACTTGGCGCGGCAAGGCCGGCGTAATATCATGGGCGCGCCGAATTCGGGGGGCACCGAGTCGGCAACAGGGGCGGATATTATGCGAAATCTTGGCAAGCGCGCGCTCGTAGCCCGGTTGATGGTCGATCAGGCGCGGTGGATGGCACCGAGCATCGTCGCCGCGATCGCGCTTGCCGCGCCGGTCGCCGCGACGGCGGCGATCCCGACCTATGCGGTCGGCGACACGATTTACAATCCGGCCACCAACGCCACCGAGACCATCACCGCTATCCTCGGTCCGGCCTCGGTGCAGACCGCCTCGGGCTATGCCATCGTCACCGCGCAGACGGTGGGCGACACCTTCACCTCGAGTAATGGCACGACGACGTTCACCGTCACTGCGGTCACCACTGCGGTGATCGGCGGCAACACCGTCGTCACCGGGGTCACGCTGCGCAACAACAGCGACAATTCCACCCAGCCGAGCACGGTCGCGACCGCGGTGAGTGGCGGGACTCCCGGCACGCCCGCGACGCCGATCGCCTTTCCCCCGCCGGGCGGCAGCTCCCACACCTTCACGGACGTCCGCAAAGGGTCGGGCGGCAGCGGCGGCCGCACCGGCGCGATCTTCGTGCCAGCCGGCGCGGGCGGCGACGGCGGCACCGGACCGACGATCGTCGATGTCCGGCCCGCCGACACCATCACCGCGGTCAGCGGAAATCCGGCTGGCATCTATGTCGCGAGCATCGGCGGCGATGGCGGGCATGGCGGCAATTCGTATCTCAACCTGGCGGGTGGCGGCAAAGCCGGCGGCAAGGCCGGCGCGGGCGGATCGGTGTCGCTCACGATCCAGTCGGGCACCACCATCACCACCTCGGGCGACACGGTCTATGGCATCTTCGCGCAGAGCGCGGGAGGCAAGGGTGGCCAAGGCGGATCGGGCTATGCCACTACCGGTGGGGGCGGTTCGGGCGGCGGCAGCAATTCGGGCGGGCAGGTCACGCTCGACAGCGCGGCCAACGTCAATACCAGCGGCAAGAACGCGATCGGCATCCTGGGCGAGTCGGTCGGCGGCGACGGCGGGTCGGGCGGCAGCAGCTATGTCTCGATTACCTCGGGCGGCGACGGCGCGGTCGCCGGCAATGGCGCGAACGTCGATGTCACCACGCGCGGCGCGGTTCAGACCACCGGGATCGCCGCGTTCGGCGTCGTGGCGCAGTCGATCGGCGGCAGCGGCGGCAATGCCGGCGACAGCATCGCGACGATCGTCTCGCTCGGCAACGGCGGTGGCGCGGGCGGCAATGGCGGCGCGGTGTCGCTGACCGCGACCGGCACGTCCTCGACCGTCACCACCAATGACTTCGCGACCGGGCTGCTCGCCCAGTCGATCGGCGGCGGTGGCGGCACCGGCGGCGACAGCGTCTCGATCGTCACGCTCGGCTCGAGCGGCGGCGCGGGCGGGACTGCGTCGAGCGCGCGAATCGATCTGCAGAGCGGCGCGCGCGTCACCACCGGCGGCAATTTCGCCGACGGCGTGATCGCGCAGTCGGTCGGCGGCGGCGGCGGCACCTCGGGGGTCGGCGTTGCGCTGGTCTATCTCGGCGCGAATGGCGGCCCGGGCGGAACGGCAAGCAGCGCGACGATCGACAGCAGCGGCACGATCCGCACCAGCGGGCTCGATTCGCGCGGGCTGTTCGCCCAGTCGGTCGGCGGCGGCGGCGGGTCGGCGCAGGGCGGCGTCGGCCTGGTCTCGCTCGGCGCGCGCGGCGGCAGCGGCGGCGCGGGCAAGGACGTGACGATCACCCAGCGCGATGGCGGATCGATTGTGACCACCGGTATCGGCGGCACCGCGATCTATGCCCAGTCGGTCGGCGGCGGCGGCGGTTCGGGCGGCTATGGCATAGGCGTGGTGGGCTTGGGCGGCGGCGGCGGCGCTGGCAATACCGGCGGTACGGTGACCGTCACCAATGACGGCATCATCCAGACCGGCAACAGCTTCGCGCGCGGCATCTTCGCGCAGTCGGTCGGCGGCGGCGGCGGCGATGCGGGCTTTGGCGGCGGGCTCGTCTCGATCGGCGGCAATGGCGCAGCGGGCGCGAATGGCGGCGACGTGACCGTCGCCAACAGCGGCGGGATCGCGACGCAGGGCGTGGAATCGACCGCGCTGCTGGCACAGTCGATCGGCGGCGGCGGCGGCAATGGCGGGTCGTCGGGCGGCGTGTTCCTGACGATCGGCGGCAGCGGCGGCGGGGCCGCGACTCCCGCGTCGATCGGCGGCACGGTGCGCGTCACCGACAGCGGCAACATCACCACTGGCGGCGCGGATTCGTACGGCGTTCTCGCCCAGTCGGTCGGCGGCGGCGGCGGCAATGGCGGTTCGGCGACGAGCATCGGCGTGTTCGCGGGCGTCGCGCTCGGCGGCAAGGCCGGCGGCGGCGGGGCTGGCGGGGCGGTCGATGTGACGCTCACCCCGACCATCGTGGCGTTGCCCGGCGGCGGGACGACCAGCGCAATCCCCAGCATCGTCACGACCGGCGATCGCTCGACCGGGCTGCTCGCCCAGTCGATCGGCGGCGGCGGCGGTAATGGCGGGTTCGCGCTCGCCAACAATGTCAGCTTCATCGCCGGGTCGAGCGTGGCGATCGGCGGCGCGGGCGGCAATGGCGGCATCGGCGGCAGCGTGACGCTGAACGGCAAGGTCAGCGTGCAGACCGGCGGGATCAGCGCCTTGGGGATCGTGGCGCAATCGATCGGCGGCGGCGGCGGCAATGGCGGGCTCGCCCAGGCCGGGCAGGCGACCGCCGGGCCTGCCGGCATATCGATGACGCTCGGCATCGGCGGCAGCGGCGGCGATGGCGGCAGCGGCGGTGTGGTCACCGTGCATAGCGGCGGGTCGATCCTCACTGCCCAGCAATATGCGACCGGTTTCACCGCGCAATCGATCGGCGGCGGCGGCGGCAATGGCGGGCTGTCGGTCTCGACCGCGGCGGCGGGCGGGGTCGGCGCGGTGGCGATCGCTGCCGGCTTCGGCGGCAGCGGCGGCAAGGGTGGCGGCGGCAACGCCGTGACCGGCGACTTCCTCGGCACGATCAGCACTGGCGGGGACGATGCGACCGGCGCGATCGTCCAGTCGATCGGCGGCGGTGGTGGTGCTGGCGGCTATAACATTTCCGGATCGGTTGAGGCGGCGCTGGGCGGCGGTGGCGGCGCCGGGGTCGGCTTCGGCGGCAGCGGCGGCGATGGCGGCGGCGCGGGCACGGTCAATGCGGCGCTCGGCTCGGTCGCGACTACCGGGGATCGCTCGGGCGCGATCGTCGTCCAGTCGGTCGGCGGCGGCGGCGGCGCGGGCGGCTTCAATGTC
>CAXTEO010000017.1:0-9018 GCA_964243205.1 uncultured Sphingomonas sp.
CAATGCCGATCGCCAACGGCCTCGCCTGGGCACACAAGCTTGATGGCAGCCGCCGCGTCGTCATCGCCTATTTCGGCGATGGCGCCTCGAACATCGGCGCGTTTCATGAGAGCCTCAACCTCGCGTCGGTGTGGAAGTTGCCGGTCGTGTTCGTCTGCCAGAATAATCGCTTTGCCGAGCACACCAGGTACGAGAACGCAACTTCGGTCGATCGGATCTCAAAGCGTGCAATCGGCTATGGCATGCCCGGCTACACCGTCGACGGCAACGACCCATTCGCAATGTACGCCGCCGCGCATGAAGCGATCAAACGCGCTCGCGATGGCGAGGGACCGACGCTGATCGAAGCAATCACGTTTCGCTTCTTCGGCCATGTCTTCGGTGACGATGATCATTACATGACGAAAGAAGAGAAGGCCGCAGCCATGGCGAAGGACCCCGTCCCCGCCTTCCGTGCGCGACTGATCGCCGATGGGACCGCAACCGAAGACCAACTCGCGGCGATCGAAGCGGATCTCGCCAGCCAGATCGAGGAAGCGGTGCAATATGCCCTCGGCAGCGACATGCCCCCGCCCGAGGAACTGACCCGCGACGTGTTCGCCGAAGAAGTGGAAGTCGCGTGATGGCCAAGCTCAATTTCATCCAGGCAATCAACGGCGCCATTGCCGAAGCGATGGAAGCCGATTCCAAGGTCCTTGTGCTCGGCGAGGACGTCGCCGACCGTGAAGGCGGCGGGGTGGTCGGCATCACGCGTGGCCTCTCGACCAGGTTCGGTGACGATCGGGTGCGATCGACGCCGATCGCCGAGCAGGCGATCATGGGCGCCGCGATCGGTGCGGCGATCAACGGTTACAAACCAATCGCCGAGATCATGCTGATGAATTTCACGACCGTCGCGATGGACATGATTGTGAACCATGCGGCGAAGTTGCGCTACATGTCGGGTGGACAGACCACGGTGCCGATCGTGATCCGCATGATGACCGGCGCCGGCATCTCCAGCGGCGGCCAACATAGCGATTTTCTCGAGGCGTGGTTCGCACACACAGCGGGTATCAAGGTCGTCGCGCCGTCCAATCCGGCGGACGCCAAAGGCCTGATGCTCTCGTGCATCGCCGATCCCGACCCGTGCATGTTCATCGAATGCTCGCGCGCCTATGGCAATTCGGGCGAGGTGGCTGACGATCAGGGCGCGATCCCGCTCGGCAAGGCGAAGGTAGTGCAGGAAGGCGACGACGTCACGATCATCGCCTATTCCGAAATTTTCGTCCGTGCCCAGGCAGCGGCCGAGGAACTGGCAAAAGACGGCATTTCGGTCGAGTTGGTCGATCTGCGGACGATCTCCCCGTGGGACCGCAAAACGGTGATCGAATCGGTCCGCAAGACCGGGCGCGCCGTCGTCGCGCACGAGGCGGTGCGACAGTTCGGCGTCGGCGCCGAGATCGCGGCGACACTGCAGGAAGAACTGTTCGGCGAGCTGAAGGCACCCATCAAGCGCCTCGGCGCGCCCTATACGTCGGTGCCGTTCAGCCAGGCGCTGGAACAGTTGTTCATCGTTTCTGTCGCCGACATCGTCGCCGCCGCCCGCGCTACGCTCGCGACCGAGAAAGCGCCGGTCTCGCTCGGCGTTTCTTGAACTCCAGTAACGGGATACCATCATGGCAACCGACATCATCTTGCCCAAGATCGGCTTTTCGATGACCGAGGGCGTGCTCGCCGAATGGCTGGTCGCCGACGGCGCGACGGTCAGGGAAGGCGATCCACTCTACGGGATCGAGAGCGACAAGAGCACCAACGAGGTCGAAGCCCCGGCTTCCGGAACGCTGCGTACGATAGGTGTACCAGGCGAGACCTATGAGGTCGGCACCGTTATCGGCACGATCGAATAGACCTAAAGCGCGTCGGAGCGAGGCATGACCCAGCCCCGATACTTCGACGGCGGCCGCGTCTGATCGCGGAGGAGGGGCAGCGTGATTCGAGTGCGCCGAGCGCCGCCGACCGTGGCAGATTGCAGGAGCTTCAAGGTAATGAGCGGTTTAAGCCGGGTGCACTCGCTGAAAGCGCTGGTAGCGGATACCACGCACCTCCGCCAAGCCCTGGCAGCGGCGGACATCGTGCCGCTATTGTTGGTCTATACGCACTTGTCGGGCGATGAGATGCTTCTCGACAAGTTCCGGCCGCACATCAAGGGTGCTTGGAGCTTCGAAGTCGAGGCACCACAAGACCTGCAGGAGGAATTGCGCGAGGAGCTTGTGGCGACGCTCCAGAACTATGCCGCAAACGATCGGCCGCTACCCCCTGCCCCCGATACCGATCGCCTTCAAAAGATGTGCGACGTCGCAGTCGGCCAGCATGTGCCGCCCGAATATTTGCCGATGGTTCTGGAGGAGCTGAACTTCGACTCTGCCGATGCCAAGAGCGTGCAATGGCGCAAGCCCGTGCCGCGCGAGACGCTCGATAGATATTGTGTTCTGGTGATCGGCGCGGGCTATTCCGGCCTTGCAATGGCGATCAAGCTGAAGGAAGCGGGCATCCCGTTCACCGTCATCGAAAAGAATGATGACGTCGGGGGGACCTGGTACGAAAACACCTATCCCGGAGTAGCGGTTGACACTCCCAATCACTTCTATTCCTATTCCTTTCGCACATCGTCCGACTGGGACCACTATTTTGCGCACGGGCCGGAGATCATCCGTTATATTCGCACCGTTTACGCGGAATCGGGGGTCGAGGAGCACATTCGCTTCGAGGAAGAAGTCGTCTCCGCACTCTGGAACGCCAACGAGGCGCGCTATGCCGTACGACTGCGGCGCAAGGACGGCTCCGAATATGAGCTGCGCGCCAATGCGGTCGTCAGCGGCTCGGGCCTGCTCAACCGCCCGTCGATACCAGACATCCTTGGCATGCAGGATTTCAAGGGGCCGATGTGGCATTCGGCGCGGTGGGACCACAGCGTCGATCTGACGGGAAAGCGCGTCGTGCAAATCGGCACCGGTGCGAGCGGCATGCAGATCGGCCCCGCGATCGCGCCGAACGTCGGGCACCTGACGATCTTCCAGCGCTCACCGCATTGGGCACGCAAGAACCCGCTTTTATTTGCCAAGGTCGGCGAGGGCGTGAAATGGGCGCTGGAGAACATCCCGTTCTACACCAAATGGTATCGCTTCCAGCTCTTGTACGCGACCTCCGACGGCATGCTGCCGACGCTGCGGAAAGATCCGACTTGGTATGAGCCGGAGACGTCGCTTAACGCCGCCAACAAGGCGATTCGCGAGCAGTTGATCGCGCATATGCGAAGCGAACTCGGCGGTGACGAGGAATTGCTGGCCAAGGTAACACCCACCTTTCCTCCTTACGGCAAGCGCATGCTGCGCGACGGCAACTGGTTTAAGACGCTGACGCGGCCCAACGTCGAATTGGTGACCACGGGTGTGGAGCGGATCACGGCGACCGGCGTGGTCGACAAGGACGGCGTCGAGCACCCGGCTGACGTCATCGTCCTTGCGACTGGCTTCAAGGCTCAGGCGCCGCTGTTTCCGATGCAGATCGTCGGCACGCAAGGTTCGATTCGCGATCATTGGGGCGACGACAATCCGCGCGCGCATCTCGGCATCACGGTGCCGCATTTCCCCAATTTCTTCATCCTCTATGGCCCCAACACGAATGGCGGCCACGGCGGCAGCGCGGTGTTCAACTCGGAGTGCCAAGTCCGCTACACAATGCTCGCCCTGCGCGAACTGATCGAGCGCGAAGCGGCCAGCCTCGACGTGAAGGAAGAGCCGTTCGAGGAATATAACCGTAAGGTCGATGCCGAACATGCGCAGCTCGTCTGGACGCATCCCGGCGTGAAGAACTGGTATCGCAACAAGGCTGGGCGGGTCGTGACCAACTCGCCATGGCGCCTGAGCCATTACCGTAACTTGACGGCGGTGTTTGATCCCGACGACTATGAGATCAAGCAAGCGGGGGACGCGGCATGAGCCTCCACCCGTTGCTTGCGCCGAAGTCGATCGCGATCGTCGGCGCGTCGGACAATCCCAAGCGGATCGGCGGCGTTCCCGTCGACCTGCTGATCCGTGCGGGCTTCGCCAATATCTATCCGGTCAATCCCAAGAACGCCATGGTGCAAGGACTGACGGCCTATAAGGCGATCGAGGACGTGCCCGGCGGCGTCGATCTGGTGATCCTCGCGGTTTCGGCAGAGTCGACGTTGGATCAGCTAGAACGCGCGCACGCCAGCGGCATTCCCGCCGCCCTCGTCTATGCCGCTGGCTATGCCGAAACCAACGAGCACGAGGGCATGGCCAGGCAAGCCGAGCTTGTTGCGTTCGCCGCGCGTACCGGCATGCGCGTCGCCGGACCGAACTGCATGGGGAACGCCAACTTCACCGATGGTATCTTCACGTCGTTCGGCCAATCTTTCCAGCCGGGCGAGCCCGCTGGCAGCACCGCTTTGCTCACACAATCGGGCAATATGTGCGCGACGGTGTTCCGGATGGCGCGCCGTGCGGGGGTGACATTCAGCCATATCGTCAACACAGGCAACGAGGCGGCGGTCGACTTCGGCGACTATCTCGATTTCCTCGTCGATGATCCCGCGACGACCTCGGCGGTGTGTTACATTGAGGAGTTGCGCGACGGCGCCAAGTTCCTGGCCGCCGCCGCCAAGTTCCGTGCGGCAGGCAAATTGCTTGCGGTCTACAAAGTCGGAACCTCCGAAAAGGGTGCCGCCGCTGCGGCCTCGCACACGGCAGCGCTAGCCGGCGACAGTGCGGCCTATGACGCAGCGTTTGTGAAAGCCGGAGTAGCGCGTGCGGGTGAACTGTCGGTGCTTGCGGACCTCGCTTATCTGCATACGCTCGGGGACAAGATCGCCGGGGCGCGATGCGCGATCCTGTCGGTCTCGGGCGCGGCGGGGGCGATTTTGTCCGACGCATTGAGCCTGGCGGGTGGCGACGTGCCGACCCTGCCCGTCGACGCCCAGAATGGCCTGTCCGCGTTGATCCCAGGCCATTCGATGGTGGCCAATCCGGTCGATCTCACCGGCAACCTCGTCAATTCGTCGGACTTCCTCTACGCGGCGATGAAGCTGGCGGCGGATTCCGAAGAGATCGACGTGCTGCTGCTGTATCTGCCGGGTTACTTTCTGACGCAATCGTTCGATCAGATCGAACGGCTGGCGGCGCACAGCGGCAAGGCGCTGATCGTGATCGACACCTTCGCACAGGCCGATCGCGAGCGTTTGGCAACCGCCGGTGTGGGATATTTCGAGGATCTCGATCGCGCCGCGCGTGCGGTATCGGCCTATGGTGCGTGGAAGAGCAGTTCCATCGCGCAGGTCGCGAGTGTCCCAGCCAAATCCGCTTGGCCCGTGCTCCCAGCCGATCAGGATGCTCTTTCCGAAACCGAGGCCAAGGAAGTTCTCGCCAAATTCGGTGTTCCCGTGGTCCATGATGCGCTCGTCCACACCCGCTCCGAGGCACGCGAGGCAGCGGAAAAGATCGGCTATCCGCTCGTCGCCAAGCTCGTCAGCCCCGACGTCGCGCACAAGACCGAGCATGGCTTGATCCGCCTCAATATCGTCACGGCAAGCGCGGCGGTGGAAGCGTTCGAAGCGATGATGGCCAAGGCGCAGTCGATGCCGGGCGTTCGCATCGAAGGCGTCACGTTGGAGCCAATGCTCGCGGGCGGAGTCGAAATCCTCGCGGGCGTGACGCGTGATCCGGTGTTCGGCTGGATGTTGACGGTCGGCCTCGGGGGCGTGTGGACCGAATTGATGAAAGACGTGAAGCATCAGCTCCTGCCGGTCGACGCGGCCGGCGCCGAGGCGATGCTGCGCGGCCTCAAGGGGTTCAAGTTGCTCGATGGCTATCGTGGCGCGCCCAAGGCGGACGTGGCGGCGGCAGGCAAGGCAATAGCGGCGCTGGGCGAAGCGGTGCTGGCAAGCGGCGACGCCCTTCGGGAGGTCGAGATCAACCCCTTGCTCGTGATGCCCGAGGGGCGCGGCGCGGTGGCGGTGGACGCGCTCGTACTGCTGAATCGGTCCGCAGAAAAATTCGAAGAGGAGGCGGCATGACCGATCTGGTCAAACCCCAACAAACCGACATCGTCTACGAGACCGAGGCCCCGGTCCGGTACGAAGTGCTCGACGCCGTTGCCTGGATCACTATGGATCGCCCGAGCTTCAACAATGCGCAGAACGGGCAAATGACCTATGCGCTCGATGACGCATTCCAGCGCGCGACCAACGACGACGATGTGCGCTGCATCGTGCTGGCGGGGATGGGCAAACATTTCTCCGCAGGGCATGATATTGGCACGCCGGGGCGCGACCTGCATCACGATTTCGAGCGACGCCTCGGCTTTGGGCGGCACGTCAACAAGCCCGCCGCCGAACTGCTCTATACGCGCGAACAGGAACAATATCTCGGCATGTGCCGGCGGTGGCGCGACATTCCCAAGCCGACGATCGCGATGGTACAGGGCGCATGCGTCGCCGGCGGCCTGATGCTCGCATGGGTGTGCGATCTGATCGTCGCGAGCGAGGACGCCTTCTTCCAGGATCCCGTCAACCCGCTGATGGGCATTCCGGGCGTCGAATATTTTGCGCACGCGTATGAACTGCCGCCCCGCATCGCCAAGGAATTCCTGTTGCTTGGCGAGCGTATGCCGGCCCAACGCGCGTACCAATACGGCATGGTCAACAAGGTAGTTCCCCGTGCCGAGCTTCGCGAAGCGACCGCTATCTGGGCGAACAAGCTGGCGGGTCAGGGCCGTCTCGGCAACTGGCTGACCAAACAGGCGGTCAACCATGTCGAGGAGCTGCACGGTAAGCGCGCAGCGATGGACGCAGTGTTCCACATGCATCATTTCGCACACGCACAGAACGATCTCGTGACGGGCAACTCGATCGCGGGCGTCAGCGGCAAGTCGGCTGCCGGCCACAACAAGAAAGAGGCCGGCGAGTGAAGCTCGATTACACCCCCGAGCAGCAGGCATTCCGCGCCGAAGTGCGCGTTTGGATGGAAGCTAACGTCCCTTCCGGGAAGCTCCCCTCCTTCGATCTCACGCGTGAGGGGTTCGAGGCGCATCGCGATTGGGAGCGCAAGCTGAACGACGGCCGCTGGGGCATGGTCACCTGGCCCGAGGCGTTGGGTGGACGCGACCTCGACTTGATCCGCTGGCTGATTTTCGAGGAGGAATATTACCGTGCGGGCGCGCCCGTACGCGTCAATCAGAACGGTATCTTCCTGCTCGGCCCGACGATGATGGAATTCGGTACCGATGAGCAGAAGGCGCGCTTCCTGCCGCGTATGGCGGCGGGCGACGATATCTGGGCACAGGCGTGGTCCGAACCCGGCGCGGGAAGCGACCTGGCAGGAGTACGAGCCACCGCGACTCGCGACGGCGACGACTATGTTCTCAACGGCCAGAAGATCTGGTCGACACGCGCGGTATTTGCCGACTGGGCGTTCGGACTGTTCCGCGAGCCCGGCAGCGAGCGTCACAAGGGCATGAGCTTGGTGCTGTTCCCGCTCGACGCGCCGGGGGTCACGCGCCGGCCGATCGCGCGGATGGACGGCGAGATGGTGTTTGCCGAGATTTTTCTTGATAATGTGCGCGTACCTGTCACCGACCGGCTCGGCGGTGAAGGCCAGGGCTGGAACGTCTGTATGGCGACCGCCGGGTTCGAGCGTGGGCTGATGCTACGCTCGCCTGCGCGCTATCAGGTCGCCGCCTCGAAGCTGATCGCGCTCTACCGACACCACCAGGCCGCGCTCCCCGCTTCCTTCGGCGAGCGCGTCGCCAAGAGCTGGATGGACGCCGAAGCCTATGCGCTGTCGATCTACGCCACCGCGTCCAAGCTCCAGGCGGGCGGCGCGATCGGTCCGGAGGCATCGACCAACAAAATCTTCTGGTCTGAAATGGATATCGCGTTGCACCAGACAGCGCTCGACATCCTTGGCGAACGTGCCGAATTTATGGTCGGGTCGGACGACAGCGCCGACTGGTTGCGGGATTACATCTTCGCGCTGGCCGGCCCGATCTATGCTGGCTCCAACGAGATCCAGCGCAACATCATCGCCGAGCGCATGCTCGGCCTGCCCAGGGCCTGAGCCAGATGGACTTCGCTTTCACCCCGGACCAGGTCGAGATCACGCAGGCGGCGCGTGAAATGCTGCTCGACACGTGCACGCCAGCGGACCTGCGCCGCTTATTCGACACTCGCGAGCCCCGCGATCAGGTGCGCTGGTCGACCATCTCCGAAATGGGCCTCGTCGGCATGCTGGCCCCGGAAACCTTTGGCGGTCTTGGCCTGGCATTGCCCGACTTTGTCGGAATCGCCGAGGCGGCAGGCTATGTCGCACTCCCGGAACCTCTGGTTGAGCTTGCAGGCGTCACGGTGCCGCTGCTCGCCGGACTGGACGACGACAAGGGTTGGCTGGAACGTGCCGTCGGCGGCGCCGTCGTCGCGATGGGCAACCCGGCCAATTCCCTGGTCGCGGATGCCGACACGGCCGATGCGTTGCTGCTCGCCGACGGGCCGGCGATACATCTGGTAGGACGCAACGCGGTCGATCTGACACGGGTCGAGAGCGTCGATCCTCTTCGCCGCTTGTTTACGGTAACCTGGTCGCCTTCGGCCGACACTAAAGTCTCCAGCGATTGGGGGCAGACCGCCGACCGCGGCGCCGTCCTCGCCGCCGCGCAGTTGATCGGTCTCGGGCAGCGCTGCATCGACTTGGCGGTAGCCTATGCAAAGGATCGCAACCAGTTCGGCAAACCGATCGGCAGCTATCAGGCGGTAAAGCATTTGCTGGCCAGCGCGCAGGTCGCGGTGGAATTTGCCCGTCCGATCGTCCATGCGGCTGCGGCTGAAGTGGAGCTAGGCACACTTGCGTCGCGCGCCCGCGTGGCGCACGCCAAGATCGCGGCCGGCGCGGCAGCCGACCTCGCGGCGCGCACGGCAGTGCAAGTCCACGGCGCGATGGGCATGACGTGGGAGGTCGACCTGCA
>CAXTEO010000017.1:9118-60862 GCA_964243205.1 uncultured Sphingomonas sp.
TGCGCATGCCAGGCGTCGTCAGTGGCCGCCGCGTCAAGGTCGAATGGATCAAGGCAAATGACTTCGACGCCCCCGGGTGGCAAAGTCTGGCGATCTACGAACTTGATTGCGACGATCCACATGCGACCATCGCGGCGATCAAGGCCGCGTCGGGAACCGAGGTGATGCCGTCCAGCGACACCATGACCAAGGTCGGCATGCTGCAGCTGTTCGGCGAGACGATCTCTCCGGCCTAAACCGTGCCTACTCCCGTCACGGGCGATCCCACTGCGCGCGGCAAGCGCAGCGGCGGCGCGGTGAACAAGAAGCGTGACCTGCCATTTGCGCGTAGCCAGTCGGCGAGGTCCGACAGCAAAAACAACTCGCCCAGCGGAATGCCCAGCTTGAACAAGCACAAATGGTGCAGCGGAATGTGCGGTCCGTGGGTTCCATCGCACGCCGCGTTTGGCAACACCTCCACCGCCTCATTGTCCGAAACGATCGCGACCAACCCGGTTTCATCGATCCATCGTTGCAACTGCTTGTCTGCACCGTCCAGCCCCGAACAGCGGTGTCGGTCGAAAACCGCCGTTGGATCGGCGTAGCGCGCCAATAAGGCCCGGTCGAAGCCCGTGCGCAGGCACAGCACGTCACCGGACCCGACCTCGACCCCGTCCGCCTCGAGGATGCACATCAACTGGTCGTATCCTACCGCTACCCGTTGCAGTCCAACATGCGCAAACAGGTCCACCATCACGCCGCGGGTCTGCAGGCCCGTCGCTGCAATAGTATCGATACCCAGCGCGAGCGCTCCGTAGGGGGGACCGAGCGGCGTGCCGCCAGCGAGATAATCAACGGGGCCGCGAACGTCCGCTCCGGCGCGAAAGCCATTGTAATAGGTGATCTCGCAGTTGCCGTCGCCGTACGCATCCCACTGCGCGCCGATATGGCAAAGACTGTCCCACTGCGTGGAGAATTGTAGACTAAGCAGCGCCTTGTCGTCGCATACGGCATCGGTCTGCCCTGGCGTCACGCGGTCCATCGGGTAGTTGAGCGTTGGGTCTTCGCCGCGCAGGAACCAGCCGAGCTCGGGCGGCTTGCGGCGTGGATGCAGCTCGACATCGCGTGGGCAATCGAGCGGAAGCGACAGGCAAAAGGCCAACCCTTCGCGAACCTCGGCGGCGGCGGCGCGGCGGTGCGCTGACGTAATAAGATTCAGCCGTCCGATCTGATCTTCGGGTCCGAAATCTCCCCAGTTGGCCCCCTCGGGGCGGACGGTCCAGCGAGGTCGATCATCCATCACGTCGGTACACCTCCCGGAACAAGGACAGCACGGGTCGCGACACCGCGAAGCCGTGGTTCAGCGCAATGCGATGCGCCGGCGGATATCGATCGATACGCTCGAAATGGCCGAGGTGCCGTTCGATCGTCATGTTGCGGGCCCCATCACGCTGGGTGCCGCTGCCATCTCGCCCGGCAGCGAGGAGGTGATACGGTTCGGCTTCGCGGAGTCCGTCGCAACCGCGAGAAGCTCCCGGCAGATCATGCTGGCATTCGCCGCGACGATCGGCGCGGAGACGATTACGCATACCCCGGACGAGCCAGCACGCTTTTCCTCGAGGCGGCGCACACCTTGACCGCGGCGGCCGCGCCGTGCGCCTGATCCGGCCAAGCCCTGATCCGGCTAGGCGTTGGGGCGGACGAGCATTTGCCCGCGCGCTTTGCTCTGTGCTGCCGCGCGCCTCCGTAGGATGGTGAGGCAACACTGACATGGTCAAGGCTCGAACAGCGCACGAACGGCAGGCAAATCGATCTTTACACTCGAATTGCGTGGAAGCGACTCCACCACTAACCACCGAGCGGGAATGTGGGTCGCGTAGACATGCTGTCGCAGATGCTGTTCGAGTTCGGCGATCGTGGGATGCTGCGCGCCTCGCTTGAACTGAATTGCGGCGGCGGGAACATGGCCAAGCCGAGAATCTCGGAGACCCACGACCGACACTGCTGCAACCGACGGATGAAGACTGAGTGCGCGTTCGATCGCTTCGGGCAAGAGCTTGAAGCCGCCACGTACGATCGCTCCATCGGCACGCCCGCGCAGAAAGACGAATCCGTCGTCGTCGATAATGCCGATATCCGTTGTCCTGATCCAGTGCGGGCCCATTCGCGGTGCCATCACCTCGAGCAATCCTTCGCTGCCGGCCGGAAGTATCACGTGCGTATCAGGATCAATCACGCGGAGGCGCGCGTCCGCAAACGGTCGGCCCACGGTTCCCATTTTGCGTGTACCGAACTCGGCATGCAATTCGGGGGTCATAGCGGTTACGGGCCCGCCAAACTCGGTCGCTCCGTACGCGATCAGGATCGGAATGCCGTATCGGTCCTCGAACGCGCGCTGCACGCCGGGGTCGAGCGGTGCCGCCCCGGTCATGATCATCTTGATGCAAGCCAGTTCTTCGGGCGGGATGTTCGCATCGAGCACCATGCCTACCCCGGCGGGCGGGAGCATCGGCATGGCGGGACGATAGCGGCGGACGAAGTCACGCCAGGCATCGAGCGAGAACCGGTCCAGCAGCACCGCAGGGCGCCGGCCCAGCATCGTGACGAGCGTGCCATACACGCCGGAGATATTGCCGAGAGGAAAGCTGAGCAAAACCGGTGTCGGATCCTGTGCCGCGGCCCCCACCGCCGATAAGTTCTGCCCGACGATGAAGCGCTCGATCATATCGTAAGCGAAACCGATGTTTTTCGGCGGGCCCGTCGTGCCGCTGGTGTGAACCTGGACCTGAGGCACGGTTGGCGCCTCGTCATCGAGCACCGCGGTCGACCTATGGGCGCCGTCGATTGCGCTTGCTCCACCTTCGGTCAGGGCGATCGCGGCGAGCCCCTGTTCGCGTACAACCGCCAACAGATCCGGTGTGAAATCCTCGCGCGCCGCAACGACGGCACCAACTTTTAGTCGCCTCACATCGCGCGCGATGCCGGCGGGGGACTGGAACGCGTAGATCATCTTGATCGTGCGCCGCGCGGCGATCAGACCAAGTTCAGCCGCGACCGCCGAAGGTCGATTACGAGGCACAAATCCTATGGGAGCGCGCGGGTCCAGACCCGCTTGGACGACAAGATCGATCACCGTGTTGGCAACCTCAGCAAGGTCCGCCCACGTATGCCAGCACCCCTCGAATTCGATTGCCGGTGATGTGGGATCACCGTTCAGCGCGGCGCTCGCTAACTGATCGAGCCCTGGAAGCGCCTCCGGTCCCCTCTGTTCCCTCATCGGGGCGATCCGGCTGTAACGAGACGTTTTAAAAACCGGAAAGTCGCCTGCGCCAGCGTCTTCCCGGACGGCGCGAGTCCGGTCCGCACGGCGGGCTCGGGCATCCTCGAGGCCGGCACGCTTGCGCGCGCCTCGATCGGGTCCACGCTGTAATCGAAGGGCCGGTCGGTTGTCACATTGCCATCGATGCTTCCCTGGAAACAGGGATGCGACCGCAGCGTGGCATACGCGTCGCTCATGCCGCAGCCTCGCGGCGGCGCCGCTGGGCGGGGATGTTTGGCTGCCCGCTATGAGCCGTGGTGCCTCCATCCACAACGATCACCGCGCCCGTCATATAAGACGCCTCGTCCGAAGCCAGAAATGCCGCAACGTTTGCCACTTCATCCGGCGTCCCCAGCCGCCCGAGTGGGATCGGGTCTAGCCACGCCTGCCGGTCCTCTGCCGATCCATGCGCGCCGACTCCCATCGCCGTCGCTCTGATCGCGCCGGGGCACAGCGCGTTGGCGCGGATGCCGTCACGCGCGCCATCAAGCGCGAGCGAACGCGTGTAGTTGATCACCGCCGCCTTGGAAGCGTTGTACGCAGTAAAGCCGTAATCGCCAACTAGACCGGAGATTGACGCGACATTGACGATGGCGCCGCCACCGCCCCGGCGCATTGCCGGCACTGCCGCTCGACAGGCGTGGAATACGGCTGTCACGTTCACTGCGAACACCTTGTCCCACAGCGTCGGATCGAGCTCGGGCGTTTCCCCCAGACAGCCGATGCCGGCGTTGTTGACCAGCACGTCGAGCCGGTCGAACCGGTGCACTGCCGCTGCGACTGCGGCCTCCACTTCGTCAGGCACCGTCACGTCGGTCTGCTGGAAATACACTGAACTATCGCTGGATTCGGGCGCGTTGCGGTCGGCAAGGACCACGCGCCCTCCTTCGGAGACGAGTCGCCGCACAATCGCGGCTCCAATGCCCGACGAACCACCGGTAACCAAAGCAACTGTGTCTCTGAAACGGTCGTGCATTGTCACTCCCATTCGAGCCGCACCACGCGGCGGCGCGCAAACCGATCACGTCGAGCAGCTTGCCTGGCTTCGGAATCCCTGGCGGATCGTACGCGGCGCTTTGCTTGGCTAGAAGCCGTCGCGGAGCTGGTCAATCCGCGCTACGCGGCGCGCGATGACACCGTCGCGGCGATGCGAGCGGCATCGCTGCTACGGTATTGCCACCGCGTGTCGCCTGTCGATTGACAGGTTGTCGCGCCACCTCCTAGCCCGATCGACAGAGATCAGAAGCCGATTGTGGAAGGGATCCAAACCGATGCCAATCTCTACACGATGAGCGACACGCACATCGCAAGCAGTGTGTCGGCGGCCGAACGCCAGCGTTGTGAAGCGATGCTGGCGAACGACATTGCCGCGCTCGATGCGCTGCTCGACACCCGGTTGCATTTTAGCCATGCGACCGGAGCGATCGATGACAAGGCGGGGTATCTGGCGAAAATGGCGGGCGGCCGGATCGCGTACGTCTCGATCGAGTGGAGCGAACAGCGCGTCATCCCGCTCGCCGAGGCGGCGGCAGTGCTGGTCGGTCGGATGACGTCGATCGTTTGCGTGGAGGGCCACGAAAAACACCTGGAAAATCGCGTGATGTCCGTATGGAATCGCACAGGGAACGACTGGCGTGTGGTCGCGTTCCAATCCACACCGCTCAAATCGTGACCAGTACTGCCGTAGGAGGCATTCGTGACTGAAGTATCCCAAAACAATTTCCACAGCATGTCAGCGGTTACAAAAGCGGTCGACAAGCTCAAGCGTTTGCGCGCCCGGCCCGACAGCTCGCAGACCGAAACGGATGCTCTTACCGAAGCTGATATGGACGCACTGATCGAACATTGCGCTTCGACCATCGGCAACGTTCGCCTCTCCGACGTTCCGATGTAATCGGGGCCTGCCCGATTTCCCGATGTTCGGCTAACTACCCGACGGTCATCGCCGATACCGTCAGTGGCCGCCTGACCATGTTGAGAAGCAACGGCTCCGCTCCTCCGGCACCTCTCCTGCCTTCAGCGGCAGATAAAGGAGCCGCCCCACGAGATACAGGCTTGTTCGGCGACATCTCGCGAGCGGGAGTTGCCGTCACTGTCACCGCCGGCGATACCGCCGGGAAAAGCGGAGATCACGCTTGGCTGGTTCGGACGTCCCACCATACAAGGTGCTCACTCCCGCACGCGAACGAACGTTGCGCGGAGCATAGTGCACGCAAACCGCATCGCAGTCTTCCCAAGAACAGACGAATGGACCGCTGATGTCAGGCAGCCTTGGACAGCGCGTTCCTGTCGGCAAGAATGAAGTCCGCCGCGCGCAAGCCGATCACCATCGCCGGGCCGTTGGTGTTGCCGGAAACCAGTGTCGGCATGATCGAGGTGTCTGCGACCCGCAGGCCTGTAACGCCACGAACCTTCAGTGTCGGGTCGACCACAGAAGCTGCGTCTGCGCCCATTCGCGCGGTACCGGCGCTGTGGAAGCAGGTACCGCCCAGTTCCATCGCGTTGGCGAGAATGTCCTCGTCGGTTGTGACCTTGCCGGCCGGGAAAATCTCGTCAACTACCCAGTCCTTCAATGCCGGTTGAGCGGCGAGTTTGCGCAGCCACCGGAAGGCCGCAACGAATTTGCGCCGGTCGAGATCGGTCGACAGGTGGTTGACGTTGACGTGGAGCGGCGCGTCTGGATCGGCTGAGGTGATCCGCACTTCGCCTTGGCTTTCCGGTCGCGTGAAATAGGCCAAAAAGGTGATGCCCGGATAGGGATCAAGCCCGATCGCACCATCCTTGCCGTTGCTGCCGGCCGATACGGTCATCAGGCCGAATTGCAGATCGGCATGTTCGATGCCCGGCTCCGACTTGGCGAACCCGCCGACCTCGTGCGCCGCATGCGTCATCGGGCCGGTGCGCCCCAGCATGTATTTAAGCATCGTCCACACGGCGTTGAGGCCACCAAGATCCTTGTTCTGGCTCCCGGATTTGACCTTCAGGCGAAGATCGACATGGCGATGCTCGCGCAGGTTGCGGCCAACATCGGGCGCATCCACCACGACGTCGATGCCTAGAGAGGTTAGCAACGACGCTGGCCCGATGCCCGACACCTGCAACAGCCTTGGCGTCTGGAACGCACCGGCCGACAAGATGATTTCGCGTGCCGCCCGCACGTTGCGCTCGCCGGCCTTGTCACGAATGCGGATCCCTGACGCACGCGTGCCCTCGAACTCGATGCGCAACACATCGGTGTCGGTGGCGATCTCGAGATTGGCGCGCTTGCGGGCGGGCTCGAGGAAGGCGCGCGCCGCGCTAAAGCGTTGGTTACGGTACCGCGTCGTCGGCTGATACCCAAGACCCCCCTCTTCCACCGCGGTCACGTCGTTGACATCGGCAACGCGCTTGACGCCAAGTTCCTGCCCGGCATTCAGAATCGCCTCGAACAGCGGCTCGCCCTTGGGATGCGTTGTGATGTGCAACGGGCCGCCTGCTCCGCGCCACGCGCCCTCACCTTGATCGTGGTTTTCCAGCGCGACGAACTTTGGGCCGATATCCTTCCAGCCCCAGCCGGCGCATCCGTCTCTTTCCCAATTGTCGTAATCGAGCGGGGCACCACGCATATACACCATGCCGTTGACCGAACTTGATCCACCCAAGGTCTTTCCCCGATACCAGCGCTCGGGCGGGCCATTCCCGCCGGTCTGCACCTGATATTCCCAGATGACCTTGCTGCCGGGGTTGAGGATCAACCCGAGCCCACGCGGCATGTGGATGAACATGTTCTTGTCGATCGGGCCGCTTTCGACCAGCAACACGCTGTTCGACGGATCGACCGACAGTTGGTTCGCCAACGCGCATCCCGCCGAACCGGCGCCGACGATGATATAGTCGTACTGATCCTTCACAGTCGTGCTCCATTCCAGCAATCGACGCGGTCTAGCACGCGCCAGCGCGTCGTCTTGGTACCGGAACGACAACATCGCGCCGATGATATCCGTTCGCCTTCGGGTCTTTGCAGACTCCAGCGCGCCGAAACTGGGGTAGCGAGACACGCAGATGGGAGAGATGCGAATGAAGGTGGCCTGGATCGGGCTCGGCTCGATGGGAAAGCCAATGGCGCTTGCCGCCCTCGCGGGAGACCACAGCCTCACCGGATTCGCGCGGCGACCGGCGGAGCATGACGCGATATGCGCAGCGGGCGGCCGCGTCACGGCCGACGCGCGCGCGGCCGTTTCGGATGCCGACCTCGTGTGCGTCAACCTGTTCTCCGAAGACCAGGTGCGCGCGGTGATGCTGGACGGCGGCGCTCTTGCCGCGATGCCCACTGATGCGATCCTCGCGATCCACAGCACCGTCCGCCCGCTTTTCATACGCGAGATCGTCGACTGGCGGGAGGACATCGCGCTGCTCGACGCCGGTTTCAGCGGAGGCCCCGCGGACGCGGAGGCCGGCCGTCTGACGCTGATGGTCGGCGGCCAAGCGAATATCCTTGAACGCGCGCGCCCGGTATTTGCCTGCTATGCCGACAGCATCGCCCATGCCGGGCCGCTCGGCAGTGGCATGGCACTCAAGGTCATCAACAATCTGATGTTCGGCGCGCACGTTGCGATCGCACGCGACGCGCTGCGACTGGTCGCATCAGAGGATTTGGACATGACGGTTGCGGTGCAGACGCTGTTGCGCGGCAGCGCTGGGAGCACCGCACTGCGTATCGTCGGCAGCGGCGGCGATCCGCAGGCCGTTGTGAACGGGATTAGCCATTATCTGCGCAAGGACGTTCCAATCGCTCGTGCCGGTGCGGCGGGGCTCGATCTGGGCACCCTGGATGCGGCAACGCGGGAATTCGATGTCGCATGACCGACGCAGATCGAAAAGCAGAGGGAAAGCGGTATGTCAGATGTAAGCCGTGTGCTCGATGTCGACAATTATCTTGGTGAGACGCCCATCTGGTCGGCCGCCGAGCAGGTTCTTTGGTGGGTGAATTGCGAGCAACCGCCTGAGTTGCACCGCTGGTCGCCTGTCACACGCAAGCATGACCGTTTCGAGATGCCTCAGCGCGTCGGGGGGTTCGTGCCCAAAGCGGGCGGAGGCCTCCTAGTTGTTCTCGCCGATGGCCTGTACGATTTTTCGCCGGAAGCTGGCACGCTCGAGCTGCGCGTGCGCTCGACGCTCCCGGCACATATCAAACTTCACGAATGCCATTGCGATCGGCGGGGTCGCTTCTGGGTCGGCGCGTTCGATCATCATTACCCAGCGGATCGCGGTGCGGCGGGCGGTTCCTATTACAGGCTCGACGGTGATATATTGACGCCAGTTATCAACGGGATCGCAGTCGCCAACGGGCTCGCGTTCAGTCCCGATGGATATACGATGTATGCGGCGGACAATGCGAGGCGGAAGGTCGAGGCGTTTGACCTCGATCCGGCTACGGGTGCCATATCCAACCGCCGCGATTTCCTTACGCTTGAGCCGGGGCATGGTCATCTCGACGGTGCCACCGTCGATGCCGAGGGCGGATATTGGCTCGCGATCGTGGGCGCGAGCGAATTGCGGCGCTACCGTCCTGACGGAACGCTCGACCGCTCCGTTGTCCTGCCCTTTTCCAATCCGACCAAGCCTGCCTTTGGCGGACGGGATCTTGCCACGCTGTACGTCACCTCCACCAGGATGGCGATCAATACCGGCGCTACGGGGTTTGCCGCCAATGGGGGTCTTTTTGCACTAGAGCCCGGCGAGCGCGGCGTTGTCGAAGTGCCGCTCGCACCCTGATCAGTATCGCTTGCCGAGCGCCGCCGATATCGCGGGGGCGACCAACCTACACCGCGGCCACGATAATGACCGTCGAGTGTTGCATTATCGGCGCCGCCCTGATTAATCCGGCGCAAATCAGGTGGGACGACGCGTGACCGCAAGAGCGAAACGAATGATGGGCCGACATGTTTCTCGCCCCTGATGGCGACGAGGTCGCGATCGCCAATGCGGCCGCAGATTTTCTCGCGGAGGCGATGCCGATCGCCCGCTTGCACGAACGCGACCCGGCGGACATGTCCGGTGCGTTAAGACGACAACTCGGCGAAATGGGTTGGTTCGGCCTCGCCGTGCCCGAATGCGATGGCGGCAGCGGTCTGTCGGCGGTGGAGCACGCGCTGTTTTTCCGCGAAGTCGGTCGGCAATGCGGCCCGGTCGACGGTCTCGCCCAGACGCTCGCGTCGATGATGCCGCTGGACGACGCGCTCCGCTGCTCGCTGTTGGGCGGAGAGGTCGGCGTTGCGCTGGCGCTGGAAGATCCCGCTGGGCTGCGCGTCATCGGACCGCGCGACGCGTGCTATTTGATTTCGGTAACGCAGGACGGTGCGAGACTGATGGCAGGTGCGATTGGCGAGTGGCGTCCATCGCTTGACCCGTCCGCATCGATGCGAATTGTGGCGGAGACCGCAGTGGTCGAGCGCGCCTCCGGTCCGCACATCTGGCAAATGGGCGCGCTCGGCACCGCAGCGATGCTCGTGGGCATTGCCGAGGCGGCGCTCGACCTGATCGTCGATTATGCCAAGGTCCGCGAGACGTTCGGGCGCAAGATCGGCTCGTACCAAGCCGTGCGGCACCCATGCGCCGACATGGCGCTGCGCGCAGAAGCGGCGCGGTGCCAACTGTGGTATGCCGCCGCCGCGTTGAAGGAGGGGCGCCACGATGCCGCCGTTCATCTCGACGCCGCCAAGCATCTCGCTAATCAGGCGGCGATCGCAAATGCCGACACCAATATCCAACTTCATGGCGGGATTGGTGTAACCGAAGAGCACGGGGCGCACCTCTTGCTCAAGCATGCATTGCTGCTGGGTAAGCTGTTCGGGTCGAAGCGCACCCTGCTCGCACGCCTGCTCCACGCTGAGGCCGCCTGAAATGGACCTGATCTACTCGAACGAGGATCGCGCCTTTCGCGAGCGCGCGCGTAAATGGCTGTCAGCCAACGTGCCCAAGGAAAAGCGGCCGGCGCACGGTGCTGCGGCGGCGCAGTTTGATCGCGATTGGCAGCGACGCATGTTCGACGGCGGATGGGCCGGGGTGAACTGGCCGAAGGACTATGGCGGCCTTGGCCTATCAGGTCTTCAACAGGTCGTCTGGTATGAGGAACTCGCCCGCGCGCGCGCGCCCCACTATATCAACACGACATATATTGCACTGATGCACGCTGGCCCAACGCTGGTCGCGCGCGGCACCGACGCGCAAAAGGCGTTTCACCTGCCGCGCATCCTCAATGGCGACGCCTTGTGGTGCCAAGGGTTCTCAGAGCCCAATGCCGGTTCCGACCTCGCCTCGCTCAAGACGCGCGGACGGATCGAGGGCGACGAGATCGTCGTCAACGGCGCGAAGATGTGGACCACCGATGCCAAATATGCGGACTATCAGGAATTCCTGATCCGCACTGATCCGGCTTCGGAGCGCCACAAGGGTCTGACCTGGCTGATCTGCGACATGAAGTCCCCGGGCATCGACATCAAGCCGATCCGCACCATGCTGATGGACGATCACGTGAACATGGTGTTCTATGACGAAGTTCGCATTCCCCTGTCGAACGTCGTCGGCGAGGTCAATAAGGGCTGGTCGACTGCGCTTTCAACACTGTCGTTCGAGCGGGGTCTGGGCTTCATCGGGGATCAGCTAGACCTGTACGAGCGCGTCGGACGCGCGATCGACCTTGCGGGCAAGGTGCGGCTCGAAACCGGCAAGCTTGCAATCGACGATGACGGCATCACCCAGCGTCTCGCTTCGCTCAAGGCCGATGCTCTGGCCATCCGCGCGATGACGCTCGCCCAGATCACCGAAAGCGACCGCACTGGCGAGCCCGGCCCCAAGGGCTCTTTGATGAAGCTCATCGTGACCAGTACGCACAAGGCGCTCAGCGAACTTGTCGCCGAGATCCTCGGCTGGGATTTCCTTGAATTCGACGGGGACCGCAGCGCCCATCCGTGGACCTACGATTATCTGTGGAGTTGGGTGTTCACGATTTCTGGAGGGACTAGCGAGATGCAGCGCGAAATTACCGCAGACCGGTTGCTTGACTTGCCGAGGGCACGATGAGCGTCGCACGCTTGCGCATCGGTATCATCGGTGCAAATCCCGAACGCGGATGGGCACGCGACGCGCATCTGCCTGCGCTTCGCGCACTCGACGGCTTCGTGATACAAGCGGTTTCTGCGCGAACGCAGGCCATCGCCAATGCCGCCAAGGCATCGTTCGGCGCGGTAAGCGCCTATGCCGATTCGTTGGCGCTCGCGCGCGATCCCGATGTGGATATCGTATCGGTCTGCGTGAAGGTGCCCGAGCATCGCGCCGTGGTGCTGGCGGCACTAGCGGCCGGCAAGCACGTCTACTGCGAATGGCCGCTCGGCCGCGATACGGCGGAGGCCGAGGAGATGGCGGCGGCTGCGAAGGCGGCTGGCGTTCATGTCGCGATCGGCCTGCAGGGCGCGAATGCGATCGGCGTGCGACATGCTGGACAGCTGGTGCAAGATGGTGCGATCGGCGATCCGCAGTCCCTCAATATGATTTCCCCAACCGCTGGTTGGAGCCGTGTTATGCCCGAGGTCTATGCCTATCTCCAGGACCGCTCGAACGGTGCGACGTTGTTGTCGATCGCGGGCGGCCACAGCCTTGCTGCGATCGAGCAGGTGGTAGGCGCCTTTACCGAGATTACCGCGATCGGCAGCGCGCTGGTCCCGCTCGTAGAAATCAGCGGTACCGGCAAGACGATCAAACGCACCGGGTTCGATCATCTCGTGATCGTCGGCCGTCATGCCAACGGCTGCGTGTCGACGCTCGAGGTGGTCGGCGGCACGTCGAGTGTGCCCTTCAGCTTCGCGCTCCGCGGAAGCGCAGGCATACTGACAATTGCGGGCGGACATGCCGGCGGCTTCCAAGTCGGCCCGCTTACCGTTTCGACCGAACCGCCCTCCGCGCCGCAAGCGCCTCTGGTAGCTCTCAGTGTGGAAGGTCCTGCGCTCAACCTGTCGGCGATGTACGCGCGGCTCGGCGATGATATTCGTGACGGTACATGGACCGTGCCGGATTTCGCAGCTGCGGTGCACTTCCACCGCTTGCTCGATGCGATTGACACATCGGCCTCCGAAGGCCGTTGCGTCAGGCTGGACGACTGAAAATGGCGGTTGTTGCAAGAGTGGATCCGAGCGGTTTCGAAATCCGTTGGGATCAGACCCGCGCCAAGCGTTACCTCGACGAAGGGTTCTGGACAGATTCGACTCTCGTCGATGTAGCGCGCGCCGCCGTGGCGGAGGGCCCAGCGCGAGTTCTTCTCGTTGAGGGAACTGTAGAACTGACGCGGCGCGAAGCTTGGGATCGCGCGCTTCGGCTTGCGAAATTCTTCGCCGACCGCGGGCTGATGCCGGGCGATGTGATCGCCTTTCAGCTACCCAACTGGATCGAGACGGCGATGATCGCGCTCGCGGCGCGGATGTCGGGCCTGATCATCAACCCGATTCCGCCGATCTACCGGGATGCCGAACTCGCTTACATTCTCGCCGATTGCGGGGCCAAGCTGATCTTCATCCCCGAAATCTTCCGGAAGCACGACCATCTGGCCACGCTGACACGACTACGGGATCGGCTACCCGCACTCCGCGACGTGATCGTCGTGCGCGGCGCTGGTGACCTGCGCTGGGAGGACGCGATTGCCAGTGCGCCGATCGAGGAAGCGGTGCTCCCGGCAGTCGACCCGGCCGCGGTGATGATGATCATGTACACTTCGGGGACGACCGGCAAACCGAAGGGCGTGATGCATATCCACCACGGTTTCGACCACCGCGTTCGCGCGATGGGTGAGGCCTGGAATATCGGTCCCGACGATGTCGTTTTCATGCCCTCGCCCGTGTCGCACATCACAGGAGCCTTTTGGGCATTCGACATGCCCTGGGTGCGCGGGTCTCGCAGCGTTTTGATCGACATCTGGGCCGCCGACGACGGCATCCGTTGCATCGAGGATAACAGATGTACCGTTTCCGGCGGCGCGACGCCATTCCTGCAGCAGTTGCTGGACGTCACGCGTGAACGACCCGGCGCACTATCCTCGCTTCGACTATTCTTTTGTGGGGGCACGACCGTGTCGCCCGAGCTGATCAAGCGGTCGAGTGAAGCGTTCCCCAACTGCCTATTCTTCCGCGTATATGGCTCGACGGAGATGACCACCGCAACGCTCGGGATCCAGGACCGGTCTCAGGCAGAACTCGGCGCGGAAACCGACGGAGTGATCGCCTACCCTACCGAAATCCGCATCGTCGATCCGGTGTCGGATGCCGACCTTCCGGATGGGGATGAAGGCGAAATCCTGGCGCGGGGCCCCGGATTGTTCGTGGGATACGTCCACCCAACGGACAATGCTGAGAATTTCACCCCGGATGGTTTTTTCCGGATGGGCGATCTCGGTCGCCGCATCCATGGCGATTATCTTGTCATCACCGGTCGCAAAAAAGATATCATCATCCGCTCGGGCGAAAATATCAGCCCCAAGGAAGTTGAAGACCTGCTCTACGCGCACCCCTCGATTGCCGAAGTCGCGATCGTCGCTATGCCGAGCGCGACAACGGGTGAGAAGGGCTGTGCTTTCGTCATTCCGCGTGCGGGCGCAACGCTCGACCTGCGCGAAATCGGCCGCTTCCTGGATGCCGCCGGCCTCGCCCGGCAGAAATTTCCCGAATATCTCGAACTCGTCGACGACCTGCCGCGAGTGCCGTCTGGCAAGGTGAAGAAGGACGTGCTGCGCCTACGCGCACGCGCCATCGCAGAGGAATTCCAGAAATGACCGAACCGCTGATTCGCTATGAAAACCCGGCGCCCGGCATCGCGCGCATCGTGCTAGCGCGGGCCGACAAGTATAACGCGATCAATCCGCAGATGATCTATGAAGTCAACGACGCCTTCAGTCGCGCGCTCTACGACGATACCGTCAAAGTGATCATCCTCGCTGCCGACGGCAAACACTTCTCGGCGGGGCACGACATTGTCGATACGGTCGACGATTATAAGGCGCGCGTTCAGGCGGAAGAGCGCAAGGTTGGCCATTGGAGCGGTTTCCAGGAACCCGAGACGCATGGTTGGTACGCGGCCGAAAAGGAAGCCTATCTGGAAACCGCTCGGCGCTGGCGCAACATTTCCAAACCGACGATTTGCGCGGTGCAGGGCAAGTGCATCGCCGGCGCGCTGATCTTCGCATGGGTTTGCGACCTGATCATCGCTGCGCGCGATGCGCAATTTTCGGATCCGGTCGTCACGTTCGGCGTGTCCGGCGTCGAATGGCTCGGCCATCCCTGGGAACTGGGCCCGCGCAAGGCGAAGGAATTCCTGTTTACATCGGACAGCTGGTCGGCCGAGGAAGCGCACCGTCTCGGCATGGTCAACCATGTCGTCGAGCGTGATCAGCTTGCCGACTTCTCGCTGCAGATGGCAAAGAAGATCGCGACCAAGCCTGCCTTTGCACTGAAACTCGCCAAGGAAGCGGTGAACAAGACGCTCGACATCCAGGGCCAGGCGAACGCAATCGACGCGGCGTTTTCCCTGCATCACCTCTGCCATACGCAAAATTTCCGGCAGTTCGGATGGGGCATGGACCCGACCAACACCCCAAAACTGGCCACCGTGCCGAAACAGGCTGTCTAAAGCGGCGATCGCAACGTCAAGCCGGCGGCAAACCCGCCGTCTACTGGCAGGTCCGCGCCGTTAATGTACGATGCGGCGGAGCAATTCAGAAAAACGAGTGGCCATGCCTGTTCTTCGGGCGTCGCGCGGCGCCCGAATGGCTGCGCGACAGCGTCGATCACCGCCGTCGCGACACGCGCCTCGATCTGGTCCAGCATCGGGGTCTGCACTGCGCCCGGGCTGGTGCAATTCATGCGAACGCCGCGCTCGATTGTTTTTGCCGATTCGCGCAATGTCCACACTGTCAGCGCTTCCTTGGAATAGCTGTAGGCATTGGCGATCGCCGCTTGGTGTTTCTCAATCCATGCTAGGCCGTCGGCGAAGGTCGCGGTGTCGAGCAGGTCGATCAGTTCTACCAGATGGGCGCGATAGCCAAGGCCGCCATTGGACGAAGTGGTGACGATAGCGCCGCCCTCCCCCATCCGCCCGAGAATTCGCTGCGTCAGGTGTCTTGTACCGAGAAAGTTGACCTTGAGAACATCGATCTTCGGATAAGTCGGAGCGAGTCCGGCACAATTGAACAGCGCATCGATGCCGCCGCCGAGCCTGTCCACTACCGCATCGATCGACCCCGAATCACCAAGATCGACCGTGTCAAACCGCGCGACCGGGACGCTCGTCCCATTGCGATCGAGACCATGAACCTCAGCCCCGAGATCGACCAGCAATCGTGCCGTCGCGGCTCCGATCCCCGAAGCGCAGCCAGTGACGACAGCACGCTTGCCGGTATAATCGAGCCCGCTCATGCGACTTCGGACTCTTCCACGACCGGACGGCTCTCGCGCGTGCCCCGCATATGGTATTGCGGATCGCCCGCATCGCTCAAAACGACGTGATCGTCATGGACCTCGATCAGGGTGCCGACGAACGGCATGCCCGCCAAGCTGCCGGTGACGCGGTAGCTGACGCTGTCTCCGGCACGGAAGGTCGCTTCGTCGAAGTTGAAGGTGAATGGGCATTTCTCATCTTGCATCGTCGACTCCTGGCCGCTTCATTTTTGATCCAGGGCTTCGCTGATTGCCCGCGCCGTGGCCTCTGCCCCTGCGAGGGTCGGATGGAACAGCGCGCCCTTGACGTCGCGCGCGCCGTTGACCCACGGTTCAGCACTGCACGCGTCGTGGCCGACACCTCGCCGTTGCATATCGACGACGATGGCCCCGCCCTGCCGGGCGGCGGAGCGCGTCGCGTCGGCCAGCCTCTCGCCGACCGTCCGCATGGCCGCGACCTGTGCTGCGTCGAGGCCGAGCTTAGCGCATGTGTCGTGGGGCGGCAGGACCACGGGATAGGTAACCACCACGACCTTCGCGTCAGGCGCACGGCGTCGAATTTCCCTCAGCGTCGCCAAGAGCGTGGTCTCCAGCACTTGGAAATCGCGCTGCTCCGGGGCCAGCGGGCCCTTCCAGAATTGCTTCAAGCCCCACCCGATCAAGCCCGATCCGTTCCGTCCCGCCATGAAGGTGAGGTCGCTTACATAGCTGACGTCATTGCCCCCGCTCGTGAGCGTGACCAAGGCAGTGTCCCGGCGGATGGCGTCAATCTGCGGACCTTGAAATACTTGTCCGCCTGCCAATACATGGCGCGTCGTCGCGCCGGAGCAGCTCATGTCGACCAACGACAGTCCGCGCATCCGCGCGAGTTGTTGCGGATAGCCGTTGACACTGCGCTGGCAGACGATCGGGCTGTCCGCGACGCGCTCACCAAGACCTAGGCCCGCTGCGAACGAACTTCCCAGCGCGACATACTGCGGTACACCGGTCGGCTTTTGCCGCCCCTGCCAGACGAGTATAGCCAACAGGACCAGCGCAGCCAGCAGGATCGCGCCCACCAGACCCATAGCTATGATGCCGAGCCAGCCCATGATCCCCCGTCTCCGGCCCGTGAGCCGCGTCGTTTCGATGCCGGAGATCATCCGCCCATCAACGTTTTCAATACCGCCGTGCTCCCTCCATCGACCCGAAGGTCGCACCCTGAAACGAACGACGCCTCATCGCTGGCCAGGAACCGCGCGGCAAGCGCGATGTCCATCGCAATGCCGGGCCGCCCGACGGGAGCGGCATCAGCGGTCTGCGCCGCACCTTGCGTTTCCGCCAATTCCTTCCGTCCCATCGGCGTCAGAATCAGCCCCGGCGAGATCGAGACGATCCGCGCCCCATGCTGTCCCCATGCCGCAGCACGCTTCTCGACCAAGGCGATCACCGCTTGCTTGCTCAAGGCATAACTGAAGCCGGGCGCGCCTGCAGGAGCCCCCTCGGACATCGCTTCGATCGCGCCGCAAACATTGTCGAGAAAACCCGGTGCGAGCGGATCGGCGAAGAGCGGCGCGATTTCCGGAATCACCGGCATCATGTGACCGGCGGTGGAGGCGATCACCACGGCGACAGAACCCGACTTGAGGATTGGCTCGATGGCATCAAGCAACTTGACCGTCGCGACGAGATTGACCGCCATGATCGCGCTGGCATCGGCCTGTGAGGGTGACAGCCCGGCGGTGTGAATCAGTGTGAGAGGGACCTCGCCTGTCGCATCAGCGACGAGCGTCGACAGCAGTGCAGCGCTGCCCAGATCGCCGGAGTGCGTCGCAAGCACGGTAAACCCTTCCGCGCGCAGATCGTCAGAAAACCGTTCGAGCGGCTCTGCCACGGCGTCGGTCAGGACCAGATCATGCGTGCTTCCGAACAGCCGCGCGCAAGCTCGGCCCATGCCGCCCGCCGCGCCCGTGATGAGCGCTTTGCGTCGTAGAATCGTCATCCCTCATTCCTTTTGTTGGAACATTGTCGCCAGAATATTCCGCCGTCGACGGGCACCTTCATTCCCATGGTAGAAGCCGGATCGTCGGTCGCGAGGAGCAGGGTCGCGCTGACGATCGCCTCGACCACTCGAGGTCGCGCCATACCAACCTGATCTGGGGCAAGCGCGGCGTAATCCTCGCTTCCGCGTAGATGGCGTCATCCCGTTCCCAGTTGCATTCGGGCGGATCGCGTTGGCACGGGCCGTCGGACCGAGCGATCCGCCTGCCTGCTCGGTGGGGTCGCAGACAAGGGCGCTTTCGTCCGCAACAATCATACCGTCGGCACTCCGACCCACAAATGCCACCCAGCGCCCCGCAACGGCAAAGCGCGTCGCGATGGTCCACTCAGCTCCAGCTGCCATGCCCGTCACGAGCACGTGGCGCTGCCCAAGATCGCCGGTCATGTAGCATTCTCGGTTTCGACGCGATTCCACGTCGGTCGTGGTGCGGCCACGAGCGAGATCAGAACGGCGGCTGCAAGGACCATCGGGGCAATCAGAAACAGGTACAGGTCATAGCTGCCCTCCGCATCGAACAAGGCTCCGGCCAGAAGAGGTCCAAAGCTGGCACATACGGCGAAGGTCGCCGTGGAGGTCGCATAGATTGCGGCAAAACGTTCACGCGGGAAACGTCCGGCGATGAGATATGCGACAATGTCGAGTTCGGCGCCCCCGGCCAAGCCAAGCACGGCCGCACCGACGATTGCTTCCCCGGTCCCGCCCCTCCACAGCAAGGCTGCCGTGACCATTGGTAGGAGGAACGCTATGGAACCGAAAGCGCGTGTCGGAACGCGGTCCAGCAGCAGGCCGGTGCCAAGCCGCCCGACGATTGAGAAGATGCCGATCAGCCCGGCGATGCCTCCCGCTGCAGTCAGCGAGAGGCCGGCTGCCCGCAACATGGCAGCGAAGTGCAACGTCATCCCGAATGACACACTGGAGAAAAGACCACCGGCAAGTGTGATGCACACGAAAATGCGCGACCGCATGACGGCGCCCAACGAGACACGTCCCTCGCGGCGGTCCGGCACCGCTTGGTCATGAGAGTGGGGAACCGAACGCGGTAAACCGAATGCGGCGAATAGCGTCAGGGCTCCGGCCGCTAGCGCGAGTACGAAGATCGTCTTTCTCCAACCAAGAGCCTTCACCGCAAACGCCGCGAGCGATGGCCAAAGCGCCATCGCCAAACCTATCCCCGATAAGGCCAGCGCCAATGCCAGTCCGCGCGTTCTTCTGAAGGCCGCAACGACGGAGCTGATCCATACGGGCGGCGTCAGCGCTGCGGTAGTCGCCGCTATGCCGACACACAGCAGCCACCACAGCCAGATCGCTTGCCCGACGAAGTCAAGCAGGAGATACCACAGGGTGTACGGCAGGACGCCTAGTAAAACGACCCGCCGCGCCCCCCAACGATCGGCCAGGCGACCGGCCAGCGGCATGAAGAAAAGACCGCTCACCATCATGATCGTGAAGCCCGACGAAAACTCGGCGCGCGTCCATCCCAGTTCCGCCGTCATTGGAACCATCAGCATGCCGCTCGCATAGGAAAAGCTCGCGCTGCAGGCGACACCGGTCAGCGCCGCAAACGGTGCGGGCCAGCCTGCTCCCCATTCCTCCCGCCCTGCCCATTGCGTCATCAGGACCGCCCATCAATCGTACGCCGCATGGCGAAGACGCCGGCCGGGACGGCGCAGCGGGACCGGCGCGCGAAATACTAACGGTACGGTCGCCGATCAGACCGCGCGCACCAGTGGCGTCGGCATGACGGGGCTGGTCTCGTCGACCTGCAAGGCACTTTGGGCGATGCCATGGTTCAAGGTCGCCAGCAGCGCCTCGGCGTCCATGTTGACCTGGCTGGGATAGATCACACCAAGCGCTAGAGCGCGTTCGTCACCCTGACGCGGCAGAAGAACGGACGTGACTTTGGCCTCGGCGACGAAACCGGCGTCGCCAGTCGCATGACGCTGATAGACCAGTTCCCTCACCCATTCGCCCATCGCGGCGTGATCGAATTTCGCATCGGTGTCTGCCTCTGCATTGAGCCGCCACAGCGTCTTGCGCGCGCGTTCCGCACCGAGCGAGGAGAGGAGGAGCAGGCCCGCTGCGCTCGACGAGAGCAGCGTCGATGCGCCGCCTTCGATACCCTTGGTAAGTGGCTCAAGACCGGGCGACCAGCGGAATATCTGAACGTGCGTACCGACCATGCCGAACAATGCGACGCCATACCGGGTCGACTGCGCGAGCCGGTCCATGAAACAATACAGACGTCCGCCGCGCAACAGTTCGGGCTGGGCGGACGAACCGAGTGTGGCCAGGCGCGGCGTCGGGGAATAGGAGCGCGACGCCGCATCCTTGTAGAGCAACCCCATCTCGACCAGGCTCGCCAGCAATTCGGAGGTGCTCGACTGCGGGCGATTGTAGCGGCGGACGATGTCCATCACCGTCGCGCTGCGACTTTCGGCGTCGAAATAGTCGAACACCTCGATGACGCGCTTGGCGATCTTGGTCTTATTGGACTCGAGCATTGCAGCCATGGTCACTCTCCAGATTTTTTCTTTCCAGGATGCTGCGACTCCCCGACGCGCCCGTCAAACAAAAAAATGAGACACCCTCCTTTTTTGCGACGAAATGCATTGCACGTCAGGCGATTCATTCTTTCGCGTTAAACTCGGTTTCCTGTGTGATGCGTTTTTCTGCAAACCGATCTGATCGGTCGCCCATCGGTCCGGCGCTCGAGTCGCTAAAATCGACCCATGCCTCCGGCAAACGGATTGCCGTTGCGGCTTTGTCGGGCTGAAATGTGTAACAGGCCCCGGTCGGAAACTGCGCAGCCGAACTGCCGTCCGGGATGTCCATCGTACGCCCGAATGCCATGATCGCCGCCCAGCGCAGCACCCGCGCAGCCTCGCGCGTCGACGGATCAAGCGTCGCAATCCAGTCGCCTATTTCGGTAAGGCGCCGTCCGGCCAGACATAGCGGCATCGTGAAGCGGTGATCGGCGAGGGTCCACTCCAGCAACATGACCCCGGCGCGTCGGAGTTCGGCATGGCTGATGCCGTCGACAGGATCAGACACGTGCACGTCGTATGTCGCGACATCGGAGTCGTAGGCATGTGCGGCGGCGAATACCGCCAAGTCATACAGATGCGTGCAATTGGCCGTCTTCTCGCCGCGCCGGGCGACATCTTTCAGCACCACTCCCGTGAAAGTATCCGACAGTCGCTCAAGCGCACCGGGGCAGGACGACCAGGGCCAGCGCTTCATATCGGCAGCGACGTCGAGTATGATGCCCTCGCAATGGAAGAGTGACACCGCCATACGGTGCCAGTCGTCCTCAAGTTCCGCGGTGACACGACCGCGCCCGGGCTCGATCAAGATGCGCCGCCGAAACCCGCTAGGGCGCCTCGTCATTCGCGTGCGAGGAGTAAGGCCGTGGCCAGCGGCCCGCCGCCCGACGTCGCCACGGCGACTTTCGGCGCATTGGCGATCTGCCGCGCGCCACCCTGCCCGCGCAATTGGGTCACCGCCTCATGGGCGAAGCCAAAGCCATGCAGCCGCCCTGCCCCGATCTGGCCGCCAAAGGTATTGAGTGGTAAGTCGCCATCGAGCGCGATGCGCTTGCCGCCTTCGATGAAACTCCCGCCCTCGCCAACCTCGCAGAAGCCGAGGCCCTCGAGCCAGGTCAGCGTAAGAAAGCTGAAGCCGTCATAGAGTTGGGCAGTATCGACGTCCTTGGGCTGGTAGTCGGTCTTGCGCCAGAGCTCGGCCCCCGTGCTGTACGCCGCCATCCATTCCACCTGATCCCAACTGTGTCGCTTGTTTGCATGAGCGGCCGCCGCGATCCTGATAGGGGTGCAGCGCACGTCGCCCACGGTGTCTCCGGCCGACACGATCAAAACCGTAGAGGCGTCGGTAAAGCGATCGCAGTCATAGAGGCACAGCGGATCCGAAATCATTCGCGCCTCCATATATTGGTCGAGGGTCAGCGGCTCGCGCACGAGCGCACGCGGATTGAGGAGCGCATGAGCACGATCGGTCAGTGCGATCTGCGCCAGTTGCTCGCGTTTCAGTCCATAGCGATGGACATGACGCATCGCGTACTGCGCCACCCAGTTCGAAGCCGAATAGGCGTTGAACGGCATCAACCACTGGAGCGACCCTTCGAGCCGTCCGGGCCGCGGCTGCGGAAACTCATCCGGCCGCGACATCGCTGCGGCTTCGTAAACAGTTCGGAAGCAAATTACGTGGCGGGCTTGACCGGCTCGCACCGCGTTGGCTGCCGCGACGACCGCGCCCAATTGTGACGACACCTCAAAACCACCAGCGAACCAGCGTATGTCCATGTGCAGAGCGTCGATCAGATCCTCGCAGCCGACGGGCGAGAAACCCGGGGGAAATGCTGCGCGGCCAGGATAGGTCGAGATACCGTCGATATCCGCAATCGTCAGGCCGGCCTCGTCCAAAGCCTCGCGAATGGCATCGATGGTCAGCAGCAACGGATGCCGGATGAGCTTCGCGCCGACCTGCGACAAACCGATTCCGGTAATGAAGGCGTCGGGTGTGGCCATCTCAAGCGACTTTTTCGAAGAGCGGCAACCACACGTCGTCTTGCTGTTCGAACGCAACGCGCACCGCGTCGCCGATCGCGACGTCTTCGACCGCACAACCGACGATATTGGTCGTCAGGAAAACACCCGGTGCCCCATCGATCGCCACTCGTGCAATGACGAAAGGCACCTCCATTGCGGGATGCCATTTCTGGCGATTGATGGTGTAACTCTCGATCACCGCCGTTCCCCCCACCGCGACAGCAGCGACCGATTCCGAGAGGCAATGCGGACAGATTGGTCGCGGCGGATGGACGAAGCCTTCGCAATCGGCGCAGCGCAGCAGGCGAAGCACCCCGTCGGCCCCGCTCGTCCAGAAGAAGCGATTGTCCGGATCGAGGCGGGGTAGCAGGCGGGGTACAGTCAACGCTCAGTCCCAGCGCAGCGGGAGTGAATCGATCGCGATGATACTGCCGCCGTGGAATTTGACCGGTGCGCGCTCGTCGAGCCGGAAGGTCGGCAGACGCTCGAGCATCTGTTCGTAAAGGACCTGCAACTCGATACGGGCCAGGTGCGATCCGAGGCAGCGATGCGGCCCCGCGCCAAACGCGATATGCACCTTCACCTCGCGGTCGAGATCGAATTTCTCGGCATTGGCGAATTCACGCGTGTCGAGATCGGCGGCAGGCAGATAGAGCATCACTCGCTCGTTTGCCTTTAGCGACACGCCTTCGAACTCGCTGTCGCGCGTTATGCGGCGTGTCGGCACAGTGAAGGTATAGCGCCGCAACAGTTCCTCGGCCGCCTCGACGATCAATTTCGGATTCGCGCGCAACTCCTCCTGTAATTCAGGGTCGCTTGCGAGATGGCGTACACCATAGGCCATGCCGTTAATGACGGTGTCGAGCCCCGCGATGAATAGCAGGACCGCGAAGTCCTCCATCGTTTCGAACGTCATCGGCTCGCCATCGACCTGCGCCTTCCACAGCAGGCTGATGAGATCGTCCTTTGGATCGACGCGGCGCGCCTCGATCTCGCCCGTCATTGCGTCGGCGACACGACGCATCCGAATAGCGAACTCTTCGATCGTGCTCATCGGTTCGAGGAAGTAGTGTACCAGATCTCGAAATTCCCCGGCGCGTTCGAGCGGCAGCCCCATCATCTTGAGGAACACCTGCACCGGCAAAGGCTCGGCGATCGTGGGCAGGAAGTCGCAATGCCCCTGCTCGATCACCGCATCGATCAGCGAGTTGGCAAGTGCACGGACCTCTTCCTTCCGCGCGAGCATTGCGCGGGGCGAGAAAGCAAGCTGGAGCGGCTGGCGAAACTTGGTGTGATCTGGCGGATCTAGGTTGATCGGCGTTGGCTGTGGAATGTACGGACCGCCGGAGGGCATCATCGCCATCGCAGCCGCGACCATCTCGCGCGGCATCATTTCGCTGGAAAAGACTTCCGTGTCGCGCGATGCCTTGTAAATCTCCTGATGCCCGAGAATGACCCAGTGCCCGTCGTTGCGCGGAGTCCAAAACACCGGTGGCGCCTCGCGCAGCATTTCGCGAACCCGCTCGTGTGGGTTGGCAAGCAAGCCGGGATCGAAATACATGTCGAAATCGTAGACCGTCTCGGGCGCGATATGGTCCGGCACCGGCACGGCGGGACTCAACCTTACCACCGGGTGGAGCGTGTCCTCTGGGCTCAGCGCATTCATCGTCGCACTCCTTCACTTCGTATCGCACGCGCCAACGCAGCGCTGGACTGTCATTCGCGGTGATATCGACGTACACTCGACACGCAATGCGACGCACGCAATACCGCTCCCGCGATTGCGATTGCAGATCGCTGGGGCGATTTCGGGTTTCGCCGATTGATCGCGCGTCGGCCCTCCGCTCTAGCGATACCAGTCGGCCGATGTCGGCGCCAAACACGCGGTACAAGGGTGCAGCCATGAAAATTCGGATCGAAAGAGCACAGTGCGTGGGCAACGCTCGGTGCCATGCCGTCGCCGAGCATCTCTACCCGCTCGACGACGAAGGCTATATCTCGACCGAGGGGTTCGACGTGCCGGCAGGCGACGAGGATCTCGCTCGCAAGGGCGCGCGCGCGTGCCCCGAGCGGATTATCTTTGTCATCGAAGACGAATGACGTCGCCGCGATGCGAAAGGAAGCACGATGACAGATATCGCCCCTTTGCTGGTCGAAGAAGATGGCGCCATCCTGATTGCGACCCTCAACCGACCGGACAAGCTGAACGCGCTCAATCGCGAAACGCTCGAGCTGCTGGATCGCGCGATCGTACGCTATCGCGACACGCATGCTCTTAAGGTCATGTTGATCCGCGCGACCGGACGCTATTTCAGCGCCGGCGCGGATTTGCGCGAAGGCGGCGGCGGCGCGATGCCGAGTACCGGGTCGGGACTGCGCGAGATGCACCGCCTTCACCTCAACGGCATGCAGCGCATGTATGACGAGATGGAGCATATCGAGAAGCCCTTCGTCGTCGCACATCAGGGGACGTGCGTCGGCGGCGGGCTCGAGCTTTCGTTGTCGTGTGATTTTCGCCTGGCAGCCCAAAGCGCGCGCTACAGCTTCCCCGAGGGCAAGTTCGGCGTTCTGCCGGCATCGAACGGGGTCAGCCGACTGGTTCGCATCGTCGGCACCCATTGGGCGCGGTACCTGATCATGGCGAACCTCGTGGCCGATGCCGACAAGGCACTGACGATGGGGCTGGTGCACGAAGTCCTGCCCGACGAAGGCTTCCAAGACAGCGCGCTGGCATTCTGCCGCCATCTCGCCGAGCAGAATGGCGAGCAGATGGGCACCGCCAAAATCGCGATCGAGCTCGCCCGCGATGTCGGGCTGGACCAGGCTCGCCATATCGAGCGGATGGCCAACAGCGCGTTGATGTTGAACCCCGCTTACCGCGAGGGCTATGAACGGCATGTCGAGGGCATCGGCAAGCGCTGAAGGCTAGCCCTCGACCAACGCTTGGCGCGCGTTCGCCGCAATTTCCGGGCCGAAACGCCCAAGAATGAAAAGGTCGACCTTGACGTCCAGTTCCGCATCGGTCGGCGGCGAGGTCGACCAAGCGGCATAGGCCATGATTGGCGTGCTACCCAGCAGGAAATCGATAAACAGCGACGCTGACTCGGCGTGGTCCCCCGCCGGAATGCGACCGTTCTGCTCAAGCAGTTCAAACACGCTGGCGACGCTTCGGCGGAAGCGCGAGAAGGTCGCCATCGCCACTTGGCGCGTCAAATCGGGAAAGCGTTGGCTCTCGGCGATCATCAGTCGCATCAAATTAATCGACCTTTTGCGATAAGTCACTTCAATGGCATAAAGCGCCGTGCGACGAAGCACCTCTGCGAGCGCGTCGGTGGCATCGATCGGTGGCCGTTGAAAAAAGCCCCCAGTGTCGCGCGCGAAGATAACTTCGCGGAACAGTGCCTCTTTGTCTCCGAAATGCTGGTACAGTGTGCGCGTCGCGACGCCGGCGTCACGCGCTACGTCAATCAGCGAGGTCGCGGCAAAGCCGTGCCGGACGAACAGGTCGGTCGCTACTTCCATGACCCGACTCTTGCGACGTTCGAGCTCTGCGGCCGTCGGGCGCCCTGCAAGGTTGGGCGTCTTCTTGGTTGCGAGCTTCTTCTCCATACGAACGCCTTTACGTATAATAGGGGAACAGTTTACCGGAGCGATCCGCGCACTTATCGGCGTGCGCTACCATACGCACCATTCTGCGCAACGCATCATCGCCGCCACGATCAGTCGGCCGGAGCCGACCGCATCGCTATCCTGCCGTCGCGCTTGCCGATACCGTTTCATGCGAGGACCTCGACCGACATACCGTTCGGTGAGGCAACGATGGAAGCAAGCGCAATGACGCAAGTAATGAAGGGTATCAGGGTCCTTGAGGTCGCGCAGTTTACCTTCGTACCCGCAGCCGGTGCCGTGCTCGCCGACTGGGGCGCCGACGTCATCAAGATCGAGCATCCCACGCGCGGCGACACCCAACGCGGCTTCATCAACATGGGTGGAATAAAAGTCGATCCCAACCGCAATCCGATGATGGAGCACCCAAATCGCGGCAAGCGGTCGGTGGGCGTCGATGTCTCGACGGCCGAAGGCCAGCAGTTAATTTACGAGATCGCCAGGACTGCCGACGTGTTCCTCACCAACTATTTGCCGGCGGCGCGTCAGAAGCTGAAGATCGACCTCGAGCACATTCGCGCAGCCAATCCGAACATCATCTACGCGCGCGGTTCGGCGTTCGGCGACAAGGGAGAAGAGCGCGAGGCAGGCGGCTTCGATTCGACGGCATTCTGGACGCGCGGCGGCATTGCTCACGCAGTCTCGCCGCCAGAGTTGAATGGTGTCATCATGCAGCCGATCGGGGCGTTCGGCGACACGATCGGCGGAACCTACATTGCCGGCGGTATCTCCGCTGCGTTGTTCCACCGCGAGCGAAGCGGCGAGGCGGTCGAGCTTGACGTCTCGTTGCTGTCGACCGCGTGGTGGTCGACGGGTCTTGCCGTCAACCAAGCGATGGAAACCGGGGTTTCCGCGCAGGCCCGAATGCCGCAATCGGGCGCATTTCCGGGCAATCCCTTCCTCGGAAATTTCACAGCATCGGACGGCGGGGTCATCAACTTCACGACGTTGACTCCCGGTCCTTACGCCAAAAGTCTGTTCGAGCGGCTCGAGCTCGAAGACCTGGCGGGCGACCCGGCGTATCTGGACGGACGCTTCCTGATGGAAAACTGGCAGCAAGTCAGCGCGCGTGTAGCCGAGGCAATCGCCGCCAAGCCGTTCGCGCACTGGCGCCAGCATTTGAAGGGGTATACCGGTCAGTGGGCGCCAGCGCAGAGTCTGCTCGATCTTGCCTCAGACGATCAGGCGCTGGCGAACGACATGCTGATCGAGGTCGAGGCAATCGACGAAGGTGCTCCGTTGAAGCTCGTCCGCAGCCCAGTACAGTTCAACCACGAGCCGATCCACACGACGCGCGCGCCGCAAGCGTCGGAACATACCGAGACGTTCCTCATGGAACTTGGGCTCGACTGGAGCCGGATCGAAAGTCTCAAGGCCACCGGCGCAATTGCGTAAGGCGCCGGCACGAAGGGAAGACGTTATGAAGGCTGGATCGAAGCTCAAGAGTGCAGTCTGCGATACCGAGGTTATGGTGATCAAGGCGCCGGCGGCGGGTGTCGTTTCGTGCGGTGGCGCGACGATGGCCGACGAACGCGTCGGCGAGAAAGGCACGATCGACCCCAGCTTCGCCGAAGGCACGAAGATGGGCAAGCGCTACACCGACGCGGACAACACGATCGAATTATTGTGCATCAAGCCGGGCCGAGGCTCGCTGGCGCTCGACGGCATCGCGCTGCAGGTGAAGGATGCCAAACCCTTGCCCGCCTCGGACTGACGCAGTTGGATATCTCGCTTCTCCTCAAAATGACCGCCGATTCCGAGCCAGATCGGATCGCGCTCGACTGCGACGGTCGCGCATGGAGCTACGCTGCGCTGTGGGCGGCTGCGACGGGCGCTGCGGCCGAGATCGCTGCCAGCGGGTGCGCGCATGTCGCCTTGCTTGACACCGGCAGCGAAGCGGCCCCTATCGCGCTGTTCGGTGCGGCGCTTGCGGGCGTCCCCTACTGCCCGCTCAACTATCGCTTGCCCGACGCCGATCTGGCTGCGCTGCTTGCCCGGATCGCTCCAGCCTATGTTGTCGGCGATGCCGAGCGAGTCGCGCGAATCGCGCCCGACAGCACGAACCGATCGGTCTCGCGCGAGGCCTTCGTCTCGCGCGCCGAGGCTGCCGCCGAGCCGGAGCGCGAGGCAGGAGATGGCGAAGGCATCGCCGTGCAATTGTTCACCAGCGGCACTACAGCCGCGCCCAAGGCCGCGATCCTGCGCCACTCCAACCTCGTTTCCTATATCCTGGGGACCGTGGAGTTCGGCGCGGCAAGCGAGGACGAAGCTGCGCTGGTCAGCGTGCCCCCCTATCACATCGCAGGCATCGCCGCGCTGCTCAGCTCGATCTACGCGATGCGCCGCATCCTGCTGTTGCCCGCGTTCGAGCCTCGGGCATGGATTGACCTGTGCGCCGCCAAGCAAGCGACCAACGCCTTCGTCGTACCGACCATGTTGTCGCGCATCGTCGAATGCCTAGGCGACACCGCTCCTGCCCTGACGCGCTTGCGCGCGATCGCGTATGGCGGTGGACGAATGCCGACCGAATTGATCAGCCGTGCGCTCGATCTGTTCCCGGATACGAACTTCACCAACGCCTACGGCTTGACCGAGACCAGCTCGACCGTCGCTCTGCTTGGCCCGGAGGAACATCGGGCGGCGCATAGCGCACACGACGCGCGAGCAAGGGCGCGGCTCGGTTCGGTGGGCAAGCCGTTACCCACGATTGAGCTCGAGATCCGCGACGAGGAAGGACGCGTACTGCCCCCCGGCGAGGCGGGCGAGATCTATGTCCGCGGCGAGCAGGTCTCGGGCGAGTATCGCGAACGCAGCGCGCTCGATGCTGGTGGCTGGTTTCCGACGCGCGACGCGGGCTATCTCGATGCCGAGGGATATTTGTTCCTGTCGGGTCGCGCCGACGACGTTATCGTCCGTGGTGGCGAGAACATCTCCCCCGGCGAGATCGAGGATGTGTTGCTGACTCACGCCGCGATCAGCGACGTCGCCGCGGTCGGTATCCCTTCGGTCGAGTGGGGCGAAACGGTCGCGGTTGCGGTTGCGGTTACCGGAGCCGAACCATCGGACGATGACATCCGCGCGTTGGTCCGCGCAAGGTTGCGGTCTTCTCGCGTGCCCGAGCACATCGTGCGCGTCGAAGCGCTGCCTTATAACGAGATGGGAAAATTGCTGCGCCGCGAGGTGCGCCGCATGTTCGAGAGCGCGGCCTGACAGCCCCCGATGCGCTGCTGATCCGCAGAGCCGAGCTGCTTGACGGCACGGTGGCGGATGTTCGAATCCGAGCGGGACGGATCGTGGCGATCGGCGCGCTGTGTTCACGCCCGGATGAGTTCGTTCTTGAGGCCAACGGTGGGCTTCTGCTGCCGGGTCTGCATGATCATCATGTGCACCTCGCCGCAACCGCCGCGTCGCTATCGTCGGTCCAGTGCGGCCCGCCGCAGGTTCATGATGAGGCTGACCTCGTCGCTGCCCTGAGCATATCGGGCAAGGGCTGGCTGCGCGGAATCGGCTATCATGAAGGTGTTGCCGGCATGATCGATCGCCACTGGATCGACCGGGTAGCGTCGGATCGTCCCGTCCGGGTACAGCATCGCTCGGGCCGGCTCTGGGTGTTCAACACCTTCGCGCTGGACCTGCTGCTCGCCGCTGCCGCGCCGTCCCCGCAGTTGGAGCGCAACGCTCAGGGGTGGACCGGCCGGCTGTTCGATGCCGACCCGTGGCTGCGCGGCGCTCTCGGCAGCATTCCCCCGAAGCTGGACGCGGTTGGTGCGATGCTTGCTCGATTCGGGATCACCGGCGTCACCGATATGAGCCCGCTCAACGACGACGCGATGGCACGCTTTTTCGCGCTGGAACGGGATCGTGGCGCATTGCCGCAACGCCTCATGCTCGCTGGCAAGCCGGAACTCGGTCTAGACACCTTGCCGAGCGAGCTTGCGCCAGGACCGGTCAAGCTGCATCTGCACGAGGAGCACTTGCCGGATTATGATGCAACGGTCGCTACGATTCGCCGGGCGCACGAGCAGGCGCAGACAGTTGCGGTTCACTGCGTCAGCGAAGTCGAGCTCGTGTTCACGCTCGCTGCGCTTCGCGACGCGGGGGCACTGACAGGGGATCGCATCGAACATGCCTCGGTCGCGCCTGACTCGCTGATCCAGGAGATCGCCACACTCGGTCTATCGGTGTGCGTCCAGCCGAATTTCGTTCATGAGCGTGGCGACGCTTACCGTACTGCGATCCCGCCTGAGGATTGGCCAGCGCTGTATCGACTGCAGGCGTTCCGGCAGGCCGGCGTTCCGCTCGCCGGAGGTACCGACACTCCCTTCGGTGCGGCGGACCCATGGTCAGCGATGGCGGCGGCGACGTCGCGTCGTACGGTAGCGGGCGAAACGCTCGGCATCGACGAAGCACTGACGCCCGAAGCTGCCCTAGACCTTTTCCTGGCCCATTCGAACGATTTTTCGAAGCGACGCCAGCTCAGCGTCGATAGCGAGGCCGACCTGTGCCTCTTACGGGCACCCTGGGGAACCGCGCGAGCGAACCTGTCAGCCGATCTCGTCTGCGCGACCATTATCGGCGGCAACATCGTCCACGATAGCGTCGATCAGCCCCCAGGCCAGCGCGGTCCGCGCATCGATGCGACGTCCTGACAGCAACAACCAGGCCGCTCGCTGCCGTCCGACCCGCCGTGGGACCGAAACGCAGCCGCCGAAACCGGGCAGAATCCCCATCACGGCCTCAGGCAATTGGAACCACGCGTCCGGGGTCGCAATCAACCGATCGGCAAACGCGGCAAGTTCCAGCCCCGCGCCGATACAAGCGCCCTGCACCACAACCTCCAGCTTACTCTTCAGTCGGAGCAACGGCCCGGCCGGCAGCGTTCGCGCCCGGATCGCATCGGCCAAGCTCGGGTCGTTTGTCGTACCGAACTCGGCGAGGTCTGCGCCGACGCAGAAGCACCGGCCGGTACCGCGCAACCGAACGGTGGCAATCCTGTCATCCAGCGCCGCTGCCGTGAAAGCGTCGAACAACGCGTCGCGCATCGCCCGGTCGATCGCATTACGAGCAACCGGTCGATCCATGATGAGATCCAGCCCCGTTTCGCTGGCGCAGACATGCAGCACGCCGGGCGGCCGCGGCGCGACCATCGGACGTGTGGACATCCAGTCACGATGCTCCCCGCCGCCTTGTAACGCCGCAAAGGCCATCGACTCGAGCGTGAGCGCGTGCCCCGCATCGAGCCCCTCGCTCGCGCGCAGCAATCGCGTGATAGTTGCAGCAGTGCGGGGTCTTTTCGTGATCGCGCGAGCAACCTGTTCGCAGTCCGCATAGCTATCGACTCGCACATCGAACGCCATCTGTTGTGGATGGCCGGCCCCGACGGCAATGATCGGCACCGGTGGATATGGCTCGGGGAGGAGCGCCGTTGGCCACGTTTCGAGATCGACCCACAACCACGTCCGCGCGTCGCCGCGCCAATCGGTCAGCAGAGAATCCGCGGTCAGCTGGTGTTGCAACATACAGCGCCACCTGACGCCAAAGCGGCTTCACGCACAAGCGGGTGCGTCGCATCGATAACAAGGCTAAGGTGGCGTGATGGTATCCGAGCTTGATCTGGACGACACAGGCTTGGCAACCTGTCATGCACGTCGCCTGCTCGCCCTGCTCGGCGATGCGACGCCTGTTATAGCACAAGCCGATCACCCGGCCTTGGCGTGGCGGCGTAGCGGACTGGCCGCTGTCACGGGCCGCGCGGATGGGCCGGCGCTCATCTCGCCGGTCCCGCTCACCTCGGCCGCGACCGGCGCGTTGCAGGCGCTGGCCGCCATCGCACCCGGCGCCCAGCTGCCGACGAACGGTGCCGTGGTGCTCGGCGAGCGCTCACGCCTCTTGGGTCTGTCGCGCCGCGGCACGACATCGCCCAACGGCACCTGTCGCTTGATCGAAACACGCGACGGACGCATCGCGCTGAACCTGCCGCGTGTCGACGATTGGGAGCTGATGCCAGCATTGCTCTCACAGGATGCGCCGGACTGGGAGGGGGTCGAACGCGCGGCGCGTGGGTTGGCGACCGACGATCTCGTGACGCAAGGACGCGTGCTTGGTCTCGCCATCGCTGCCGACCGCGATAGCGCCGTACCGACAGCGCCGTTTAAGCTAACACCTGGCATAACGCGAAGCGCCGCGTCTGCCGGACCGCTGGTCGTTGATCTGTCAGCGCTTTGGGCAGGTCCGCTTGCAGCAGCATTGTTGCGCACCTGCGGCGCCCGCGTGATCAAGATTGAAAGCGCGACGCGGCCCGATGGCGCTCGCGCCGGAAACCCAGCCTTTTTCGACTTGCTGAATACACAGAAGGAAAGCGTAACGCTGGATTTCGGCGATGCTGCCGATATCGAGCAACTTCGTCTGCTCGTTGGGCGCGCCGACATCGTGATCGAAAGCACCCGCCCTCGCGCGCTACGACAGGTTGGCATTCACGCCGAAGCGCTCGCGGCGACCGGCAAGGTTTGGGTTTCGATTACCGGACATGGCCGGGACGGCGACGCGGCACATTGGATCGGCTTCGGCGACGACGCCGCGGTCGCGGGCGGATTGTCTAGCGCGATCGCACGTGCGTGGGGCGAACCGCTGTTTGCCGGCGACGCCGTTGCCGATCCCCTCACAGGCATCACCGCGGCCCTCGCCGCATGGTCCTTTTGGCGGCGTGGTCTCGGTGGACTGATATCGATCGCGCTTGCCGACGTGATTGCGCACGCGCGTGGTCTGGGCGAGGCCGGTTCCGACCTTCCTACATGGGCGAAGCTCGCCGCTAGGGATACTGCGCCGCACTATCCGTTACGAAGCGCGCGTAGCGCGGCGCGATCCCTGGGAGCCGATACCGCTTCCGTCCTACGCGCGCTGTAGCACGGTCAGCGCGCTGCGAAGCGCAAGCCACCATCGAGTCGAATTGTCTCCGCATTGAAATAGCCGTTACGAAGCAGTTCAAGCGCCAGCCCGGCAAACTCGGCCGGTTCGCCAAGTCGCTTCGGAAAGGCAACCGTGGCGCATAGGGCGTCTTTGACGGCCTGCGGAGCCGGCGCCATCGCCGGCGTGTTGAAAACACCCGGGAGGATTGTGTTGATGCGGATGCCGTAACGGGACAAATCGCGCGCGATCGGCAGGGTCATGCCGGCAATCGCCGCCTTGCCAGCGGTATAGGCCGCTTGCCCCTGCTGGCCATCCTCCGCGGCGACCGACGCGGTACAGACGATCGCGCCGCGTTCGTCGTCGATCGGATCGAGCGCGGCAGCCTCCGCAGCAAAACGGGTAATGGTGGCGAAGGTGCCGACCGCGTTCAACGCCACCACCTTGGCGAATTCCTGGGTTGGAAACCGGGCGAATCCGCCGGTTTCCTTATCTTTGCGGATGGTCGTGTAGGCATTGCCGCCGCCCGCGCAGGCAACAAGTATGCGGGCCGCGCCATTGCCCGCGCGCGCCTTGTCGAAAGCCGCGTCGAGGCTTTCCTCGGACAATACATCGACCTGACAGAAGAGCGATTCGGTTTCCGCCGCGGCCTTTTGGCCGGCTTCTGGGTTGAGATCGAAGATCGCCACTTTCACGCCCGCCGCGCGCAACGCCACGACACTCGCCAGGCCCAAACCGGACGCGCCGCCAGTGACGATCGCGGATACTGTCGGATCTAGTTTCATCGCAAACTCTCCATGCTCGTAATGCCTCGTTATCCGGCGTGTCACGAAGGGCCTTCCTACTCCACCTGACAAGCGATCATATCGCCGGGACGCTGGAGCCGGCACGATCGTGGGTGCGATGCAGCGGCGCTACAGCTTCGCGCTAGCGGCAGGTAATGTCACAAGCTGAGGAAGACCTTGGCTTGGAGGACCTATGCCCACAGCAATTGACCGGTTGTTTGCAGCGATGACGGCGGGTGATCTCGACGGTACACGCGACGCGTTCACTCCGAACGCGCGGATCTGGCACAATTTCGACGGTATTGCGCACGACCGCGAATCGCTGCTGCGCGACTGGGCCAACATGTTCACGGCGTTCCCGCACCGCGCGATCCATGATGTCCGTCGCCAGAAGTCCGAAACCGGTTTCGTCCAGCAACACATGACGGTGATGACGAGCGCAACCGGCAAGACCTTCGCGTGGCCGACCTGCATCGTCTTTCGCATCGAGGACGACCGCATCGCGCGGCTAGACGAATATATCGATCGCGCTGGCAGCTTCGCCTTGGAAGGTGGTACGCCGACCACCCCTGGATTAACAGATCGCGACGACGGCTAGTGCGAGGGCACCATCGTACTGTCCCAATAATCGCGCCAGTGGGTTATTTTCCCCGCGGGGTCGAATCGGAACACGGCCATAATCGGCAAGTGTAACGCCCCCGCCGCCGTCACGGCGAGTTCCTTGCGTTCAAGCATGGCCATATCGTCGCTCTCCAGCACCGCGACGATGCGACAGTCGTAGGACGTCATTACGGTCATGTACTTGCCCCACAACGTGCGCAGCGCCTCGACTCCGTCGTGGCGCGTGCCCTTGAGGTCGGGTTCGAACACGACGTTTTCCGCCATCAATTCGAGCGCACCATCGAGATCGAACCGCGTCCAGCAGTCGAACAGGCTTTCGAGCGTCGCCGCATGCTTGCCGTTCATATGCTGTAACGCAGGCGCAGCGCCCGCTTGTCGGGTTTGCCGACCGGAGACAGCGGCAGGGCATCGATGAACTCGATCGTCTTGGGTGCTTGGACGGGTCCCTTGCGCTCGCGCACCAGCGCAATCAGGTCTTCGGCCGCGACGGTTGCGCCCGGCTCGAGCACGACGATCGCCTTGACGGCCTCGCCCCATCGATCGTCTGGCACACCGATCACGCCCGCCTGACGCACCAGCGGATGCTCGACCAGTACGTCCTCGACTTCGCGCGCGTAGACGTTGAACCCGCCAGTCACGATCATGTCCTTCTTGCGGTCTACGATCCGCAGGAATCCGTCGGGGGATCGTACGGCAACATCACCGGTATGGAGCCAATCGCCAGCGAAGGCGGCGTCGGTTTCCGCCGGCTTGTTGAGGTAGCCGCTCATCAGCAACGGACCGCGCACGCATATTTCGCCCGGGGTGCCTTCCGGCACTTCCTTGCAGTCATCGTCCAGCAGCGCGACGCGTACCAGCGGCGTAGGTCGACCGCAGCTTGCGAGTCGCAACGGGTCGGTCACGTCATGCTCATTGCGGCGCATCACCGTGATCGACATCGGCGCCTCAGCCTGACCGTAAAACTGGAAAAAGATTTGGCCGAGCTTGCCGATTGCATCGCGCAGCCGGGCCGCCGGAAACGCAGATGCACCATAGAAGATCACTTCGAGGCTCGACAGGTCGAATTCGCCGAACCGCGGATGGTCGATCATTGCCAGTACCATCGTGGGCACCATCAACACCGAGGTGATACGGTGCTGCTCGATCGCGTGCATCACGCCGACCGGGTCGAAGCCGGGCAGCACAACCATCGACCCACCCTTGACCAGGACTGAGGTCAATATCGCAGCGCCCGCATGACTGAGTGGCGCGCAGACGAGATGACGAACGTCCTCCGGCCATTCCCAACTCATCAATTGCACCATCGCCGATACGGCAGCGAGGCGGTACGAAGTCATGATCCCCTTGGGCTTGCCTGTCGTCCCCCCCGAATAGGCGATGCGGAACAGCGCCTCGGGATCGCACGCCGGCGCGACCAAAGGTTTGGGCGAGAACCGGCTTACCGCCGCGGTCAGATCAATGCCGACCTCGCTAGGCCCCAGTGCGAGGAGATAGCGTAGTTGCGGCGCGCGCTCCTTCAACGCCTGCGCCATGTCCTCGTAATGCGTCGCGTCATAGACGAGCGTGTCGATCGCCGCGTCCTCGATGACATAAAGATAATCGTCGACCGCCCCCATCGGATGCAGCGCGGTGCTGACGATGCCGGCAAAATTAAGGGCATTGGACGCGTACAACACTTCGATCCTGTTGCGCGACAGGACGGCAGCACGATACGGGCGCGGCTCCAGCGACTGCAGGAACTGGAGATAACGGCTGATCTCCGCCGCGAAAGCGCCGGCGGTCAGCCTTTCCCCTTCTGTACCGAGGACCACGACCCGCTCGACATCGCGCGACAGCGCTTGCGCGATCATGTCGAGCGTGGTGACGGGCTGATGCAGCGCTGCACTCGTCATCACGCGGCCGCCTTTACGATGGTCTTTGGCACCAGCGTAGGTTGATCGTGGAGCAATTGATTGGCGATGATGGCGTAGTGCATTTCCGTCGCGCCCTCGGCTACGCACTTGGCGCGTGCGTCGCGCATATAGCGGTTGACACCGGTTGAATTCATGATGCCACTGCCGCCCCACATCTGCAGCAATTTGACGCACACGTCGAAGCAGGTTTCACCGATATAGGCCTTGCACACGCTGGCCATTTCGGGTGCCATGGTCCCGGCCTCGAACGCGCGCACGGTATCGTAAAGCAAGGCCCGGCAGGCGGCGATCTTGGCATGCGCCTCGGCCAGCCAATAGCCGAGCGGCTGAAGGTCAGCCATGTCCTTGCCGTACATGCGACGCTGCTTCACGTAATCGAGTGTCTTGTCGAACAGCCCCTGCGCGCAACCGACCGAGGTCGCGACATGTGACAAGAGGTTCGAGTGGTTTGCCTTGCGATGCGAAAATCCGCCGGTCAGAATATTGCCGAGAATATCGTCGGCTTCGAGAAACACGTTGTTGAACGAGATCGACCCGGTGTTGGTCCCACGCCAGCCGAGCTTGTCTTCGTACGGCGCGACTTCGAACCCGTCATCGTCGCGCTCGACGATCACGCAGCCATAGCCGGAATTGCCGTCGCGATCTGTCGTCCGACACATCACGAGATAGGTCTGCGCCGACCCCTGGGTGCAGTACAGCTTGGCACCGTCGATACGGTAGCCATTGCCATCGGGCGTGACCTTGGTGAGATGCCCGGCGACGTTGGCGGCGCCAGCCGGTTCGCTCTGCGAATATGCCATCAGCCGCTCGCCGCTTGCGCTTTTGGGCAGGATGCGCTGTTTCTGCTCTTCGGTGCCGAGGATCTCTACCGTCATCGGGCACAGCACCATCTGCACGGTCAGCATTCCCGCAAAGGACGGGCTGGCCTTTGCCAGTTCCTCGCAGACAAGACATACCGAAACCAGGTCCGCGCCCGATCCGCCATATTCCTGCGAAGTGTAAAGTCCGAACAATCCGAGTTCCGCCGCCTTGGCGATCAAACTGGCTGGCGTATGTTCGTCAAGATCGATGGCGTTTGCCACCGGCTCGACTTCGTTGCGTGCGAACGTCGCCGCCATGTCGCGCAGCGCTCTTTGGTCGTCGCTCAGCCAGTCCAACATTTCTCTCTCCTTGTCCGCAGATCGCTTCCCGGTCGCCCTGTTTCAGACGCGCCGCGCAAGATAGGCCGCTTCATGGATGGCATTGCCGTAGGAGCGCGGGCTGCGGGCATCGCCCACCACCTCCACCGCGATCCCAGTCTTGAAGAACGACGTCGACAGCGGATCGTAGGCGACGCGCCCCGGCGCGACGATCAGGCTGGCGCAGGCGATTGTCTCGCTGACTCCGTCGGCATGCGCCACGACGACCGCCCCTTCCTGCACCTCGCGCAGATCAACGCCGACTTCGGGCGCGAGATCGATCGCGCCGAGCCAGCGCAGCACGTTCGCTGCGCGCGACCCGATGTAATTCGCGGGCACGAGCTTGACCGCCGGATCCAGCAAGCGAACAGCGTGACCGCTGCGCGCTAAGTCCAATGCCAGTTCGACCCCTTCCCCCGCGCCCCACACCACCACGGGTCCTGCAGGCAGCGTTTCCAGTCCGTCGTGGAGCGCGGTGTCGATCGTGCGGGCAAAGCCGCTCGCCATCGCCTGGTCGAGGCCGGGTACATCGGGGAGCGCCGGCTTCGCGCCGGTCGCGACCACCAATACGTCGGGCCGATCTTCCATGATGCGATCGCGCGTCAATTCCTCGTTGAGCCGAACGGCAATGCCGGCCTTTGCAACCATCAGCTTGTGCCAATCGGGCTGATAGGCGATCTGCTCCATGTTCGGGAGGTTGCGGTAATTGCCCGCCCACGCCATCACGCCGCCCAGTTGGTCGCCCTTTTCGAAGATGGTAATGTCGTGCCCTCGCTCATGGGCCGTGATCGCATATTCCATACCGCCCGAGCCGCCGCCCGCGATATAGATCCGCTTGCGTTTCAATGCGGGAACTAGGCGATATTCCCGGTCGCGCCCGAACGCAGCGTTCTGCGCCGATCCGGCAATACCCTTGGCGAAAATGTTTCCGGTCATCAGCGATGCGCCAGTACGCGTCGATTTGCGGATTTCGTCCTCGCGTCCCTCGGCGATCTTGCGCGGGAAATCGGGGTCCTCGAGCGATTGGCGACAGCTGGCGATGAAGTCGGCGGCGCCTTCGCCGACCATCTCGCGCATCTGTTCCGGCGTATTGACGTTGCAAGATCCCATCAGCGGCATGTCGAGGCCCCGAGCCTTTAGGCCTTCTCGCATCCGCTTGATGCTCGGCAGCGTTACCAGATTGGGGACGTAGAAACCGCCACCGATATATTGCCCCGACGAGGTCTCTGGATCGCGGCTTTCGGCTGGCAGCATCGAGCCAAAAGTGCAGTCGATCGCGTCGACTCCAAGCGCGTGCAGGCGCGGTGCGTAATGATCCAAGAAATAGTCGATATCGAACCCTTCCTTGTAATTCTCGTCGCAGACCATGCGTGGAATCAACGGAAAGTCCTTTCCGCATAGCTCCTGGGTGCGTTGAAGGATTTGCTCGCAGAAAAGGAAGTGATCGGCATATTCGTCGTCTCGGCCCTGGTTCTCCAGCAGCGACAACGTGACATGCGGCAGCGAGCCATGGCAGAAGTGGTAGGAGATGTAGTCGTATCCGGCCTCTCGCGCGCGGCGTCCCGCCTGGGCAAAGTCCTCCACCAGAGCCTTGTAGACTTCGGTCGGAACAATGCCCGGCTGTTGGTTACCGATGGGATATTTTCCGCTGGGCCCCCACGCCACCGTGCCCGGAATCCAGCCCTTGCCAGGCTCCAGCGGGAAGCTCGATCCGACGCCTGGAATGAGTCCTCCGTAGAACAGCTGGATGCCGGCAAGCGAATCGTTATGGTGGATTACCTCGACGATCTCGCGATGGCTGATCGTGTAGGTGTCGTCATAGAAGCCAAGCATGCGCTCGTTGATCAGTCCGTCCCACCGGACGTTCGTCGCTCCGACGCAGACCGCTCCAAAGCCCCCCGCCGCCAACGCCTCGTAGGCGCCGACCGTCTTCTGCGTGGCATATCCCTTGTCGTCCGACATGTTCATCGTCGTGGGGGCATGCACCATCCGATTCTTGAAGGTCAGATTGCGGGTCTTCATGGGCTGCAGCAGTGGATCGTTGACGATCATGATCACAAACTCTCGACGTTAGAGATTCGGGTATGGCGACGAATGTACCCGCGCTTGACTATCGAATTCAAAGGCAAGATACAACTTGCATGTAGCCTAATGACTCGTCATCGAGGCATTTCTTGGAGGGGATCGCGGGCGCGATGAGGGATCTCGATCAAATTGCAGTCGTATTGCGCAAAACGCTGCCTCAAGGATACCGAATCGCTGCGGTCCGCCCGCTAACTGCTGGCTATTCCAACGAGACTTATGTCATCGAAGGGCTCGACCTTATCCTGCGAATGCCTCCCGCAAGCGGTGCCATGCTGGAAGGTCGCGACGTTGTCGGCCAAGCGCGCGCCTATCAGGAACTGGCTACCATCACGGCCGCGCCACCCGTTCCACGCATCGTGACGATCGAGGATGATCCGACCTTGCTCGGCGCGCCGTTTTTCGTGATGGAACGCGTGTCCGGCGACACGATCGACGACATCCACATGGCGCCCTGGTTCGTCAACGGCACCGACGCGCTGCGCAATCAGACGTGCGAGCGTTGGATTTCGGCCTTCGCCTCGCTTGCGAGGATCGCGCCGCTTCCAGCGTTCGGCGCGATCGTGACGCCGGAAGACGATGTCCGCATATGGCGCGAGTTCGCTCGTACCGCAGATTGCCCGGAGCTGGTCGAATCCTACGATCGGCTCCTCACACTGCCTGCTCCGCGCAGCGGCCCCCCGGCGGTCGTCCACGGCGACCCCAAGCTTGCCAATTTGATGTGGCAGGATGGCGAAATCACCGCGATGTTCGACTGGGAAATGGCGCTGAACGGCGAGCCGTTGGCCGATCTCGGCTATATGCTGTTTTCATTCGCGAGCGAGTATCACGTGGCGACCCGCGCGCCGAAGTTGCCCGGGATGCTGTCGCGCGACGAGGTCATCGCCTTGTGGTCGCGTGTATCTGGGAGATCGGCAGAAGGCGTGCTTTGGCACGAGATCGCGCAATGCGCGAAGGTCGCGGCGATCGTCGCCGAAGGCGCAAACATGTATAGGACCGGCCGCAGCAAGGATCCGAAACTCCTGATCTTTCTTGACAACCTCGGCTATTATCTCGGCATCGTCGGCGCGATGCTCGACGGTGGTGGGTTCGCCGCACCGAAAGGCACATCATGATCCCTTCGATCGCTCAGCTGACGTCCGCCGACGAAGCGTTCAACCATCAGATCGTCAACACCCACGCGGCCGTCGGCACGGCGGACCGTGGCTGGACCGAAAAAGCGTGGCTCACGTTGATGCGCAAGGATGCGCAACTGCAGGTCGATTTCGGTCTGGGGAAATATGCCAACCGCAACGTGCTGGACGGGTTTGCCGGCGTTCAGTGCGGGACGCAGCAGCGCACTGTTCGTGCCAGTCGCGTGCTGGCCCCGCGTCTCGATGAGATGAATGTCGGACCGCTCGGCTACGAGGTGATCGAGCCGTTTGAGGCGATCCGCATCACACTCGCGCAAAACCGCGCGCAGCCGATCAGCTTCGACCTGACGTTCCACGCAACGATGCCGGCCTTTTTCGAGAATCGCGATGTCGTCGTGCAGGTCGGTCGCATCGCCTCGGACGTCATTCGGTATCATCAGGCCGGCACCGTCTCGGGTTGGATCGAGATCGACGGCGAGCGTATCGTCGTCGATCCCGAAGAATGGTTCGGTTTTCGCGATCGCAGCTGGGGAATTCGCGAGCATGTCGGCCTCGACCCGACCGACCTTGTACCCAGCAGCATCGGCGCAACAAGTAGCAGCAAGGCGGGCGCGCCGTACCATTTCAACTGGTTGGTTTCAAAGATCGACCGTCCGGACGGGACCAGCTACGATCTCGCTTATTATTTCCGCGATTTCGGTGGCGATGGCCCGCTCCAGTTCTTCAGCGGATACATCAACGAGAGCGACGGGCGGCAGATCCCGATCCTTCATCTCTATCCCGAGATCGACTATCGCGCGCAGGATCGCGGAGCGATGCGCGGGCGCATCACCGCGATACTCGCTGGCCCGGGCGCTTCGACCCTCGAGCGTGTGTTCGAGATCGAGGCTATCAATCCGGACATGGGCTTTCGCCTGTTGCCGGGCATGTACGGCGCTTGGAAAGGCCAGATCCACGGCAGCTTCAAGGGCGAGGAGTTTATCGACGGCGAATGCATCGACGACGTCAATGCCGCTGAAAAACTCGCAGAAACCTATCGCTGGCAAATCCGCGATCGCCCGGTCCGTGTCCGCGAGGGGGAGAATGCCGGATACGGCGACATGGAGAGCATCATCATCGGCGATTACCCGGGGGTCCGCATCGTTTGACGCAGACAGATATGCATGAAACCTTCGTTTCCACTAAGACGACCAAATCCAATCGTGGCGGTGCGCTCGCGGCCCAACGAGAACGCGCGACGGCGACCCGCGCGTGCCTGCTCGTCGCAGCCCGAGAACTGTTCGCCGAGGCAGGCTATCACGCGACCGGAACGACCGAGATCGTCTCACGCGCAGCGGTTACGCGCGGCGCGCTGTATCACCACTTCTCTGACAAGGAGCAGCTCTTTGCAGAGGTGTTCAGCATCGTGGCGGAAGAACTGGTCAGCCGCAGCAACTCTGCCGTCGCGCCCTTGTCGGGTGAATTATGGACTCAGGTCATTGCGGCTTTCAGCCAGTATCTCAATCTCGTTTCATCCAACGAGGAATATCAGCGCATCCTGCTGATCGATGGCCCGGTCGTGCTGGGGTGGGCACGCTGGCGCGCGTTACAGGCCGAATTCGTAGCAACGGGCACAGCCGCCGCGCTGCGATTGCTGATCAAACAGGGTATCGTCGCGCCGCAGCCTGCCGAACCGATGGCCAACCTCATCCAGGCGGCGCTGAACGACGTAGCGCTGACCATCGCCCATTCGCCGCAAACCTCGCAGGCCGGCGGGGAAGCGATCGCGGCATTCCTGTCCTTGCTGCAGGGCCTGCGTCAGAAGGATTGATCCTCATTCATGCCGAGCGCGTCGGATGGGCGGTATGCGGGGCGATCATGGATGTGCCTTGCAGAACGTCCCGATCTTTGGGACGGAAGGCCATGGTCAGGACGAATAAGCAGGGACAAGCGTTGGGACGCAAAGGCGCCGAGACACGCGCACGGTTGCTCGACGCTGCCCGTCAGCTCATCGCCTCGGGCTCTGAGGAAAAACTGACGGCCAGTGCAATCGCGCGCGCAGCGGGCGTGGCGTCGCAGAGCCTGTATCTGTATTTCCGCGACATCGACGAACTCCTGCTGCATCTCAGCAAGGAAGCCGGCGATGATGCAGCGGAGATTGCGGACGAGCTCGACGCGCCGTGGGACCCGTCGTCGCGCGACGAGCATGCGGAGCGTTTCGTGAGCGCGTTCTACCGCTACTGGGATCGCAACCGCGCCATCCTCAACATTCGCAATTTTCGCGCCGATCGCGGCGAAGAGGCATTCGTCGAGATGCGCGATGCGAGTGCGCAGCCGATCGTCAACCGTCTTGCCGAGCAAATTCGCGCAGCCGGCACTGCTAAGGGACCGACTCCGCGCGAAGCTCTGGCACGGGCGATCATCATAGTGGCGGCGATCGAACGCATGGCGTCGCGTTACGCCACGCTGCACGTCGTTGAACCAGCAATCGATGCCGAGGATCTCAAGCGGGCAGAGGCGGACATCCTACTGCTATTGCTGACCCCGCGCGTCTGAGCCGCATCAGCCGCCGAGTTCAGACCCCGAGCGAGGGCGGTTTCGCAGATCGCCACTCTTCCCGATTTTCCGCAACGATCTCGGCTGCCTTGTCCCAGAAAGCTTCGGTTTTCGAGAGGTTGACGAAGTTGAAGGCGTTCGCGTGACGGAACTCCAGGACCTCCACGCCGTCGGGACCGGGACTGTGCGTATAGGGAACATTCGCCGGAACGAAAAAGCTGTCGCGCGGACCCAGGTCTTCCGTCCCGAGCCGCAATGACCCGGCGACGATATAATACAAGCAATCCGAATCATGACTGTGCAACGCCAGCGGATATCCCTTTTTCATCCAGCTGTGGATAAGGCTGAACCCTGGAAGGTTGACGAGAACCCTGGTCTCGTCGCCCTCGACATACCCTGCCGCAACCGCCTTGGTCACGCCTGCACGCTGAAGCGGCGTGATCGGCGCGATCGACATACAACCGGTTTCCATCAGCCCGGGCGCATCCTTGCCACGGAAGATTTGAAACCCCCTGCTCGCTTCGGTCGCTGCCATGCGTCGTCCCACTTTCGCTCGCCTTGAAGGTCCGCACGGCCGGGAACGGCCGTGCGGTGTCACATCGACTTATTCCGCCGGTTCCATCGCCGCTTCGTCGCGCACGGCGCCATCCTGTTTGGCAACGTCCATGAACATCTTGGTGATGTCACCAGACGTGACCGGACGCCGCACTTCGCCGGGTGCTAGCGGGGCCGGCCCGCCGAACGACTGCGGAGCCGTGTCCACATGCGTTGCAAGCTTGCGAAGCGCGCCGACGGTGCATTTGTCGCGCCCACCCATCAAGCCGAACGCGTCGAAATTGAAGCGCTCGAGCGCATTCTGGTAACTGATCTTGTTGATCCGATCGTCGCTGAGATGCGCCAGACTTTTGTGCAGAATTTCCGGCACTTCGGGCCATAGCGAGTCCGAATGCGGGTAATCGCATTCGTACGAGATGTTATTTTCGCCGATTGCGTCGATATTGGCGAGCCCGAAGCGGTCGTCGATGAAGCATGTAAGGAAATGCTCCTTGAAGAGGTCGCTCGGCTTGCGGCCGGGGCCGAAGTCCGAATGCGTCCACCGGTGATGCTGTTCGAAGGAAAAATCGGCGCGTTCGAGGAAATAGGGAATCCAGCCGATACCACCTTCCGACAGCGCGATCTTCAGAGGATATTGCTGCACTGCTTTGAGGTGAAGCCAGTCGGCTGCCGAATTGACGATCGAGATGGGCATTGTCGTGATCCATGCATCGATTGGAGATTCCATCGATGCATGAGGCGCCTGCGCGCCCGAACCGATGTGGATGTTGATGACGATTTCATTCTCGGCGCACACCTTCCACAGCGGCTCCCAATGTGCATTGTGGATGCTCGGATAGCCCTTCAGCGAGGGGTTGTCGCTGAACGAGATCGCGTGGCACCCTTTCGCCGCGACGCGCTTAATTTCAGCGACCGTAGCGTCGATGTCCCAGTACGGAATGATCGCATTGGGAATATTGCGCCCGGGATAGGAGCCGCACCACTCGTCGATGTGCCAGTCGTTATAGGCCTGGAGCAGGATGCGCGCGTTTTCCTTGTTCTCCATCATGTGGAACAGGAAACCATCGAACATCACGACGCTGGGAAAGTTGAGCGACGAGAGGATCCCGTTGGCATTCATGTCCTCGATACGGGCGTGGATGTCCCAAGCGCCGGGGCGCATCTGCTTGAGCGAGACCGGCTCGCAGCCATATTCTTCCTTTACCCGACCGACCACGGCGTTCAGCCCGATTGCCCCGGTTCGCTTGCCTTCATAGAGCCAGAAATCGACGCCGTTCTTGTCCTTGCGGAGTTCGGGCGCGATCCCCTTGTGCTGGGCGCTCAGGTGATTGTCGTACATCGTGGGGGGTTCGACGATGTGATCGTCCACGCTGACGATGATCATGTCTTCGACGTTCATCACTGGCTCTCCTAGAACTTACATGTTGTAGTTTTTCTCTATCCGATTTGACCGCTGGGGTAAAGTGCTATCCTGCTCGCGCTGCTGATCGAGTACGCCCCGCGGGAATCAGATTGGATCGCAACAGGTCCATTGCCTCCGCCGCGGCGACACCATCATCGAAAGAGGGAGTCAGGCGGCTGCCGTTGCGCAGCGCATCGCGCACTTCGGTCAACCATGGAATCAAGGCGGGATCGTGCAGATCGCCCGGCGGTAGCGGGAAATCGAAGGTCTCCTCAGGTTGGCCAGGCCTGCGCAGGATGATGGCGACTTCGTTGAGCAATTCGAGCGATCCCTCGCTGCCCATCAGGATCATCCGCTGCGGTACGCGTGCACCTGCCGAGAAAGCCGTGTCGAAGCTGGCCGTGCATCCGTTGTCCATCACGAACCAACTGGTGAACGCATCTTCTGCGGTGGAGGCGACCTTGCCGCCATCGCCACCCGGCCGCTCCGCCTTTTCGATCCGCGACACCCCGCCGCACTGCGCAATTTCGCCTTCAAACAGCCAGCGAAGCGTATCGATGGCGTGCGACCCGTAAGCACCGATCCAGCCGCCCGACTGCGCCGCGTCGAACAGCCAGCGATGCCGCTGGTTACGCAAACCATCGCCGATGAAGGTCCAGCTGATATGCTCGAGCGCGCCGATCGCCCCGTCCGTTAAAAGGCCTTTCAACTTCAGGCGGGAGGGCTGACGGCGAAACTCGTAGTTGACGAAATTCCGGACCCCCGCTGCCCGCGCATGGTCGCGCATCGCCCGCGCCTCTGTGGCATCGCGCCCGAACGGCTTGTCACACAGCACTGCGTGGCCATGCTCGATCGCCTGCATCACGTGCGCGAGATGAAGGAACGGCGGCGAGTGGACCGAGACGAGATCGACATCTGCGGCAATGGCAATGCGCACCGCGGCGTCATCACGCGGCGAGACGACGAGGGTGTCGAAGCCAAGACGTCGATAGATCGGCGCAACGACGCGTCCGCCAAATCCCTCACCAATGACAACAGCCTTCATGCGCTTGGGCTGTCGGCTTGGGTCAACGCATGTTTCGCAGAGACGAAGCCGAAGACGACCGATGGTCCGACATTGACCCCTGCCCCGGGCGACGTGCGCCCCATCACAGATGCGGTCGAGACGCCCGTCGCATATAGGCCGGCGATCGGCGTGCCGTCCTCGCGCAATACCCGCCCGTCGACATCGGTAACGACGCCGCCAAGCGTGCCGACATCGCCTGGCATAACCGGCACGGCATAAAAGGGCCCTTCGCCGATTTCGCCGAGCGTCGCGTCGTGGGGGTTGAATGGGTCGCCCAACCAACGGTCATAGGCGCGAGCACCGCGCCCGAACTCGTCGTCATGCTTTTTTGCAACGAAGCCGTTGAACCGATCGACGGTGGCGCGCAGCGTCGTGGGCGTGATTTTGAGCGTCTCGGCCAGTTGCTCGATCGTGTCGGCCTTTTTGAGATAGCCTTTGTCGAACCAGTCCTGAGGCTTCTTTGCACCCGGCATGGTGCCTGCCAGCATGGTCGCGGCGATCGCGCGCGAATCAAAGATCGCCCAACTCGGCAGTGCCGGGCTTTCTTTGTCACGTTCGAACATGGTGCGGCAATAATCGGTATAGCTGCCCGCTTCGTTGAGGTAGCGCCGGCCGGACTGATCGACCAGGATCGCATGTGGCGCGGCGGTCAGCCCTTGCGCGCCGGGCTTGACCGGAGCTGCCTCGGCGCCGGGCGGGATGGTCAGCTGGCCACCGATATAGGCATCCATCTGCGCGACGGCCGCGCCGTGGCGCTGCATTTCCAGCAGCATTTCCCCGGTGTCGCCTTCCGAGACACTGGTGCGATCGGCCGAAGTGCCGGCCTGATGCGCGTCGCGCATCGCTTGGTTGCGCGCAAAGCCGCCGGCGTTGACAAGCACGCCGAGCCGCGCGCCGATCCGCACCGTCTTGCCATCCCGCTCCGCAACGACGCCTGCGACCGCGCCATTCTCGACGATCAGTTCGCGGACCGCCGCGTCGGTCCGAATGTCTGCCCCGCTCTCGAGCGCAGCATGCAGCATCGCTCCCTGCAGTGCCGCGCCGGCGGTGACATAGTGTTTGCCGGTGAGCTTGGCGGCGATCGCGCGAAGACCGATCTTGGCGAGATTGCGCTTCGCCTTCCACGACTTTTTCATGTGCGGCAACGTCAACGCCTCTTCCAGCGTGGCGGGCAGCGCAAGAAAGTTAGGCCGCAATTTGTTTTTCCACGGCCCAAGCTTGTTCACGTCGAACAGTTCGGCCACCACGGTGCGTCCCGGCACCGATCCTCCGGGGCGGTCGTCATAGTAATCCGGCCAATTCGATATACGCGTCAGCTTGATCCCCTGCGCCTGCAGGAAATCGATCATCCGTGGGCCTTCAACGAGATAGCGATGCCGGCGCTCGCGCGTCGCACCGGGCGTGTCGTTGTGGTCGCCGACAACCGCGTCCAGATAGGCCGTAGCCGCCTCGAGACTGTCGGGTACGCCGTCACGTTTCATGAAGGGATTGTTGGGGATCCACATCACGCCGCCCGAGATCGCCGTAGTCCCACCGACCAGCGGCGCTTTCTCGAGAACGAGCACGGACTTGCGCGCGCCCCGCATCACCAACGCGGCGCACATCGACCCGCCGCCGCTGCCGACGACGACGAAATCGAAGGTTTCATCGAAACTGTTCACTCGGTCTCTCCTACGGCGTCATCGAGCGGCCTCAACCTCACTGGGTGGCCCGAAACACTGCCGGGTGCGCGTCCTTAGATGTGCGGATGTGGGTGCGCTTTAGCTGGCGACTGGTGAACAACCACTTGCCGTCGCGCTTTTCGTAGGTTTCGTGATAAAACCCGAATCCGTTGAGCCAATGTTCGACGCCGTCTTCCTTCCAGAAGATATTGTCTTCCATCGCCCAGATGCCTGCGGCCTTGGTCGAGGACTCGAAGGTAATCTCGGGCGTATGTGAATGATGCACCGAAATCTTGTCCGGACCGAGCAGCTCACGCACGTTCTTGATCATTTCCTCCGCGCTGTTCCACGCCGCGTATCCGTCATTGTGCGAGCGATGATCGGGCGCGTGCAGCGACAGATAAAGGTCCCAGTCCTTGGTATCGACCGCGCGATCGCGCTTGGCCTTGACCAGCTTGATCTCCTCGAGCGCGAGCAGCGTCTCGATATCGGACATTCCGGTCATTGCATTCTCTCCTGTTCGGGGCGCGGCGGGAAGATCGCACCAGGCGACGATGTCGTATGGATGTATTTCAGCTCGCGGCTGGTGAAGACCCAGACGTCGGCGCGCTTTTCGTAGGTCTCGTAATAATGGCCGAAGGCGCGAAACCAGTGCGCCTCCTCGTCCTGCTGCCAGGTCGACAAGCCCATCATCGCCCAAACCCCGCTGGCGCGGTGGTCCGCGTGGAACGCGATCTCCGCGGAATGCGAATGATGGGTAGTTGTCAGATCGGCCATGATCCGGCTGACGTTGGCAACCATCTCTGCTGCCGATGTCCACGCAGGATAATCACCGTTGCGCGAAACGTGATCAGGCGCGTGCAACGATTCGTACAGGACCCAGTCCTTGGTGTCCGCCGCCCGATCGCGCTTCGCCTTCAATCGCCGGATGGCCTCCAGCGCGGCAAGGCGTTCTACGTCCGACAACAGGGTCATGCGCGGCTGCGCGGCAAGCCCAGCCGACGCTCGGCGACCATACTGCGCAGCACCTCGCTAGTGCCGCCATAGATCGAGGTTGCGGTGGAGTGTCGATAGCCCTTCTCGACCACTCCGAGCCCGTCCCTGCCGCGTACCAGCGACCCCGGTGCCGCCAGATCGAGCAGGTCGGCCGAAAGGTCGATAAAGGATTGCGTCGAGAACACTTTCGACGCCGGGCCGTAAGCCAGGTCCTGTTCGCCGGCGAGCCGCGTTGAAAGCACCCGCGCCGTCAAGCCTTCGCTGATACACGCCGCGGTATAGACACGGGCCAGACGCGCCAGCGTCGAAGGGTGTTCAATCAGCGGCTTGCCGTCGCGCTCCTCGGTTCGCGCCCATACCGCAACCGCTTCGACCATATCGCGCATCTGAAAATGATAGTAGCTGCCACCCTGCTCCATCGACAACGCGACGGACATCGCACGCACCCCGCCATTGACCTCGCCCAGCCGATACCGATCGGGAATGCGCACATCGGCATAGAAGGTCGCGTTGGTCAGTTCGTCCATGAAGGTATGGACGGGATGGATCTCGACACCGGGCCGGTCGAGCGGGACCAGAAATAACGTCAGCCCCTTATGCTTTGGCACATCTGGATCGGTGCGAGTCAGGAGGAGAACGTAGTTCGAAAGCTCGGCGCCCGAGGTGAACATCTTCTGGCCGTTGATGACCCACTCGTCGCCGTCGCGTACCGCACGGGTCTTTGCGGCGAACACGTCCGACCCGCCTGACGGCTCGGTGAAGCCGAGACACGATGTTGCCTCGCCCCTCGCAAAGCGAAGCAGCACCTCGTCCTGCAACTCGGGCGATCCGAAATTCTGCGTCAGCACACCGGCCATTTGGGTCACGCCGCGCGATAGCCCGGCGTAGCCAAGATCCTGTGCCACCGCATGCACTGCCCGCGTCGTATCCGCATCGGCGCCGTGACCGCCCCATTTCTGCGGCCAATCGGGATAGAGCAAGCCGGCGGCACCGAGCGCGCGGTGGACATCCCAATTGTGCGCCTCGAAATTCTGTTCGCCGAAATCGTCGCGATCGGGGTCGAGAATGCCGTTGAGGATCTCGCGTGCCTGATCGGCAAGCGGATGGCTGTAGTCGGGTACTTCGAAATCCACGTCCACGACGCCCGGCGCCGGCAGACTCGCCGCTTCACCGAGAAACAATCGACGCCCGCCGCGCACCAACTCCGCTTCCGGATCGCCGAAAGCGAGCGCCCACGCCTTTGCGCGACGGTGATACAGTTGGATGTCATATTCCTCGCTGAGGCCGTAGCCGCCGAAGGTATGAATTGCGTGCGCCACCGAATTGGTCGCGGTGCGACTGGCCCACCAGAACAGCGTCGCCGTCGTCGCACCCGCATCCGGCCGACCATCGGCAATGCCGCGCAACGTCCACCATAGCAGCATCGCCGCGCCGTCCGCATCGACCACGTCGACTGCGAGCGGGTGCGCGATGCCTTGGTTCGCACCGATCGGCTGGCCGAACGCCGTGCGTTCGCACGCATAGGCCGCTGCCATCGACAGCGCTTCCCGCGACAGGCCGATCAGTGCCGCCGAGGTCAGCAGCTTCCACTCCTCGATCCCCGCCGCCCAGCTTCGCGCTACATCCGCGTTGCTCTCGATGACGATGCGCTTGCCAAGACCGGGAACGAATACCCCTAGCGCGTTCCCGCCAAGCGTGGCCGGAGCATCAAGCCGACTGGCAGGGAGCTCGATCGCAAGGTTTTCGCCATCGAACGTCAAAACACCGTCGGCAACCGCGCCGCCTGGTACGAGTTGCGACTGGCCTTGCGTCGCCTGCTTGAGTGCCAGCGTCAGCACGCTGCCGTCCCGCACCTTGTCGATCCACGCCGCCGCCTGCTCCCCGCCGACGTCACCAAGGATGCGGAGCGCCACGATCGACTCCGCGATCGGCGCCGCCGCAAGTCGCCGCCCCGCCTGCTCCATCATCAGACATGTGTCGAACAAGCTCATTTCGCCGCCGCCTGCCGCTTCAGCCAGCCGCATGAACGGGATTTCCAGCGCAAGAAGCTCGCGCCATAAATCGGCGTCGAAGCCGACGGGTTCCGCTGACCGCACCCGCCCCGGTGTGGATTCGGCCGCGAAAAAGCGCTCGAACATATCCTTCACGGGAACGCTGTCGCTCGGCAGGGTCAACTGCATTTTTTTCCTCTCGCGGTCAGATGGCGCGCAAGCTTACCTGCGACGCCTCACGGTCCGCCTTACCGTCTGCCAATCAGGTATCCGCCATTCCTGCAGCGAACCAGACGCGCCGCGATACATCGCCGCCGCGATTGAACGCTGGCGAAAACGTCTCCGACAAATCCTCATATCGTCGTCGCGATGCCTTGCGCGGCGGAGCGACAATCGCGCGGTCGAATGACATGAAGGCATATCCGCCTCTGACCGCTGGCATCGGGATAGTTCCTGAGTCGCGAGCGGACAGGTGCCGCAATTCGGAAGCGAACATGTCTGCTCGCATACTACACGCATGCGCCGCAGAGGACCGCCATTGGTTAAGAGTGGAGAGTGTGATGACTGCTCAGGATGACACGATGCTGCGCGACGTGCCGCTGCAAGTCACCGATGCCGAAAAGATCCCGGCAAAGCGCTATTACGACAAGGCGTTTTTCGAACTCGAGCGTGAGAAACTGTGGCCGCATGTCTGGCAGATGGCATGCCGGCTCGAGGAGATCCGAAATGTCGGTGATTACGTCGAATATCGCATTCTCGACAAATCGGTCATCGTCGTCCGTACGAAGAACGGCATTAAGGCGTTCCACAATGCGTGTCGTCACCGCGGCGTGCAGCTCGCCACCGGCAGCGGCAATTGCAAGACCAAGGGCTTCATCTGCCCGTTCCACGGCTGGCG
>CAXTEO010000018.1:0-57800 GCA_964243205.1 uncultured Sphingomonas sp.
TCGTGCGCGATGCCGAGGTCGCGCATCGCGATCATCGCGACGACGGCGAAGGCTTCGTTGACTTCGAACAGGTCGACATCGTCGATCGACCAGTCCGCTTTGGCCAGCGCCTTGCGCATCGCGAACACCGGCGCGGTGGTGAACAAGGACGGCGCGTGGGCATGCGCGGCGTGGGCGACGATCCGCGCGACGGGCGTCAGGCCGAGCCGTTCGGCGACCGAGGCGCGCGTCAGCACCAGAGCGGCGGCGCCGTCCGAGATCGACGAGGCGTTCGCCGCGGTGATCGTGCCCTCCTTGGAGAAAGCGGGCTTGAGCGTCGGGATCTTGGCGACATCGCCCTTGGCGGGCTGTTCGTCGAGGCTGACCGTAGTCGGGCCCTTGCGGCCGGCGATTTCGACTGGGACGATCTCGCGATCGAACGCGCCCGATTGCTGCGCGCGCTGCGCGCGGTGCAGCGATTCGATCGCATACGCATCCATCTGCGCACGCGTGAACTGATAGGCGGCGGCGGTATCCTCCGCGAAATTACCCATCAGCTTGCCGGGCTCATAGGCGTCTTCGAGGCCGTCGAGATACATGTGATCCTTGAGCACGTCATGTCCGATCCGCGCGCCGGCGCGGTGGCGCAGCGAGAGATAGGGCGCGTTGGTCATGCTCTCCATCCCGCCGGCAACGACCAGGTCGGCCGAGCCGGCGGCGATCGCATCGGCGGCGAGCATCGTCGCCATCATCCCCGATCCACACATCTTGTTGACCGTGGTCGCTTCGATATGGTCGCCCAGCCCGGCATTGAGCGCGGCCTGGCGCGCGGGCGCCTGGCCGAGCCCGGCGGGCAGCACGCAGCCCATGTAGATCCGCTCGATCGCCTCGCTCGACACGCCGGCGCGCGCGACCGCGCCTGCCACTGCCGCCGCGCCGAGCGCGGTCGCGGTCGCCCCGGTCAGCGCGCCCTGGAACGAGCCCATCGGCGTGCGGGCATAAGAGACGATGACGATCGGATCGGCGGACATGCGGGGACTTTCGTGGCGGGTCGGAGTTACGTGGATCTAGGGCGGGGCGGGCGCTTTTACAAACTGCCGCCGCCACCGTCATTCCCGCGACAGCGGGGATTCCGCTTCTCGGCGACCATGAAGAGAAGCGGGATTCCCGCTTTTGCAGGAATGACGATAGGGGGCGCATATGGTGGAATTTCTCTTCTGGCCGGTGCTGCTCGGCGTGCTGGGCGCGGTGATCGGCAGTTTCGTCTCGACGTTGGTGATCCGCTGGCCGCAAGGCCGCTCGGTGATACGCGGACGATCCCACTGCGACGCCTGCGACGCCACGCTGACGGGACGCGATCTGGTCCCGCTGCTGAGCGCCGCGCTGACACGCGGTCGCTGCCGGACGTGCCGCGTAGCGATCGATCCACGGCACTGGCAGATCGAACTCGCTTGTCTGGCGATCGGGGCACTCGCCGGGGCGGCGGTGCCGGGGCCGGTCGGGATTGCGGGGGCGGTGCTCGGCTGGCTGCTGCTCGCGCTTGCCGCGCTCGACATCGCCGAATTCTGGTTGCCCGACGCATTGACGGCAACGCTGGCGGGGGCGGGGCTGGTGACGGGGGTGCTGGGCGCCGAACCCGCGCTTGCCGATCGCCTGATCGGCGGCATCGGCGGGTTCGCCGCGCTGTGGGCCGTCGGCGCGCTGTACAAGCGCTTGCGCCGTCGCGAGGGACTCGGCGGGGGCGATCCCAAGCTGCTCGGCGCGATCGGGCTGTGGCTGGGGTGGCGGATGCTGCCGGCGGTGGTGTTGCTGGCGGCACTGACCGGATTGGCGGTGGTGTTGGCTGGAATGTTGCGCGGGCGCGACGCGACGCTGGGCGACCGCATGCCGTTCGGCGCGCTGCTCGCGATCGCGGCTTACCCGGCGTGGTTGTTGCTGCTAGGTTCGGCGTGATGAAAGCGCTCCTAGTCCTCGCGCCGATCCTGCTGGCGGCAGCGCCGCAAGCCGCGCCACAAGCCGCACTGCCACCGCTCGCCTCGGTCGACGGGCTGCCGATCGGCGCGATTCCGCGGCAGGACCTGCCCGCCAAGGGCTGCGCGGCCTATCTGTGGACTGCGAGTGGAACCCGCGCCCTGGTCGCGATGGCGGTGGCCGATCCGGCGCGGCTGCGTCTGTCGATCGGCGGGACGCTCACCGATCTCGACCGCAGCGCGCAAGTCGGCGCGAGTGGCTTCGGGTTTGCCGAGAAGAACGAATATGGCGGTGGCGCTCTCGTCGCCAAATTGACCATGAAGATCGAGGCGCGCGCGTCGATCAGCGCCGGGGCGATCGTGCCCGAAGGGTTGCTTCAGATCGATCGCGCGGGACAGGATACGATCATGCTGCCGGTGGCGGGGATCATCGGCTGCGCTTGAGGGAGACGGGGATGACGATGCGGCAAGTGCTGGACCAGCAACGTGCGGCGTTCATGGCGGAATTGCCCGTCGGCCTCGCCGTCCGCAAGGATCGGCTGAAGCGCGCAGCGGCGATGATCGCCGACCATGCCGACGCGTTCTGCGATGCGCTGAGCGAGGATTTCGGCCATCGCAGCCGCGAGCAATCGATGCTGACCGACGTGGCCGCCTCGATCGCGCCGATCAAGCACGCGCTCAAATCGCTCGAGCGTTGGGTACGACCAGATAGGCGTGCGGTGCAGTTCCCGCTCGGCCTGCTTGGCGCGCGGGCGTGGGTCGAATATCAGCCCAAGGGCGTGATCGGCGTGATCGCGCCGTGGAATTTCCCGGTCAATCTGGTGATGGGGCCGATCGCCGGGATCTTTGCCGCGGGCAACCGCGCGATGGTCAAGACCAGCGAGTTCACGCCGCGCACCGCCGCTCTGTTCGAACAAATTTGCCCGACCTATTTCGCAGCGGACGAGCTCGCTTTCCTCAGCGGCGATGTGGGGGTGGGCAAGGCCTTTTCCGAGCTCCCGTTCGATCATCTGATCTTCACCGGCGCGACCGGCATCGGGCGGCACATCCTGCATGCTGCCGCCGACAATCTCACCCCGGTAACGCTCGAACTCGGCGGCAAGTCACCGGTGATCATCGGGAAGGACGCCGACATCGCCAAGGCGACCGAGCGCGTGGCGATCGGCAAGATGCTCAACGCCGGGCAAATCTGCCTCGCGCCCGATTACATGCTGGTGCCGGCTGCACAGGAACAGGCGGTCGTCGATGGCATCAAGGCGGCGGTGTCGACGATGTACCCGACCTTGCTCGCCAATCCGGATTACACCGCGATCATCAACGACCGGCACCACCAGCGCTTGCAGGAATGGGTCGCGGATGCGCGCGCCAAGGGCGCGAAGGTCGAGGTCGTCAATCCGGGCGCCGAGGATTTCGCGGGATCGAACGCGCGGAAAATGCCGCTGCACATCGTGCGCGACGCGACCGACGACATGATCGTGATGCACGAGGAGATTTTCGGGCCGGTGCTGCCGGTGCGGCGCTACGACGCGATCGACTCCGCGATCGCCGAGGTCAATCGCCGCGATCGTCCGCTGGGTCTCTATTATTTCGGCCCCGATGCAGCCGAGCGGCGGCGCGTGCTCGACCGCACCATCTCGGGCGGGGTGACGCTCGACGACGTCGTGTTCCACGTTTCGATGGAGGAATTGCCGTTCGGTGGAATCGGGCCGTCGGGGATGGGGTCGTATCACGGGACCGACGGGTTCCGCACCTTCAGCCACGCCAAGGCGGTGTTCAAACAAGCCAAGCTCGACGTCGCGAAGCTTGCCGGGCTCAAACCGCCTTATGGCAAGGCGACGCTGGCGAGCGTGAAGCGGCAGATGAAATAGGCTGTGCTCAGCCGACTCGATAGTGGATCGGCTTGAAGCTCCCGCCATTGCTCGCCGGCGCCGAGCAGGCGGTCAGGCCGATCACCAGATCCATCGCCGCGCGGAACACGATATGGTCGCCAGCCTGGCTGATCGGCGGTAGCACGCTGAGCTTGCCGTCGGCATCGACCGGCACGTTCATGAAACAGTTGAAGGCGATCGGTATGCGGTCGGGCGTTACGCCATAAGGCGCGAGCGCCGCGGAAAGATTGCCGAAGCAGCCGCGATGGGGCGGCAGGTCGGGATAGAAATGGTGGAAGGTGTCGTACGAACACGGCGTCAGCAGGAAATCGTGCAGACCGACCGAATCGGCGACGATCTCGAGCATCGGGCGCGACCGGTTCGAATACAGCACATGCCCCGTCGTGAGCCGGATCGTCTCGGCATAGTCGAGCGTGCGCCCCGAGGAGATGACCTCGTCAACGTCCTCGGCATTGAACGCGAGCAGATCGGCGACTTGCCGTCCGCGCGGGTCGATCACCGTAAGCGTCTCTCCTTGCGCGAGGCGGAAGGCGGTGCCGCTGCGCTCGGCGATTTCGATCGCTTCGCTCATTCGGGCGTGCCGGCGTAAGTGAATGGGCATTTCCATTCCGCACCGACCATGCGCCCGCTATATTGGCGCGCCTCGCTCACTTCGCCGTGGCGCGCGAGCATCGGATTGCGGTCGCCGGCAAGCGCTTCGTCGCGGACCAGGATCTTCTCGCGCATGCCTTCGTACCGCCCCTGGTCACGCAGCGTGGTGAATTGGTCGTGCAGGTTGAACACCATTGTCGGGCGCGCGAAGCGACGTGCCGGGCGGCTGGCATTGGGGTGCAACCCGACGATGAAGAACGCCTCGCCGCCGAAGCTCAGCGAGAAATGGGGGCTGTCGGGATCGGCGCTGACGGTCGTGTCGTAATTCTGGCCGCGCCACACGTCCTTGTCCGAGATCGATTGCGCGCGCTGCCACAAAGCGGTTTCGAAGGCGTCTTCGCTCAGGCCGTGAGGGCCATCGAAGATGACCGCGAAGCTGCGGAACAGGCCGGGATCGGTACGATAGGCCTCGGCGAAATGCATCAGGCCGTCATGGATGCGCAGATCGTCCCACGCGCTGTCGATCCGGTCGCAGGCGAGCACCGAAAGCGTGCCCTTGGCGAGCGCGGCCTTGGCGCCGACGCACGGGAAATCGGCCGCGGCGACGTGGGCGTCGAGCAGGGTCTGGAAATCGCCCTGCGCGCGGTGGCGCCAGGGAAAGAGCGGGGTCGAGGGCGTCGGCATGACTCTCAAGACGAGCGTGGCGGGGCGAAGTTCCAGCAAGATTAGTTGATCGCGATCAATCCGATAGCGGCAGCTGCGCCTTCGGGAAACCTTCCCAGGCCTGGTCATAGTCGGCATCCAGCGCGCCCGTCGCGAGTGCGAACTCGGTCGGGCGGAACGCCCACCGGCTCTCGATCATGAACGCCATCGTGCCGTCGAGCTTGTGCGGCTTGAGGTCGGCGGCGCTCGCGCTCTGCCAGCTGGCAACGTCGGGGCCGTGGCCGCTCATCTGATTGTGCAACGACAGCGCGCCGGGGACGAAGCCGTCCGCCTTGGCGTCATAGGCGCCGTAGAGCAGTCCCATGCACTCGCTCATCGTGTTGCGGTGGAACCAGGGCGGGCGGAATGTGTCTTCGGCGACCAGCCAGCGCGGCGGGAAGATCACGAAATCGACATTGGCTACGCCGGCGACGTCGCTCGGCGATGTGAGCGTCGTGAAGATCGAGGGATCGGGGTGGTCGAAGCTGATGCTGCCGAGCGTGTTGAAGCGCGTCAGGTCATATTTCCACGGTGCGTAATTGCCGTGCCAGGCGACGACGTCGAGTGGCGAGCGACCGAGATCGGTGGTCCACAGGCTCCCGAGGAATTTCTGGACGAGTTCGTACTCGCCCTCGACATCCTCGAACCAGGCCACTGGCGTCTCGAAATCGCGCGGATTGGCGAGGCCGTTGGCGCCGATCGGGCCGAGATCGGGCAGGCGGAAGGGTTGACCGTGATTCTCGGCGACATAGCCGCGCGCCGGGCCATCGGGCAGGGTGACGCGGAAGCGTACGCCGCGCGGGATGAGCGCGACCTCGCCGGGTTTCACGTTGATCCGGCCGAACTCGGTGAGGAGCGTAAGCGCGCCGCGTTCGGGCAGGATCAGCAATTCCCCATCGGCCGAGGCGAAGGCACGGTTCTGCATGTCCCTGGTGGCGCGATAGATGTGCATGGCAACGCCGGCCTGCGTCTTGGGGCCATCGCCGGCGACCAGCATCGTGGTGAGGCTGTCGAGCCAGTCGGTGTCGGGCGCGGTCTCGAGCGGACCCCAGCGCAGGCGGTTGGGGGCGAGTGGCGCCGGGGCGATACCGGGCGCGAACAGCTTTGCGCCGTCGTACCGCGTGAAGGCCGGGTGCGCGGCGGAGGGACGCAGGCGGTAGAGCCACGACCGCTGGTTCTCGTGACGCGGTGCGGTGAAGGCGGAGCCGCTGAGCTGTTCGGCATATAGCCCGAACGCCGGTTTCTGCGGCGAATTGCGGCCGACGGGGAGCGCGCCGGGGACGGCTTCGCTGGTGAAGTGATTGCCGAAGCCGGTCATATAGTCGGTCATGCGATGTGCCCATACCGTCGCCCCGGCGGAGGCCGGGGCCGCTGCAGTCGTGTCGGGCCGCTCGCAAAATGCCGAGCGGCCCCGGCCTCCGCCGGGGCGACGTCTGCGCTTACGCCTCGACCGCGCCCGGCACCACACCACGCCGAATCTGGTCGAGCTCGATGCTTTCGAACAAAGCCTTGAAATTTCCCTCGCCGAAGCCGTCATTGCCCTTGCGCTGGATGATTTCGAAGAAGATCGGCCCGACCATATTCTCGGTGAAGATCTGCAACAGCAACCCGCCGCCGGTCTCGGGCGCGCCGTCGATCAGGATGTCGCGCTTGCGCATCTCTTCGACGTCGTGCCCGTGCCCCGGCAATCTTTTGTCGATGAGATCGAAATAGGTCTGCGGCGTCGTCTGAAAGCGTACCCCATTGGCGCGCAGCGCATCGACCGTCTTGAAGATGTCGTCGGTCGCCAGCGCGAGATGCTGGATGCCTTCGCCCTTATAGTCGCGGATGAATTCCTCGATCTGTGAATGCTCGTCCTGGCTCTCGTTCAAGGGGATGCGGATCTTGTCGTCGGGCGCGGTCATCGCCTTGGAGAAGAGACCGGTCGATTGCCCCTCGATGTCGAAATAGCGGATTTGGCGGAAGTTGAAGATGCGCTCGTAATAGTCCGCCCAATAGGCCATCCGCCCGCGCTGGAGATTGTGCGTAAGGTGATCAAGGTCGTTCAGCCCGACGCTATGGTCGTCGGGCGTCGCGCCCGCGACCGCGTCGAAATCGGTGTCGTAGATCGTCTCGCTACCATGCTTGTCGACCAGATAGAGATTGGCGCCGCCAATCCCCTCGATCGCCGGAATGTCGAGCTCGCCCGGGCCATGCTCGCCGGTGACGGCCGACGCGCCGCGCTCGAGCGCGAGCTTCAGCGCGGCATTCGCATCGGCGACCCGGAACGCCATCGCATTGGCCGAGGGGCCGTGCGCATCGCGAAAGCCCGCGACCTGGCCGGCTTTGTCCATGTTGAGCAGGAAATTGATGTCGCCCTGGGCATAGCGCCGCACCGGCTTCGACTTGTGCGTGCCGACATGGGTGAAGCCCATCTTGACGAACAGATCGGCCAGCGCCTCGGGATCGGGCGACGTGAATTCGACGAATTCGAAGCCGTTCAGGCCCATCGGGTTTTCGGGCTTGGTCTCGGGCGAGGACATCGATCTGCTCCAACTGGTTTCAGATGAAACCATATAGCGGGGTTGCGCGGGACGGTCCATCCCGTATCGATAGGACGGCATGACAACGCTCAAGCTCGACGAGTTTCTCCCATATCGTCTGTCGATCGCGTCCAACCGCGTCTCGGCGGCGATCGCGAGCGCGTATCAGGCGCTGTTCGGGCTGAAGATTCCCGAATGGCGACTGATCGCCGTCATCGCGGAGGGGCCGGGTATGACGCAGCAAGCGCTCGGGCTCGCGACGCGGATGGACAAAGTGACGGTCAGCCGCGCGGCAGCCGCCTTGGTCGGGCGCGGTTTGCTGGACCGTCAGCCCAATCCCGGCGACCAGCGTTCGCACCTGCTGGTGCTGACCACGACCGGCCGCGCATTGTACGACGATGTCGCGCCCAAGGCGCTCGAACTCGAAGGCCGGGTGTTTGCGGGCTTCTCGACCAATGAGATCGCCAGCTTCCGCGCGATGCTCGACCGGATCGAGGCATCGGCGGCACCGTTCGACCCCGAACGGGGTTGATGCGGGCAGGGGTGCTGGCCTAAGCGCTGGACCAGCCCTCCCCAGGCCGATCGTGTTTCCAGGAGGACTGCCATGCCCGTTATGCTCGACCGCGCCGGCCTATCCGTCGCCGCGCCGCTCGCTGCCTTTGTCGAGGCGCGCGTGTTGCCGGGGCTGGGCATCGCCGCCGAAGGCTGGTGGCAGGGCGTCGCCGCGATCTACGCGAAGTTCGCGCCCGAAAACGCGGCCTTGCTGGCGGTACGCGACGAGCTGCAGGCCGCGATCGATGCGCGCTATCAGGCGGGCGGGGCGGTCGACGAAGCTTATCTGCGCGAGATCGGCTATCTCGTGCCCGAGCCCGCACCGTTCACGATCGGCACGAGCCACGTCGACGCCGAGGTTGCGACGACGGCAGGCCCGCAACTGGTCGTCCCGATCCTCAACGCACGCTTCCTGCTCAATGCCGCCAATGCGCGCTGGGGGAGCCTGTACGACGCGTATTACGGCACCGATGCGCTGCCGGGGATGGCGGTGCCCGGCGGCTATGATGCGGTGCGCGGACGGCAGGTCGTCGCGGCGGCCAAGGCGTTTCTCGATTCGGCGGTGCCGCTCGCCGCCGGTTCGTGGAGCGAGTTGGACGGCGAACCTGAACTGCGCGACCCCGCTCAGCTCGTCGCGCGCAACGGCGCCTCGTGGCTGTTCGTACATAACGGTTTGCACATCGAAGTCGTGGTCGATCGCGACCATCCGATCGGGCGCGGCGATCCGGCGGGCATCGCCGACGTCATCCTCGAAGCGGCGCTGACGACGATCTGCGATCTCGAGGATTCGATCGCGGCGGTCGATGCCGAGGACAAGGTCGCGGCCTATGCCAATTGGCTCGGGCTGATGGCCGGCAATCTGGAAGAAGCGTTCGAGAAAGGCGGCAAGACCATCACGCGCCGGCTAAATCCCGACCGCATCTATGACAATGGCCTGACGCTCCCCGGCCGCAGCTTGCTGTTCGTGCGCAATGTCGGGCATCTGATGACGACGCCCGCGCTGCGGCTTTCCGATGGCAGCGACGCGCCCGAGGGCATTCTCGACGCGATCCTGACCAGCACGATCGCGCTTTACGATGTGCGCCAGCTCGGCACCTTCCGCAACAGTCGGACCGGCGCGGTCTATATCGTCAAGCCGAAGATGCATGGCCCCGCCGAATGCGCCTTCACCAATGATCTGTTCGATGCGGTCGAGGATCTGCTCGGGCTCGACCGCCATACGATCAAGGTCGGCGTGATGGACGAGGAGCGGCGCACTTCAGCCAATCTCGCCGCCTGCATCGCTGCGGTGAAGGACCGCATCGCCTTCATCAACACGGGCTTCCTGGACCGCACCGGCGACGAAATGCACACCGCGATGCGCGCCGGGCCGATGATCCCCAAGGCCGAGATGAAATCGAGCGACTGGATCAAGGCCTATGAGGATCGCAACGTCCGCATCGGGCTGGCGGCGGGGCTTTCGGGCAAGGCGCAGATCGGCAAGGGCATGTGGGCAGCACCCGACCGGATGGGCGACATGATGGCGCAGAAGATCGCGCATCCGCAGGCCGGCGCCAACACCGCCTGGGTGCCGTCGCCGACCGCGGCGACGCTGCATGCGATGCACTATCACCAGGTCGATGTGTTCGCCCGCCAGCGCGAGATCGCGAGGGAGGCGGTGCCGGGGCTCGACCGGCTGCTGACCGTTCCGGTAGCGGCGGCCGGGCGCAACTGGACTCCCGACGAAATCCGCGCCGAGCTCGACAACAATGCGCAAGGGATTCTCGGATATGTCGTACGCTGGATCGACCAGGGCGTCGGCTGCTCGAAAGTGCCCGACATCCACGATATCGGCCTGATGGAGGATCGCGCGACCCTGCGCATTTCGTCGCAGCACATCGCCAATTGGCTGCTGCACGGGGTCACCACCGCGGCGGAGGTCGATGCCGCGTTCGAGCGAATGGCGGCGAAGGTCGATATCCAGAATGCCGGCGACCCGGCCTATCGCCCGATGAGCGGCCATCCCGACAGCCTCGCCTTGCAGGCCGCGCGCGCGCTGGTGTTCGACGGCGTGGCACAGCCCAACGGCTATACCGAGCCGCTGCTCCACACCTATCGGCTCATGGTTAAGCGTTTTTAGGGGACACGTTTGGGCTGCCGTGCGTTATGGAGCGTAATCGGGGCCGTTTCGCGCGAGATCCCGGCGCGAACGGGGAAGCAGGTCGTTGGGTCTATTGGTGTTTTCGAGTGGTCTGATCGCTGTCGCAGCTGCAGGGATGCAGCAGGCGCAGCCCCCGGTCGCGCCTGCGCCGCTGCCCGTGGCGAGGCAGCAGGCGCCCGGGCCTCAGATCGTCCCCGACGCCGAATTCAACCAGGCGCTGCCGCCGCTGTCGAACGACATCAATGCACCGCTCGAGCCGATGGCGCCCGTTCCCGCCACACCTGCCGGCCCCGCGCCGATCGGCACTGCCCCGGCTACGATCGCGCCCGCCGACACGATCCCGCCCGAGCTGACGCAGCCGTTGCCCGCGCTCGCGACCTTCAATTCCACGCCGCTCAACGATGCGACGGTCAAGGACGAGAAGGCGCCGCAACTGCGCTATGACACCGTGTTGCGCGGGCTCGACGAGATCAAGCTGAAGGGCCAGTTCAACGGCCTGTCCGCGCTCAGGAACGGTGGCGGCAAGGCCGCGAACGCCACTGTCATTGCCGCCCGCGCGCGCGAGGACGAAGCGCTGGCAGTGCGGCTGATGAAGTCGCTTGGCTATTATGACGGCACCGCGGTCTCGACGATCGAGCCGATCCCGAGCGATGCGACGCGGCTGCGCGCGATCGTCTCGGCGACGCCGGGCAAGCAATACAAACTCGGAACGATCACGGTCCAGGCGCAGCCGACCACGCCGCCCGGGCTGGTCCAGAGCCAATTGCCGCTCAAGGTCGGCGACCCGATCGAAGCCAATCGCGTACAAGGCGCCGAGGCGAACGTCGCGCTGATCCTGCCGCAGCAAGGCTATCCCTTCGTCAAGGTCGGCCAGCGCGACATCCTGCTCGACGATCTCGCCGGCACGGGCGACTATACGCTGCCGGTCGATACCGGCCCGCGGTCGTCGTTCGGCACCTTTACCACCGAGGGGCGGCTCGCATTCGGCGCCGAGCATGTCAGCGTCCTGACGCGCTTCAAGCCGGGGCAGCTCTACGACAATCGCCTGACCGACGATCTGCGCGCGGCGCTGGTCGCGACCGGACTGTTCCAGACCGTGTCGGTCGAGCCGGTCCGCACCGGCAACATCAACCCCGACGGCACCGAGCAGGTCAATCTGCTGATCGAGCAGGAGCGCGGCAAGCAGCGCTCGCTCGCGGCGAGCGCGGGCTACAGCACCGGGCAGGGCGCGCAGATCACCGCTTCGTTCACCAATCGCAATCTGTGGTCGCCCGAGGGCGCGCTGATTCTCACCGCGATCGGCGGGACGCAGGAGCAGGGCGCCAGCGCGACCTTCCGCCGCTCCAATGCCGGCAAGCGCGACAAGACGGTGACGCTGACCGCCTCGGCCGACCGCACCAATTACGACGCGTACAACGCGCTGACCACGACGCTGTCGGGAAAGATCTCGTACGATTCGACGCCGTTATGGCAGAAGAAGTTCACCTATGCGTACGGCTTCGAACTGGTCGGCACCAATGAGAGCGTCTTTGATTTCGCGCTCGGCGATCGCAGGCGCGGCACATACTTCATCGCCGCGCTGCCGTTGCAGGCGGTATTCGATCGCTCCGACAGCCTGCTCAACCCGACCAAGGGGTATCGCATCAAGCTGAGCATCAGCCCCGAGACGTCGGTGCGCGGCTCGGTGCATCCCTACGTCCGCAGCATCATCGAAGCCGATAAGTATCAGCCGATCGGGTCGAGCATCGTGCTTGCCGGCCGGATCCGCGCCGGGTCGATCGATGGGATCGATCGCGACGACCTCGCACCATCGCGACGCGATTATGGCGGCGGTGGCGGATCGGTGCGCGGCTATGGCTATCAGCGGCTCGGGCCGCTCGATCCGCAGGGCAATCCGGTCGGCGGGCGCTCGTTCAACGAATTCTCGCTCGAGGCGCGCTACCGCTTCGGCAATTACGGGATCGTGCCGTTCTTCGACGGCGGCAATGCCTATGAGAGCTCGCTGCCCAAGGGCTCGGACCTGCGCTACGGCGCGGGGATCGGCGGGCGCGTCTACACCAATTTCGGGCCGCTGCGCATCGACGTCGCGACTCCGCTCAACCCGCGTAAGGGCGACGGCAAGGTCGCGCTCTACATTTCGATCGGACAAGCTTTCTGATGGCCGAAGATGAGGTCGTCATCGTGCGTCGTCCGCTGTGGCAGCGGATCCTCAAGTGGATCCTGATCGCGCTCGTCGGGCTGGTCGTGCTCGCCGGTCTGCTCGTGTTCGGGCTCGATACCTCGCCGGGGCGGCGCGTGATCGCGAATTATCTCGGCGACTATAAAACCGCCGGGGGACTCAACATCAAGGTCGGCCGGATCGACGGCTCGCTCTACGGCGCGATGGTGCTGACCGATGTCCGCGTCAGCGACCCCAGGGGCGTGTTCCTGACCTCGCCTCGGATCGCGGTCGACTGGCGGCCGTTCGACTATCTCCACAACCACATCGACGTGCGCTCGGCGCAGGCTGCGCTTATCACGATGACGCGCTCGCCCGCATTCACGCCGACGCCGACCGACCCCAATGCCCCGATCCTGCCCGATCTCGACGTCGATATCGGCCGGCTCACGGTCGATCGCTTCATCATCGGCAAGGCCGTCTCCGGCCAGACGCACATCATCCGCATCGACGGCGCGACGCACATCGCCGACAAGCGCGCGCAAGTCAGCGCCGACGTTTCGGCGCTGAGCGGCGCGGGCATCGCCGGTGGCGACCGCATGACGCTCAAGCTCGACGCCGTGCCCGACCAGGACAGGCTCGATCTTGACGCGCATCTCACCGCGCCGGCGAACGGCGTCGTGGCGAGCCTCAGCGGGATCACAGCGCCGCTCGACTTCACCGTCGGCGGCAAGGGCGGCTGGAAGGCGTGGATCGGCACGGCGACCGGCACGCTCGGCGGCGCATCGCTCGCCAACCTCGATCTCGAGGCGCATAACGGCACCTTCAAGGTGCGCGGCACGACCAATCCCGGGCTCTATCCCGGTGGCGCGCCCAAGGACAAGGCCACGCCGGTCAACCCGATCGCGCGGCTGACCGCACCAGCGTTGCAAATCGCGGTCGACGCGACGCTCGACCAGCGCAAGGTCGATCTCACCACGTCGTTGCGCTCGGATGCGCTGGCGCTGGACGCCAAGGGCCTGCTCGATTTCGCGCAGAACAGCTTCGGGCAGTTCGCGGTCAATGCACGGCTGCTGACGCCCGGCGCGATCGCGCCCAATCTCAATGGCCGCGATGTGCAGGCGCGCGTCGTGCTCGACGGCAAGTTCGCGACACCGACGGTCAATTACGTGGTGACGGCTGGCGTGCTCGGCTTCGGCGAGACGCGCGTCGAGCGGCTCTATGCCTCAGGCCTTGCGCGGGTGAACAGCGACCACATCATCGTGCCGATCTCGGCGCGGGCGGCGCGCGTCACCGGTCTTAACGCCGCGGCGGGTGGTTTGCTCGACAATGTCGCGATCAACGGCGATTTCGCGATCGCCAAGGGCAAGGTGCTCTCCGACAATCTGCGAATCCGGTCGCGCAAGATCGATGCGACCGCGGTCGTGGTCGCCGATCTCGCCACCGGCCTGTATCGCGGGGCGCTCAACGGGCGCGTGAATGACTACACGGTGGCCGGCTTCGGCATCGTCTCGCTGCGCACCGATGCGAAGCTTGTGACGGTAGCTAACGGCGGCTTCGGCATCACCGCGCATGTCGCCGCCAGGACATCGCAGATCTTCAACCAGGGCGCGCGCAGCTTCCTCGGCGGCAACGCCGCGGTGACGGCGGATGTCGGCTATGATCCGAACGGCATCATCACCTTCCGCAACCTGCATCTCGCCGCACCGCAGTTCCGCGTGCTGCGCGGGCAGGGGCGGTACGACCCCAAGGGGCCGCTGCTGGTCGATGCCGATGCCTATTCCAATCAATATGGCCCGCTGACGGCGCGCGTCTCGGGCACCGCGACCAAGCCGGTCGTACTGCTGCGCGCCGCGCGGCCGGGGGTCGGGGTCGGGCTGGTCAATCTCGAAGCGCAAGTGCGCGGCAACGGCACGTCGTACGCCGTGCTTGCCAAAGGCGGGACCAATTACGGGCCGTTCACCGCCGATGTGCTGGTGACGCCGTCGCCGTTGCTGACCGCCGACATCCGCAATGCGCGCTTTGCCGGAGTGGATTTCAAGGGTCGGGTACAACAGCTTGCGGCCGGGCCGTTCGGCGGCCGGGTGACCTTCGCCGGCTCGGGCATCAGCGGCGCGGCGTTGCTCGGCGCGCAGGGCAAGGTCCAGCGCGTCGATATCGCCGCGCGCGCCACCAATGCCAAGATTCCGGGCAGCGCCGATTTCACGATCGGCCGTGCGATCGTCAATGCGCAGGCCGTATTGTATCCGAATGCCCCGCAGATCGTCGCCGACGCACAGGTGGCTGACCTGCGTTATGGTGCAGCGGTGCTCTCCGCCGCGCGCGTGAAGGTCAATTACGTCAATGGCAGCGGCACCGCGCAGGCGCTGGCGACGGGATCGAACGGCGTGCCGTTCCGCATCGCCGCCAATGCCAGGCTCAGCCCCAGACTGTGGCTGGTCGCGACGCAAGGCCAGGCCAATGGCATCACGTTCAAGACTGCCAATCCCGCGCAGATCCAGATCGACCGCGGCACGTATCGGTTGCAGCCGACCCGGATCGACTTCGGTGCGGGCGCCAAGAGTGCCGGCGGAAGCCTGCGGGTGGCCGGCGATTATGGCGCGGGTATTTCCGCGAAGCTCCGCCTCGACGCGCTCGACGTCTCGGTCGCCAATGCGATCGTGCCCGACCTCGGGCTCGGCGGGACCGCGACCGGCTCGCTCGATTACGTCCAGCCGCATGGTGCCGCGGTGCCGCAGATCGCCGGGCAGTTCCGCGTCAAGAACTTCACGCGATCGAGCCTGTCGAGCGTCTCGCAGCCGGTCGACCTGATCGCGCAGATCGGGCTGACCAATGCCGGCGGCGACGCGCGCGCGCTGGTGCAGCGCGGCGGGACGACGATCGGGCGCATGGTGGCGACGCTGCAACCGCTCGGCGGCGGCAGTAGCTGGACGGAGCGCCTGATGGCGGCGCCGCTGTCGGGCGGGATCCGCTATAACGGGCCGTCGAGCGTGTTGTTCTCGCTCGCCGGGGTCGCCAAGCAGCAACTGTCCGGCCCGATCGCGGTCGCCGCCGATTTCGGCGGGCGAGTCGATGCGCCGCAGCTCAACGGCCTGATCCGCGCCGACGCGCTGACCTATGACAACGAGACCTACGGCACGCGGCTGACGCAGATGAAGATTGCGGGGCGCTTCACCAACGACCGGCTCGAAATCACCCAGCTGTCGGCCAAGGCCGGCGACGGAACCGTGCAGGCGCAGGGGTCGGTTGGCTTCTCGTCGGCCGCGGGATTCCCGATCGACGTGCGCGCGACGCTCAACAATGCGCGGCTCGCCAGCAGCGACGCGCTCGGCGCTACCGCGACGGGGACGATCGCGGTCACCAACAGCAAGGCCAATGGCGGCTTGATCACCGGCGACATCCGCATTCCCAATGCGCGCTACGAGATCATCCGCCAGGGCCAGGCCGAAGTCGCCGAACTGACCGGCGTGCGCCGCAAGAGCGATCTGGTGAAGACCGGGGCCCAAGCTGCCCCCGCGGCACCGGTCGGCCTGTTCAAGCTCGACTTGCGCGTGCGCGCGCCTAACCAATTGTTCGTCTCGGGCATGGGGCTCGAATCCGAATGGGAAGCCGACATGCACGTCGGCGGTACGTCGGCGGCGCCCAATATCACCGGGCAGTTGCACATCGTACGCGGCACCTTCACCTTCTCGGGCAAGAAGTTCGACGTGACCAAGGGCGACGTCACTTTCGACGGCGGCGCGATCGTCGATCCGCAGATCGCGATCAGCGCGACGACGACGACCAGCGACGTCACCGTGACGATCGACATCACCGGCACCGGCAGCAAACCGCAAATCGCCTTCACCTCGACCCCGGCCTTGCCGCAGGACGAAGTGCTGAGCCGTCTGCTGTTTGGCAGTTCGGTGACCAATTTGTCGGCGATCCAGGCGATCCAGCTGGCGAGCGCGCTCAACTCGCTGCGCGGTTCGGGCGGCGGGCTCAACCCGCTCGGCAAGCTGCGCAGCGTGGCGGGGATCGATCGCTTGCGAATCCTCGGCGCCGATTCGGCGACCGGGCAGAGCACGTCGCTAGCGGCGGGCAAATACATTACAAAGAACATCTATGTCGAAATCATCACCGACGCGCGCGGCTTCACCGCCACGCAGATCGAAGTGTCGCTGAGCAGGGCGTTCAGCGTACTGTCGCAGGCGGGGTCGTTCGGCGGATCGAACCTGACGGTGCGCTACAAGCGGGACTTCTAACCGGGCGCTTCCCGTCTCGCCATAAATCGAATATCCGGTATCCCGGAGAACGATGATGGGCATAGAACATTTCGACGTCGTGATCGTCGGCGCGGGGCTTTCCGGGATCGGCGCCGGCTATCATATGCAGACGCTGTGCCCGGATCGCAGCTACGTCATTCTCGAAGGGCGCGCGGCGCTGGGCGGGACATGGGACCTGTTCCGCTATCCCGGCATCCGTTCCGATTCGGACATGTACACGCTGGGGTATGCGTTCAAGCCCTGGACCGAGGCCAAGGCGATCGCCGATGGGCCGTCGATCTTGCAGTATGTCCAGGACACGGCGCGCGAGCATCAGATCGACCGCCACATCCGCTTCGGCCACCATGTCAAACGTGCGGCCTGGTCGACTGCCGAAGCGCAATGGCTGGTGGAGGTGGACGGGCCCGACGGCCCGGTCGTTTTCACCTGCAATTTCCTCTTCATGTGCAGCGGCTATTACAATTACGCTCGCGCTCACGCCCCCGAATGGGCTGGCAGCGAGCATTTTGCCGGTCGAATCGTCCACCCGCAATTCTGGCCGGACGATCTGGATTATGCCGGCAGGCGCATCGTCGTGATCGGCAGCGGCGCGACCGCGGTGACGCTGGTGCCGGCCATGGCGGAGACCGCCGCGCACGTGACGATGCTGCAGCGGTCGCCGACCTATGTCGTTTCGCGCCCGGCCGAGGATGCGGCCGCGAACTGGCTGCGTGCCAAATTGCCCGCGATGCTCGCCTATCGGCTGGTGCGCTGGCGCAACGTGCTGTTCGGCATGTTCTTCTTCAATCTCGCGCGGCGGAAACCCGCACAGACCAAGGAGCGCCTGATCGGCATGGTGCGCGCCGAACTGGGGCCGGACTATGATGTCGAGACGCACTTCACCCCCCGCTACAATCCGTGGGACCAGCGGCTGTGCCTGGTACCCGATGCGGATCTGTTCGACGTGCTGCGGCGCGGCACGGCGTCGGTCGTCACCGACACGATCGCGCACTTCACGCCCGGCGGCATCGCGCTCGAATCAGGGGAGGAGATCGAGGCCGATATCGTCGTCACCGCGACCGGGCTCGAACTGCAATTGCTGAGCGACATCGCGTTCAGTGTCGACGGTGTGCCGGTCGATCTGGCCGAGACCTACAATTACAAGGGCATGATGTATTCGGGAGTGCCCAATCTCGCATCCTCCTTCGGCTATACCAATGCGTCCTGGACGCTCAAGGCGGACCTGACGTGCGGCTATGTCTGCCGGTTGCTCAACACGATGCGCAAGCGTCGCGTAAGGCAGGCGACGCCGACACTGGGTAAATCGGTGCAGGTGCCGCAGCCGTTCCTCGATTTCAGCTCCGGCTATGTCACCCGCGCGATGGCGAAATTCCCGAAGCAAGGCAGCGCCGCACCCTGGCGCCTGCACCAGAATTACGCGCGCGACCTGTTGGCGCTGCGCTACGGTTCGGTCGACGACGGGATGGTGTTTTCCAATCCAGCACCCGCCAAGTCCGGCAAGATCGCGGCGTAGCGCCGGAACCCGTTTATCGCACACGGGTTCAGCCCGCATCGGACATTTACGATTGCGCTGTTCGTTCGAACGAACTAGAGGCGCCGCGTGGTCCAGCAACGACTCCTCGAAATCGCGATCGCAGAGTTCGCCGCCAAGGGCCTCGAGGGCGCGAGCACGCGTGGCATCGCCGCTAAAGCGGGGACGGCGATGTCGTCGATCACCTATCATTTCGGCGGCAAGGAGGGCCTGTACCTCGCCGCCGCCGATTACATCGCCGCACAGATTGGCAACCATGTCGCGCCGGAGATCCAGCAGGGCGGCGTCCCGACCGACACGACGCCCGAGGGCGCGCGAACGCTGATCCACGAAATGCTCGGCCGTCTCATCGCCACGATGGCGGAGAAAAAGAACAGTGCGCTGTCGCTCTTCATGATGCGCGAACAGATGGAGCCGACCGAAGCCTTCGAGCGCATCTATGGCGGACTCAAGGCGCGGATGATCGATATCCTGGTCGAACTCGTCCGCATCGCGACCGGGCGACGCGACGACCCCGCGGCGCAAGTCGCGGTGATCACCTTGATGGGGCAAGTGCTCGTCCTGCGCGCCTCGCGCGCGACCGTCCTCAAACTGTTGCAGCGCGACGATATCGATGCCGCCACCGCCACGCTGCTGACTGCGCGAATCGCCGCCAATACCGACGCCATTCTCGATTCCCTGATTGCCGAACGACAGGAGCTTCCATGAGCGAAGACCAGAGCAACGCCCCCGACACCGACACCGCGCGCCAGCCCGAAAATGGGGCAAGCGAGGACAAGGGGGCCACGCAGGAGAAGGATTCCGGGCAGCAGGACGAATCCGACGACAAAGCCAAGAAGCCGTCGATCTTCACCAAGCCATTATTCTGGATCATTCTGATCGTGGTCGTCGCCGTCATCGTGATCGGCGGGACGCTCTATTATCTCAACGCGCGGCAATATGAATCGACCGACGACGCGTTCGTCGATGCGCATATCGTGCGCATCTCGCCCAAGGTCGCCGGCACGCTCAAGTCGGTGGCCGACATCGACAACCGCCATGTCGAGGCAGGGCATTTGCTCGCGACGATCGAGCCGTCGGGCCCCGAGGCGCAAGTCGCCGAGGCCAATGCCAACGTGACCCAGGCGCAGGCGCAGTTCGAACAGGCGCGCGCGCAAGTCGCCGCAGCCCAGGCGACGCGCGACCAGGCCGCCGCGCAGGCGCGCGCACCGCTCGCCACCGCGGCAAAGGCGCAGCAGGATCTCGCGCGCTATCAGGCGCTGCTGCGGATCGACCCCAATGCGGTCGCCGGGCAGCAGCTCGACGCGGCACGTGCCACCGCGCGCTCGACCGCAGCCGATGCCGCCGCGGCGCGCCAGCAGATCGACAGCGCCGACGCCAACATCCTGGTCGCCCGCCGTCAGGTCGCCGCCGCGCAAGCCGTGATCGCCGCGCGCAAGGCCTCGGTCCAGCAAGCCAACATCACGCTGGGCGACAACCGCCTGGTCGCGCCGGTATCGGGGCAGGTGGTCAACCGCTCGGTCAATGTCGGCTCCTATGTCGGGCCGGGCACGCAGTTGATGGCGATCATTCCCGATCACATTTGGGTCACCGCTAATTTCAAGGAAACCCAGCTGCAATTGATGACGATCGGCAAGCCGGTCGAGATCAAGGTCGACGCTTATCCCGACGTCAAGTTCAAGGGGCATGTCGACTCGATCCAGCGCGGTGCCGGCCAGGCCTTCGCGCTCCTGCCGCCGCAGAACGCGACCGGCAATTACGTGAAGGTCGTGCAGCGCGTGCCGGTGCGGATCGAGTTCGACCTCAAGAACGGGCCGGATCCGCGCAAATATCCGCTCGGCCCCGGCATGTCGGTGGTGCCCACGGTAAAGGTCCGCTGAGATGGCGAGCGCCGCTCCCGCCAAAGCCGGTCGGGCGGACGGATGGGACCCGACACGGTCGGCGGCGGGCGGCTTCAGCCCGTGGCTGATCGTCGCGATCATCTCGATCCCGACCTTCATGGAGGTGCTCGACACCTCGATCGCCAATGTCGCGCTCGATCACATCGCCGGCGGCCTGTCGGTGTCGAGCGACCAGGCGACCTGGGTGCTGACCTCCTATCTGGTCGCCAACGCGATCATCATTCCGATCAGCGGCTGGCTGTCCGACGTGATCGGCCGCAAGCGCTATTTCATGATCTCGATCGCGTTGTTCACGCTGTCGTCGCTGATGTGCGGCCTGTCGCCCAACCTGACCACGCTCGTCATCGCGCGCGTGTTGCAGGGGATCGGCGGCGGCGGCCTCGCGCCGGTCGAGCAATCGATGCTTGCCGATACCTTCCCACCGCGCTTGCGCGGCATGGCGTTCGCGGCGTTCGCGATCGTGGTGGTGGTCGGCCCCGTGCTCGGGCCGACGCTCGGCGGCTACATCACCGAGAATTCGAGCTGGCATTGGGTGTTCCTGATCAACGTGCCGATCGGGATCCTGTCCTTGTTCCTCGTCAACCTGTTCGTCGACGAGCCCAAGGCGATCAAGGACGATCGCGCCAAGCTGCTCAAGCGGGGTATCCGCGTCGATTATATCGGGATCATCCTGATCGTGCTGGGGCTCGGCTTCTTCGAGCTCACGCTCGATCGCGGCGAGCGCGAGGACTGGTTTTCCAGCAGCCTGATCATCACGACGGCGTGCATCTCGGCGGTGTCGCTGATCGCGCTGGCCTTCTGGGAAACCAATCATGACGAGCCGGTGCTCGACCTCAAACTGCTCAAGAGCCGCAATTTCTCGCTGACGTTGCTGGTGATGGGGGTGACGGGCATGATCCTGTTCGGCACGACCCAGCTCATCCCGCAGATGCTGCAGCAGGTGCTCGGCTACACGTCGTACCAGGCGGGGCTGGCTCTGACCTTCGGCGGAATCGCGACCCTGGTGGCGGTGCCCTTTGCCGGGCGGCTGTCGGGCGTGGTCGACGTGCGCCTGCTGCTGTTTCCGGCCTTGCTCGTCCAGGCGTTCGCCTTGTGGAACATGACGCACCTCAACGCCGACATCACCTTCCACGATGCCGCGATGGCGCGTCTGTTCCAGGCGATGGCGTTGCCGTTCCTGTTCGTGCCGATCAACGCGGTCGCCTATGTCGGATTGCCGCAGAACAAGACCGCGCAAGCGTCGAGCATGCTAAACATCGCGCGCAATATCGGCGGGTCGATCGGGATTTCGAGCGCGCAGACGATGCTGTCGTCGGGGATGCAGCGGCATCAGTCGGAACTGGTCAACGGGCTCAGCCCGCTCAACCCCAATTACAACGAATGGCTGGCCAAGGCGGGCGGAGCATTCGGCGGAGTGGGGGATGCGGTGACGACTCCGCTCGCCGTGCTCTACCAGACGGTCCAGCGCCAGGCATCGATGCTCGCCTTTCTCGACGTATTCCAATCACTGATGATCGTGGTGCTGTGCGTGGCGCCGGTCGTTTTCTTTATGCGCTCCGGCAAGTCCGGTGGTGGAGGCATGGCCCATTGACCCGCTCTCTCGTGACTATCGCGCTGCTCGGCGCGACCGTGCTCGCCGGCTGCACCGTCGGCCCGAACTATCATGCGCCCGAAATGGCGGTGCCGCCGGCCTTTGCCGAGCCGCAGGCCGGCGTGCCGGGCGCAGCGCTCGACCCGGCGCATTGGTGGACCGCTTTCGGTGATGCGACGCTGACCTCGCTGGTCGAGCGTGCGCTGAAGGACAGCCCCGACATCGCCATCGCCGGGTCGCGCGTGCGCCAGGCGCGGTTGCAGGAAATCGCGGCACACGCGATCGGCAAGCCGACGGTCGATGCGACCGGCAATGTGAGCCACGTCGAATTCAGCAAGAATGCCGGCTTCTCATCGCTCGCCAGCCTGTTTTCGGGCGGATCGAGTGGTGGCTCGAGCAGCAGCGGCGGGATCGCTTTGCCCGGCAGCGGGATCACCACCTATGCCGCCGGCTTTGACGCAAGCTGGGAGATCGACCTGTTCGGCGGCGGCCGGCGCAGCGTCGAGGGTGCGCTTGCCCGGACCGACGCGGCGATCTGGTCGCAGCGCGATGCCGCGGTGACGCTCGGCGCCGAGGTCGCGCAGGCTTATTTCGCGCTGCGGCTCGACCAGGCGCAGATCGCGGTGGTCGAAGACGAACTCGGCCATCAGCGCCGCTCGCTGCAGATCGCCGGCAACGTCGCCCGGGTCGGGCTTTCGCCGCAGATCGACGTGACGCGCCAGCAGCAGCAGATCACCAGCCTGGAAGCCCGGCTCGAGCCGCTCCGCGCCGATGTGCGGGTGCGGATCCACGCGATCGGCATCCTGCTCGGCACGCCGCCGGAGAACCTTGTCGCCGAACTGACCGCGCCGCTGCCGGCGTTGCAGGCGGTGCCTGTGGTGCCGGCCGGACTACCGTCGGATCTGCTGCGCCGCCGCCCCGACATCCGCATGGCCGAGCGCAATCTGGCGGCATCGACCGCCGATATCGGGGTCGCGGTCGCCGATCTCTATCCAAAGTTCCAGCTGACCGGCATGGCCGAATTCCTGTCGACGTCGCTCGCGTCGCTCATCTCGCGCGACAGCATCCAGGCGACTGGGGTGGCGGGAGTCACTTTCCCGCTGCTCGACTGGGGCAAGCGGCGCGCGACCGTCGGCTTGCGCAAGGAAGATCGCGAGCAAGCCTATCAGCAATATAAGTCCACCGTGCTCGGCGCGTTGCGCGACGTCGAGGATCCGCTCGCGCGAATCGCTGCCGAGCAGCGCCGCAACGCCGCGCTGCACCGCGCGGTCGTCGATGCCGAGGCCACCGCACATGCGGTCGATGCGCAATATCGTACGGGCTTCATCGCACAGAATTCGCTGATCGACGCGCAAGTCACCGTACTGAGTGCGCGCGAGCAACTTGTCGCGAGCGATGCGCAGTTGCGGCAGGATACCGCCGCTTTGTTCAAGGCGATCGGCGGCGGGTGGGAGGAGTCTAAAGCACGGTGATTGGCAAGCGCGGTGCTCCGCGCCTAGGGTCGGCGGCATGGATCTTTCTTACGACCTGCAAAGTGCCGCGCTGACGCATCTCGAAGCGCTGATCGGCTTCGACACCACGTCGCGCGATTCCAACCTCGCGCTGATCGGCTATGTCGAGTCGTTCCTGCAAACCCATGACGTGCCCAGCCGGCGCGTCGCGAACGCCGACGGCTCGAAGGCCAATCTGTACGCCTCGGCCGGCCCGTCGGTGCCCGGCGGCGTGGTGCTGTCGGGCCACACCGACGTCGTGCCGGTCGATGGCCAGGCGTGGAGCAGCGATCCATTCGTGCTGACGCGGCGCGGCGACCGGCTGTACGGGCGCGGGACGTGCGACATGAAGGGCTTTCTCGCGCTCGCGCTGGCGACCGTGCCCGCCTTCGCGCAGGGCAAGACCGCACGCCCGTTGCACCTCGCTTTCTCCTATGACGAAGAGGTCGGCTGTCTCGGCGCGCCGTCGATGATCCGCGAACTCGTCGCGGAGCTTCCGACCCCGATCGCAGTGATCGTCGGGGAGCCGAGCGACATGGAGGTGGTGAGCGGTCACAAGGGCATCTCGACCTGGCGAGTCACCGTGCGCGGGCATGAGGCGCATTCGAGCCTGACGCATCTCGGCGTGTCGGCCAACATGGTGGCCGTGGGGCTGATGGCGCATCTGCGCGATCTGGCCGAACGCTTCGAGCGGCATCCCGATCCGGCGTCGCTCTATCATCCGCCGCACGCGACCTTGACGATCGGACTGATGCAGGGCGGGACCGCGGTGAACATCCTGGCGCGCGAATGCGGCTTCACCTTCGATCTGCGGACGCCGCCGGGGCAAAACCCCGAAACGATCATGGCGCCGTTCCTCGCCGCCTGCGCGGTGGAAGATCGCGCGCTCAAGCTGCGCTTTGCCGATGCCGGGGTCAGCGTCGCACGCCGCTCGGCGACGCCGTCTTTCGCGCCCGAAGCGGACGGCGCGGCTGAAATGCTGGCGCGACGACTGACCGGCGATAACGGCCCGGCGCGTGTCGTCCCGTATGCCGCCGAGGCTGGCCAGTTTCAGGGGGCGGGTTTCTCGACGATCATTTGCGGGCCCGGCTCGATCGAGCAGGCGCACCAGGCAGACGAATACCTGCAGATTACGCAGTTCGAACGCGGTGCCGGCTTCATGATGCGGCTGTTTCAGGCGATGTGCTGAAGAAAAACGTAGTTTGTAATAAAATTATTTAATCGACGCTGCAGACCCGCCTGCGTCGCTTCGAGAGCGTCGTGGCGACGGGTGCCGGTGCGCCAAAGATGCTTCACCGCTTCGTCTTCGGCCGTCCCCTAAAGATCAGCCGACTGCGCGAAATATCGACCCGATGTGGCGGTAACTCACTCGAAAATGGACCGAATACCGGTCGCACCGGGTCGACGGTATCGGTTACCAGGGGCGACTGTTCTCGCCGTAAACCAATGCCAGGATAAAACGCAGCATTACTTTTCTCCCTCATTGCATCCAGTCGGATGCAAGGAATAGTTAATGAAAACTTAAGGATATGGCAACCTAGAAATCCTTCCGCGCTGGCGCTTGAATCTGTCCCTTAACGGTTCATTCAATGCTGGCGCGTAGCGCAGACACTATGGCGTGTGCTTCGCAACCTCAGATACCGCTTCGTCGCCCGGCACGAGCGACGACTTTGGCGCCGGTGGCCGACTTTGGCATTCCGTTCGCCAAGGTGATCCCGCGCCGGCCCGGCAAGACCGCATCGGCGTCGATCGATATCGACGGCGACTTGGATCGATCCGACAATTGGCAGCTGGTCAGCCTGGTCCAGATCACCAACTTTGCGGCACTGCGGCGGCTCCTGGGCCGCGCGCGCGCCGACGGTCTGACGCGCGACCTGATACGACGGGTGCACGCAATTCTTCCGGCAGCGATGTGCGTGCCGGTCGGCCGCGCCACGATCGAAGTGTCGCTCGGCGGCGAAAGCTTTGCAGATCTGGAAACGGCGATCGCGCTGCTGCACGAGAAGACCAATCAGCCGTTCGAGATCGATGGCGAAGCGTACGGCTTCGAGATACTCGTCGGCGCGGCGGCTGCGCCGCTCGACACGACCGAAGACGTGCGGCTGGTCGAAGAGGCGGAAGGCGCATTGGAAGATGCTCATGCCGAGCATCACAGCGTCTTGCGCGATCTCTCGGCCGGGACCGCGGCGTTCGATCGGCTGACGCTGACGCGGGAACTGCCGCTCGCCATCGCCAGCGGCCAGATGTTCCTGCAATATCAGCCCAAGGTCCACGTCCGCAAGCAGTGCATCGCCAGCGCCGAGGCGTTGGTGCGCTGGCAGCATCCGACGCGCGGACTGATCCTGCCGGGCGATTTCATCACCGTCGCCGAGGAAGCGCGGCAGATTTGCGCGCTGACCCTGTGGACGATCGACGAAGTGATCCGCGATCAGAAGACGCTTGCGCTGGATGGACACGACCTCACGATCTTCATCAACATTTCCGGCCAGTTGCTGGGCGATGCGGCGTTCGTCGAAGCCGCCTGCGCCAAGGTGCATGATGGCGGGGTCAAGATCGGTTTCGAAATAACCGAGACCGCGGTCATTCGGGATCCGGCAAGCGCGATCGCCAATTTGCAGGTGTTCGCCGACCAGGGAATCATCATCGCGATCGACGATTACGGGGCAGGGCTGTCGTCGCTTGCCTATCTCAAGCAATTGCCGGCGCGCGAACTCAAGATCGACAAGATGTTCGTGCTGCAGTTGACCAGCAGCAATCGCGACCCGTTGATCGTGCGGTCCACGATCGACCTCGCGCATGCGCTCGACATGGAGGTGACCGCCGAGGGCGTCGAGACGCAAGCGGCGATGGCGCTGTTGTCGGTGATGGGCTGCGACATGATCCAGGGCTACCTCATCAGCCGCCCGGTCTCGATCGATGCCTTTCGTCGTTTCCTGCAGGACTATCAGGAGCGGCCCGCCGAGGATCCGCAGCAGTCGATGTTCAAGCGACCATCTACGTTTTGGAAAAGCGCTTAACCCGACGTCGGGCGGCATTTAGCGCCACCTTAACGTATCGGGCCGCATGGAGTTCGTGATGTGGGCCGTCCTTCTCCGCGCGTTTGCGATTCTGTCGTTGGCTTTGGCCGGCGTGAGCGGCCTGGCGCCCGCCGCGCAGGCAAATGGCGCCGTACAGGCGGTACAGAGCGGCTCCGCATTCGATGCGGCGGTGGCGCGTGCCAAAGCGAAAATGCTGATCGATCCCGCGCAGACGCTGGAAAGCGCGAAAGCGGCTGAAGTCGCTGCACGTCACCTGACCGGACAGCGCCGGACGATCTCGCTCGCGACCGCGATGTGGCTCCAGGGCGAAGCCTATGTGCGATTGAACGATAGCGCGCATGCGGCGCCCTTGATCAACCGGGCGCTCGCATTGATCTCGGGCGTCGTTCCGACCACCAAGTTGAATGGCGATCTGTTGCTGTCCAAGGGGGGCGTGCAGACATCGACTGCGGACGTCGCGGGGGCGTTGTCATCCTATCAGCAAGCGCACAAGATCTATCAGCAAATCGGCGACACGCGCAGCCGGTCGATCGCCCTGATCAGCATCGGGTTGCTGTATCAGGAAGCCGAAGATTATGAGAATGCTCTGAAATATTATGGTCAGGCGCTCGAAATCGTCGGGGGCGACTCTCAGCTTCTTTACGTCATCCACAACAATCGCGCGAATGCTCTGAAGGAATTGGGGCGCTCCACCCAGGCGCAAAACGAATTTCGCAAGACGCTGGAAATCGCGCGCGCGCTCCGCAGCCCTCAACTCACAGCGCAGACCTTGCGCAACATGGCGCGCGGGCAGCTGGCCGCCGGGCAAGTCGCCGAAGCCGATCGCACGATCGCGTCGGGACTTGCCGCGTCGCAAGGCGGTGCCGCGGCATCGTCGCACGATCATTTCCTGGTATTGGCCGCATGGTCCGCGCGCCTCCACGGACATTTGCCGGACGCGGAACGTCTGATCAGGCGCGCATTCGTCAACGTGAACACCGACACGCCCACGCTCGACCTGCGCGAAGGGCACCAGATCGCCTATGACATCTTCAAGCAAAGCGGGAACGATGCGGACGCATTGGTTCATCTCGAGGCGCTGAAGGGGCTCGACGACAAGACGTCCAAGCTCGCCGCGTCCGCCAACACGTCGCTCGCCGCGGCGCGATTCGATTTCGCGAATCAAGAGCTCAACATCGAAAAGCTCAAGCGCATGCAATTGCAGCGCAACATCGCCGATGCCAAATTGCGCGCACATAACCAGCAGACGATCTTCGCCGGCGTGGCGATCGCGACGGTCATCATCGTCGCTTTGCTCGCGTTCGGCCTGGTCACGATCCGCCGCAGTCGCAACGAGGTGCGCGCCGCCAACGTCGATCTGGCCAGCACCAACGCCGCGCTCGCCAAGGCGCTCGCCGCCAAGACCGAATTCCTGGCGACCACCAGCCACGAAATCCGCACCCCGCTCAACGGCATTCTCGGCATGACGCAAGTGATGCTCGCCGATGGTACGTTGAGCGAAACGCTGCGCGACCGGATCGGTGTGGTGCACAGTGCCGGCGTGACGATGTGTGCCCTGGTCGACGATATTCTCGACGTCGCCAAGATGGAGACGGGCAATCTCACGCTGGAGGCGGTGGCGTTCGATCTCAAGGCGACTCTGCGCGACGTGTCGCGCCTGTGGGAGGAGCAGGCGCGCGCGAAGGGACTCGCCTTCGTCCTCGATCTCGACGGTTGCCCCGATTGGGTCACGGGCGACGCGGCGCGCCTGCGCCAGATCATCTTCAACCTTTTGTCCAACGCGCTGAAATTCACCGCGCACGGCACGGTCACCGTCCATGCCTCGGCAACCGATACGATGCTTTCGGTCGCGGTCAGCGACAGCGGCATCGGCATCCCCGCCGACAAGCTCGGCATCATCTTCGAATCGTTCCGCCAGGGCGACGCCGGCACGACGCGCCAGTTCGGCGGGACCGGGCTCGGCCTGGCGATCTGCCGCAACCTTGCGCAGGCGATGGAAGGTGACGTGGCGGTCACCAGCTCGCCGAATCTCGGCTCGACCTTCACGCTCGAACTGCCGCTGCGGCTCGCCGTCGCGCCGCAAGCCGTGGCCGGTACGCCGGGCGCGCCGGACGCGCTGCTGATCCTCGATCGCAACCCGATCTCGCGGAGCATGTTGCGCGCGGTGCTGGAGGCGCGCGCCGGAAGCGTCGTGTTCGCGTCGTCGGTGGCTGAGGCGGTCGCACGAATCGCCGAGGGCGGAATTGCGCGCCTGCTGATCGACGATGGCACGTTGAAGGCGGCCGACGATGTGGATGCGGCGCTCGCCGCGCTTGGCGCGACCGGCGTAGCGTCGGCCTTGCTCTGGCCGGCGCCCGATGCTGCCGACCGGGCGCATTTCACGGCGGCGGGAATCGACCAACTCATCGCAAAGCCGATCGCAGGTGTTGCGCTCGCCGCCTTGTTGTTCGACAGGCGCGGCGATGATCACGACAACGCTTCCCAACATGTCTCACAAGCGGCATGATCTAGAAATGCTCGCTATGCCGCATGTGTCCTTTATGTGCTTCCCGTTCGCGACGCCGCGATGAACATTCTGTTTATCGAGGACGACCCGATGAACCGGCGGGTGGTCAAGGACATGCTCGACGTGGCCGGTGCGACGATGACCGGCGCGGAAAGTGGCGAGGCGGGATTGGCCTTGATCGAGTCGGATGATTTCGTGATCGTTCTGCTCGATTTGCGCATGCCCGGGATGGATGGGTTCGAAACGCTGCGGCGCATTCGCGCACGCGGCGATGCCAAGGCGCACATCCCGGTCATCGTGCTGACGGCCGACACCGCGATCGATTTGCGCGAACGCTGCCTGGCCGAAGGCGCGGACGAAGTGCTGTTCAAGCCGGTCGCGATGGACTCGCTGTTCGACGCGATCGGGCGGATGCTCGCCAAGGGCGCCGGCGACGGGATGATCGGCTAGCTTTCCCGCCGCGCAAGCGCACCTTCCAGCGATGTCGTCGCGCTGCCGCGCCGTGCTGGCTTCGGTTGGGTCGGGGCGGGCGACCAGCCTGTCAGATAGACGATGTCGAATCGCTCGGCCGTCTTGCCGTCGGGGTCGGCGCGGGCGGCGAACAGGTCGGCGGCACGCGCGAGCGTGTCGCGCCGCAAGGGTGTGCGATTGCGCAGGATGTTGGTCGCGCCCATGCCGCGCAGATCGCGCAGGAGCCCGCCGATCCCGCTATAGCGCACTGTCAGCGGCTCGATATCCGCCACGGGCAGGGCAAAGCCGGCGCGCATAAGCAGATCCCCGGCGGAGCGCACGTCGACTTGCGGGTGGATCCGCGCCGCCGGCCTGTCGCCTTCGGCCTCGCGCAACACCGACCGTAAGGTGGACAGCGTGCCCATCCCGCAGAACGCGGCGAGAAACAGGCCGTCGGGGCGCATCGCGCGGCGCGCCAGCGTCAGCGCACCCGGCAGATCGTTGACGCCGTCGAGCACGCCCGCCGAAATTACCAGATCGAACGAATCGGCGGCGAAGGGCAGCCGATCCTCGTCGGCCTGCACGCCCTGCGCAGCGCGGGCGAACAGCGCGCCCGAATCGCAGCGCGTCACGCGCGTGCCGTCGGGCGCGGGCAGGGCGCCGTCGAAGCAGCCGAGATCGAGCATGTCGGTGAAGCGGTGCGTCACGCTCGCCAGCCGCTCGGCAATGCCGTCGAGCATCGCGGCGCGGAGGAAATCGAAATCGTGGAAAGTCGCAGCGGCGCGGTCGCGGCGAAGCCGGCGTGCGTCGCGGTCGAAGATGTCGGGGACGCTCATCGCAGCGCTTGTGCCGCCGCCGGAGCCGGGCGACAAGGGCCGGCGTGTCGCTTTGGCTCGCCTCGCTGCGCCTCCCGGTGCGCTTCCTCGCCGATTTCGCGCTTCCGCCGCGGTGCCCGGGCTGCGGCGCCGTCACGGGCGCGGACCACCGCTTCTGCGCGTCCTGCTGGGGATCGTTGCGCTTTCTCGGTCCGCCGTGGTGCGCGGCGTGCAACAGTCCCTTCGCTTATGATCGCGGCGAGGATGCGCGCTGCGCCAGTTGCGTGGCCAATCCGCCGCGCCATGCGGGGGTTCGTGCCGCGGTGGCCTATGGCGACGTCGCGCGGACCGTCGCGCTGCGCCTCAAATATGGTCGGCGTACCGCCTTGGCCGAGACGGTCGGGCGGCAGATGGTCCGCCTGTTGCCGAGCGATGCGGAATTGCTGGTGGCGGTGCCGCTGCATCGCTGGCGCCTTTGGTCGCGCGGCTTCAACCAGGCCGCGCTGATCGCGGCGGCTTTGACGCGTGCGACGGGGGTGCCGAACGATCCGCTGCTGCTGCGCCGGACGCGGGCGACGCCGCCGTTGCGCGCGATGGGCGCGCGGGCGCGGGCGCGTGCCGTCGCCGGCGTGTTTCGCGTGGCCGATCCCGCAGCGCGCGTGAAGGGCAAGAAGGTGGTGCTGATCGACGACATCCATACCAGCGGTGCGACGACTGATGGCTGCACGCGCGCGCTGTTGCGAGCGGGCGCGGCGAAGGTCACGATCCTGTGCTGGGCGCGCGTGCTCGACGATCTGGCCGACGCGCGATGATTGACAAGCGCGGTTGGCGACCACATCTCTCGACCATGCCAAAGATCGAAATCTACACCAAAGCCTTTTGCCCCTATTGCGCGCGCGCCATGAAGCTGCTCGCGTCCAAGGGCACGACCCCCGAAGAATTCGACATCACGATGGGCGGCCCGAAGCGCGCCGAGATGATCGAGCGTGCGAGCGGCGGCACCACCGTCCCGCAGATCTTCATCGGCGGCCAGCATGTCGGCGGATCGGACGATCTCGCCGCGTTGGAGCGCGCCGGCAAGCTGGACGCGTTACTGGCCGCATGAAAATCGCGCTCGCGCAGCTGACGAGCGGAATCGACCCGGCCGAGAACGCCCGGGTGATCGTCGATTGCATCGCCGAGGCGTCGGCGAGTGGCGCGAAGATGCTGTTCACCCCCGAAATGTCGGGGCTGATCGATCGCGACCGCACACGCGCGGCCAAGGTGCTGCGCGCGGAGGATGCGGACGGCGTGCTTGCCGAAGCGCGGGCTGCGGCGGCCGCGCATCGCATCTGGGTGCATCTCGGCTCGCTTGCGGTGCTCGGCGGCGACGGGCGGCTGGCCAATCGTGCGTTCGTGATCGACGATACCGGCGCGATCCGCGCACGTTACGACAAATTGCATCTGTTCGACGTCGATTTGCCGACCGGCGAAAGCTGGCGCGAATCGGCGACCTATGCGCCGGGCGAGGGTGCGGTCGTGGTGCAGACGCCGGCGGGCGCGGTCGGATTGTCGATCTGCTACGATCTGCGCTTCGCCGATCTGTATCGCGCGCTGAGCAATGCCGGCGCGACCGTGCTCGCGATCCCGGCCGCCTTCACGCAGCCGACCGGCGCGGCGCACTGGCACGTGCTGCTGCGTGCGCGCGCGATCGAAGCGGGCGCCTATGTCGTCGCCGCCGCGCAGACCGGCACGCATGAGGACGGCCGCGCCACCTATGGCCATTCGCTGGTGGTCGATCCGTGGGGCGATATCGTGCTCGACATGGGCGAGGCGACCGGCATCGGCTATGCCGAGATCGACCCGGCGCGCGTCGCCGACGTCCGCGCCCGGATTCCGGTACTTGCCCACCGCCGTCCGATCCCGGAGGTGGGCGCGGCGTGATCGTGTTCGATCTGCGCTGTTCGCACGCGCATGTGTTCGAAGCGTGGTTCGGCTCGAGCGCGGCGTTCGAGGATCAGCGTGTGCGCGGCTTGCTCGCGTGTCCGCTTTGCGGCGATGGCGCGATCGTCAAGGCGGTGATGGCGCCCAATGTCGGCAGCAAGGGCAATACGCGCCGCGATGTGGTCGCAACGCCTTCCGCAGAGGCACCGCCGAGCCCGCGTGCGATGAAGGCTGCGCTCCATGCGCTCGCCAAGGCGCAGGCAGCGGCGCTGGAAAAGTCGCAATGGGTCGGACGCGCCTTTGCCGACCAAGCGCGCGCGATGCATGTGGGGGAAACCGCGGCGACACCGATTCATGGCGAAGCCACGCTGGCCGAAGCCAAGGCGCTGGCCGAAGAGGGCATTTCGGTCGCCGCGCTGCCGCTGCCGATCGTGCCGCCCGATGCGGTGAATTGAGCGCGACCGCGCGCTGCCCGACATTGCCCGTGATTGACCGATCGCGACCCGCGCACTACCACGCGCGCGGAGCCCCCGTAGCTCAGGTGGATAGAGCGACGGTTTCCTAAACCGCAGGCCGGTGGTTCGAATCCACTCGGGGGCACCAATGTCATCCCGACGGGTGTTGTGAAACGGACCCATTGCCGATTGCCTGCTTGCGCACCACCTTCCACTCCAACCCTTCAAACGGGCGGATCGCCGCCCGTAGAAATACGTGAAATGCTATGACACCGAGCGAGACCTACCGCGCCAACGCCGCCGCCCAACGCGAAGCCGCGGAAAAGACCACGCTGGCCAACCGTCGCGAAATGCACGAGCGGTCGGCTTATGCCTGGGAAGCGATGGCCGAAGCCAATGAAGCGACCGCGGCGCGCGCCGTCGTCAATGCAGCCGCCAAGCTCGCGGGCTGAGCGTCGCGAACGCGCGGCTGCGCCGTCGCCGCGATCGATTTGGCCGCATCGCGCTGGTCGCTCGCGGCGTTCGCTCATGCCCGACACTAAAACGCCGACACCCCAGGGGGTGTCGGCGCGATAGGGCAGGTCTGTCCGAAGCGGATCAGGCCTTCATGTGGCCGGCAAGGTGCTTGTTCATCTCGAACATCGTGACCTTGTCCTTGCCGAAAATCTTCTTCAGCTTCTCGTCGGCGACGATCTCGCGCTTGTTCTCCGGATTCTGGAGATCATGCTTCTTGATGTACGCCCACACCTTGCTGATCACTTCGCTGCGCGGCAGCTTGTCGGTGCCGACGATCTCGCCGAGTTCCGGCGAAGGGGTGATCGGCGCGAAGATGCCGCCGGTCTTGGGGGCGTCGCTCTTTGCGGCAGGCGCCTTCTTGGCGGTGGCAGTCTTCTCGGTAGGGGTCTTGGCCATGTGTATTCCTTCCTGATGTGCCGTTAAAACCGACATCGGTCTCACGCCTTCGTTAGCGCTGCGCTCTTGTGCGCTGCCTTTGTGCCGTTGTCACTCCTAACAATGACGGGGGGATTTTCGTTCCATGCGGCGATCTTATGCAGATGACCGTCTTGGAACGTTCGGTCCCGTCGAGTCGTCATCGAGGCAAGCCGCCTTAACCGGCCGGTCGTCGATCGCCTCGCTCAGAGCGCCCCTCAAAACGATTTGCGCAGCGTCAGGCCATAGGTCCGCGGCTGATTGGGATAGCCGCTGTAGCTGCCATCTTGCGCCACCGTTGGGAAGGCGGCGATCAGCTCATTGTCCTGCGTCAGATTGCGGACCCATGCCATCACTTCGAGCTTGGAGCGATCGAAGGTGAAGCCGAGGCTCGCATTGACGTTCTTCTGGCCATAGGTGTTAAGCGCCGGCGGCACGACGTCGGTGAGCTGGACCTTGCTGGTATAGTCATATTCGCCACGCAGATAGGCGCCGATGCCCGCGCCGAAGTTATGCGACACCACAGCGGAGACCGACGAGCTCCATTCGGGAATACCGGCCGGCTTCGTGCCGGTGAGATCGCGGAAATTGGGGATCAGGCCGGTCAGCGGATTGATTGGGCAGCGCACCGTATCGTACGAAACGCAGGGCGCGCCGGTGAACGAATCGTATTTCGGGTCGAGATACGTGACGGCCCCGTTGAGCGAAAGCCACGGGATCGGCCGGTAGGCGGCGTCGATCTCGAAACCCTTCACCGATTGCTGCCCGGCATTGACCAGGCTGTAGCCGAGGCCCGTGAAGGCGTTCGACTGGAAGCCCTTGATCGTCTGCTTGAACACCGCGAGGTTGAAATAGCCGCCTTTGAACTTGGCCTTCAGTCCGGCTTCGTAGACCGTGACGTTCTCCGGTGCGGCGGTGCGGCCGACGCCGTTGAGCGGTGGGCGGCTGTCCGAGGACAGGTTGAAGGCGCCGGCCTTCCAGCCGGTCGAATAGCTGACATAGGCGTTGAGGAAGCCGAAATTATAGGCGGCGCGCGCGGCATAGGTTACCTTGTCGCCGTTCAAGATCCCCGATTCACTGGCATTGGGGAAATTGACCGGCGCGTGATTGGCGGTGTTACCGTAGAAGAATTGCAGCGCATTGAGGCCGAAGGGGTTGACCCCGGCGGGCGACGCCGGACAGGGCGCGCCGCCCGGCCCCGGCAGCGAGGCGCCAAGCGACGCACCGAACAGATTGACCGGCACGCGACCGCCATTGGTCGCGGGGTTGTAGCCCTTTTGCAGCAAGCAGCCCGAAATCGAGGTGGGCAGCGCGGCAAACGGAATGAAACCCAGCCCAGCGACGTTCTCGAGGTTGACCAGCGAGAAGCGGTCGTTGAGCACGACGTTGGACGCCGCCGCCTTGCGGTCGTTGAGATAGGACAGGCCGCCGGTGATCGTCAGCCGGTCGGTGATTTTATAATCGGCCTGCCCGAAGATCGAGTAGGAATCCTGCTTCAGCGAATAGCGGTCGGAGATGCCCTGGCCCGGCGTGAAATAATAATTGCCCGGGGTGATCGACGGATTGGTCGCTGCCTGAAGCGATTCCAGCGCGAAGATCAGGCCATTGGGGCCACCGGTCAACCCGTTGACGAAGGTGCGGATATCCTTGCCGAAGCGGATGTCGCGACCGGTATCGACCTTTTCGTTCTGGTAGAAACCGCCGATCAGCCAGCTGAACGGCCCGTCGCCGTTCGAGGCCAGCCGTACCTCCTGGGTGAAGGTCTTGATATTGTTGGCGGTGATATTGTTGGAGATGTCGGCGCCGGTGAAATCGATGTCCTGGTTGGACTGATTGACTTGCTCGCGATAGGCGGTGATCGAGGTGAGCTTGGCGAAACCGACATTCCAGTCGACTTCGCCCGACACTCCCTTGCCGAGAAGGCGATTTTGTGGATCGGTGTTGAAGATCAGGTTGCGGCTGAAGATCTGGCTCGTATTGGCGATCGCGAAGCCGGCCGCGCCGATCGCAAGCGTGCGTGGTCCGTTGAAGATCGAGGTTACGCCGCAGCACACCTCCTTGATGAGGTTATAGTCGCCGATGACGCGGATCGAGAAATCGGACGAGGGCTCGAACAGCAAGTCGGCACGAACCGAAACGCGGTCGCGATTATTGATGTCGGCGCCGGTGGTGACGTTGTTGAAATAGCCGTCGCGCTGATTGACGTTGCCCGACAGCCTGAAGGCGATCGTGTCGGTGAGCGGGCCGGTGATCGTCGCCTTGGGGTTGATCAGCCCGTAATTGCCAATGCTGACCTCGGCCTTGCCGCCCCAATCGAACGAGGGGCGCTTGGTGGTGATGCTGATCGCGCCGGCCGACACGTTCTTGCCGAACAGCGTCGATTGCGGCCCGCGCAGCACTTCGACGCGCTCGATCTCGGGCAGGTCGTCGAGCGCCGACGATGTGCGCGAGCGGTAGACGCCGTCGATGAACACGCCGACCGAACTCTCGATCCCGTCATTGCCATTGCCATTGCCGAAGCCGCGGATGATGAAGTTGGTCTGGCCGGTCGCATTGAGCTGCGGGACCTTGAGCGACGGCACGACCGATTGCAGGTCGATCAGATCCTTGATCTGCGCGCGTTCGATCGTCGCTTGGCTGGTAACCGAGACCGAGATCGGCACGTCCTGCAGCGATTGCTCGCGCTTGGTCGCGGTGACGATGATGTCGTCGCCATCGGCCTGGCTGGTGCGATCGAGCTGTTGCGCGGGGCGCGCGACGGTTGGCGTCTGCGCGGCGGTGTTTGCATCTTGCGCCACGGCGGGCACAGCGTAGAGCGAGACCAACGCCGACGCAGCGAGCAGTTCGAACTTCTTCATGATGACATCCCCTGGCTCCCCCGCCTCCAGTCTATGCCGGATCACGGTTTTCGAAGATCAGGTTCGTTAAATAGCGAGCCTTAGTCAATGGTCTAATCGTGCGGCATCGGCAGAGTTGCGCCGCCGATGCCGGACTGAAACAGTTGCAATTGAGGACCGGTTCCATGTTGCAGTACGGCGAAAGCTGCTTGCCGTAACGTCGCATCTTGGTCCAGCTATGAAGGAATGACTGTGGACGACAGTACAGACGAGGCGAAGCGCGGCGTTCCGGTCGATGGATCGAACAAGATTCCTGTGCCCGCAGAGGTTGCGGATGCGGTGCGGACCTTGATCCGCTGGGCGGGGGACGATCCTGCGCGCGAAGGATTGCTCGATACGCCGGCGCGAGTCGCACGGGCGTGGAAGGAATATTGCGCGGGCTATGCCGACGATCCGGCCGTGCATCTGTCGCGCGTGTTCGAGGAAGTCGGCGGCTATGACGAGATCGTGCTGCTCAAGGATATTCCGTTCCAGTCGCATTGCGAGCATCACATGGCGCCGATCATCGGCAAGGCGCACATCGCCTATCTGCCGGGCAATTACGTCGTCGGCATCTCCAAGCTGGCGCGCGTGCTGCACGCCTTCGCGCGGCGCCTGCAAGTGCAGGAACGGCTGACCGCCGAAGTGGCCGACTGCATCTGGGAAAATCTCAAGCCGGTCGGCGTCGCCGTCGTGATCGAGGCGAGCCATGCCTGCATGACCGCGCGCGGCGTGCGCACCCCCGGCGTGACGATGGTGACCAGCCGGATGATGGGCGTGTTCCGCGACGACGAGCGCAGCCGCAAGGAAGTGCTTGCGCTGATCGGGCGCGGATGACCGCGCCGCGTACCGTATTGGTGACGGGCGCCGCGCGGCGGATCGGCGCGACGATCGCGCGCGAACTGGCCGGGCAGGGCTGGCGCGTGGCGATCCATCACCATCATTCGGCCGAAGATGCGGATTCGCTCGCGGCCGATCTGCCCGGCGCGACGGTGGTGTCGGGCGATCTCGCCGATCCCGCGATTCCGGGCGACCTGGTCGCTGCGGCGCGCGCGGCGTTCGGTGCGCCGCTGGTGGCGGTGGTCAACAATGCGTCCTTGTTCGACTATGACACGCCGCCGCGGATCGCGGCGCAATGCCTGCGCGATCATTCCGCGGTCAATCTCCAGGCGCCGGTGTTGCTCGGCAATGCGCTGGCGACGCAGGACGATCTGGCGGAGGGGGCGGTGGTCCACATTCTCGACCAGAAGATCGCCAATCTCAATCCGGATTTCTTTTCGTACAGTTGCGGGAAGATCGCACTGGCCGGAGCGACCACGATGCTGGCGCAGGCGCTGGGACCGCGGATCCGCGTCAATGCGGTGTCGCCGGGGCTGTCGCTGCCGAGCGCGGACCAGAGCGACGCCGAGTTCGTCGCGGCGGCATCGAAGAACCTGCTGCAACGGCCGGTAGATCCGACGGACATCGCACACGCCGTGGCGTTCCTGCTCGGCGCGCGGGGCGTGGAAGGCCAGAATATCTTCGTCGATTGCGGCCAGCATCTCCTGCCGAGCGCGCGCGACGTGATGTTCGAGGGGCGGGTATGAGCGCCGCGTTCACCACACTCCTCGATGGGCTCGAAGTCGTGATGGGGCTGGGCATCCACCCGCAGGAACTGGCGGCGCCGCAGCGCGTGATCGTCTCTGTGCGGCTGGAGGTGGTCTATCCCGCGCCGCCGGCCGAGGACCGGATCGACGCCGTGCTTGATTACGATTTCGTGCGCGCCGGCGTGCAGGCGCTGGTCGCCGAGCGGCATTTCCATTTGCAGGAAACGTTGTGCGAGGCGATCGCCGCGCTGTGCCTGAGCGACGCGCGGGTGGAGCGGGTGACGGTGCGGACGTCGAAGCCGGATGTGTATCCCGATGCGGCGGTGGGGTGCGAGATCGTGCGGGGGCGCTGAGCAGCGATCTTCGAGCGCTTCACCGGCGAAGGCCGGGGCCCAGTAGAAAAGGTCGCTGTAGCAAGGGCTGTCCGCGCCGACGAGCGTTCTACGCCTGGGCCCCGGCCTTCGCCGGGGAAGTCGTCAAGCGACGTTACGCCCGGTTCGCCGCGCTGAGCACCGCGCGCACCGAGGCCGTCGCGATATCGGCGTCGATCCCGACCCCGAACAGCGTGCGACCATCGGCGGTGCGGCATTCGACATAGGCCGCCGCCTGCGCGTCCGCGCCGTGGCCGATGGCATGCTCGTTATAATCGACCACATCGAGCTGCGGCCCGGTCGTCTCGCCGAGCGCGGCGATCACACCCGAAATAAGCCCGTTGCCGCGTCCCGAAATCGAACGCTCCTCGCCATCGACCGCGACATGGCCGACGAACAGCCGGTCGCCGACGGTGCCGCTCTCGTTATAGTTGAGCAGCCGGAAGCGATCCTCGTCCCGCGCCAGATAGGTCGACTCGAACAATCCCCAGATATCGCCCGCATTCATCTCGCGGCTGGTTTCGTCGGCGAGGCGCTGGACGTGGCGGCTGAAATCGGCCTGGAGCCGCTTGGGCAATTTGAGCCCCTTGTCCTGCTCGATCACCCAGGCGACGCCGCCCTTGCCCGACTGCGAATTGACGCGGATCACCGCCTCGTAGCTGCGACCGAGATCGGCCGGATCGATCGGCAGATAGGGGACTTCCCACAAAGTGTCGTTCTTCGCTTCCTGCGCGGCGAAGCCCTTCTTGATCGCATCCTGGTGGCTGCCCGAGAACGCGGTGAACACCAGCTCGCCGGCATAGGGCGTGCGCGGGTGCACGGGCAGCTGCGTGCAATAATTGACCGTGTTGACGATCGCGTCGATGTCCGAAAAGTTTAGCTTCGGATCAAGCCCTTGCGTGTACATGTTGAGCGCGACCGTGACCAAATCGCAATTACCGGTGCGCTCGCCATTGCCGAGCAGGCAGCCCTCGACACGGTCGGCGCCCGCCATCAGGCCCAGCTCGGCGGCGGCCACGCCGGTGCCGCGGTCGTTATGCGGGTGCAGGCTCAGCGCGACGGTATCGCGGTTGCGGATGTTGCGGCTGAACCATTCGATCTGGTCGGCATAGACGTTGGGCGTCGCGCACTCGACCGTCGCGGGCAAATTGAGGATCAATTTGTGGTCGGCGGTCGGTCGCAGCACGTCCATCACCGCCTCGCAGACCTCGAGGCTGAAATCGAGCTCGGCGGTCGAGAATGTCTCCGGCGAATATTCGAAGAACCAGTCGGTGTCGGGCTGCGCGGCGGCCTGGTCGCGCAGGATCATCGCGCCGTCGATCGCGATCTGCTTCACTTCGGCGCGGCTCATGCCGAACACGATCTTGCGCCACGCCGGGCTGACGGCATTGTAGAGGTGGACGATTGCCTTGGGGGCGCCGCGCAGCGAGGCGAAGCTCGTTTCGATCAGGTCGCGGCGCGACTGCGTCAGCACCTGGATCAGCGTGTCGTCGGGGATTTTCCCGTCGCGCACCAGCCCGGAGATGAAATCGAACTCGGTTGCGCCGGCGGCGGGAAAGCCGACTTCGATCTCCTTGATCCCGACCTTGACGATAAGGTCGAACATCCGCGTCTTCTTTTCGGCGTCCATCGGGTCGATCAGCGCCTGGTTGCCGTCGCGCAGATCGGTCGAGAGCCAGCGCGGCGCGGTCGTGATCGTCTGGGACGGCCAGCGGCGGTCGGGCAAGTCGATCGTCGGGAAGGGGCGGTATTTGGTCGAAGGGTCACGCAGCATGATGGGTCTCGCAAGGGCTCGCGGATCGATTGGGGCGGTCGGGTCCTTAGGCGGGCCGCGCTGCACTCGATGGGCGCGCGGCAGTATGCGCGCCTAAGGGCGCGTAAGTCGAAGCAGCGAAAGGAGCAGGGCCTGCGTCATCGAGGGCAGCGTTAGCAAGTCAGCTGGCCGTCTGTCCAGCCTTGCCGGCGAAGAAGCGATCGAGCGGGCTGTTGGGCAGGAACCAGAAGATCGCGACCAGCATCGCGCAGGCAATGCCGATCCAGGGCGAGACGAAGGTGAGCGGAAAGCCGATGACGTTGAGAAAGATCGCGAACACGCCCTTGCGCAGCGTCGCGACATGATATGCCTCTGCGCGCGCGCTGTGCTCACCGGTCGCGCGTACGACGCGCTGCAGCCAGGCATAGGTCACGCATGGCAGCAGCAGGACACCGAGATAGACGAGCGTCGCGTCGCGGCTGAAATGATGCTCGCCGAGATAGGCGGTGGCGAACGGCACCAGCGACAGCGTGAACAGCAAGGCCATGTTAGACCAGACGAGCTGGTTGGTGACGATCCGCGCATGGCCGAACAGCCGGTGGTGGTTCGACCAGTATAGGGCGACGTAGATGTAGCTCAGCGCATACGCGAAGAAGACCGGCCACAATGCCCAAAGTTTCTCGAGCCCAGCTGCCACCGGCGGATGGAGCTCGAGCACCATGATCGTGACGATGATCGCGACCACCCCGTCCGAAAACGCCTCGACCCGACCCACGCCGGGGCGGCCTTCGATATTCTCGGACGGGGAAAGCATTATTGCAGTTCGAACGCGGCGTTGATGACGAGCACGGTCTCGTCCGACACGACCGGCACGTACTTGGTCACGCCGAAGTCGGACCGATGGATCACCATCCGGCCGAGGAAGCCGATCGAGGCCTTTTTGTTCATCGGGTTGGTGGTAGCACCGAACAGTTTCGCGCGGAAGCTGACGGGCTTGGTCACGCCGTGCAGCGAGAGCGTGCCCTCGACCTGAACGGCGTCGGCGCCGAGCGGGCTGACCTTGGTCGAATGGAAGGTAGCGATCGGGAACTTGGCCGCGTCGAACCAGTCGGCAGCCTTCAGCTCCTCGGTCAGCTTGGGGACGGTGGTCTGGACGCTGGCGATCGGGATCGTGACGTCGAGCTTGGTCGCGGCGGGCTTGGCCGGATCGAGCTGGAGCGTGCCCGATGCGTCGGCAAAGGTGCCGGCGAAAGGCGAGATGCCGAAGTGGCTGACGCTGAAGGTGACCTGGGTGTGGTTGGGCTCGACCTTATAAGTGCCGGCCTTGACGTCGGCGGGCGTGCCGGCGCCGTGGAGCATTTCGGGCGGAGTCATCTGGGCGAGGACGGGTGTGTTGAACAGCAAGGCGGCGAAGGTAACGACGTAGAGGGGGGTGAGACGCATGAGATACTCCTGTTGGTGCGTCTCAAGTGCGGTCGGGCGGGGCGAGCGTCAAACCCCGATACGGCAACGAACCGTTTCTGGTGGCACGGTCGCCGACACCGTCATGCCGGGCCTTTCCCGGCATCCACGTGCCGCGCCCGAACAGCGTCGGTCGCGGACACAAATGGCCCCCGGCACGAGGCCGGGGTGACGGTGGGAGAGGTCAGTTCTTGTCCTTGTCGACCAGCTTGTTCGCGCCGATCCACGGCATCATCGCGCGCAGCTCGGCGCCGACCTTCTCGATCGGATGCGCTTCGGCCTGCTTGCGGGCGGCCTTCAGCTCGGGCTGGCCGGCGCGATTGTCGAGCACGAAGTTCTTGACGAAGCGGCCCGACTGGATGTCGGCGAGGACGCGCTTCATCTCGGCCTTGGTCTCGGCGGTGATGATGCGCGGGCCGGTGGTGATGTCGCCATATTCGGCGGTGTTCGAGATCGAATAGCGCATGTTGGCGATGCCGCCCTCATAGAGCAGGTCGACGATCAGCTTGGTCTCGTGCAGGCACTCGAAATAGGCCATTTCCGGCGCGTAGCCGGCCTCGACCAAAGTTTCGAACCCGGCCTGGATCAAATGGGTCACGCCGCCGCAGAGCACGGCCTGCTCGCCGAACAGATCGGTCTCGCATTCCTCGCGGAAGTTGGTCTCGATGATGCCCGAACGCCCGCCGCCGACGCCGCTGGCATAGGCCAGGCCGATGTCGTGCGCGTTGCCGCTCTTGTCCTGGTGGATCGCGATCAGGCAGGGGACGCCGCCGCCGCGGACATATTCGCTGCGCACGGTGTGGCCCGGGCCCTTCGGCGCGATCATGATGACGTCGAGATCGGCGCGCGGCTCGATCAGGCCGAAATGCACGTTGAGGCCGTGCGCGAACGCGATCGTTGCCCCCTGCTTGAGGTTAGCGTGGAGATCGTCGGCATAGATAGCGGCCTGATGCTCGTCGGGGGCGAGGATCATGGTGATGTCGGCCCAGGCGGCGGCTTCCTTGTTGGTCATCACCTTGAAGCCGGCGGCATAGGCCTTCTGCGCGGTCGGCGAGCCTTCGCGCAGCGCGATCGCGATTTCGGTGACGCCCGACTCGCGGAGGTTCTGGGCGTGGGCGTGGCCCTGGCTGCCGTAACCGACGATCGCGATCTTCTTCGACGTGATCAGGTTGAGGTCGGCATCGGCATCATAATAAACGCGCATGGTAGAGTTCCTTGTCAAAAATCCGTCGCCCCGGCGGAGGCCGGGGCCGCTTCGTTGCTGGCGCTGTCCGCTCTAACGGGACGGGCCCCGGCCTCCGCCGGGACGACGCGTAAAATTCAGACCGCCGCATTCCCCCGCGCGATCGCGACGATACCGGTGCGGGCGACTTCGATCAGCCCGACTTCGCGCATCAGCGTGACGAAGGTGTCGATCTTCTCGCGCCCGCCGGTCACTTCGAACACGAAGCTGGTGGTGGTCGCATCGACGACGCGCGCGCGGTAGACGTCTGCCAGGCGGAGCGCCTCGATCCGGTGATCGCCGGTGCCGCGCACCTTGACCAACGCCAGCTCGCGCTCGACATGCGGGCCGATCGCGGTCAGATCGGTCACCGAATGCACCGGGATCAGCCGGTCGAGCTGGGCGAGGATCTGCTCCATCGTCGCTTCGCTGGCATTGGTGACGATCGTGATGCGGCTGACGGCATGGTCGGCGGTGACGTCCGACACGGTCAGGCTCTCGATATTATAGCCGCGCGCGGTGAACAGGCCGGCGATCCGGGCGAGGATGCCGGGCTCGTTGTCGACCATGATCGCCAGCGTGTGGCGCTGGGCTGCTTCCTTGGTGATATGCATGATTACTTTCCTCCCCTCCCTGGAAGGGAGGGGTTGGGGGTGAGTCGGTGTGGGGCGGCGGTGGCGTTTCCTATCGGGCCAACCCACCCCTCGATCCCCTCCCTTCCAGGGAGGGGAGGCAGAAGGAGGTTCATCACACCAGCGCCTTCGCTTCGTCGTCCATTTCGCCCGAGACTTCGCTCGCCTGGAGCAGCATCTCGGTATGCGCGGCGCCCGACGGGATCATCGGGAAGCAGTTCGCCAGCTTGGCGACGCGACAGTCGACGATCACCGGGCCGTCATAGTCGAGCATCGTCGCGATCCCGTCCTCGAGCTGGCCGAGGCCCTCGATGCGGATGCCCTTCCAGCCATAGGCTTCGCCCAACTTCACGAAGTCCGGTAGACTGTCGCTGTAACTCTCGGAATAACGGCTCGAATAGGTCAGTTCCTGCCACTGGCGGACCATCCCCATATATTCGTTGTTGAGGATGAAGATCTTGACCGGCAGCCGGTATTGCGCGGCGGTCGCCAGCTCCTGGATGTTCATCTGGATCGAGGCTTCGCCGGCAATGTCGATCACCAGCGCCTTGGGGTTTCCGATCTGCGCGCCGATCGCGGCGGGCAGGCCATAGCCCATCGTGCCGAGACCGCCGCTCGTCAGCCATTTGTTCGGGCCTTCGAAACCGAAATGCTGCGCTGCCCACATCTGGTGCTGGCCGACTTCGGTGGTGATGATCGGATGCCGCGCGTGCGTCGCCTCCCACAAGGCGCGGATCGCGCGCTGTGGCATGATATCGGACTGAGCGCCTGTATCCTCGGGGAAATCGAGGCTCTTCACCGCGCGCCAGCCCGCGATCATCCGCCACCATTCGGCGAGATCGGGCTTGGGATGGCGCCGCGCCTTGTACACGCGCACCATGTCCTCGAGCGCATGGCCGACATCGGCGACGATCGCGAGATCGACGCGGACGTTCTTGTTGATCGACGAGCGATCGATATCGACATGGATTTTCCGCGAGAACGGGCTGAACGCGTCGAGCCGGCCGGTCACGCGGTCGTCGAAACGCGCGCCGAGGCAGAGGATCAGATCGGCCTTGTTCATCGCCAGATTGGCTTCGTACGTGCCATGCATGCCGAGCATGCCGAGCCACTGTTCGCCGCTCGCGGGATAGGCGCCGAGGCCCATCAGCGTCGAGGTCACCGGCGCACCGCTGATCCGCGCCAACTCGCGCAGCAACTGGCTCGCGCCCGGACCGGCATTGATGATGCCGCCGCCGGTATACAGGATCGGGCGCTCGGCCGCGGCGAGCATGTCCATCGCCTGCTCGATCGAGGTCTGGTCGGCCTTGACCTGCGGGCGATAGGTCTTGTGGCGGATCGGGCCGGGCTTCACATAGCGCGCGGTCGCGACCTGGACGTCCTTCGGGATGTCGATCACCACCGGGCCCGGGCGGCCCGAGGTGGCGATGTAGAACGCCTCGTGGATCGTGTCGCCGAGCCTGGCCGGGTCCTTGACCAGATAATTGTGCTTCGAACAGTGGCGCGTGATGCCGACGGTGTCGGCTTCCTGGAAGGCGTCGGTGCCGATCAGCGCGGTCGGCACTTGGCCGGTGATCACCACCATCGGGATCGAGTCCATCAGCGCGTCGGTAATGCCGGTGACGGCATTGGTCGCGCCCGGGCCCGAGGTGACGAGCACCACGCCGGGCTTGCCGGTCGAGCGGGCATAGCCCTCGGCGGCATGCGTGGCGGCCTGTTCGTGGCGCACCAGGATGTGCTTGATCCGCCCCGAGCGGAACAGCGCGTCGTAGATCGGCAAGACGGCACCGCCGGGATAGCCGAAGATGACCTCCACGCCGAGATCGCACAGCGCCTCGATCAGGATGTCTGCTCCGCTCTTCTCGGTCACGTCGTATCTCCCTCAGCGCGGCCGGCTTTAGCAGCGTTGGAACGGCGCTGCTAGGGAAACGAAACGTGCGTGTCAACGGTCAATTGCGCAACAATATGTCCAATGCGGCGATGCGCTCGGCGTCTTCCAGCACGCCGGTGCGACGCCATGACGTCGGTGGCTGGTTGCGGAACCACGTATATTGGCGCTTCGCATATTGCCGCGTCGCGAGCGTGGCGCGGCCTAGCGCGTCTTGCTGCGTGATTTCGCCGGAGATTGCTGCCGCAAGGTCGCCAACGCCGATCGCGCGGCGAATCGGCGCCTCGGCGGCCACGTCGTCGCGCGCGAGCAAGGTGGTCACTTCGGCCCGTGCGCCGCCGTCGAACATCGCCGCTGCGCGCGCATCGCACCGGGCCATCAGCCAGTCGCGATCGGGCAGGAGGACCAGCGCCGCGAGCTCGATTCGCGCGCCGATCCCGCCGCTGCGCGCGGCCTGCCAGGCGGCAAGCGGCGTGCCGGTCGAGCGCACGACTTCGAGCGCACGCGCCACGCGCGTCGTGTCGGCTGGGGCAAGCCGCGCCGCGGCTGGTGGGTCGAGCGACGCCAGGGCGGCATGGGCCGCGGCGACGGGCAGTGCGCGGACCTCGGCACGGATCACGGCGTCGATCTCGGGAACGGGCGCGATGCCGTCGAGCAAGGTGCGCAGATACAGGCCGGTGCCGCCGACCAGCACCGGCAGCGTTCCCGCCGCGTGCGCGGTGTCGATCGCGCGCGTCGCCTCGGCCGCCCAGCGCGCGGCGGAATAGGGCTCGGCGCCATCGACATGGCCGAACAGCCGGTGCGGGACCCGCGCCTCGTCCGCCGCGCTCGGGCGCGCGGTCAGCACGCGCAAGTCGCGATAGACTTGTGCCGAATCGGCGTTGATCACTACGCCGCCATGCCGCTCGGCGGCCAGCATCGCGAGTGCGGACTTGCCGCTCGCGGTCGGCCCTGCAATGAGCGCGACCTTCGGGAGATGTGCTGTGTTCATTGCGACCTTGATAGCATCGGAAACGCTGAGCGCGGGCGATCTTTCTGCCGCGGTCGATCGGCTCGCGGCGGCCGGCTGTGCGCCGGCGACCTCGGCCTGGATCGAGCCGGACGCGGCGGCCGACATCCTGTTCGGCGTGGCGTCGGATGCGGCGCGCACCGCGCTCGAAGGCGTTTTCCCGGGCGTCGACGTGATCGTGCAGCAGGCGGCGGGGCGCGAAAAGAGGTTGCTCGTCGCCGACATGGATTCGACGATGATCACGGTCGAATGCATCGACGAACTCGCCGATTATGCCGGGATCAAGCCGCAGATCGCCGCGATCACCGAAGCCGCGATGCGTGGCGAGCTCGATTTCGAGGCGGCGCTCGACGCGCGCGTCGCATTGCTGGCGGGGGTGGACGAAGGCGTGATCGAGCGCTGCCTGGCGGAGCGCGTGCATCTAATGGCGGGCGCGGTGGCACTGGTGCGCACGATGCGCGCGCGCGGCGCCACCGCCATCCTCGTCTCGGGTGGCTTCACGCGCTTCGCCGAACAGGTGGCGGCGCAGATCGGCTTCCACCGCGCGATCGCCAACCGGCTGGAACTGCGGGACGGCGTGCTGACCGGCACGGTGACCAAGCCGATCGTCGGGTCGGACACCAAGCTGCAGACGTTGCTGGCGGCATCGGCCGAACTTGGTTTGCTACCCGAGCAGACGCTGGCGGTCGGCGATGGCGCCAACGATCTGGCGATGGTGCGTGCGGCGGGGCTGGGCGTCGCCTATCATGCCAAGCCGATCGTCGCGGCGGCGGCAGCGGCGCGAGTCGATCACGGCGATCTGACCGCGTTGCTCTATGCGCAAGGGATTGCGCGCTCGGAATGGGTGATGAACTAATCTCCCTCTCCCACAGGGAGAAGGATTTTTAGGGCGCTACCGGCACGCAGGGTTTTACCGAACCACACGCTGACAGGGCCGCACCCTTAGTCGGATATCCTCCCACCAGCACGCGTGTCAGCGCGCCGCTCTTTACGTAGCGCACCTCCGCGCCGGCAAACCGCCCGCCCACCTGTGCCCAGAGCTTGCGCGCGTTGTTGGGGTCGCCAAACGCGCCGAGCTGAACGCGCCAGCCGCCAGCCGACGCGACCACCGCCGGTCGGCTTGGCGGGATCGGCCGCGGAACCTGCGCGCCCGGCGCAGAGCGATACGTGTTCGGGTGGCCGGGAATGGGCTCGCCCAAGTGCGTACGGCTGGACCGGGGCTGCGGCTGCATCGCGATCACCTCGGGTTTGGCCCCGACGCCCTGATCATAGCTCGAGGGCGGCAGATCGGTCGCCCGGATCGTCGCGGCGTCGGCCTTGGCGATGATCTCCGGCGGTAGCACCGGGCGTTGTGCATCCGCCTCGTATTGCTGCGCGAGCTGCAGGCCCTGCTGGCGCTGCGCGACCGGGATGACCTTATCCATCTGCGCTTGCACTTCGGACGCGCGCGGCGTGTTCGCGGCGGCAGCGCGCACCAGAAACGCATAAGCGCGCGGCCAATCCTTGGCGACGCCGTCGCCATTGTACAGCATCGTGCCGTAGACCAGTTGCGAGCGCGGCTCGCCGTGCAGCGCCGCCTTTTCCAGCCATGGCGCAGCGTCGCCGCGCTTGCCCTGGTCGAACAGCACCAGCCCGAGCTTCGCTTGCGCGGCGATATGGTTCTGCAGCGCCGCCTTGCGGAACCACGCTTCCGCGACGGCGATATCGACCGGCACGCCGCGCCCGAGCGTATAGGCCTGGCCGAGGTTGAACTGCGCATCGGCATCGCCCGCGTTCGCCGCGGGGCGCCATTGGTCGACCGCCTTCTTATACTCGCCGCGGCCCCACGCATCGACCCCCTCGCGCACGTCGGCGAGCGCCGGCGTGATTCCGGGGGCGAGCGCGAAGAAAGCGCCCGTTAGTGCTGCCATCACAATCCTGCGCATCGGCTCGATCCCGTCGTCTCGTTTCGCCATTCGATCATGCGCTGTAACGCCGCCTTGGCAAAGATTTCGTTAGCCACTTCGTCGCTCGGTCATGCCGTACCGCGGCGTTAACCCTTCCTTGACCCCTGCCATGCCATTCAAGGCTCTCGATTACAGGGGTTGAAAGGGGCTCATGCGCGTTCTCGCGATGGCATCTCAAAAAGGCGGTTCGGGCAAGACGACCTTGTCCGGGCATCTGGCGGTACAGGCACAGCTCGCAGGAGCCGGGCCGGTCGTGCTGATCGATATCGATCCGCAGGGCTCGCTGTCGGATTGGTGGAACGAGCGGCAAAGCGAGTTTCCCGCCTTCGCACAAACCACGGTCGCGCGGCTCGCCGCCGATCTCGAAGTGCTGCGCCAGCAGGGCTTCAAGCTGGCGATGATCGACACGCCGCCCGCCATCACCATGGCGATCCAGAGCGTGATAGCGGTCGCCGAACTGATCGTCATCCCGACGCGCCCCTCGCCGCACGACCTGCGCGCGGTCGGCGCCACGGTCGATCTGTGCGAGCGCGCCGGCAAGCCGTTGCTGTTCGTCGTCAACGGCGCCACGCCCAAGGCGCGGATCACCTCGGAAGCCGCCGTCGCGCTGTCGCAGCACGGCACGGTCGCACCGATCACGATCCACCACCGCACCGATTTCGCCGCGTCGATGATCGACGGGCGCACCGTGATGGAAGTCGACGCCAAGAGCCGCTCGGCGCAGGAAGTGCGCGATCTGTGGACCTATATCTCCGACCGGCTCGAGAAGAATTTCCGCCGCACCGTGTTCGCCACGCCGACCGCGGCGCATGGTTTCAACGCGGCGCGTCCGGCTGCCGGGGGTGGCTTCGGCCGCCGCGTGGTGAGCTGAGATGAGCATGTTCGGCAATCCGAAGCCGACCGCGTCGCTTTCCTCGACGCTGCTCGCGCGCAAGGGCACCGCCAAGCCGGCGATGCGGCCGCAAGGTTTCGGCGGATTCGGCTCGATGCCGGGTACGCATGACGATCTCGGCTGGAACGACATGGGCACAGAGCCCGCGCCGGTCGAAGCGCCTGTTCCCGTCGCATCGGTGCCGCCGGTGCTGGTGCAGCGCGAAGTGCTGCGCGAGGAAATCGAGCAGCCTGCGCCCGTGCCTGTGCCCGAGCCGGTCGCTCGGGCGCCCGAACCCGTGGAGCAACTCGCGCCACCGGTGCTCAAGCCCGTATCGGTCGCCACCGCGACTCGCATCGGCCGCGAAACCAGCAGGAAGCACAATAAGAGCCACCCGAAATCCGCCTTCACGCTGCGGCTCGACCAGGACCGGCATCTCCGGCTCCGGCTCGCCAGCGCGCTGCACAATGCTTCGGCCCAGGCGCTCGTCACCGAGGCGCTCGACCAATTCCTGCAAACCCTGCCCGAAGTCGATGATCTGGTGCGCCAGCTCCCGGCACGGGCGAGCCGCTAAGAGCCCGGGGAGGGCGCTACGATGAAGACCCGGTCCGCTATCACCTTCGGTCCGCTCACGGCGGGATTGTCGATCCTGCTGTTCGGCGGCGCAATCGTGACGGTCTCCGCGACCGCCGCGGCGCGCGAGCAGTCGCGCGCCGAAAAGCAGGGCCGGACCGAGGCGGCCAGCGCGCAACAGGCGCTTGCCAAGGGTCGATACGAACAAGCGATCCGTCATGCGGAGCTCGCGGTCGGCGACCAGCCCGATGCCGCCGCGTATCGCATGATCCTGGGCCAGAGTTATTTGAAGGCCGGGCGTTTCGCCTCGGCACGCGATGCCTTTGCCGACGTGCTGACGCTCGACGCGGGCAACGGCAAGGCCGCGCTGAACTTAGCGCTGGCGCAGATCGCCACCGGCGACTGGGCGGGCGCGCGCAAGACGCTCGACAAGCATGCCGCGACGATCCCGGTCAGCGACCGCGGCCTTGCTATCGCGCTCGCCGGAGATCCCGCGGCGGCGGTCGACCTGCTCGGCACGGCGGCGCGTTCGCCGGAGGTCGATGCCAAGCTGCGCCAGAATTACGCGCTCAGCCTCGCGCTCGCCGGGCGCTGGCGCGAAGCGCAGACGGTGGTGGCGATGGACGTCGCCCCGGCCGATGTCCCGCGCCGTATCCTCGACTGGTCGACCTTTTCGCGCCCCAAATCCGCGTCCGATCAAGTCGCCACCCTGCTCGGCGTGACGCCGTCGGTCGATCCCGGTCTCCCGGTCGCCCTGGCACTCAACACGCCCGCCCGGGCCGGCGCGCTGGCGCAGGCCGAAGTGCCGGTCGACAGCTACATGCCTGGCAACACGCCCGCGCCGCCGGTGGCGGTCGCGTCGGAAGCCCATCCGTCGCCGGTCGGCCCCAGCCTTGCGGGCATCGTCTTCGCCGAGCGCAAGGAAGTCGTGCAGGCGGTGCCGGTCTCCAGCGTCGCAGCCAGCCCCGCCCGCGTGACGGTCGCCAAGGCCGTCGTCGCGCCCGCGCCGCGTGCCGTCGCCAAGGGCAATTTCTTCGTCCAGATCGGCGCCTACGGGAATGTCGCGGTCGCGCGCGACGCCTGGGGTCGCGCGACGCGCAGCTACGGCGCGCTGGCCGGCCATACGCCGCAGAGCATGGCGGTCACCAGCGCGGGCAAGCGGCTCTACCGCCTTTCGGTCGGTGGCTTCGTGCGTGGCGATGCCGTCGCGATGTGCGAAAGCTATCGCAGCCATGGCGGCACTTGCTTCGTTCGCGCCGGCGCCGGCGATCAAGTCGCGTCGTGGGCGAAGGGGCGCGAACTCGCCTCGCGCTGAGGCGTATCAGGCGGGCAGGGGGAGGGCCGTGCCGCCCTTGAACAGCCGCAGCACCTTGCCCTGGACGGGCAGGCCGTCGAACGGGGTGTTGCCCGCTTTCGCGTGAAGCCGGTCGGCATCGACTTGCCACGGCGCGTCGCGTGCCAGCAGCAGCAGATCGGCGGGCGCGCCCGTCGCCAGGCTCCCGGCCGCAATGCCCAGCACCCGTGCCGGATTGAGCGCCAGCAACGCGAACAGCCGTTCCAGCGTGATCGTCTCGTCGCGCACGAGCCCGAGGCCCATCGCCAGCAAGGTTTCGGCGCCGGCCATGCCCGAGGCCGAATCGGCGAAGGGCAAACGCTTTTCCTCGGGGCCGTACGGCTGATGCGCCGAACACAGCACGTCGATCGTCCCGTCGGCCAGCGCCGCGACCGACGCTTGCCGGTCGCTTTCGCTGCGCAGCGGCGGCGAGAGATGCGCGAAGGTGCGGAAATCGGTCATCGCGATATCGGATAGCAGGAGGTGTGCCGGCGTGATGCCGCACGTCACGCGCACGCCGCGTCGCTTGGCCGCGCGGACCAGATCGAAACCGGCGGCGGTGGTCACCTGGCGGATGTGCAGCGTCGCGCCTGTCTCTTCGGCCAGCAGCAGATCGCGCGCGATCGCCAGCGCCTCTGCGATCGCCGGCGCCGACGGCAAGCCCATCCGCGTCGCGGTCTCGCCTGCCGTCGCGACGGCGCCCGCGGTCACGCCGGCATCCTCGGCATGCGCGATGACGGTGAGGCCGAGGTCGCCGGCATAGGCCAGCACTTTGCGCATCACGCCCGAATCGGCGATCCAGGTCGCGCCGGTGCCGACCGCGCGTGCGCCGGCGTCGCGATTGATCGCCATTTCGGCGAGATCGCGGCCCGCCAGGCCGTGCGTCGCCGCAGCGATCGGATGGATCCACAGCCCTGGCCGGCCGATCAGGGCGGCGCGCTGGACGATGCCGGGGTCGTCGAGCACCGGCGACTGATCGGGCATCAGCCCGACCCGCACGATCCCGCCGGCATGGAAAGCCGGAACGTCGATCGTGAAGACACCCAGATCGACGATCGCCGGCGCGAGCACGTGGCCGCCGCAGTCGATCGTCTCGGCGCCTGCGGGCACGTCGATCAGGCCGGTCGCGACGATCCGATCGTCCTCGACCAGCAGGCCGCCGCTCGACATGCCCGCGACCGGGCAGACCAACGTCGCGTTCAAGAAGGCGAGCACCCGGCTCATGCCCAGCCCGCCACGCCGCGCGCCCGGCGGGTCAGCACATCAAGGCATGCCATGCGCACCGCCACGCCCATCTCGACCTGCTCGGTGATCGCCGACTGGGCATGGTCGGCCACCGCCGAATCGATCTCGACCCCGCGATTCATCGGCCCAGGATGCATCACCAGCGCATCGGGCAAGGCGCGCTCGAGCCGCTTGAGCGTCAGGCCGTAGCGGAGATGGAATTCGCGGTTGGAGGGGATGAAGCCGCCCGCCATCCGCTCGTTCTGCACGCGCAGCATCATCACCACGTCGGCGCCTTCCAGCGCCTTGTCGAAATCGGTGAAGGGCGTCACGCCCATCCGTTCGATCCCCTCGGGCATCAGCGTCGCCGGCGCGCAGACGCGAACCTCGGCGGCGAGCGCGGTCAGCGCTAGGATGTTCGAACGCGCCACGCGGCTGTGCAGCAGATCGCCGCAGATCACCACGCGCTGCCCGGCGATCGATCCGCGCCGGCGCCGGATCGTCAGCGCGTCGAGCAAGGCTTGCGTCGGATGCTCGTGCTGCCCGTCGCCGGCGTTGAGCACCGGGCAATCGACCTTGCCGGCAATCAGCCGTACCGCGCCCGAGCTCATGTGGCGGATGACGATCATGTCGGCGCGCATCGCGTTGAGCGTCATCGCCGTGTCGATCAGCGTCTCGCCCTTCTTCACCGAACTTTGCGCGGCGTGCATGTTGACGACATCGGCGCCGAGCCGCTTTCCGGCGATCTCGAACGACAGCAAGGTCCGGGTCGAATTCTCGAAGAAGGCGTTGATCAGCGTGAGCCCGCCGAGCCGCTTGTCGGCGATCGCGCGCGTGCGATTGGCGGCGACCCACCCATCGGCTTCGTCGAGCAGGAAGACGATTTCGTGCGGTTGCAGACCCTCGATGCCGGTGAGGTGCCGGTGCGGGAACACGGCGCGGCCCGGAATGAGCGAGCCGGGGCGATGATCGGAGGGTTGCATCGAGGCTGTCGGGTAGCGGGGCGGCGGGGCGGTGGCAAGCGTGGGATGCGCGGGGCTCGCGTCGCCGGTGTGGAGGTTTTAGCGTTCTGCCAGCTCTTGGATCGATGCCGCCACTGCGTTTTTGCCGCGGGGTCTATCCGTCAAGCAAATGCTCCGCGGCTAGATCGCCACCAAAGCGTCGATCGCGCCTTGCAGGATATAGGCGGCCGCCATTTTGTCGACCAGCTCGGCGCGCTTGGCGCGGCTGGCATCCTGCTCGATCAGCGTGCGCGTCACCGCCACCGTCGACCAGCGTTCGTCCTGCAGGAAGATCGGCAAGTCGAGATCGGCCATGTTGCGCGCGAAGGCCCGGCTCGACTGGCTCCGCGGACTTTCGCTGCCATCGGTGAGGTTGAGCGGCAGACCGATGACGATGCCCTTGACCTGCTGCGCCGCGATCAGTTCGGCGAGCGCCAGCTTGTCCTTCTGGAATTTGGTGCGACGGATCAGCACCGCCGGCGAGGCGAAGCTCCAGCCGGCATCGCACAAGGCCGTGCCGATCGTCTTGGTGCCGACATCGAGCCCGATCAGGCGGCCGCCGGCCGGAAGCGCGGCGCGGAATTCGAGGCGATCGGTAGTGATCATTTGCGCTCGAACGTCGCAAGCCGTCGCGCGGCATCGGCACGCACGTTGGCCCAGAACAGGCTGTAATCATAAACGTGGTAATTGTTGCCGGGAAGGACATAGCCGCCGAGCGCCGGCGGTGCGCCGATCAGCAGCAACCCGCGCGCATCGCACCGCGCGGGCACGCGCTTCGCTTCGATCGTGGCGGTGGCGAGGTCGGCCGCGGGAAGGAGGGTGCCGAGATTGGCGTCGGCCGGTGCGGCCGCATCGGGTGTGCCGGTCAACGGGTTGGTGCAGACCATCGGCGTGCCGCGGCGGGGCTTGCGGTCGACGCCGCTGCTGGCGTCATAGGCGTCGAGCACCAGTGCGGGATCGGCCGGTTCGGCGAAGCTCTGCCAGGAAAGCAGGCACCCGGCCTGGTCCGCGGTCCGGCATTCGGGCAGGCCGAGCGCGGGCAGATCGACGCTCCGCGAGACCGGCCAGCCGACGACATAGGCCGCGACCACGCGCTTGGCGAGCGGCGTGCCGGCGACCTTCTCGCGCAGCAGGCGCAGGAGGTGCAGCGCGCCCTGGCTGTGCCCGGCGAGGATGATCGGCCGGTCGCCGGCCTGCGCGACGAACGCGTCGAATGCAGCGGCGACGTCGCCATAGGCAAGGTTGAGTGCCCGCCTGGCATCGGCTTGCGTCGTGAGGAAGGCGCCGAACGTCGCCTGGCGATAGCGCGGCGCCCATACCGCGCCGATGGCGTTGAACGCGCTGGCCTGGCCGCGCAGGAACAAGGCCGCACGATCATTGGCTTCGCGATTGTCGAGCGGCGCATTCCAGCGCGAGCGTTCGAGAAACGACGTGGGATGGATGAAGAACACCGCGGCGCGCGGGGCGACGCCGGGCCGATACCCGGGCGGAACCCACAAAGCGGGGTTGCCCGGCACATCGGGCCGCGCAAGCCACATCTTCGCGTCGCGATAGGTCGCGGCCTGCTCCGGCGGCATCGCTTCGAACGCCGCGGTCGGCACGGTCGCATAGGCCAGCAACTCCTTGCCCCAGATCCGATAGGCAAAGGCGGCGGCGATCGCGAGGACGATCAGCACCGCCACGAGATAAAGGAATTTCCGCGCCACGGCTTGCCAAAGTCTCCGGTGCCGTGCGCGTGAGGTGCAGCGGCGATGCGATTTCCGTGCAGCAGGATCGCGCCGCTTGCAATCGCCATCGCGCCGCGCGCACCTGTCGGCTCCAGCCGGAGAGGGCATCATGCACGATTCGAACGCTTTCGACGATGCCGGGTTCGGCTGGCCGCTCCGCCCGATCCTGCTCGCCGCGATCGGCGCGCTGGCTGCGCTGGCGGTACAGCAATTGCTCGACGTCTCGACGCCGACCTATCTGCATCCGCCCGCGGACTGGCGGATTGCGCTCGCCACGGCGATCGGAGTCGGCGCGGGGGCATTCGGTTTCGGCCTGGAGCGTTCGCGCTGGCACTGGACCATCGCCTTTGCGCTGCCGGCCGCAATCGTCGCGGGCCTGGTCTTCTACTGGAACGGCGGCGGCTGGGCGGTGTGGGGCGACTGGCATACCGCCAGCCTGTTCCTCGCGATCGCGATCGCGGTGCCGCTGTTCCAGACTGCGCGCGACCATGGCGCCGCACGCTTTCCCTATCCCGAAGTCCATGGCCATGCCTGGACCAATGTCGTCCTGTGGTGCGCATGCTGCCTGTTCGTCGGCGTGGTGTTCCTGCTCGCCTGGCTGCTTTCTGCGCTGTTCGAGCTGATCGGGCTGCATTTCCTGCGCGACCTGCTGCAGCACGCTTGGTTCGGCGCGCTGCTGTTCGGCGCCGGCTTCGGCGCGGCGCTCGGCATCCTGCGCGAAGGCGACGGCGTGGTGCGGCTGCTCCAGCGCGTGGTGACCGCGGTTCTCGCGGTGCTCGCGCCGGTTCTGGCGGTCGGGTTGCTGGTGTTTCTGCTCGCGTTGCCGTTCACCGGTTTGCACGCTTTGTGGGACGCGACCAAATCGACGACGCCGATTCTGCTCAGCTGCGTGATCGGGGCGCTGATCCTCGCCAATGCGGTGATCGGCGACGGCACGGACCAGGAGCACCGCAATCCCGTGCTGCGCTTCGGCGCGATGACGCTCGCCCTGGCGATGCTGCCGCTCGCGCTGCTCGCCGCGGTCGCGACCGGATTGCGGATCGACCAATATGGCCTCACGCCCGATCGCCTGTGGGCGGTCGTCTTCGTCGCGTTGGCGAGTGCTTACGGCCTGGTCTATCTCGTCGCGCTCGTGCGCGGGCGCTTCGGTTGGGCGGCGGTGGTGCGACCCGGCAATTTGCGGCTTGCCTTCATCGTCGCGGGTGTCGCGCTCCTGCTCGCCACGCCGATCCTCAGTTTCAATGCGCTGGCGACGCGCGATCAGGTCGCGCGGCTCGAAGCGGGGCGGATCGCGCCCGAAAAGTTCGACTGGGCGGCGCTGGCGTTCGATTTCGGCGATCCGGGCAAGGCGGCGCTCAAGCGGCTGACCAAATCCACGGTTCCAGCTATCCGAATTCCAGCGACGAAGGCCGCCGCCGTGACCAACCGCTGGGCGCTGGCCTCGGTCGATCGCGAGCAGACGCAGGCCGATCTGCTCGTCAAGCGCTTGCGCGTGGTGCCCGTCGCGGTGTCCGTACCGCTCGCGCTCCGCACCAAGCTCGTCGGCTGGTCGGCGTGCGGTATTGATGCGAAGGATCGCTGCATCCTCCTGTACCGGCCTGGCGCGACCGAGGCGGTCGCGGTGCGGCAATCGTGCATCGACGAGAAGAGCAGGGATCCGAACGAGGACCGGAAAAGCGCGCTGAGCGTCGTGACGACCAACGGTTGCGCGGCGGCGCGCTTCCGCGCCGATGGCGGCGACTGGAAAGAAGCGGGGGACATCGCGTTGACGCTCGCCCCGGCCGAACGCGCGGCGCTCAAGGCGGGCGCGGCCGCCGGCGCGATCGAAATCCGCGTCGTGCCCGCCCGGCGCGTGTTCATCGGCGGAGTGCCGGTCGGGGATCCGTTCGAATAGGTTGCGCGCGGCGCGGTCGCTCTGCTAGCCGCGAGCTATGCCAGTCACCATCGCCACCGTCAGCAAGATCGCGAGCCTTGCCCGCATCGCCATCACCCCCGAGGAGGCCGCGCGCATTGCGCCCGAACTCGACAATATCATGGGCTGGATCGAGCAATTGGGCGAGGTCGACACCACGGGCGTCGCGCCGATGACCGCGGTGATCCCCAACCATCTGCGCTTGCGCGACGACGTCGTCACCGACGGCGGCGTGCGGGATGCGGTGTTGTCCAATGCCCCCCAGGCCGAGCACGGCTTCTTCACGGTCCCGAAGGTGATCGAATGAAGACGATCGTCGCCCCGGCGCAGGCCGGGGCCGCTGCGTTGCTTTGCGCAGTGCGTGCCCCAAACATTGCGGCCCCGGCCTACGCCGGGGCGACGGGAATTTCCGTATGACCGATCTCACCGATCTCACCGATCTCGGCGTAGCCGCCATCCGCGACGGCGTGCGCGCCGGCACCTTCTCCGCGCGCGAAGTCGCGGAAGGCTTCATCGCCAACGTCTCCAAGGCCAAGGCGCTCAACGCCTTCCTGGTCAAGACCCCCGACCATGCGCTCGCCGCCGCCGATGCCGCCGATGCCGCGCGTGCCGCGGGCGAGACGCTCAAGCCGCTCGCCGGCGTGCCGATCGGCATGAAGGACCTGTTCTGCACCAAGGGCGTCGCCACCACCGCGGCGAGCCTGATCCTCGAGAGCTTCGTTCCGCCCTACGAATCGACCGTGTCGGACAATCTGTGGAAGGCTGGCGCGGGGATGCTCGGCAAGCTCAACATGGACCAGTTCGCGATGGGCTCGTCGAACGAGACCAGCGCATTCGGCAACGTCATCTCGCCGTGGCGACGCAAGGACGGCGGCAATGCGCCGCTCGCGCCGGGCGGCTCTTCGGGTGGCAGCGCGTCGGCGATCGCCGCGCGGCTGTGCCCGGCGGCGACCGGCACCGATACCGGCGGCTCGATCCGCCAGCCCGCCGCCTTCACCGGCATCGCCGGGATCAAGC
>CAXTEO010000019.1:0-53635 GCA_964243205.1 uncultured Sphingomonas sp.
GCTTCAGGCGGCGCAGGCCGCATTGGGCGCGGCGCAGGCGCGGGTGCGGGCGAAGGCGCTCGACGTATCGTTCACGCAGATCCGCGCGCCGATCGGCGGGCGGATTTCGGATCGCCGCGTCGATGCCGGCAATCAGGTCGCAGGCGGCGAAGGTACGGGCGGTACGGTGCTGACGACGATCAACGCGCTCGACCCGATCTATTTCAATTTCGACGGGTCGGAGGCGCTGTTCCTCAAGACGCAGCGCGCGCGCCAGCCGGGCGCCACCCCGGCCGCGGTCGAGATCCAGCTCCAGGACGAGACCAGCCATCGCTGGAAGGGCAAGCTCGACTTCACCGACAATGGCCTCGACACGCATTCCGGCACGATCCGCGGCCGCGCGGTGCTCGCCAATCCGGGGCTGTTCCTGACGCCGGGGATGTTCGGCAACATGCGGCTCGCCAGTGCGGGCACGCGCCCCGCCCTGCTCGTCCCCGACGATGCGGTGCAGACCGACCAAGCGCGCAAGGTCTTGCTGACGGTCGGACCCGACAATGTCGTGACGCCCAAGCCGGTCGAGCTCGGCGCGGTGGTCGATGGCTTGCGCGTCATCCGCTCGGGCATCGGCCCGAAGGATCGCGTCATCATCACCGGCACGCAAATGGCGATGCCCGGCGCCAAGGTCGCGCCTAGCGTCGGCAAGATCGCGGTGCAGGCGAATGCCGCCACGCCGACCGCGCAGGCGATCGCGGGTGAGGCGACGTTGAGCAAGTAACGCCCCACCCGTCACCCTTGCGAAAGCGAGGGTCTCGCTTCTCCTTCCGGTTTTTTTGGCTTGGGGCGAGGCAGCGGGATCCCCGCTTTCGCGGGGATGACGGGGGTGGTCTTACCGCGACCCAAACCGAATAGCCGTTCGATTCATCACTGCCGTTCGCCCCTCTTGTCTCCGCTCTTGGAGGCCGGCCGGTGGCGTGCGCGCTTCTTCGAGGGACATTGTCCATGCGCTTCTCGCGCTTCTTCATCACCCGGCCGATCTTCGCCGGCGTCATCGCGGTGGTCATCACCATCGTCGGGCTGATCTCCTATTTCAGCCTGCCGGTCTCGCAATATCCCGACATCGTGCCGCCCACGGTGACGGTCGTCGCGACCTATCCCGGCGCCAATGCCGAGACGGTCGCCGAAACCGTCGCCGCGCCGATCGAGCAGGAGATCAACGGCGTCGACAACATGCTGTACCAGTCGTCGCAATCGACCGGCGACGGCAAGCTGACGATCACCGTCACCTTCAAGATCGGCACCAATCTCGATGCCGCGCAGGTGCTGGTGCAGAACCGCGTCGCGGTCGCCGTGCCGCGCCTGCCCGAGGACGTGCAGCGGCTTGGCGTCGTCACGCGCAAGACCAGCCCCGACTTCCTGATGGTGGTCAACCTCATCTCGCCCGACAATTCGCTCGATCGCGGCTACATCTCGAACTACGCGCTGACGCAGGTGCGTGACCGGCTCAGCCGCATCGACGGTGTCGGCGACGTGCAATTGTTCGGCAGCCGCGATTATTCGATGCGCATCTGGATCGACCCCGGCCGCGCCGCCGCGCTCGATCTGACCGCGGGCGAGATCGTCGCCGCTTTGCGCGCACAGAACGTTCAGGTCGCCGCCGGCACGCTCGGCCAGCCGCCTTATTCGACCGGCAACGCCTTCCAGCTCAACGTCGAGACGCAGGGCCGCCTGACCGACCCCAAGCAGTTCGCCGACGTGGTGATCCGCACCGACAAGGACGGCCGGCAGGTCAAGGTGTCTGACGTCGCGCGGGTCGAGCTCGGCGCGCAGGATTACGGCGCCAACACCTATCTGAGCGGCAAGCCGACCGTGGTGGTGGCCGTGTTCCAGCGCCCCGGCTCCAACGCGCTCGGCGCGGCGCATGCCGTGTCGGCCGAGATGGAGAGCATGTCGAAGAAGTTCCCCAAGGGGCTCGCCTATCGCGTGATCTACAACCCGACCGAATTCATCTCGCAGTCGATCGAGGCGGTGCAGCACACCTTGCTCGAGGCGATGATCCTCGTCGTGCTCGTCATCCTCGTCTTCCTGCAGAAATGGCGCGCGGCGATCATCCCGATTGTGGCGATCCCGGTCTCGCTGATCGGCACCTTCGCGGTGCTGGCAGCAGTGGGATACTCGCTCAACAACCTCTCGCTGTTTGGTCTGGTGCTCGCCATCGGCATCGTCGTCGACGATGCGATCGTCGTGGTCGAGAATGTCGAGCGCAACCTCGAGCGCGGGCTTTCCCCGCTCGAGGCGGCGCGCACGTCGATGGACGAAGTGTCGGGGGCGCTGGTCGCGATCGTGCTCGTCCTGTGCGCGGTGTTCATCCCGACCGTGTTCCTCACCGGCCTGTCGGGCGCGTTCTACCGCCAGTTCGCGGTGACGATCTCGACCGCGACGATCATCTCGCTGCTCATCTCGCTGACGCTGTCGCCAGCGCTCGCCGCGATGCTGCTCAAGGCGCATGACCGGTCCGAGTCGGAAGGCCGCCTGATGCGGATCGTCCACGGCGCTGGCGATCGCTTCAACCGCGGCTTCGAGCGGATGAGCGTTGCTTATGGCCGCCTCACCCTCCGCCTGGTCACCGCGCCGCGGAAAATGATGCTGGCTTATGCCGGCCTGATCGGGCTGACCGTCGTGGTGTTCAGCGTGACGCCCTCGGGCTTCGTGCCGGCGCAGGACCAGGGCTATTTCCTGACGATCATCCAATTGCCCTCGGGTGCCTCGGTCGAGCGTACCGATGCGGTGATGAAGAAGGTCGCCAACCGCATCCTGCCGCTCGCCGGCGTCAAGGGTGCGGTGATGCTCGCGGGCTTCGACGGCCCGTCGCAGACGCTCGCGCCGAACAGCGCCGCCGCCTATATCCCGCTCAAGAGCTTCGCCGAGCGCAAGAAGCTCGGCGTGACGCTCGCCTCGATCATGGGCGCGGCGCAGAAGGCGACCGGCGACATCAACGAAGCGCGGCTGCTGATCGTCCCGCCCCCACTCATTCAGGGCATCGGCTCGGCTGGCGGCTATCGCATGATGGTGCAGGACCAGGGCGGCCACGGCTATCCCGAAATGGCCAAGACCGCCTACGGCCTGATCGGCCAGGCCAACCAGACCAAGGGCCTCGCGCAGATCTACACCTTCTTCGACACCTCGACCCCGCGTGTCTTCGCCGATGTCGATCGTGCCAAGGCGAACATGCTCGGCGTCCCTCCCGAGCGCGTGTTCGAGGCGCTGCAGGTCTATCTCGGCTCGGCGTTCGTCAACGACTTCAACCTGCTCGGGCGCACCTATCGCGTCACGGCCCAGGCCGATGCGCCGTTCCGCAACACCACCGCCGATATCGCCAACCTCAAGACGCGCTCGAACACCGGGCAGATGGTGCCGATCGGGTCGGTCTCGACCTTCCGCGACAAGACCGGGCCGTATCGCGTCGTGCGCTACAATCTGTTCCCCGCGGTCGAAGTCGATGGCGACACCGCCAAGGGCTATTCGTCGGGCCAGTCGCTGGCGACGATGGACAAGCTTGCCGACACCGCTTTGCCGACCGGTTACTCGCATGAATGGACCGGGATCGCGTATCAGCAGAAATCGGCCGGCAGTACGGCGGGCCTGGTGTTCGGCATGGCCGTCCTCTTCGTCTTCCTCGTGCTCGCCGCGCAATATGAGAGCCTGACGCTGCCGCTTGCGATCATCCTGATCGTGCCGATGTGCCTGTTGGCCGCCATGACCGGCGTCAATTTGCGCGGGATGGACAATAATGTCCTGACGCAGATCGGGCTGGTCGTGCTGATCGCCCTGGCCGCCAAGAACGCGATCCTCGTGGTCGAGTTCGCGAAGCAAGCCGAGGAACAGGATGGCCTGTCGCCGGTCGAGGCGGCGGTACGCGCCGCGGTCGACCGCTTGCGGCCGATCCTGATGACGAGCTTCGCCTTCATCCTCGGCGCGGTGCCGCTGGTGATCGCCGATGGCGCGGGCGCGGAGCTCCGTCAGGCGCTCGGCACCGCGGTGTTCTTCGGGATGATCGGCGTCACCGGCTTCGGCCTGCTCTTCACCCCCACCTTCTACGTCGTCGCGCGCGCGCTGGCGAAGCGGCTCGAACGCCGCCGCCCCGCCGCAGCGGAGGGCCATCACCCGTCCGCCGCGCCGACGCTCCAGCCAGCCGAATAGGAACGATCATGAAAAGAGCCCTGCTCTCCAGCCTTTCCGCGCTCGCCATATCGGCCTGCGCGGCCGGCCCCGACTATGTCGCGCCGATCACCCCGCCGACCGCCGCCGCGCCGTTCGTGACCGCCAATGCCGCCACGGTGGTTGCGCCGACGGATACCGAATGGTGGCGGATGTATCGCGACCCGGCGCTCGACGCACTCGTCGTCGATGCGCTTGCGGCCAATACCGATCTGAGCGTCGCCGTCGCCCGGCTCGATGCCGCCAAGGCGTCGCTGCGTGGCGCGCGCTCCGATCGCTTGCCGCAAGTGACGGCGGGCACGAGCGGCACTTATGGCCAAGTGTCGCAGTCGCAGGCGCTTCCCGGCAGCCCGCGCGAGGGTGCGGTGTTCGATGCCGGCCTCGACGTGTCATACGAAGTCGATCTCGCCGGCCGTGTGCGCCGCAATATCGAAGCAGCGCGCGGCGATGTCGCGGCGACCGCAGCCGACGCCGATGCCGTGCGCGTGTCGATCGTCGCGGCGACCACGCGCGCTTATGTCGATGCCGCATCGGCCGCCGAGCGCCAGGCAGTGGCCGAGCGGATCGTCGACTTGCTCTCCAAATCCGCGAATTTGACGGGCAAGCGCGTCGACGCCGGTCGCGCGACCCGGTTCGACTATGTCCGCATCGCCACGCTGCGTGACCAGCGTGCCGCGCTCGTTCCGGCGATCGCCGCCGAGCGGCAAGCGGCGCTGTTCCGCCTTGCAACGCTGACCGGACGCACCCCGCAGGATTTGCCCGCCGCAGCCGCCGCGCGCGTCACGACGCCGCGGCTCGACCAGCCGATCCCCGTCGGCGACGGCGCCGGCCTGATCGCACGCCGGCCCGACGTCCGCGCCGCCGAGCGTCGGCTTGCCGCCGCGACCGCGCGGATCGGCGTAGCGACCGCCGATCTCTATCCGCACATCACGCTCGGCGGATCGGCCGGGCTCACCGGTCCGGTGCTGAGCGACCTGTTCACTGGCGGACCGGTGCGCTGGCTGGTCGGGCCGCTGCTCAACTGGTCGCTCAACCAGTCCGCGGCGCGGGCGCGGATTGCCGGCGCCGAGGCCAATACGCGCGGCGCGCTCGCCAGCTTCGACGGTAGCGTGCTCGGCGCGCTGGAGGAGACCGAGACCGCGCTTTCGACCTATGCGCGCGAGCTCGACCGTCGCACGCAATTGCAATCTGCGCGCGACAATGCCGCGACCGCGGCTCGGATCACGCGGGCGCGGCAACGAGAGGGACAGATCGACTTCCTCGAAGTGCTCGATGCCGAGCGCACCTTCGCCGATGCCGATGCCGATCTCGCCGCGGCCGACTCGCGCATCGTCGATGCACAAGTCGACCTGTTCCGCGCGCTGGGTGGCGGGTGGCAGACGACCAAGACCTGAGCCCGTGTACCGATAATCGTCACAGCTGCGTTTCCGATTCGGACCCATTCGCATATTGCGCTTTAATCGAACGGAATTACTTAGCACGCTAATGATGCTCAAACGATCTGATGCCGAATCGGCCTATGCCCGGACGTTGCTCCCGCTCGCGCGGATGTGGCGGCAGGCGGCGGATCGTGCACTCAGCGGCATGGGGCTGTCGGCATCGGGCGGCTGGACGATCATCCAGGTCGGGCGGCTCGGCGACGATGTCCGCCAGACCGACCTCGCCGCCGAGCTCGACGTCTCGGCGGCGTCACTGGTGCGCGTGCTCGATCAACTGGTCGCCGCCGAACTGGTCGATCGCCAGCGCGACCAGGTCGATGCCCGCGTCAGCCGCGTGCGCCTGACTGAGCGCGGCCGGACCTTCGTCGAAAGGATCGAAGCGGCATTCCAGGCGCTGCGGCACGAAACGCTCGTCGACATTTCCGACGCCGACCTCGCCACCGCGCTCCGCGTCGCCGAGCAGCTCGAAGCGAGCTTCACGCGGAAGCGCGGGCGATGACGCCCGATCGGTTCGGCTGGAAGGACGCGCTCTTCTCGGTCAAGTGCCTGCTCGCTGCCACGCTGGCTTACTACATCGCGCTGCGGATCGGCCTGACGCGGCCGTATTGGGCGGTGACCACGTCGTACATCGTCGCGCAGCCGCTGGCGGGCGCGGCACTGTCGAAGGCAGTGTTCCGCGTCGGTGGGACGGCACTCGGCGCGACCGCCGCGGTGGTGCTGGTACCGAACCTCGTCAATGCGCCAGAATTGCTGTCGCTCGCGCTCGCCTTGTGGCTTGGCCTGTGCCTCTATATCTCGCTGCTCGACCGCACGCCGCGCGCCTATGTCTTCCTGCTCGCCGGCTATACCGCGAGCATCATCGGCTTCCCCTCGGTCGCCGCGCCCGATGCAGTGTTCACCACCGCCATCCTGCGCGTACAGGAGATCACGATCGGCATCCTGTGCGGCGCGCTGGTGCATGGCTTCGTCTTCCCGCAGACGGTGACCGCGACGCTGCTCGCGCGCGTCAACGCGATCCTCGCCGATGCCGAGCGCTGGTCGCGCGATTCGCTTGCCGGGCTGACCGACGCCGCGCTCGACCGCGACCGGCGGCGGCTCGCGCTCGACATCAACGAGTTGCACCAATTGTCGATCCACCTCCCGTTCGACACGGCGCGCCTGCAACCGCGCGTGCGCACGCTGCGCGCGCTGCAGGCCGAGCTGTCGATGCTGCTGCCGCTGGCGAGCGCAGTCGACGACCGGATCCGCGAACTGCTGCGCGGCGCGGATGCGCCGCGTCCGGAAGCGCTGACGCTGATCGAGGATGTCCGGCAATGGCTGGGCGCGGTGCTCCCGATGGCCGAACGCAATGCGGCGGCCGACGCGCTGATGGCGCGGGCGCGGGCGCTCGAGCCGGCCGTCGCGGAGCCCTTGCTGTGGCGCGACGCGCTGCGGCTCAGCCTGCTCGCCCGTCTCGCCGAGCTGATCGACGCGCACCGCAACGCGCGCGACCTGTCCGACCAGATGCGCTCGCCGGCGCGCGCCGCGCTCAACCCAGGAATCGCACGCTTGCTGGCGCGGACGGCTCGGCGCCCGCTCCACCGTGACCGCGGGATCGCGCTGCGCGCGGCAGCGGGGACGATCACCACGATCCTGCTCGGCTGCACCTTCTGGATCGCGACCGGCTGGGCCGATGGCGCGGGCGCGGTGCTGATCGCCGGTGTGTGCTGCGCGTTGTTCGGCAATACCGACGATCCTGCGCCATCGATCATGGTCTTCTTCTACGGCACCGTTATCGGCCTGGTGGTCGGGGCGGTCTATGCCTTCGCGATCATGCCGCGCGTCACCGACTTCGTCACGCTGATCGCGGTGCTCGCGCCGGCGATGCTGGTCGGCGGCATGTTCCTCGCCCGCCCGCCGACGACGCTGTGGACGTTCGGCGCTCTGCTCGGCGGGCTCGGCGCGATCGGGCTCAACGATCGCTACGGCGTCGCCTTCGACAGCTTCGTCAATGGCGGCGTGGCCCAGCTGATCGGCACCTTGTTCGCGGTCGTCACGGTCGGGCTGTTCCAGACGATCGGCGCGGATACCGCCGCGCGCCGCCTGATCCGCGCCGGCTGGCGCGAGCTGGCGCAGCGCAGCAACGCCGCAGGCCCGCCCGACGCCGCCGGCTGGATCGCACGGATGCTCGACCGGATCGGGCTGCTCGCGCCGCGGCTCGCTTTGCAGGGCGAGGACCCCGGCAAGCCGCTGCTCGATGCGTTGAGCGACTTGCGCGTCGGCGTCGCGATCGGCGAACTGCGGCAGTTGCGGATCGACGGAAGCGCTGACGACGCCGCGGCGATCACGCCGGTGCTGCAAGGCGTCGGTGCCTATTACGGCGCGCTGCGAGCGGACAAACCGGCACCGCCCGAGCCGCATTTGCTGGCGGACCTCGATGGCGCGATGGCGCGTTTGATCGGCAACGACGTTCCCGAAACGCGCCGCGCCGGCGTGCTCGCGCTGACCTCGCTGCGGCGGAACCTGTTCCCCGCCGCCTTTGCCTATGGAGCAAGCGCATGATCGGTGAAGTCTCGATCGGCGGCGTCTTCGTTCCGACCATAATGCTGCTCGCGGTCGCGGCGCTGATCCTGACCGGCATCGTCACGCGCTTGCTCTCGACCTTCGGCATGTATCGCTTCGTCGCATATCGGCCGCTGGTCGACCTGGCGCTCTACTTCCTTATCCTGGGGCTGTTGTCCCTGCTGACCGGATCCAGCTTATGAAATCCCTGCTCGCCCCGCTCGGCCGCTCCGCCGTGACGATCCTGATCGTGATCCTCGCCATCTTCGTCGCTCTGTGGCTGTGGCGCCGGTACGAGACCGATCCGTGGACGCGCGACGGGCACATCCGCGCCGACGTGGTGCGGATCACGCCTGACGTCGGCGGCCTGATCACGCAAGTCGCGGTGCACGACAACCAGATCGTGAAATCGGGCGATCTGCTGTTCGTGGTCGATCGTCCGCGTTTCGAAGCGGCGCTCGCCGAGGCCGATGCGGCGGTGCAGAGCGCGCGCGCGACCTTGCTGCAAGCGCGGCGCGAGGCGCAGCGTGATCTCGCACTCGGCGATCTCGTCGCCAAGGAATCGCACGAGCAGAATGTCGCCCGCGTCGCCACCTCGCTCGCCGCGCTCGCGCAGGCGCAGAGCGCGCGCTCGACCGCCGCGCTCAACCTCGCACGCACCACGGTGCACGCGAGCGTCAACGGCACCGTCACCAATCTCGATCTCCACCCCGGCGACTTCATCGCATCGGGCGCGCAGGCGATGGCATTGGTCGACACCGATTCGATCCGCGTCGAGGGCTATTTCGAGGAAACCAAGCTCGGCAGCATTCATCTCGGCGACCCGGTGACGGTCCATCTGATGGGCGAGCCCCGCGCGTTGAAGGGCCGCGTCGACAGCATCGCCGCCGGCATCAACGACAGCGAGCGCACCACCAGCAGCAACCAGTTGCCGACCGTCAACCCGACCTTCACCTGGGTGCGGCTCGCGCAACGCATTCCGGTGCGGATCAAGCTGCTGCAGGTGCCGGCAGGCGTAGCGCTGATCGTCGGGCGCAGCGCGACCGTCACGGTCGTGCCGCAGGCGCCGCAGGTGCGCTCATGACCGCGCGCTGGATCGCCGCCGCCGCCGCGCTCGCGCTGGCCGGCTGCACCACGGTCGGCCCGAACTATACGCTCCCGCCGCAGGCCGCGGCCAACATCCCGAGCGCACAAGGGCAGTTCGACAGCGGCAAGGAGAAGCTCTTCGCCGACGTGCCGCTGCCCGATCATTGGTGGCAGCTTTATGGCGATGCGCGGCTCGACCAGTTCGTCGCCGAGGGCCTCGCCGCCAATAGCGACTTGCGCGCCGCCGACGCCAATTTGCGCCGTGCCGATGCGGTGGTGGCGGAGGTCGCGGCGGGCCGCACGATTTCCACCAGCCTCGCCGGCAGCGCGACCCTGGCGCGACCTTACGGCACCGGCACCACCCTGCCCGGCACGGTCGGCTATGATGTGGGCCTGTCGCTCGCGTATCCGCTCGACCTTTCGGGCCAGATCACCCGCGCGATCGAGGCGGCGAAAGGCGATGCCGAAGCCGTCGCCGCGGCGCGCGACAATGTCCGCGTGACGGTCGCGGCCGAGATCGCGCGCAGCTATGCCAGCGCGTGCACCGCCAACATGGTGCTCGCCGCCAACAACCGCGTGCTCGCGCTGCAACGCCAGACGCTCGGCGTGACGCAGCGGCTGCAGCGCGGCGGGCGCGGCACGGCGTTCGACGTGACGCGCGCACAAAGCGCGGTCGACCAGAGCGCCGCGCTCGTCCCCGCGACGATCGCGACGCGCACCGCCGCATTGTACCGCCTCGCGACGTTGATGGGGCGTGCGCCGGCCGATTATCCGCGCGACGTGGCGACCTGCGCCCGACCGCCGAGCATGACCAAGCAGCTGCCGATCGGCGACGGCGCGGCGATGATCGCGCGGCGTCCCGATATTCGTGCGGCAGAACGCACGCTTGCCGCCGCCACCGCGCGGATCGGGGTGGCGACCGCCAGCCTCTACCCGCAAGTCAGCCTCGGCGGGTCGGTCGGGCTGACCGGGCCGCTGTCCGCCTTCCCGTCCGGCAATGCGTTCAATATCGGGCTCGGCCCGTTGATCAACTGGAGCTTCCCCAACCGCCGCATCGTGCGCGCGCAGATCGCGCAAGCCGGTGCGTCCGCCGACAGCGCACTGGCCCAGTTCGACTCGACCACGCTCGAGGCGTTGCGCCAGACCGAGACCGCTTTGTCGGCTTATGCGCGCGAGGCCGACCGCAACGCCGCATTGGCGCGCGCGCAAGCCAGCGCGGCGACGGCGGCCAACCAGGCGGCGACGCTCTATCGCTTCGGCCGCACCGATTTCCTCTCGCTGCTCAGCGCGCAAGCCGCGCTCACCACGGCGCAAGCGAACCTTGCCGCTTCGAGCGCGTTGCTGGTCGACCGGCAAGTCGACGTGTTCAAGGCGCTCGGCGGCGGCTGGCAATAAGACGACGACGAAACGGACCTGGGAGCGATCAGCCCAGGGTCGCGAGCAAGGCGTGCTCCGACATGATCCGGATCGGCGCGCCGCGGCGTTGCATCGCCGCGGCTTTGTCGAACGCGGCGCTCGCGCGGAGCGACCGCCCGAACGGTTCGCCGCCGGCGACCACCACTAGGGTCGTGGTCGGGCCGACCGCGCTCATCACCCTGCCGCCGAGCGCCGCCACGATTCCGGCCAGTCGCCCGTCGCGCGGCTCGCGCAGGATCGCGATGCGCTCGCCGCGCAACGGGCCCGCGGCCGCGGCCGCCGGTGCCGGGCCCGCCTTGCGCGGCGGGGCGAGCCATTCTTCCAGCGCTATGCCGATATGGTCGATCGCCTTGACGATCACCCAGCCGGCCGCCCGCGCATCGCTCAGCGCGTCGTGGTGGCGGTGCGGAATGCCGAGATGCCGCGCCAGCCCGCCGAGCTTGTGATTGTCGAGGTCCGGCCAGGCGCGCTTGGCGACGCGCACGCTGTCGAGCCAGACGGTTTCGATCATCGGCCGGACATGGACGCGGCACGCCGCGGCGAGCGCGCCTTTGTCGAAATAGGAATGCGCGACGGTGGTACGGCCGGACAGATGCGCCGCCACAACGGCGTGGACGTCGCCAAAGTCCGGCTGGCCGACGACATGATGCGCGGCGATGCCGTGAATCCGCGTGTTGAACGCATGAAATTCGTCGCGCGGATCGAGCAGAGTCTCATATTCGAAGATTTCGCGGCCGTCGCGAAAGCCGACGATGCCGATCTGGCAGATGCTGCTGGCGCGCGAGCAAGCGGTCTCGACGTCGATCACCACGAAATCGGGGACGACGGGTGAACTCACGCGCCGCCCCGCATCAGCGCCCGACCCTTGTCGGACAGGCTGCGGAAAGTGATCGACCAGCGCGGCGCCGTCATTTCGGCGATGCTGTGCTCCCACGCGTTACGCGCCTCGCCGCTGAGGTGATAGGCACCGCGCGGGACGAGCGGCGCAGTCGCGCGCTCGAACCGCTCGCCGACCCGGCGGCGGAAGCGCAACGTCGCCGGCGCCCCGAGCGAGATGCCGACGACATGCTCGAAATGCGGACGGTCGCGGTGCCAGCCGATGCCGGCTCCGACGTCGTAGCGGATCACCAGCGCCTGGACGAGCGAGTCCGTGTCGAGCCCCGCCATCGCCTCCGCGCGGTGCCGGAACGGCTCCAGCCATTCGGGGATCGGTTGGGCCTTGGCGAAAGCGCCATCGTCGAAGTCATAATGCCAGCCATAACTGTGCGTCAGCCGCTTGCCCAGCCAGCCCTGGAAGCGGAACGGCGCGAGTTCGGCCGCGTCGATCGCCGCGATCAGCGCGTGCTCCTCGGCGGGAGTCACGAATGCCTCGACCGCGTGCAGGCCGGGCAGGATCGGGGTGTCGAACAGATCGGCCATTGGCGGTCCAAGAACAAAAGGCCGCCCCTTGCGGGACGGCCTTTCCATTGTCGGCCGAAGCCGGCGAAAGTTCAGGCGCGAACGCCCTCCGCGGGGAGAGTATTGCTCACGCGCTGTGCCGACTGCGGCAGGGGACAATGAGACATTCGACCACCTCCTTTCACTTGTTGAACGATAGCAAGGAGATGGGCATTTCCGCCCGGTTTGCAAGACCGCCGAAGGAAATGCGATTGCGCGCCTCAGAAGGTGAAGCGGCCGCCGAGCGACAGCACCACCGCATGGGCGTTCTGCAGCAAGCCATTGGTAGCGATGACGGTCTGCGCCGCCGTGCCGACATAGGCCGCGGTGAGGCGATCGATCGTCGTGTCCTTGAAGTCGACATATTGCGCCGCCGCGTCGATCGTCATGTGGTGGCTGAGCTTGTAGCTGCCGCCCGCCGCATAGGTCCAGCGGTTGGAATCGGGCACGCGGGCGTCGCGCGAACCATCCTGGGTCGGGGTGATCGTGCGCTGCAGGCCGGCGCGCAGCGTCGCGCGCGGGGTGAGTGCATAATCGAAACCGCCGGCGAGGCTCCAGCTATCGCGGAAATTCTCGGGGATCGCGGCATTGAGCGGCGCGCCGAGCCGGATCGCGTCGAACTTGCCCCAGCTATAGGCGACGAGCTGCGCGTTGAGCGTCAGCGCATTGGTCGCGCGCAAGCGGCCCGCGACGATGACTTGCGCCGGCGTGTAGAATTGCGCCTGGATGCCCGACAGCGTCATGTTCTGCGCGGCGAGCGGCGCGACCAGACCCGAAATGACGACATCGCCCTTCAGCGTATGCTCGATCGCCGACTTGTAGCTGATGCCGACCGTGACGAGCTTGTTGTGGAGCTGCACGCCGGCGGTCCAGCCGAAGTCCCAGCCGTGGCCGCGCAGCACTTGGCTGCCGTCCGGCAGCGCTGCCGATACGTTGGGCAATGCGTTGCTGAGATAGGCATCGGTATATTCGACATTGAGCGCACCGCCGACCCGCAGCCAGTCGGTGACGACCACGCCGATCGACGGCTGGATGTCGATCGTGCGCAGCCGCGTCTTGTCGGCGCTGTAGCGCGTCCAGCTATTGGCATCGTAATCGGTGGTGAAGCTGAACGGCGAGGTCACGGCGAGGCCGATCGCGACGCGATCGCCCAGCGGCATCGCGACCGAACCGCTCGGCAGCACGCCGTTGTTGATCGGGTCGCGCGCCACGCCGTTGCCGCCGACCGGCGCGAACGCCTGGCCGGGCCGTGCGATCAGCGTGCCGTTGTCGACGACGTCGCCCTTGGGCAGGATCGCGCTCGCGCTGACCGCGACTTCGGTATCGGTGATGCCGGCGATCGCCGCCGGGTTCCACCACAGGGCGGTGGCATCGGTATCGGCCGCTTCGCCCGAGAAAGCGCGGCCGGCGCCGACTGCGGACTGCGCCTGGAGATAGAAAGCATCGGCATGCGCGACGCCGGCGAAGCCGACGGTGGAGACGAGTGCCGACGCGGCCAGCAGCGGGGCCTTGAAACGAGTCATTTATTATTTTCCTGCGTAGTTCGGGGGGGAAGAAAGAGGATCGATCAGCGCACGCGCGTCCAGGTCTGCGTCTTGCAGAGCGGAAAGAACACGCAGCCGCGCAACTTGAGCTGATTGGCGCCGAGCGGGGTGATGCGCCCGCTATAGGTGCGCCCGTCATCGGCGTTATAGACCTGGCCGCTGCCCCACACGCCGTCCTTTTCGGGCGAGAAGCCGCTGAGCATCAGCATGCCCTGCACCGGCCGCGTGCGCAGCGCGGGTTCGGAATTCCGGGCATCCTTGAGCGTCGGGTTGGCGCGCAACGCGTCGGAGGTGACGATCTTGCCGCAGATCGAAGGGCCGCAGCGGCTGATCTCGACGATCGCGTTGAGCGTCTCGGTCTTCCAGCGACCGAGCACCGTGTCGGCCGCGACGGGTTCGCCGGCCAGCAATGCACCGATAAGCAATAGCGACATGTATCTTCCTCTCCTCGTCCCACGGATGTGGGAGTGGCTGGCGACCGGTGGCTGGAGCTTGCTCCGCACACTCTGTTATCGTTCGCACCGCATCGGCCGTATTGGCGAACGCGTTGACGTATGCGGAACGTGGATGCCGCAGTAGAATCGTGAGCGGACAAGTCAAGGCCTGACGCTGCTAAGCGGTTCGAACAAAGATCGTTCTTCCCCAAAGCACAAAAATCCGCGACACTTGCGCCACAGCGTCGATCGGCAGGCACTCCGCACAGGAACTCGTCCGAAGCCTGGCCCGTGATCGGCCAGGGGTTGGCGTCGATGGATTTGGGGGCGGATGTGAACGTGTTGCAGGACGATATGACCGGCATCAACGAGGTCGCGCGGATGCTCGACATCACGCCGCGGACATTGCGCTTTTACGAGGACAAGGGACTCATCACACCGTGTCGAGTCGGGACGATCCGCGTCTATACCCGGCGCGAGATCGCGCGCATGCGGCTGATCCTGCGCGGCAAACGGCTCGGTTTCTCGCTGCGCGACATCGTCGAGTTCCTCAATTTGTACGACGCGGATCCGCAGCATGTCGAACAGATGCGCGCACTGGCCGAGCGCTGCCGCCGGCGAATCGACGATTTGGCCGCGCAGCAGGCGGCGATCGCCGAGACGCTGGCCGAACTCGAGAAGATCGAACGCGAAGCACTCGATCGGATCCCGTCGCGGCGCCCGAAGACGCGCGTCGCGCCGCAGCGAGTCGCCGCGGCCGCTGCCGGCGACCTGTAGCGATCGGCAGCGGACGAGAGTCAGGCCGTCGTCGCGGTGCCTTGCAGGATCAGCGCCAGCACGTCGTCGATGATCTGGCGCATCGCGCGGTGCGCCGCCGCGCCGTCCCCCGCCTCGATCGCTTCGAGCACGGCACGGTGCGCCGGAAGGTCGGCGCTGCGTCCCCGAAAGCGGTTGGTGAAGCGGATCGACGAGCGCAGCGCGGTCGTCACCACATCCTCGAACTGCGCGAAGAACGGATTGCCGGCCGAGCGCAGGATCGCGACGTGGAACGCGATGTCGGCCTCGAGCGCGTCGTCGTCGCCCGCCTCGGCCGCGACCATCCGCGCAAAGCCGGCGCGGATCGCGGCGCAGCCCGCCGCCCCCGCATTGGCCGCGGCGAGCTGCGCGGCGGCGGGTTCGATCGCGACGCGCAATTCGTTGAAATGCTGCAGCAGGCCGAGCGAGAATTTGCGATCGAGCAGCCAGCCGAGCACGTCGGAATCGAACAGGTTCCAGGCGCTCGCCGGCTGGACGATTGTGCCCTGGCGCGGCCGCGCCGAGAGCAGGCCCTTGGCGGTCAGCATCTTGACCGCCTCGCGCGTCACCGACCGGCTGACCCCATGCTGGATCGTGAGATCCGCTTCGGTCGGAAAGCGTTTGTCGGTATAGACCCCGGTGACGATCGCGCGGCCGAGCATGTCGAGCATGCCGTGCGTGAGATTGCGGCCGAGCGCGCTGCGGACGTCCTGCGGTTCCAGCGCGGCCATATCTGCCTCCGGGGTGTTCGAATTGCTCACGCTGCCGGATCGCCCCCCCGCCATGCCTGCACGAGCGCGCGCGCCTTCGCGCCGACGCTGGCGGCATCGTCGCCCGGCCGGTACAAGGCGCCGCCGACCCCGATACCCTCGGCACCGGCGGCGATCCATTCGGCGATGTTGGCGGCGCCGGTGCCGCCGACGCCCCATACCGACACATGCCTGGGCAGGACTTCGCGGATCGCCTTGAGGTAGTTGGGGCCGAGCGCGACCGCCGGGAACAGCTTGATCCGGCGCGCCCCCGCGTCGATTGCACGAAACGCTTCGCTCGGCGTGACGAAGCCCGGCATCGGCTCGAGCCCGAGCTGAACCGCGCGCGCGATGACCGCGGGGTCGGTGTTGGGCGTGACCATCACCGTCGCGCCGGTCGCGGCCAGCGCATCGACCCCGGCGAGATCGAGCACCGTGCCCGCGCCGATCGCCGCGGTGTCGCCGAACGCCTGCTGGATCGCGGCGATGCTGGTGAAGGGATCGGGCGAATTGAGCGGCACTTCGATGATCCGGATCCCCGCTTCGACCAGCGCCGCGGCGACGGCGAGGGCATCGTCCGGGCGGATGCCGCGCAGGATCGCGACGACCGGCGGGGCGCCGGCAGCGAGCAGATCGTCGATCGTCATGAAATCGTCTCCAGAAGCGCGAGGCCAGCGAGCGCACAGGCGTCCCCGTCAAGCGAAATAGCGGCAAATCCGCGTGCCGCGAGCGCGCGTGTGTAGCGCGCGACGAGCCCAGGCGCGCCGATAAGGCTGACGCTTTCGCCCGCTGCTGGCGCAAGTTCGCCTATCTCGCGGCCGATCAACAACCCCGAGAGGTAGCCCAAAGCCCAGCTCGGCGAGCGGTCGTCGATCAGTTGCGCGCTGCGCGCCTCGAACAGGCCGCCGAGCAGAAGGTCGCCCCGTGCGCGGTCCAGGCCGTGGACGAAGCCGGCTTCTTCTTCCGCGGGATCGGTTTCGCTCGCTCCGGCGGCCCGCAACAAAGTCGAGCGATCGCGCAGCAACGCGAACAGCTCGCCGGTGAAGAAGGTCTGGAACGCGACGATCCGCCCGTCCTCGATCGTCGCCCATTTGCTGTGCGTGCCGGGCAAGGCGATGCGGTGCCGCCCCTGGCCCAGCGCCGGATCGCGCGCGATCGCGCCGAACAGCTGAGTCTCCTCGCCGCGCATCACGTCGGGGCCGCCCGATGGCGCGATGCAGCTCAGGCCCGCCATGATCGTGACGGGCAGGCCATCGAGCGCGATCCGTCCTGCCCCTGCCAGCCAAGCCGGGACGTCAGCGGCGCAAGCGACATACGGAACTTCGATCCAGCCGTTGCGCGAGCCGATCATGCCGCACAACGCGATCGAGTCTGGCGCGCCCGCCGCGCGCCACGGCGCGATCGCGGCGCGCAGCGCGTCCTCGGCCGATCCGTCGAGCGCGCCGATGCCCGGGCCGGCGGCGCGCGCCACCACTGCGCCGTGCTCGATCCGGAACAGCCGCACGTTACTGGTGCCCCAGTCGCCGACGATGCGGTAGCTCATCGCGCCAGCCGGACCGCGGGCAGCGGCAGCCCGGGCGCCGGCGCGTCGAATGCGAACAGCCCGCCCGCGAGCGGCTGTTCGGCCAATTGCCCCGCGGACAGGCCGGCGCGCGCGGTGGTGACATAGCCAGTGCGCAGATCGGGTCCGCCAAACGCGACCTTGGTGACGTTGGCGCACGGCAACGCGACGCGCGCCTGCAGCGTGCCGTCGGGCGCGTAACGCCGCGCTTCCCAGCCGCCCCACAATCCGACCCAGACCGAACCCTCGGAATCGACCGTCACGCCGTCGGGATTGCCGTCTTCGGGCGCGATCGTCGCGAACAACACGCCGTCGGTCAGCGCATCGTCGCCCGCGATGTCGAACGCGACGATCGTGCCGGCGAGCGTGTCGACATGATAGAGCGTGCGGCCATCGGGACTGATCGCCGGGCCATTGGTGATCGTGCATTCCCCGCCGACGGCGCGGATCGTCTCGCCGTCGAAGCGGTAGACCGCGCCGCTGGCGGCGCGCTCCTGGTCGTCCATCGTGCCGAACCATAAATGGCCCGATGCATGGACCGTCGCGTCGTTGGTGCGATTGTGCGCCGGCATCGCGATCGTCGCGATCGGCGCGCCCAGCGTTTCGCCGTCGAACAAGCGGAGCGCGCCGCCGTCGCCGACCAGCAAGGCATCGCCATCGGTCGGCACGACGAAGCTCGGCGCGCCGCCGACCTCGAAGCTCTTGCGCTCCTGCGAGGACGGATCATAACGATGGAGCTTGCCGCCTTTGATATCGACGAACCACAGCTGGTCCCGGATCCAGGCGGGGCCCTCGCCGAGCATGGTTTCGACCGGCCAGATCAAGCGACTTTCCAAAACATCCTCCCAAGCGCGAGCTGTGACTCGACATGTGTGATCGATCATATAATTAGCGGGGGTGGATCAGGCAATCGCCGATCCATGAAGCCGGCAGGTCGCACGACCGGCACGTCCAAGGCGGCGGTCGAGGGGAGAGGCACGTGAACCTGGGGTATATCGATACGGCGGTGGTGATCGTTTACGCGATCGCGATTTTCGGCCTGGCGCAATGCGTCAGCCGCGACAAAGCGGGCGCGGGCCCCAAGAACACGACCGATTATTTCCTGGCCTCGAAGAATTTGCCGTGGTGGGCGATCGGCGCATCGCTGATCGCGGCGAACATCTCGGCCGAGCAGATCGTCGGCATGTCGGGCTCGGGCTATGCGATCGGGCTAGCCATCGCCTCGTACGAGTGGATGGCGGCGCTGACCTTGCTGATCGTCGGCAAGTTCTTCCTGCCGATCTTCCTGCGCAACGAAATCTATACGATGCCGCAGTTTCTGGAAAAAAGGTACGGACCGGGCATCCGCACGTTGATGGCGCTGTTCTGGCTCGCGCTGTACGTGTTCGTGAACCTGACCTCGATCATCTGGCTCGGTTCGATCGCGGTGACCAAGGTCGCCGGCGTCGACCAGAATGTCGCATTGGTCTGCCTCGGCGCGTTCGCCTTGCTCTATCAGATCCGCGGCGGGCTGAAGGCGGTGGCGCTGACCGATATCGTTCAGGTGACGTTGCTGATCATGGGCGGGCTGATCATCGCCTGGCTGACGCTCGGCAAGCTCGGCGACGGGCACGGCATCATGGCTGGCTGGCAGCGCCTGACCACCAGCATCCCCGACCACTTCCAGATGATCCTGTCGCCCGACAACCCGCATTATGCCGATCTGCCCGGCCTGTCGGTGCTGATCGGCGGGATGTGGATCGCCAATCTCAGCTATTGGGGCTTCAACCAATATATCATCCAGCGCGCGCTGGCGGCCAAGAATCTGGGCGAAGCGCAGAAGGGCGTGCTGTTCGCCGCCTTCCTCAAGCTGCTGATGCCGCTGATCATCGTGCTGCCGGGGATCGCTGCGGTGCTGGTCGCGCCCGGCCTCGCCAAGCCCGACGAAGCCTATCCGACGATGATGAAGCTGCTGCCGACCGGATTGCTCGGGCTGGTGTTCGCGGCCCTGATCGCCGCGATCATCGCCTCGACCGCGTCGAAGATCAATTCGATCGCGACGATCTTCACGCTCGATATCTACGCGAAGTTCCGCCCCGGCGCCGCCGGCGCGGGCCGCGAGAAGCATCTGGTCAAGGTCGGCCGGATCGCCGCGACCGTCGCGATCCTGATCGCGATCCTCGCCGCGCGCCCGCTGGTCGGCAGCTCGGAACAGGCGTTCCAGTTCATCCAGGAATTCACCGGCTTCTTCACGCCGGGGATCACGGTGATCTTCCTGCTCGGCCTGTTCTGGAAGCGCGCCAACGAATCGGGCGCGATCGCCGCGGCGGTCAGTTCGGTCGCGCTGTCTTGGCTGTTCAAGGCGGTGTGGTCCTCCTTCCCGTTCATGAACCGGATGGCCGTCGTGTTCGCGCTGGCGCTCGCGCTCGCGGTGATCGTCTCGCTGATCCTGCCGAACCGCCGCGCAGTCGACACGATCGAGACGCGTGACGTGGGCTATGCGACGAGCACCGGCTTCAACATCGGCGCGCTCGCGGTGATGCTGATCCTCGTCGCGCTGTACGCCACCTGGTGGTGAGCCCGGCGCGGATCGTTCCGCGCCATCGAGTGCCGTTACCTGAGCATGGACGCCACCAGCCCCCGGCATTCGCCGGATGGCTGCGTGGCGTCTGCCGTGCGTCTCCCCGTCCGAAAGCGCCTTTTCGCTAACTCTGTAGAGAATGAGTGTTGCACTCGCGTCGGTTTTCCGGCACTCCAGCATCATAGCGCCGCAGAGCGCGTCTGGATGAGGATGGGAACGGCTTATGAAAACGCGTGCTTTGCTGCTGAGCGCATCGGCGCTGGCGTTCACCTGGTGCACTGCAGCCGCAGCGCAGACCGCGCCGCCCGAAACCGGCCAGACCGCCGAGAGCACCGATGCCGCGCAGGACATCGTCGTCACCGCGCTCCGCCGCAACGACAAGCTCTCGCAGACGCCGATCGCGGCATCGGTGCTGAGCGGCGCCGACTTGGCCAATAAAGGCGTCGTCAATGTCGACGCGCTGCAATTCGCGATGCCTAGCGTGGTGGTCAACAATTTCGGCCAGGGGCTCGAATTCAACGTCCGCGGCATCGGCAAGGCCGAGCACAACACCCAGACCACCACCGGCGTGATCACCTATCGCGACGGCGTGCCGACCTTCCCCGGCTATTTCCAGGAAGAGCCCTATTACGACATCGCCAACGTGCAGGTGCTGCGCGGGCCGCAGGGCACGGTGGTCGGCCAGAATGCGACCGGCGGCGCGGTGTTCGTCAACACCAACGATCCGATCATCGGCGGCGGGACGCACGGCTATCTCAACGCCAATTACGGCAATTACAACGATGTCGGCGGCCAGGGCGCGATCAACATTCCGGTCAGCGACACCTTCGCCGCGCGCGTCGCTTTCTATGGCGAGCGCCGCGACGGCTATTACAATATCACGGGCCCGGGGGGCACGCCCTATACCGGCAATAACGGCCAGCTGCGCGAGATCGCCGGCCGGATCAGCTTCCTGTGGAGGCCGACCGCCAACCTGACGATCCTGTCCAAGACCGACATCGACTATATCGACATGGGCGGCTATCCGGCGAGCCCCTTCGCCGACCGCCTGGCCGGCCGCGACCTGTTCGACATCAGCGCCAACAGCCCGCAAGCGGCGCGCGACGAGTTCGTGCGCAGCGTGCTGAAGATCGATTATGCGTTCGACAACGGGATCAAGCTCCGCTCGATCACCGGCTTCCAGACCGGCAACACCAATTATACCGCCGACCTGGACGGCACCGCCGCCACCGCCAACACCGCGACGACGAAGAACTCCACCTTCTTCGACAGCGTGAACGAGCGGCAGGTGAGCCAGGAATTCAACATCATTTCGCCCGACAATCAGCGCTTCACCTGGCTGCTCGGCGCGTTCGGGCTGTGGAACGATTATACCTTCCGCCAGCCTTATCAGTTCGTGATCGACGCGCCGGCCGCGGGGCAGCCGCTCGGCACCGTCGCCGGCCAGTACAAGCTGCAGGGCACCAACCCAGAGCGTTCGCTCGCCGTGTTCGGCCAGGCCGGCTTCAAGATCACCCCGAAGCTGACGGTCGAGCTGGGTGGCCGCTATACCGCCAGCCAGAGCACCAACCATGTCGACATCAACCAGAACGGCCTGCAACTGCGCGCCGACGAGAAGATCAGCTCGGACAATTTCTCGTACAAGGCGTCGCTCGGCTGGGCGATCGACCGCAACAACTACCTGTACGGTTTCGTCGCGACCGGCTTCCGTCCCGGCGGGTTGAACGTGCCGGTCGGCTTCGGCTTCGCCACCCCTGCCTTCGGGCCGGAAAAGGTTCGCTCCTACGAAGCCGGCTGGAAAGCCAATTTCCTGGGCGGCAAGATCCACACCACGGTCGACGGCTTCTACAACGATTATACCGGCTTCCAGGTGATCGTCGGCTATCCCACGCTGCCGATCTTCGGGCTCGAGATCAACGTCCCCAACACGACCAAGATCTACGGGATGGAGGCGGATGCGGACATCAAGTTCGGCCATCTGTCGCTCAACGCCGGCCTCAACGTCCTGCACAGCGAGCTCGGGCAATTCTATGCGACCGACACGCGCGTCCAGCTGAGCTTCACCCCCTGCGCGCCGGCGACCGGACCGACCAGCGCGACCTGCATCAACCTGGGCGGGCGCGAGCAGACCTATGCCCCCAATTTCACCTTCAACGCGGGCGCGTCGTACGATTTCGTGCTCGGCAGCGATACGGTGACGCCGCGGATCAATTACGGGCACATCGCGGCGCAATGGGCGACCCTGTTCGAGAATCCGGCGCAGGGCGATCGTCTCGGCGAACGCAACATCCTGGCGGCGCAGCTCGCCTGGCAGCACAAGAGCTGGACGCTCACCGGCTACGCCACCAACCTGACCAACCAGCATTATGTCGCAGCACTGCAAAGCGGCCTCAATTTCGCAGGGCCGCCGCGCCAATATGGCGTCAAGGTGCTCAAGACCTTCTGACCTTCGGGTCGCCGTCCCGGCGGGCGGCGACCACCCTCTCCCGATTTTCGAAAGCGCCATGCAAAATTACGGCCTGACCGTCGACAAATTCCTGGATCATGCCGCAAAATGGTTCGGCGACCGTGACGTGGTCGAGGCCGATGCCGGCCACGTCGCGCGGCGGATCGGCTATGCGGCGCTGCGCGCGCGCAGCAACCGCATGTCGGGCGCACTCGCCGCGCTCGGCCTGGGCTTCGGCGACCGCATCGCGACCTTGGGCTGGAACACGCAGCATCATCTCGAAATCTATTATGCGGCGATGGGCGCCGGGCTGGTCTGCCATACGCTCAACCCGCGACTGACGCCGGCACATCTGGTGACGATGATCAACGAGGCCGAAGACCGCATCCTCGTCGTCGCAGCCGACTTGCTGCCGGCGCTGAACGACGTCCTGCCGCACTGCCCGACCGTCGCGCATGTCGTCGTGATCGATGGCGCGATGACCGACCACGATTTCGCCGTACCGATCCTGGCGTACGAGACGCTGCTCGAAGAGCGCGGTGCCGACAGCGCATGGGGCGCGTTCGACGAAGCCACCGCGGCGGGCCTGTGCTACACGTCGGGCACGACCGGCCGCCCCAAGGGGGTGCTCTACACGCACCGGTCCAATTATCTCCACACGCTGCGCGCGCTGCAGGCGGATTCGATGGCGCTCACCAGCCGCGACGTGCTGCTGCTCGGCGTGCCGATGTTCCACGCCAATGGCTGGGGCCTGCCATTCGCTGCGCCCGCCGCCGGGACCAAGCTGGTCCTGCCCGGCCGCATGCTCGATGGCGCGAGCCTCGCCCGGCTGATGCGCGACGAAGGCGTGACGATCGCGGTCGGCGTACAGACCGTGTGGCTCGGCCTGGTCGACCATCTCGACCGAACCGGCGAGGATCTGCCCGCGCTCGAGCGAATCCTGATCGGCGGATCGAGCTGCCCCGAGGCCTTGATCCACCGCATCGAGACGCGGCTCGGCGTGCATGTCCAGACCAGTTGGGGGATGACCGAATTGTCGCCGACCGGCACGATCTCGCCGCCCTACCCCAGCGCGCAAAGCCGCAGTGCGTCCGGCCGCCCGCCGGTCGGCGTCGACCTCAAACTGACCGACGCCACCGGGGCGACGCTCGCCACGCAGCGCGACACGCTCGGCCATTTGAAGGTGCGCGGGCCGAGCGTGCTCGACCGCTATTTCAAGGCGGAGAGCGATGCGCTCGACGAAGAAGGATTTTTCGATACCGGCGATCTGGCGATGATCGATTCCGATGGCAGCCTGACGATTTGCGGCCGCGCGAAGGATTTGATCAAGTCCGGCGGCGAATGGATCAATCCGACCGAGATCGAAGCGATCGTCGGCATGCATCCGTCGGTGCGCCATGTCGCCGTGATCGCGCGGCCCGACCCGAAATGGGGCGAGCGACCGGTGCTGATCGTCGAGACGGCGGAGGCCAGCGACGTGTCCGGATTGATTGCGCTGCTCCGCGGCAAGGTCGCCGACTTCTGGGTTCCCGATCAGGTCGTGCAGATCGCCAGCATGCCGCTCGCCGCGACCGGCAAGATCGACAAGCTGCGGCTGAGCGCCGATCTCGCCGCGGGCAAGATCGTCGCGGTGCCCGTCACGCGCTAGCCGCGCGCGGCGTTCCTGCCCGCAGCACGCGCGCGAGCCAAAGAAACAGGCCGATCGCCACCAGATAGGCCGGCGCCAGCGTGTAGAGCGCGACCTGCAGCGAATGTGCCGAGCCGTGCGCCGCGAAATAATCGCTCGCGGCACCGACATAGGTCGGCCCGAGCCCGAGGCCGATGAAGTTCATCACCAGCAGCAGCAACGCCCCCGACAGCACGCGCTGATCGGGCCGCACTTCCTCCTGCACCAGCGCGACCGACGCCGAGAGGTAGAAATAATTGAGCAGCATCACCACCGTCAGCAGCAGCAAGGCGAGCGGCCAGGTCGGCGCCCAGACAAAGGCGACGTAGAACGGCAAGGCGATCGCCAGCGAGACCGCGGGTCCGATCGCATATACCTGCCGCGAGCGCTTGATCAGGCGATCGATCACCCGGCCCGAGATCAGCATGCCGCCGCCCATCCCGATCGCGACGGCGATCGCATACCACAAGGCGATCTCTTTCAGCGTCATGCCTTTCTCGCGGATGAGGAACAGCACCGCGAAATTGCCGAGACCGTAGGTGACGAACTGCGTCGCCCCGCTGCCGATCGAAGCGAGCAGCAGTACCGGATTGGTGAAGAAGGCGCGCACCGTCCCCCAGAACGGCACCGTGTCGGACGGACGGGTGGCGGCCACATCGTCGAGCGCGCCGCGCGCGGGTTCACGGATCAGCAGCCGCACCGCCACCGCCGTCGCCACGCCGACGATGCCGATCGCGATAAAGGCATAGCGCCAGTCGAATGCCGCCGCGATCGAGGCGCCGAACGCGATGCCGATCGCCGCGCCGATCGGCGGCCCGAGATTGTAGATGCTGAGCGCGGTGCCGCGCTTGCCCGGCGGGAAGGTGTCGGTGATGATCGCATAGGATGGCGGCACCCCGCCGGCCTCGCCGAACCCGACCGTCATCCGCGCGACCACCAATTGCGGGAAGGTCGCCGCCAGCCCGCACGCGATCGTCGCCCCGCTCCAGATCGCGCAGGCGAGCGACACGACCGTGACGCGATTGGTGCGATCGGCGAACCAGCCGACCGGGATCGCGATGAAGCAATAGAAGAAGGCGAAATACAGCCCGCCGATCAATCCGAGCTGGCCGTCGGTGATGTGCAGCGAATCCTGGATCGGCTTGGCCAGGATGCCGAGCAGCTGGCGGTCGAGAAAGTTGAGGACGTAGACGAAGGTCAGCGTCGCGAGCACCACACCACGGCGCCAGGCAGCGTCGCGCGCCACGTTCGATCGGGCCGAAGCGCCCGATGCCAGGATTTCCATGCGACCTCTCCGTCGGCGTTTATCTTTTCGTTGGCCGCATGATGTGGGCGCCGCCCGTCCCTGTCAACAGTCACTCTCACGTGTGTGAATGATCGCAGGGCGACGATCGCGGCTTGACGCTCGGCGGCGCGGCTGGAAGGACTGATCCGTGACCGAACAGACAAAACCGGTACGGCGACCGCGACGCGCCGAGCAACGCGCCGAAACGATGGAGCTGATCCTCGATACGGCGGAAGAGCTGTTTTCGATGCACGGCCTGTACGGCGTGACGTTGAAGGAAGTCGCCAAGCGGGTCGGCGTGCACCACACGTTGCTCAATTATTATTTCGCCGACAAGAAGGCGCTGTTCGACGCGGTCTTCTCGCGTCGCGCGGTGGTGACGAGCGAACGGCGCATGAAAGCGCTCGCCGATTACGAGGCGGCATGCGGCGGCAAGCCGACGGTCGAGGGCGCGCTGCATGCGTTTCTCGATACCGACCTCGACCTCTACATCGATGGCGGAGATGGCTGGCGGAATTATGCGAAGCTCGGCGCGCAGGTGGCGAACACCCCGGAATGGGGCGCCGAATTGATGGACACGCATTTCGATCCGGTCGTGTTGCGGCTGATCGATTTGCTCGGGCGCGCGCTGCCCGAATGCGACGCGCGGAAAATCTTCTGGGGCTATCATTTCGTCAGCGGCGCGCTGATGCTGACCCTGGCGCGCACCGGGCGGATCGACAAATTGTCGGGCGGGCTCAACCGCTCGGACGATTTCGTCGCGGTCAAGGATCACATGGCCAAGTTCATGGCCGGCGGCTTCCTCGCGATTTGCACCTGACCGGACGTCGGACGACGGTGCCGTCGAAAGCACCTGCAAGCCCTGCAATCGCTTACGTACTTTTCGCACTTGCAGCATAATGCGATTGGCCGCACAAAGGGGGTGCCTTTCAGGCATCCTCTCCTAAAACTTTCAAAGGTCGGTTCCTCGGAACCGGCCCTTTTTTTGTGCGTGTGCGAGGCGGCGCCACGAAGGATGGCGCGACGCGCACCATCCTTCGCTGTGCAGACCGTTATCGCGTCAGCTTCTTGTACGCCAGGCGCGTCGGGCGATCGGCCGCATCGCCGAGGCGACGGCGCTTGTCTTCCTCATAGCTCTCGAAATTGCCCTCGAACCATTCGACGTGGCTGTCGCCCTCGAACGCGAGGATGTGCGTCGCCAAGCGATCGAGGAAGAAGCGATCGTGGCTGATCACCACCGCGCAACCCGCGAAGCTCTCCAGCGCCTCTTCGAGCGCGCGCAGCGTCTCGACGTCGAGATCGTTGGTCGGCTCGTCGAGCAGGAGGACGTTGCCACCCTCCTTGAGCATCTTGGCGAGATGGACGCGGTTGCGCTCGCCGCCCGAGAGCTGCCCGACCTTCTTCTGCTGGTCCTGGCCCTTGAAGTTGAACGCGCCGACATATGCCCGCGTGCCGAGCTCCTGCTTGCCGAAGCGGAACACTTCGAGCTTGTCGGACACTTCTTCCCACACCGTGTTCGACGGCGTCAGGTCGTCGCGTGACTGATCGACGTAACCCAGCTTCACCGTCTGGCCGACCTCGATCGACCCGCCATCGGGCTGTTCCTGGCCGGTGATCAGCTTGAACAACGTCGACTTGCCCGCGCCGTTCGGCCCGATTACGCCGACGATCCCGCCCGGCGGCAGCACGAAGTCGAGATTGTCGAACAGCAATTTGTCGCCGTACGCCTTGGTCAGCCCCTTGGCTTCGATCACCTTGCCGCCCAAACGCTCGGGCAGCTGGATCAGGATCTGCGCCTTGCCGACGCTGCGATTCTCCTGCTTCTCCATCAACTCGTCGAACGCGCGGATACGCGCCTTGGACTTGGTCTGGCGCGCCTTGGGGGTCTGGCGCATCCAGGCGAGCTCGTCGGAGATCGCCTTGGCCTTGCCCTGCTCCTCGCGATCCTCCTGCTCGAGCCGCTTGACCTTCTTTTCGAGATAACCGGAGTAGTTGGACTCGTAGGTGTAATAGCGCCCGCGATCGAGCTCGAGCACCCAGTTCACGACATTGTCGAGGAAGTAGCGGTCGTGGGTGACGAGGATGACGTTGCCGACATAGTCGCGCAGGTAATTCTCGAGCCAGGCGACGCTTTCGGCGTCGAGATGGTTGGTCGGCTCGTCGAGCAGCAGGATGTTGGGCTTTTCGAGCAGCAGCTTGCACAGCGCAACACGCCGCTTCTCGCCGCCCGACAAATTGGTGACCGAACTGTCGCCGGGCGGGCAGCGCAAAGCCTCCATCGCGATTTCGAGCTGGTTGTCGAGGCTCCAGCCGTCGACCGCGTCGATCTTCTCCTGCAGGTCGCCCATCTCGGCGAGCAGACCGTCGAAATCGCAATCCTCGGGCGGATCGCCCATGATCGCGACGATCTCGTTATAGCGATCGACCATCCCGCCGATCGGCCCGGCGCCGGCGCGCACGTTGCCGATCACGTCCTTGGTTTCGTCGAGCTTGGGCTCCTGCGGCAGATAGCCGACCTTGATGCCCTCGGCGGCCCAGGCCTCGCCGGTGAATTCGGGGTCGATCCCGCCCATGATCTTCATCAGCGTCGACTTGCCCGAGCCGTTCGGGCCGATGATCGCGATCTTCGCGTCGGGCAGGAACTGGAGCGAGATGTTGTTGAGCACCGGCTTGGGGGCGCCGGGGAAGGTCTTGGTCAGGCCCTTCATCACATAGCTGTACTGCACGGCCATCGGGGGCGAGCTCCGGGATTGAGATGGGTGGATTTGTGCGTGGCAGATAGCCGCGCGCGGGGCGATTGGCAACGCGGCGGCGTTGCGGTAGCTTCCTGGAATGGAACGGATCGACATCTCGGATGATCGGCGCGTCGCGGACCTAGTCGAAGCGGTGGAGCGCGGCGACGAGGTGGTGATCGTGCGTGATGGGGTGGTGGTGGCATCCGTGGTGGTGCCGGAGCCAGCACCTGCAGCAGAGCCGAAGCGCTTCGATCTAGCGGCGCTCGAGGCGCTCCGCGCCAAATATCCCATCCGGATTGGCGATGCTGCTGCGCTCATTCGTGAAATTCGCGACGAGAGCGAGCATTGAGGGCTTACTTCGACGCAAGTACGCTGGTCTCGATCATTGCGAGCGACGTTGGTTGGGACGAGATCGCTCGCTTCTTGGCAGAACAGACCAAGGAAACCTTCCTCAGCGATTTCGGATGGGAGAGGCCGTTTCAGCGCTCGGCAATCGGGTGCGTCGATCGGACATGACCGCGCCTTATGCCGAAGCGCTGTTGCTGGACGCGCGAATGTATTTCGCGCGCTGGACTTTTGCGCGGACGATAAGCGCCGACATCGATCTCGCAGCGGACATGATCGCAACGTTCTCGCTCGGACTGAAGTTTCCCGATGCAATTCATATTGCGACGGCGCAGCGTCTCGGGCTTACACTCGTTTCCACCGACATTCGCCAGGTCCGCGCTGCCACCACGCTCGGCATCGCCGCCATCAATCCTCTGCACCCAGACGGGAACCACCCTTGACCAAATTTCGCGCCCTCCCCTCGCTCCTGCTCGCCACGACACTCCTCGCCACCCCCGCCCTCGCCCAGCGCGCAGCCCCTCTGGTCGATCCGACCGTCGCCACGCTCCGCGACAAGGCGCTCTCCGACGACGTCGCCTATGACATCGTCGAAGGCCTCACCACCGAGGTCGGCCCCCGCCCCGACGGTTCGCCCAAGGAAGAGCGCGCGCGGCAATGGGCGGTGGCGAAGCTCAGGGCGCTCGGCTTCAAGAACGTGCGGATCGAGCCGTATGAACTGAAGAATGTCTGGATCCGTGGCGCCGAAAGCGCCGAGGTCGTCGCGCCGTTCGAGCAACCGCTGCGGCTGACCGCACTCGGCAATTCGGGCGCGACGCCGCCCGCGGGGCTGACGCTGCCGGTCGTGTTCTTCCCATCGCTCGCCGATTTGCGCGCTGCTCCCGAAGGCAGCCTCAAGGGCAAGATCGCGTTCGTCTCGAACGCGATGCAAGCCAATCAGGATGGGTCGAGCTACGGCCCCGAAGGCCAGGCGCGGCGGATCGGTCCGAACATCGCCGCATCGAAAGGCGCGAGCGCCATCGTGATCCGCTCGGCCGGCACCGACCATGGCCGCGGGCCGCATGCCGGCGGCACGAACTTCGACGCCGGCGTGGCGCCGATCCCAGCCGCCGCATTGTCGGTGGCCGACGCCGCCAATCTCGAACGGATGGTCAAGCGCGGCAAACCGGTAATGCTGCACCTCACGCTCACCCCCACCTTCGTCCCGAGCCGCATGTCGGGCAATGTCGTCGCCGAAGTCCCCGGCGCCGATCCCAAGGCCGGCACGATCCTGATCGGCGGCCATCTCGACAGCTGGGACCTCGGCACCGGCGCGATCGACGATGCATCGGGCGTCGCCATCACCACCGCCGCGGCCAAGCGCCTGATGGAGACCGGCAAGCACCGCCGCACGATCCGCGTGGTCTGGTTCGGCGACGAGGAGACCGGCGGGTTCGGCGGGATCGCCTACGCCAAGGCGCATGCCGGCGAGAACCACGCAATGGCCGCCGAATCCGACTTCGGCGCAGATCGCGTGTGGCGCTTCGAAACCAACTTGCCCGACACCGCCAAGCCAGTCGGCGATCGGCTTGCCGCTGCGCTGGCCCCGCTCGGCATCGTGCACGGGATGGGCGTGGCCGGCGACGGGACCGATGTCGAACCCACGCTTCGCACGGGTGTGCCCGCGGTCGATCTCAACCAGGATGGCACGCGCTATTTCGATTATCACCACACGCCCGAAGACACGCTCGAGCGAATCGACCCGCAGCAACTGCGCCAGAATGTGGCCGCCTGGACGACGGTTCTGGCGATCGTGGCGGATGCGCCGGAGGCCATGGGCCCGGTAACGCGCAAGAAATGAGCGCGCTCGGTTCATCGCAAATATGGCTGAAAAGTGGCAAGTGCGGCGAGACACGGCTAATTTACGATTGACGCGACCGGGTGGGTCGTTATGCCTCCCGTCTTCGCGGCGGCATAGGGCCGGTTGCGAAACGCTAATTTGCTTGGGAGCAATTGCATGAAGAAGATCGCCCTTGTTCTCGTCGCCGCCGCTGGCCTGATGTCGGTCAGCGCTTGCCACAAGAACCCCGAAGCTGCCGCAATCGAGAACAACGCCGACATGGTCGCTGATGGCATCGACAACAATGCATCGGCTATCGACGACCTCGCGTCGAACACCTCGAACGCAACGGCTTCGGACGTCCTGTCGAACAAGGCAGACGAGCTTCACGACACCGCGGACAACGTTCGCGATGCCGGCGATGCCAAGGCTGACAACGTTACCAAGTAAGGCTTTCGGACTTCGGTCCGAGTCTGACGAATCGGGCGCTTCCTTCGCGGGAAGCGCCCTTTTTCATGCGCGCTAGCGGCGCTGCGCGAGGACCATGTCGAGCGCGGCGAGCCGCAGCGCGATGTCGCGACGATAGGACACCGCCGCCGGCGCCAGCGCCAGCGCGCGCGCCCAATAGGGCCGCGCCGCGCGATAGTCGCCGGCCTCGACATAAGCGAGCCCCTCGAAGAAGGGCGGCGCCGGGTGATCGGGCGCGAGCCGGCGCGCCTGGTCGAAGGCCATCCGGGCCGCCGGCGACAGCGTGCCGTCATGTTGGGCGAGCGCGGTGCCCAGGCCGGTCCACAGCGTCAGACTGCGCGGATAATGATTGAGACCGAGCAGCACGACATTTGCGCCGCTGCGGCGGCTGCCCGCGCGCATCAGTGCGTCCGATGCCATCAGATAGGCGCCATCACCGGTAAAGCGGCCGAGCAAGGCGCCGCGCAGATCGACGATCTCTGGCGCGACGGCGACGGGAATGGCGTCGGACGCAGCGAGTCGCTCGGGAAGAGTTGCCCGTTGCTGCCACGCATAGCCGGCCGCCCCGAGCATCAGCGCCGCCCCGACCAGCGTCCAGAGTGTTGGCGCGACGCCGCTCGCCCAGAGCGCGACGGCGGCGGCGAGGCCGATCAGCGCCAGCGCGACCCAGCCGTTCATTGCGAGAGCATCGATATCATCACCCCTCGCTGTACGGCATTTTGCTGCTAGGTCTAAGCGCAACCGCGCCAACGCTCGCGCGTTGGCAGCGAAATCTCTGATAGGAAGTCCCCATGAAAAAGCTGATCGCCTTCGACCTCGACGGGACGCTCGCCGAGAGCAAGCAGAAGATCGGCGAGGAGATGGCGGGACTGCTCGGCACGTTGCTCGACCATGCCGCGGTCGCGGTGATTTCGGGCGGCGACTGGCCGCAATTCGAGAAGCAGGTCGTCGCTGCGCTCCCCGCCGGCGCGCCGATCGAACATTTCTTCATCATGCCGACCACCGGGACCAAGCTGTACCGCTATGCCGACGGGAAATGGGCGCCGGTCTATGCCGACATCTTCGAGCCCGACGTGCGCGACCATATCGTCAAGGCGCTGGCCGATGCGAGCAAGGAAGCGGGCTATTCCAACGAGCGCATCTGGGGCGAACAGATCGAGGATCGCGGCAGCCAGATCACCTATTCCGGGCTCGGCCAGGAAGCGCCGCTCGACGCCAAGAAGGCATGGGATCCCGATTTCACCAAGCGCAAGACGATGCAGCGGCTGGTGAGCGCGGCTTTGCCCGATCTGTCGGTCAATATCGGCGGATCGACCTCGCTCGACATCACGCACAAGGGAATCGACAAGGCCTATGCGATGCATCGCCTGGTCGAGCATTCGGGGATTCCGGTCGAGGACACGTTGTTCCTCGGCGATGCGATCTATCCCGGCGGCAACGATTATTCGGTGAAGGCGGCGGGCATGGACACGATCGCGGTGCGCGACGTGGCCGATACGGCGACCGCGGTGCGCGCGATCATCGCGTGTTTGCCGAAGCGGGGGGCCTGAGCCCCTCCCGGTACTGAACACTTCCCCGGCGAAGGCCGGGGCTCAGGAGCGCAACGTCGGATCGGCCGGCGTTGCGCTTCGTTTCATCGACCTACCGGGCCCCGGCCTTCGCCGGGGAAGCGCGGAGGAGCCTCAGCCCCGCCCGATCAGACGCCGCGCGATCGCATCGGCCACGTCGGACGTCGGCGCGCCGGTGCGGTCGCTTTCGTCCCACACCTCGACCAGACGATCCGGGATCCGCGCGATCCGCGCCTCGACTTCGGCGCGGTCGCCCTGGCCGAGATATTCGAGCCCGACATTGATGATGCCGCCAGCGTTGATGACATAATCCGGCGCATACAGGATGCCCCGCGCCTGCAGCGCGGCGCCTTCCGCCTTGGTTTCGAGCTGGTTGTTCGCGCCGCCGGCAATCACCGTGGTGCGCAGCCCCGCGATCGACGCGGGGGTGAGGATCGCACCAAGCGCATTGGGGCTGACGATGTCGGCTTCGATTCCGAGGATCGCGTCCGCCGCCGCGGTTGCCGCGCCAAGCTCCTCGGCCAGCGCCGCCGCACGTCCGGCATTGACGTCGGCGAGCGTCAGGCGCGCGCCGTCCTTGGCCAGCAACCGGGCAAGCCCGCCGCCGACACTGCCGACGCCCTGGATCGCGACGTGCACGTCCTGCATCGTGTCCGCGCCGAGACCGCGCCTGGCGGCGGCCTTGACGCCCAGATACACGCCCATCGCGGTATATGGCCCGGGATCGCCGCCAGCGCTGCCCGCCGCGACGGGCAGGCCCGAAACGTGGCGCGTCGTCGTGGCGATGGTCTTCATGCTCGCCTCGGACATGCCAACATCCTCGGCGGTGACGTAGCGCCCGCCGAGCGATTCGACCGCGCGGCCGAAGGCCTCGAGCTGGGCGAGCGTGATGACGTCGCCCGGGTTCGCCGCGAGCACGACGCCCTTGCCGCCGCCCATCGGCAGGCCGGCCATCGCATTCTTGAAGCTCATCCCGCGCGACAGGCGCAGCGCATCGGTGATCGCGCGGTCGCTGTCGGCATAATGCCAGAAGCGCACGCCGCCGGCCGCCGGGCCGAGCTTTGTGGAGTGGATCGCGATCACCGCGCGCAGGCCGGAGGCGGGATCGGTGAAGAGGTGCACGCCCTCATGATCGTCGAAATCGGGGAAACCCCAGTCGATGGTCACGGGTGAATTCCTGGCATGAGAAGAAGTGGGGCGACCGACGGGGCTCGAACCCGCAACATCCGGCATCACAAGCCGACGCTCTAACCAATTGAACTACGATCGCCGCAGAGCAAGCGCCCCTAGCGGGTCGCAGCGCCCAGCGTCAAGAATGGAAGCGTCAGAATTTGCCCTCGATGGTGAGGCGGTGTCCCGCCGGGGTCGCGCGGAAGCCGCTCAGCTCGAGTTTTTGCGCCGCGCTCGAGTCGCTCGGCTTGATCGTCAGGTCGGCCTGGAAACGGCCATTCTTCGACAGCCGCAGCGCGACCTGCTCGGTTCCCGCCTGGCTCGCGAGCGGCAGGAGCAGCGCCCCCGCGTCGCAGCGCGCATCGCCCGACAGCCCCTGCCCCAGGCTGACGCCGCCGATATCGCCACCGAGCGTCGCCTTCACGCGCCCCTCGGCCTTGTCGCATTTGCCGTCGACGAAATGCACGCTGACCGAGTCGAGATCGAGCCCGCTGACCGGGAGTGGCGCGAACGCGTCCCCCGCTGGCAGGCTGGCGGTCATGTCGTCGAGCCCGACGCTGTGGCGCGATGCGCTGATCGCGCCATGCAGCGCGCGCGTCGGCGAAGCCGTGACGCTCGCCAAATCGATTCGTGCGCGCCCGACCAGCAACGGCCAAAGCGAGAGCCCCGCGTCGAGATCGCCGAGCGCGATGCTGCCGACCTGCGCCTCGCGCAGTCCACCGAACCACACGCTGCCGGTCGCCTCGCGCGCGGCCAGCCGCGTGCGGTCGAGGTCGAACCAGCCGAGCACGAGCCGCAGCGGCAGCAGGACGAGCAAGGCGACGACGAACACCGCGCCGAACAAGGCGACCGGTCCGGTCTTGAGCCGGAAGCGCCTCATTGCCCCTTCGCCTTCAAGGTCAGCTGGGCAGCGACGGTGCGATCGCCATTGTCGGTCGTGGCGAGGCGATCGACCAGGATGCCGCCGGCCTCTAGTTCGGCGATCCAGCCGACCAACGCGCCGGGGCGTGCCGACGCGATGCCGATCTGCACGCGATCGCTGCCCTGCGGCACGACGCTGGCGAGCGCGAAGCCGGCATCGTTGGCGCGCGCGCGAATCAGCGATTCGAGCGGCGCGTCGAGCGCGGCGGGGCGATCGCGTTGCGCCGCCTTGACCGCATCGACGCGCGCTTGCGTTTCGCCCAGCGCGATCACGGCATCGGCATGCCGCGCTTTCGCGGAGTCGAGCGCGTCGCCGAGCGGCACGACGAGGAAATAGCACAAGGCGATCAGCACCATCGCGCCGCCTGCGAGCACGAGATATTGTTCGCGCGGGGTGCGGCCGCGATACCAGAGCAGCAAGCGTTCGGTCATCGCGGCTTCACCATGAGATCGCCCGTCAGGCGCCCGTTCGCCGCCAGAAACTGGCCTTGCGGCGTCGCGCTCAAGCCGCTGGCGTCGAGCCGGCGCTGCAGGTCGAGGATCTGCCCCTCGTTCTGCACCGCGATCGTGACGCGCATCGCACCGCTCGGCTCGAACGCCAGCGTGTGCACCTCCGTGCCCGGCGTCGCGCGGATCGCGGCGAACACCGCGGCGCCCGTGCGGCTGAAACCGAGCCCGCCGCCGCGCAAGCGGTCGAGCCGTGCACTGAGCTGGCGGTCGGCATCGCTCACCGCTTCGCCGCGTGCGAGGCCGGTGCGCGCGAGCAGATCGGCGCGCCGTTCGAGATCGTCCGCCGCGCTCGAATATTTGAGCAATTGCACGAAGGTGATCAGCACGGTGACGCCGAGGATCGCCGCCGTCAGCCAGCCGAGCCGGCGAATCAGCGCCCAGTCGATGCCGATCCGCGTCCTGCGCGCAAACGGCCCCTGGCGCAGGTCGAGCGGCGGCACGGCGACGGCGGCGACGATCGCGGCCTCGAGCTCGTCGCGCCCCATCACGGCAGGCGCGGCACCGCCGGTGACGAGCTCGGTCAGCCGCGCTTCGTCGGCAAAGCCGCTCGTCGTGCCCCGCACCACCCCCTCGCCGCCGAGATCGGCGCGCAGATAGCCCGTTTCGGGTCGCGGCAGCAGCATCGGCGCGGGCAGCAGCAAATCCGGATCGACGCCGTTCTCCGCCAGCAAGGCGAGCCAGGCATGCATCTGCGTCGCCGCGACGACGCCGATCGGCCGCTCGACGTTCGCGCCCTCGCGCCCGACCGCGACGTGCAACTCGCCGATCGGGGTGGCGCTGGCATCGGCGGCGAGCATCCTGGCCGCGGTGACCGATTGCGCGAGCGAACGATCGGGCAATTCCGCCCAGTGCAACGTCACCGCATCGGCCGGCACGACCGCGACCTGCGCGCTCTCGTCCTCGGCCAGCACCGGAAAGCCTTCGCCGCGCGCGGCGACGCCATCGCCCGCGATGCGCAGCCAGCGCCACGGCACGTTGTGCGCGGGCAGGAATAGGACGAGCGTGTCGGTCATGATGGCTCGCCCCATTGCCGCGATACGAGCCGCGCGGGAAGCACGTTTGCGTCGATCAGTCCGGTTTGTTCGAGCGTAGCACTTCCCACGCGCACGTCGACCTTGAGCGCGAACCACGTCGTCTTGATGTCGGTCAGCGCCGCGCCTTCGCCGGAGCCGCCGGCAAGCGCCGCTTGCGACCAGAAGGCATCGGCGCTGGCAAAGCCCGCCATCGGGCGTCGCAGCAGGACTTGCCGCACGATTTCGCTCGACAGGGTCTGGCCCAACATCGCGATCAGCGGCGCCTGTTCGGGCAGTAATGTGTTGACGTTGATCCTCGACGGCGCCGCGCTCGGCAGTGCGCAGAGCCAGGGGCGCAACCGGTCATAGTCGACGCGCGTCACACCGAGGACCGCGCGCAGCTCGCTCGGGTCACTCATCAGCGTATTGGCGGTGCGGTATGGCGGCGCGCCGCCGCGATAGTCTTTGTCCTCGGCACCGCCCGACAGCGGCGCATCGTCGCTGTCGATCCAGTCGGCGGTCGCGGCCGCGATCGCCTCGGGCGATCGCGCCTCCGGATCGACCAATCGGATCAGCCGCACGAACTGGAGCTGCGCCGCGGTATCGGCGGCATAGACTCCGCTGCCGACCGGTGTCTCGGTCACGAGGCTGTTGAGGTTGAAGCAATTGCCGCCATCGACCACGCGCGCGCTTGCGGCCCCGTTGGGGATCGGCAGCGCGAACGGCGTGTCGCTCCACCCGCCCTGCAGCGTCACCTTGTCGGGGCTGCGGCGCAGCAGATCGCTCACCTTGACCACCGCCAGCGTCTCGGCGGCAAGCGAATAGGCCCGCGCCTGGTCGAGCGCGACGGCGTTGCTGCCGAGCCGCGTGGCGAGCCGCAGCCGTTCGAGCGCGGTGCCGGCGAGCACCGCGATCACCGCGACGAGCAGCAGCACCGTGAGCAGCGCCGCCCCGCGCTCGGAGGGTTTGCGTTCAGCCGGCACGGTCATCGGGCCGCTTGCCATAGCCGGTGCCGACGAGAAACAGCTGCCGCGTCGCGATGCCATTGTCCCGCAGCACGCGCAGTTCGAGCGCGTCGGGCAGCGGCGCTTGCGCGCCGCCGACCCAGCGGTCGCTCCACGCGCCCTTGATCCGATAGCGCAGCGCCACCTTCCGGACATGGCCGAGGAGCGCGCTCGGCGGCAATGGCGGCGCGCCGTCGAGCATCGGATAGGCCATGCGGGCGAGCGCGCCGTCGACCACGCCATATTCGACCTTTTGCGTGCTCGCGCGCGGCGTGCCGTCGAGATTCGCCCAACCGCTGCGCACCAGGCGCAGCATCGGCGCCGCGCTCGCGCTCGATTCGCCGGTGAAAGCCGGCAGCCGCTCGCCCCCCTCGCCGCGCGTCGCACGCGGGATCGCCTGGGCGAGATCGGCGGTGAGAATGGCGGTCAGGCGATTCATCGCCGAAACGTCCTCGAGCTTCGCGCCGGTAGCGGTCTGCGCGCGGACCGAGAAAGTCAGCAACGCCACGCCCGCCGCCGCGAGCAAGCCGAAGATCAGCAGCGAGATCATCACCTCGACCAGGGTGAAGCCGCTTTGTCCGGCACGCGACGTCACGACTTGGTCGCCCCGTCGCGCACCATCGTCAGGTGCCCGGCATTGCGGCCGGCCGGATCGAGCACGGTGACGTCGATCCGCAGGATACGCGCATCCCCCGTCCGCTGCACGGTGCGCGTCCAGGTCCAGTCGCGCCCGCCATTGCTTTCGGAGCCGGTCGCGGTGCCGATCGTCGGCGCGCGTGCATCGGTCATCGCCTCGATCGCCACGTTGCGCGCGACGGTCTGCGCCAGCAACGTGGTGTCGAGCGTCGCGGCACCGCGGATCGTCGCGCCTTCGAGCCGGATCAACGCAAGCGCCGCCAGGCTGAACACGGCGAGTGCGACCATCATTTCGATCAGCGTGAAGCCATGTTCGGCGGAACGCCGATGAGAGCCGAGGCCGAGCTTGCTACCCACCGATACGCACCTTGCCGTCGGTGCCGACATGGACGACCATCGTCTCCCCGGCGCGCGCAAGCGTCACATCGAGCGCGCGGTCGGCGCTGCCGGTGGGATCGAACAGCACGCGGTCGCGCGAAGTGCCGCCGGTCGGCACGGCATGCGTGCCCTTGCCCCATTGCGTGACGCGGAGCGGTTTTTCGCCCATCGCGACCCATGCGCCGTCGGTACGCTGGTCGAAACCATAACCGCCCTCTGACACCCACACGCTGACCGGTTTCGCGCCGACCACGGCCAGGTCGCGCGCGGCGCTGGTCCGTGCGGCGAACCGCGCGGCTTCGTCGCGCAGCCGCCCGCGCGGATCGGGCAAGGCGAAGAGGACCGCCGCGCTGGCCAGGCCGATGATCGTGATCACGACCATCAGCTCGATCAGCGTGAAGCCGCGTTCCGCGCTCCGGCGCTTATTGCCAGCTGCCGATATCGGCATTGACGCCCTCGCCGCCTTCCTTCTTGTCCGCACCCAGCGTCCACACGTCGGCCTCGCCATGCGCGCCCGGCGCGGCATAGAGATACGGCTTGCCCCACGGGTCGAGCGGCAGCTTCTTGATATAGCCGCCGCGCTGATATTTCGACGCGTCGGCATCGGCCGGCGGCGAGACCAACGCCTGTAGGCCGTCGGTGGTCGAGGGATAGGAATCGTTCTGCAATTTGTAGAGATCGAGCGCGCCTTCGATCGTCGAGATGTCGGCCTTAGCCTTGACGATCTTGCCTTTGTCACCGAGCGGCAGGACGTTGTAGGTGACGATCGCGGCAAGCAGGCCGATGATGACGATCACCACCATCAGCTCGATCAGCGTGAAGCCGTCTTCTCCGTCATGCTGAACTCGTTTCGGCATCCGGGTGCGGTCGTCAGCCGCACATGCGTCGCTGGTGACCGCGCATGGACCCTGAAACGCGTTCAGGCTGACGGGTACCTTGTGGGTCTCAGACATAACAAACCTCATTGTCCGGCAAGCGTATTGAGTTGCAGGATCGGCAGCAGGATCGATAGCACGATCGTCGCGACGACACCCCCCATTACGACGATGATCAGCGGCTCGAGCAGCGACAGCGCAGTGCTGGTGAAACGGTCGAACTCGCGCTCGAGATATTCCGCGGCGCGTTCGAGCATGTCGTCGAGCTGCCCCGCAGTCTCGCCCGAAGCGGCGAGATACGTGAGCAAAGGCGGGAAAACTCCGGCACGGCGCATCGCCGCCGACAGGCTGCCGCCGCCGCGGATCGATTCGATGATCTCGTCCGAGGCCTGTTTAAGCCGCAGATTGTGGATCGTGCTGCCGGTCAGCGTCAGCCCTTCGAGCAGCGGCAGTCGGCTCGCGACCATCGTCGCGAGCGTGCGCGCCATCCGCGCAGCGTGGAGGTCGCGCAGCAGCCGCCCGAGCAACGGCAGTTTGAGGATCCAGCTGTCGAAGCCGAGCCGGATGCGCGGGTTCTTCAGCGCGCGCCACGACCCGAAGCTCACCACCGCGACGAACAACAGCAACGCCCACCAATAATCGACGAGGAAGCCGGAAAGCCCCATCACGACGCGGGTGAGGAACGGCAGTTGCTGACCGACCGTGTCGAACTGCTCGACCACTTGCGGCACGACGAACACCATCAATGCGGTCACCACCGCCATCGCCACCACCGCCAGCACTGCCGGATAGGCAAGCGTGGTGATGATCTTGCCGTTGATCTCGGCCTGCCGCTCGAGCAGCACCGAGAGGCGTTCGAGGATCACCGGCAGCGAACCCGAGCTCTCCCCCGCCGACACCATCGCGCGGTAGAGCGAGGGGAAGCTCTTGCCCTCGCGCGCCATCGCCTCGTGGAGGCGGCGCCCTTCGACCACGCCCGAATGGACCGATTCGACGATCGCGCGGACATGCGGCTGCTCGGTCTGGCGCGAGATGGTGCGGAGCGATTCCTCGAGCGGCGAGACGCGGTTGAGCGTGGCGAGCTGGCGCGTGAAGAGCGTGAGCTGCTTGGTGCTCATCTTGGTGGAGCCGAGGCGCAGGTCGGAAAGCAGCGCCTTGCCCTTGGGCGGCGGGCCCGAGCCGGGTTCGACCTTGACGACATAGAGCCGCCGCCGGTCGAGCGCCGCGCGCGCATCGTCGATCGAGGGCGCGGCGATATGCCCGCGCGCCTCGCGGCCCTTGGTGTCGATCGCGAGGTAATCGAAGTCAGGCATACGATCCTCCCCTCCCTGGAAGGGAGGGGCCGGGGGTGGGTCGGTGTGGGTGAAGGGCTGACGCCGCCTCTGACCGACCCACCCCCAACCCCTCCCTTCCAGGGAGGGGAGCAAGAAGGCCGCGATCAAACATCGGATGCTTCAGGCAACGCCATCGGCGCCTCGGCATCGGCCATGTCGCGCCGCGACACCCGCACCGCTTCCTCCGGCGTCGTCACCCCGTCGCGCACCAGCTGCCGCGCCGCCGCGCCCAGCGTCGGGGCATGCAGGAACGCATGGCGCGCGATCACCGCCTCGTCGCCGCCGTCGTTGATCAGCCGCCGCACCGTATCGTCGATCCGGATCGCCTCGTACACGCCGACGCGGCCCTTATAGCCCGTCCCCTGGCACTGCTCGCAGCCTACCGCCTGGTAGACGATCGTGCCCGGCTCGAACCCCAGCAGCGCCGCCACCGCACCATCCGCCGCCACCGGGCGGCGGCAATGCTCGCACAGCCGCCGCACCAGCCGCTGCGCGATCACCGCGCGCAGCGTCGAGGCGAGCAGGAACGGCTCGACCTTCATGTCTCGCATCCGCGTGATCGCGCCGACCGCATCGTTGGTATGGACCGTCGACAGCACAAGGTGGCCGGTCAGCGAGGCCTGCACCGCGATTTCGGCGGTCTCGCGGTCGCGGATTTCGCCGACCATCACCACGTCGGGATCCTGGCGCAGGATCGCGCGCAGGCCGGCGGCGAAGGTCAGCCCGACCTTGGGATTGACCTGCGTCTGCCCCACGCCTTCCATCGCATATTCGACCGGGTCCTCGACCGTCAGGATATTCCGGCTGCCGTCGTTGAGCAGCCGCATCGAGGCGTAGAGCGTCGTCGTCTTGCCCGAGCCGGTCGGGCCGGTGACCAGGATGATGCCGTTGGGCTCGGTGATCGCGTCCTTGAGCAACTGGTTGATCGCCGCGGTCATGCCGAGCACGTCCAAGGTGATCCCGGCATTCTCCTTGTCGAGGATACGCAACACGACGCGTTCGCCGGCGCGGCTAGGCAATGTCGAGACGCGCACGTCGAGCAATTTGCCGCCCAGCGTCAGGCCGATGCGGCCGTCCTGCGGCACGCGTCGCTCGGCAATGTCGAGCCGCGCCATCACCTTGACGCGGCTGACCACGACCGGCGCGACGTGCGGCGGCATGCGCAGCGTCTCGCGCAGCACGCCGTCGATCCGCATGCGGACGACGAGGCCGGTCTCGTACGGCTCGATATGGATGTCCGACACGCCGTTGCGCGCGGCATCGGCAATGATGCCGTTGATCAGCCGGATCGCCGGCGCGTCGTCGGCGGTGTCGAGCAGATCGTCGGCGGTCGGGAGATGGTCGGCGAGCAGATCGAGTTCGTCGCCCAGGCCGAGCGTGCCCGCCGCCATCGCGGCCGCCTGGCCGTCCATCGCATAGGTTTCCGACAGCAGCCGGTCGAATTCCGTCGCGACGACGAAGCCGACATCGAACGGGCGCGCGAGATGGCGGCGGAGCTCGAGCAACACCTTCGGGTCGGAGCCCTCGCGCATCGCGACGGTCAGCTGGTCGTGGGTCGAGTCGAGCACCACGCCGAACCGACGGGCGAAGGCATAGGGGATGCTCGGCGGCGCGCTCGTCACGACCAGAAGATCCATTTCCGTCACTCTAACGCACTTCCCCGGCCTTCGCCGGGGAAGTCAAGACATAGGAAGCCGAAGCGCGCGTCCCCATCACTGGTCCCGCTTGGTGTGGATCACCGTGCTCGAACTGCGCTGCACCGGCACCATGATCCGCGGATCCTCGATGTTGCCCGGCACCGGGGCGCTCGGGATCGGCGGCGCCGCCCCCATGTAATCGCGCACCAACTGGTCGATCGACGGCTCGTCATTGGGCATCGCCAGCCCCTGCTGCAGCCGCAGATAGCCATAACGCTGCTCAGTCAGCTTGCGGCTGTCCTCGGCGGTGCGCAGGATCGTCGGGCGGATGAAGATCATCAGATTGGTCTTGGTCCGCGACTTCGCCTTCGATCGGAACAGGTTGCCGAGCCCCGGAATGTCGCCAAGCAGCGGGATCTTCTCTATCGTGCGCCGCTCGTTATCGTCGAGCAGCCCGCTGATCACCGCGATGTCGCCATCGTCGACGGTGCGGACGGTCTCGACCTCGCGCTTGTTGAGGATCAGGTCGCTGTTGGTGGTCGAGACCGGCCCCGAAATCGAGCTGACTTCGAGCCGCAAATTGAGTTTGACCGTTCCCGAGGAATTGACCTGCGGGCGAACGGTCAGCTCGATCCCGACATTTTCGCGCTGCGTGGTCTGGAAGGCATTGTCGAAATTGGTCGACAATGCCTTGCCCGTGGTGATCGGAATTTCCTGCCCGACCAGGCTGTGCGCCTCCTGATTGTCGAGCATCACCAGATGCGGCACCTGCAACAGGTTCGACGTCGTGTCGCTCTTCACCGCATTGATGATCGAGCCGAACACCGTATCGCCGATCTTGCCAGCCCAGCCGCCGAACCCGCCGCTCGAGCCGAGGATCGAGCTGATCGCCGACTGAGTCAGCGAATCGCTCGCGGTACTGCCGGTGCTGGTGGTGACGGTCGATCCGTTGATCGTCGTGGTGGTGCTCGCGAGCTTCTGCGCACCGATCGCGCCGGCGATGGTCAGCAAGCTCGGTGCCGAGTTCGAAAAACTCGATGCCCCGAACAGCCCGCCGCTGAGGCTGCCGACCGCGAATTGCGCCCCGAGCGCGCTCGCGGTCGAATCCGATACTTCGGCGACGATCGCCTCGACCAGCACTTGCTCGCGCCGCGTGTCGAGCTGGCGCACGACGTCGGCGAGCTGGCGCTGCACTTCGGCCGGCGCCGCGATGACGATCGCATTGGCACCGACGAAGCGCGTCACCACCGACGCGGTGCGGCCACCCGCGGTGATCGCGGTCTGCGCCGGAGTCGTGCCGCTGGTGCCAGCATCCTGCTGGACGGTGGGTACCGCCGTCTGCCGCGACGTGGTGTTGAAGCCCGAGCCTCCGCTCGAATTGCTATTGGTATTGCTGCCGAAGTTCGACGCCGACAATTGCTGGTTGGTGATCGGCGACGGCGTCTGGCCGACGAGCTGCTGGAGCACCGGCAGCAACTGCTCGGCATCGGCATTTTCGAGAAAGATCACCTTTATCTCGGTGCCGTTCTTGGCACGCCGGTCGAGATCCTCGGCGACTGCCGCCAGCCGCGACACCGAGGCCGCATCGCCGCGAATCGCGACCGAGTTCGAGCTGGTGATCGCCACGACGCTGACGCTGCCAGTGCTTCCCGCCGAGGCCGCTCCGCCCGTCGCGCCGGCCGCACCGCCCGCCCCTTGCCCGGCCAGCGCCTGCAATGCCGTCGCGATTTCGCGCGCGCCGGCATTCTTGAGCGCGACGATTCGCGTCGATGCGGTATCCGTGTCGATCCGGCGCAGCACTTCGCGCACGCGGCGGACATTGTCGGCGAAATCGACGATCACCAGGCTGTTGCCGCCGCGATTGGCAGTGACCGAGCCCTGCGGCGAGATCAGCCCGCGCACCGTATCGACCGCCGATTGCGCGTCGACCGAACGCAAGCGGACGATTTCGGTGACATAGCTGTTGCTCGTCGCGCCGCGCGCGCCGACTCGGCTCGGCTGCGACGCGGCGGTGTCGGTCGGCTGGATGCGGAACGCGCCGTTGGTGGTCGGCACCGCGACCAGCCCGTTGGCGCGCAAGGTCGACAGGAATATCTCGAAATATTGCGACTTGCTCACCGGATGGTCGGTGACGACCGTCACCTTGCCCGCCACGCGCGCATCGATGATGAACGTCCGCCCGGTCACGCGCGCGGCATCGGCGATGAAGGCGCGAATGTCGGCGTCGCGAACGTTCATCGTCGTCTGCGCCTGCGCATTGGTGGCGAGCGCGATGGCCAGGATTGGCGCCAGGATCCGTTTTTTCATTGCCCCGCAATCGTGATGACGAGTGGTATCGTAGTGCCGTCGCGCTCGATCGTGAAGGAAAGGGCACCGCCGTGACCATATTGCGCGCCGAGACGATCGAGATCGCCCGGCCCGCTGATGGGATTGCCGGCGATCTGTGTCACGACATCGCCGTCGCGCAACCCCATTGCGCGAAACGCGCCGCCGCCGCCTTGCGCGCGGACGGTCAGCCCGTTGATCCGCCCGTTGTCGATCCGCGGGATGAAGCCGATGTCCGAGCGCAGCTGCGCGATGGTGATGCCACGTGCGGGCGCCGCGTCCGCTTGCCCCCCGCCCCCGATCAGCGGCGGGCCGGACGGCAGCGCCGGGGCGGGTGGTGGCTGCTCGGCCTGGACGAGGAACAGGTCTTCGGCCTTGCCGCCGCGGTCGATCGCGACATGGTCGAACGCGACCGATTTCAGCCGGACGCCGGGCATGATCTCCTGCCCGACGCCGATGCTTTGCTGGACGCCGTCGGGGCCGGCGATGATCGCCGAACCACCGCCCTGCGCGCCATCGATCCGCGTCCCGAACAAGGTCAGTTGCAGGTTGGTGACGATGCTCGGCCCCGCCGCATCACCGCCGCTGATGCGGAAGAAGGGGTCGAAACCGCGCAGGATCGCCTCCGCCGACCCCGGAACGCCGCCTTGCTCGGGTCGCCAGACGCCGACCGGCCCGACCGGCGTAAGCACCGCCCAGACGAGCCGCGCGCCTTGCAGCGCGAGCAGCGCGATCAGCAGCAGCTCGAGCGCGGAATAGACCGTCGTAACCGGAACGCGTCGCAGAAAGGCCCGCGCCCGCGCATCCAAAACCAAGCGCATTTGGAAACCATCCCCGATCGCGACGCCGTTATGCGGTCTTTGTTACAGGTCAAAGGGGGGGCTGTGAACCTCATGCTTCGCGCAAAAATTCCACGGGCGCGCGGCGCAGCATATGGAAATGGCGGCGGGATTTGGGCACGGTGCGCCAGTGCATCCAGATCTTCCCGCGGCGCCGACGCAGACCTTCGGGTCTGGGCTCGATGCAACCGAGATGGTCGCGTATCTCGCCGCCCAGCCCGGCGTGCAGCGCGTACCCTCCCCGAAACTCACGCTGTTCGTCCGCCGCGGGTTCCTCGACGCCGAGACGTGCGCGCACCTGTGTGCCGCAGTCGATGCGACTCGCCGCCCGTCGACGCTGACCGATCATGACGGCGACCCGACCTTCCGTACCAGCGAGACCGGTGACCTCGACGCACGCGACCCGCTGACGATCGCGCTCAACGCGCGGATCGCGGCCTTCACCGGGCTCGACCCGGCGCATGGCGAACCGATCCAGGGGCAACGCTACGCGGTCGGCCAGGAATTCAAGCCGCACACCGATTATTTCGAGCCGCGCAGCCTGGACTTCGACCGGCACTGCCGCCTCACCGGCAACCGCACCTGGACGGTGATGCTATATCTCAACGCGCCCGAGGCCGGCGGCGCGACGCGCTTCAAGGCGATCGACAAGATCATCCAGCCCGAAACGGGCAAGCTGGTCGCGTGGAACAACCGGCGCCCCGACGGTTCGCTCAACCCGGCGACGATCCACCACGGCATGAAGGTGCGCGCCGGCACGAAGTACGTCATCACGAAGTGGTTTCGCGAGCGTCCGTGGCGTTAGCGCCGTGCGACCAAAAAGGCCCGCCGATCGCTGAATCGACCAGCAGGCCTGAAATGGTGGGCGCGGCAAGGATTGAACTTGCGACCCCACCCGTGTGAAGGGTGTGCTCTACCACTGAGCTACGCGCCCGTCGCGCCAGACCCGCCGCGGCGGCGGGGCGAAACGGATAAGGGCGGCGTTGCCGCCGCCCTGTTCCTGATCCCTTAAAACGAGCGCGGGGCGCTTGTCCAGCGCCCGCGCCGAAGTTTTCGGCGGATCGAGATCAGTTGACCGAATCCTTCAGGCCCTTGCCGGCCTTGAACTTGGGCTGCGACGATGCCTTGATCGTCATCGGCTCGCCGGTGCGCGGGTTGCGACCGGTCGAGGCCTTGCGCTTGCTGACCGAGAACGTACCGAACCCGACCAGACGCACTTCGTCTCCCTTTTTCAGCGCGGCGGAGACCGCGTCGAACACGGCTTCGACCGCCTTGCTCGCATCACCCTTGGTCAGACCCGACGTGTCGGCCACCGTCGCGATCAGTTCCTGCTTGTTCATGGCCACCAAACCCCCAATTTTCCGAAATCTGTAAAAATGTTCCCGGGCGAAGCCGGGTGGGACAGTAAAGGCGGCTTGCGCCGGGGCTGTCAAAGCAAAACGTTCCCGCCACTCGCGAAAGTGACGGGAACGCAATAATCTAGGTTAGAGCTGTCCCTTAGTGGTGCAATTCGCCACCGATTGCGGGGACGCCGGCGGGTGGCTGCGCCGCCAGATCGTCGGCTTCGGTCCAGTCGATCGCCGTCAGCGGCCCGGTCAGCGCGAGCCGCAGCACCTCGTCGACATGCGCCACCGGGATGATCTTCAGGCCGTCGCGGATGTTGGCGGGGATTTCGGCCAAGTCCTTTTCATTCTCCTGCGGGATCAGCACCGTGGTGATGCCGCCGCGCAACGCGGCGAGCAGTTTCTCCTTGAGCCCGCCGATCGGCAGCACGCGACCGCGCAAGGTCACTTCGCCGGTCATCGCGATATCGCGCCGCACCGCCACGCCCGTAAGCGTCGAAACGATCGCGGTGACGATGCCGATACCCGCCGACGGCCCGTCTTTGGGCACGGCTCCTTCGGGCAGATGGATGTGGATATCCTTGCGCGCGAAGATGCTAGGCTTGATGCCATAGGACGGCGACCGCGCCTTGATGAAGCTGAACGCGGTCTCGATCGATTCCTTCATCACGTCGCCGAGCTTGCCGGTGATCTTGGCCTGGCCGCGCCCGGGTACAGTGACGCTCTCGATCGTCAGCAATTCGCCGCCGACTTCGGTCCAGGCGAGGCCGGTGACGGCGCCGATCTGATTCTCCTCCTCGCCGAGGCCGTGGCGATATTTCTTCACGCCAGCGAACTCGGAAAGGTTTTCGGGCGTCACGACGACGCTCGTCACCTTGTTCTCGAGGATCTGGCGCAAGGCCTTGCGCGCGAGCTTGGCGATCTCGCGCTCGAGCGTCCGCACGCCAGCTTCGCGTGTGTAATATTGGATCAGCGCACGCAGCCCCTCGGTGGTGAGCTCGAACTCGCCCGGCTTCAATCCGTGCGCCTCGATCTGCTTGGCGATCAAATGGCGTTCGGCGATCTGGACCTTCTCGTCCTCGGTATATCCCTCGAGTCGGATGATTGCCATCCGGTCGAGCAACGCTTGCGGCAAATTGAGCGTGTTCGCAGTGGTGACGAACATGATGTCCGACAGATCGACGTCGATTTCGAGATAGTGATCCTGGAACTTGGCATTCTGTTCCGGATCGAGCACCTCGAGCAACGCAGACGCCGGGTCGCCGCGGAAATCCTGGCCGAGCTTGTCGATCTCGTCGAGCAGGAACAGCGGGTTGCTGGTGCCGGCCTTCTTCAGGTTCGTCACGATCTTGCCCGGCAGCGAGCCGATATAGGTGCGGCGATGCCCGCGGATCTCGGCTTCGTCGCGCACGCCGCCGAGCGACTGGCGGATGAACTCGCGCCCGGTCGCCTTGGCGATCGACTTGCCGAGGCTTGTCTTGCCAACGCCCGGAGGGCCGACGAGGCACAGGATCGGGCCCTTCAGCTTGTTGGTGCGCGCCTGAACGGCGAGATATTCGATGATCCGGTCCTTGACCTTCTCGAGCGCATAATGGTCCTCGTCGAGCACCGCCTGCGCTGCCGAGATGTCCTTGCGGATCTTCGATTTCTTGCCCCACGGCAGGCCGAGCAGCACGTCGAGATAGTTGCGCACGACGGTCGCCTCGGCGCTCATCGGCGCCATCGTCTTGAGCTTCTTCAACTCGGCGGTCGCCTTCGAGCGCGCCTCCTTGGAGAGCTTCATCGTCGCGATCTTCTGCGTCAGCTCGGCGATCTCGTCGCCCTCGCCTTCGTCGCCCTCGTTGCCGAGTTCGCGCTGGATCGCCTTCAGCTGCTCGTTGAGATAATATTCGCGCTGGGTCTTCTCCATCTGGCGCTTGACCCGCGACTTGATCTTCTTCTCGACCTGCAACACGCCGAGCTCGCCTTCCATGAAGGCGAACACCATCTCGAGCCGCTTGGCCGGATCGCGCTCGATCAACAGCGCCTGCTTGTCGCTGACCTTGACCTGGATATTGGCGGCGACCGCATCGGCGAGCTTCGAGGCATCCTCGATCTCGCCGAGCTGGACGGCGGTCTCGGCCGGCAGCTTGCGGTTGAGCTTGGCGTAATTCTCGAACTGGTCGATCACCGAACGCATCAGCGCCGATGTTTCGGTGCTGGCGGGCTCGACCGCGGCATCATCGGCGGGTTCTGCTTCGAGCATCTCGACTTCGGCCGACAGATAGCCGTCGCTTTGCGCCAGCGTCGTGAGCGACGCGCGACGCTTGCCCTCGACCAGCACGCGCACGGTGCCGTCGGGCAGCTTGAGCAATTGCAGCACGATGGCGGTAACGCCGATCTCGTACAGATCGTCGCGATCGGGGTCGTCCTCGCTCGGGTCGAGCTGGGCGACGAGGAAAATTTCCTTGTCGGCGGCCATTGCGGCTTCCAGGGCAGCGACCGACTTGTCGCGCCCGACGAACAGCGGCACGATCATGTTCGGGAAGACGACGATGTCGCGCAGCGGCAGCACGGGATATGCCTGAGTGGGGGACACGGACGGGGTGGAAGAATCTTGGGTCATGGATACTCCGAGGTCGCGCCAACGACGCGCGCTTGATCCCTTATATGGGGCGGATTGCCAATCCATCAATCGTCGTGCGATTTTGGGTGGTGCAATGGCGTTTGTCGCAGTGCCGACCGTGGCGCGGGTGCACGGCGCCGGCGATCCCGTCGCGCGCGCCGTCGCCGCGGCGGGCGGCCGCGAACTGCTGTCCCGGGTGCGTGCGATCTCCTGGACCAGCCGCAATCGCATCGTGCTCGGCGGCACCGTCGTCGATGTGCTCGCAGAGACTCGCATCGAGCCGTTCGCGCGGTGGCGATCGGATACGCGATTGGTCGGGGAGGACCGCACCGACACGCGGACGCTGATGATCGAGCGCGATGGCGGTTTCATCGTGCAATCGGGTGCGCAGGTGCCGATGCCGGGCGAACAGGCGCGGTTCGAGCGCCAGCAGTTCGGCGTCTTTGCCTATCTTCTGCTCGCCCAGGCCGCGCTCGCCACTGCCGGACCGAAGCGCCTGACGGCGACCCATGCCGGCTTTCCGCCGATCGCCTTGGGTCTGGCGAGCGACGGCCGCGTAGCGATGGCCGACTATGCGGTCCCCCCGCCCGGCACTACCAACGGCGGGATGCAGCATTTCACTTTCTCGGGAACGGTATCGGCACAAGGCGTGCGCTTCCCCAGAAAAATCGCGATCACGCAGGCCGGTCGGGACACGACGACGATGATCCTCGATGCGTTTTCGGTGGAGTTGATGCCGGCATGAGGACGACCCACGCCTTGCTCGCGCTGAGCCTAATGGGGCTGACCGCCGCGACCCTGCCCAAGAAGGGCGAGCCGCCGCTCACCGCGCAGACACGTAAATCGGGCGGGCCGATCGACCCCGACCAGGCCAAGCTCGGTTTCGATGCGGCCGACCTTGCGTTCGAAGTCCTGCCCGAGACCGAGACCTTGCGCGGCGTCGCGACGCTCAGTTTCACCGCCAAGGCACCGCTCGACCGCCTCGCGATCGACCTCGACCGCAATCTGCCGGTCGATGCGATCGCGGTCGATGGGGTCGCGCTCGACGCGGGCGCGTGGAGCAACCCCGAGGGCAAGCTGGTCATCACCCTGCCCCGGCGCATCGCGACCGGGGGCAAGCTGACCGCGAAGATCACCTATGGCGGCACTCCGCACATCGCGGTCAACGCGCCGTGGGACGATGGCATGGTGTGGTCGAAGACGCCGAGCGGCGAAACCTGGTTCGCTACCACGGCAGAAGCCTCCGGCTGCGACCTGTTCTGGCCCTGCCTCGATTTCCCGACCGGCGAGCCTGGGATCGTCACGCTCCACATCACCGTGCCCAAGGGGCTGAAGGCGCCGTCGAACGGGGTGCTGCTCGGCGTCGATACTCTCGCCGACGGCCGGACGACGTGGAACTGGCGTGCCAGGCACCCCAACACCTATGGCATCGCGCTCAATGTCGGCCCGTACGAACAGATTTCGGGCACGTACAAGAGCCGCTACGGCAACAGCATCCCGATGTTCTACTGGTATCTCCCCGGCGAGGACACCAAAGCGCGCGGCCTGTTCGCCGAATTCGCCCCGACGCTCGATTTCTTCGAGAGCGAAATCGGCCCCTACCCGTTCGGCGACGAGAAGCTCGGCGTGGTCGAGACGCCGCACAAGGGCATGGAGCACCAGACGATCAACGCCTATGGCAACGGCTACGCCAAGGCCCCCGAGGGATTCGACTGGCTGTTCCACCACGAATTCGCGCACGAATATTTCGGCAACCAGATGACCGCCGCGAATTGGGACGATTATTGGCTGCACGAGGGCTTTGGCAGCTACATGCAGCCGCTCTACGGCCGCTGGCGCGAGGGCGAGGCACGCTATGCGACGATGCTCGCCGACCAGCGCACCAAGATCGCCAATCTGCGGCCGATGACGTCGGGCCAGCTGCGCGACGAAAACGAAGTCTATGAGCTCAGCAAGGGCGGGCCCGGGCAGGACATTTACTACAAGGGCTCGTGGATGCTCCACAGCTTGCGCGCATTGATCGGCGATCGTGCCTTCAAGGAGGCGACACGTCTTCTGGTCTACGGCCGGCTCGATCCCCGACCGGGCAATTTCTCGCCGCGCTACGCCTCGACTGCCGAGTATGAGCGGATCGTGCGGCGCGTGACCGGTCGGGACTATGGCTGGTTCTTCGATGTCTATCTGCGCCAGGCCGCTTTGCCCGACCTGATCGAAACGCCGAGCGCGGGACGGCTGACGCTGCACTGGGAGGCGCCAGGTGGACGTCCCTTTCCGATGCCGGTCGAGGTTCAGGTCGGCGGGCGCATCGTCCGGCTGGCGATGGCGGGCGGCTTCGGCAGCCTCATCGTGCCGCGATCCGCGCATGTCGTGATCGATCCCGCTGCCAAGCTGTTGCGCCGCTCGGTCGCGATCGAGCAATATCAGGCCTGGCGCGACGCCGAGGCCAGACGCGCGCGTGCGCCGAATTGACGCCGCCGCTCAGCCCGGGACCGCCGGGACAGCCCCTTTTACCGCAGGCGTGACCGGCACCAGTTCATAAACATCGAGCAACGCGCCTTGCCCGGCGCGCGTCAGCACCAGGCGCCAGCGAAAGGGCCCGACGCGCTCGACCACGCCCGCCACGTCCCGCGCGGGATCCTTGCTATACGGCGGCGCGGCCCGCGACGTGGCGGGGCGAAACGTGCCCAGGAACACTTGCCGCTTGTCGGTATCAGGGAACAGCCAGCCGCCGGGCAAGCTGGTCCCGCTCTGCTTGGTGAAGGACAGCTTGTGCGTCGTCCCGTCGACGATGCAGAAATCGGGCTTGAAGGTGGCCAGACCCAGGCGCCCGCCTAGCCGCACCAAGCGGCAATAATAGGGGCCGGGCGGCAAGCTCGGCAAATCGAGTGCGGCGTCCGGTCGAACGAGCGCGCCTTCGGCTTCGAGCTTCGCTGCCAAACGTTTGGGCACACCGGCACGCGCACGCTGCCAAGTGTCGGCCAGCGTGTCGAGCCGGGCCTTGTCGGGCGGAGTGACGGCGGCAGTCCAGCCCGGGTTGACCACGAGCGGTACGCTGGCGGCCGACGCACGCGGCCGATGCGAGGTTGCCGCGCACCCGGTCAGAGCCAGGGTCAGGGCGAGAGTCATCGATACGCTACGCATGGCGGTCGTTTTCCTGGGCAATCAGACTGGAGAAACATCGGCTCCCGATGCGTTAACAATCCGTAAACGCCAAAGGTTAACAGAAAGTAAATGTCGCGCCGTGTGCCGCATTCCGTACGGTCAGTCGCACCGCAGCAGCGACCAGAAGCGCGGACCTGCATCGCCGACGGTCCAGTCGTCGATGACCGTGAAACCGAGCGACCGGTAGAAAGCGAGATTGGCTTCGCGCGCCGTCTCGAGATAGACTGGCAAGCCGCTAGGCGCGATCCGGGCAAGGCCGGCGCGCACCGCCGCACCACCCAGCCCGCATCGTTGTACCGCTGGGTCGCAGCCGGCGATATGCAGGTACCAATGCGGGCCGATCGGGAAGTGCGCGGCGATCGCGTCGGACACCGCGCGGACGCGACCGAGCGCCGGACCGAAGGTGCGCCACATCGGCCAGGCCAGGCGCAGCAGGTCGAGCATCGGCCGGACGGTTCGACCGGGTGGGCGCCACAGCGTCGCCGCGTCGCCCCGCGCCGTCACCAGGCACAGGCCGCCCGGCGGCGCGGAATCGAGCAGCAGCGCGAACAGGCGCGGCAAACGCCGTGCGCGATCGGCCGGGTCGGGAAAGATGTAGGCCATCGCCGGATCATCGGCAAAGGCCCGCGCCAGCATCGCGACAATCGCGGCGCGATCGGCGGGGACGGCGCATGTCACGGCAAAACCGTCGAGCCGGACCCTGGCGACGGCGTCCGGATCATCCATCGCGACCGCCCGATAGCCGGGCGGTCGCGACGGCATTGGCTCAGGCGGCGCCGGCGCCGGCCTTTTCCTTCTTGCCATAGACGCGGATCGGTTCCTTGCGGCCCTCGATCACATCCTTGTCGATCATCACTTCCTCGACGCTGTCCATCCCGGGCAGATCGAACATGGTATCGAGCAGGATGCCCTCGAGGATCGAGCGCAGCCCGCGCGCACCGGTCTTGCGATCGATCGCCTTCTTGGCGACCGAGACCAAAGCCTCGTCGGTGAAGCCGAGCTTGACCGCCTCCATGTCGAACAGCTTCTGATACTGTTTCACCAGCGCGTTCTTCGGTTCGGTCAGGATGGTGACCAAAGCCGGCACGTCGAGATCTTCCAGCGTTGCGATCACCGGCAGACGACCGACGAACTCGGGGATCAGGCCGAACTTGAGCAGATCCTCGGGCTCGACCGCCTTGAGCGTCTCGCCGGTGCGGCGCTCCTCAGGTGAAGCGACATAAGCGCCGAAGCCGATCGACTTGCCCTGCAGGCGGTCGCCGATGATCTTCTCGAGGCCCGAGAACGCGCCGCCGCAGATGAACAGGATGTTGGTCGTGTCGACCTGCAGGAATTCCTGCTGCGGATGCTTGCGCCCGCCCTGCGGCGGAACGCTAGCGGTGGTGCCTTCCATCAGCTTGAGCAGCGCCTGCTGCACGCCCTCGCCCGACACGTCGCGCGTGATCGAGGGGTTCTCGGCCTTCCGCGAAATCTTGTCGATCTCGTCGATGTACACGATCCCGCGCTGCGCCCGCTCGACGTTATAGTCGGAAGCCTGGAGCAATTTCAGGATGATGTTCTCAACATCCTCGCCGACATAGCCCGCTTCGGTCAGCGTCGTCGCGTCGGCCATGGTGAACGGCACGTCGAGGATGCGCGCCAGCGTCTGGGCGAGCAAGGTCTTGCCGCAGCCAGTCGGGCCGACGAGCAGGATGTTCGACTTGGCCAGCTCGACATCGGCGCCCTTCTGGCCGTGGTTGAGCCGCTTGTAATGGTTGTGCACCGCCACCGACAGCACGCGCTTGGCGCGCTTCTG
>CAXTEO010000020.1:0-53229 GCA_964243205.1 uncultured Sphingomonas sp.
GTTGAGGATGTTCTGCACCTGCCCCGACAGCGACCATTTGCCGATATGATAGGTCGCGTTGAAGTTGAGCTGCCGGCTCGGCTGGAGATAGGTGTCGAGCTGGTCGTTGAGGCTGAGCAATTGCCGCCCGACATATTGCCACGCCAGCCGTCCCGAGAAGGCCGGGCGTTCGTAGAACAATTCGGCATTGTAGATCACGTTGGGCGCGCGCGGCAGCACGGTCTTGCTGCGGCCGATGATCCCGCTGTCGGCCTTGCTGTCCTGCAGCGTGGCCGAGCCCTCGACCCCGAAGCCGCCGAAGAAGCGGCCGAGCTCGAAGAACTGCTTCCGCGCGTGGAATTCCACGCCGTAAAGGTCGGCACCGTTGCCGTTGAGCGGCATCGTATAGGTGACGCCCGCGAGGCTGCTGTCGCCGCTGATCGAACCCGGCGTGCTGCCGGTCGCGCTTGCGGTGAAGACGAAGTTGGTCATGTGCTTGTAGAAGCCCGCAGTCTCGATCACCGCGCTGTGGTCGGGATACCATTCGACGCCGAGATCGAGATTGGTCGCCGTGGTCGGCTTGAGGTCGGGATTGGAGCGGTTGACGAACGCCAGCGCGCCGGTGAGGTCGTCATAGCTGTAAGTCTCGGGACCCGCGACCAGCGAGAAGGCCGGCCGCGCAAAACTGCGCCGCGCCGCGCCGCGCACGACCAGGCGATCGGTCGGGCGCCAGGCGAGGTTCAGGCTCGGCAGCAGCTCGTTGTAGCTGTTGCCGTCCGAGGTGAAATGGCCGGTGTCGTTGGGCGACGTGCCGCCCGAGTCGGTGACCACTACCCAGTGCGTCGCGTTGAAGTCGGTATGTTCGAAGCGCAGGCCCGCGACGAGCTGGACCGGGCCCAGTTCGGCATCGGCCTGGACGTAGCCGGCGAGCACCGTCTCGGTGCCGAACACGGTGTTCCGATTATAGTCGTTGACGGTGTAATAGCCCGGGTTCGGGCTGCCGTCGGGCGTGAACTGGTTGGTATAGGCGTAGGGCAGGATATTCTGTTCGAAATAGGCGCGATCGTAGAAGCGGAAATTGGCGTAATTGCCGTTCATGAAATCGATGTTGCGGCCCGCCAGAGCCGAGCCGACCGGGCCCACTGCGGCGGTCGAGCCGGGGCGGCTGCCGTCGGCGGCGGCGATCACGAAATTGTCGCCATTGTTGCCGAGCAGCCCGCGGTCGTACTGGGACCGGTCCGACAGGCTGAAATCGGCGCCCCATTTGAGATGCTTGATCAGCCCCTCGGGCGCATAATCCATGTCGAGCTTGAGCTCGTAAAGATTGTCGTCCGACTTCACGTCGCGCGCCTGGAATTTCCAGACGTTGATCGAGTCGGCGCTGAGAATGGCGTTCTTGTAGCTCGGATCGGTGAAGGTCAGGCCGATATTGGACGGGTTGGCGGTATTGATCAGCACGCCCCCGACCGGATTGCCCGATGCGTCCACCAACAGGCTGGTGTTGCTGTAGAGGCTGCCTTCGACATAATTGGGCCGGCGCTGCTCGCCATAGCCGTACGAGGCGCGCAGCGATGCGGTGAGCTTGTCGGCGAGCTTGATGTCGCTGCCGGCCTGGAAGGTGCCGAGCTGCGAGATCTGGTCGCGCGCCTGGAAATAGCTGCCGGCCAGCGTGCCGAGCGGATTGTATTTGCCGCTCGCGTCGTAATAGGGCGCGGCGCCGATCAGCTGCAGCACACCCGAGGTGATGCTGTGCTGCACGTCGACCGACGAGACCTTGTAGTGGCCATAGCTGCCGCGCAGGAATGCCGAGACGGTGTCGCCCTTGAAATCGAGCGAGATATTGCCGCCGTAGCGCTCGATGTTCGAATCGTAGAGATCGTATTTGATCCCCATCGCGGTGAGATCGTCCTTGGCCGAGGTCGCATTCGCCGGGACGTATTGATAGGCCTCGGTGGTTTCGGCGGCCGAGCGGCGCTGCTCGTAATAGCCGGTGGCATAGAGGCCGATGCTGTGGTTGGCGCCGAAGGTGCGGGCGAGCTCGATCTGGCCGACGCCGCCGAACGCCTTGAAACCGAGCTTGTCGGCGCGGTCATTATAGTTCGAGCCGCCGGTGACCTTGAAATAATGGTCGCCATATTGGAAGCCAGTCGGGGTCGAGATGTCGCCCGTGCCGCCGATCGAATCGCCATAATCGGCGGCGCCGGGCGTCTTCGATACGCTGGCCGAGCGCAGGCCGTAGGGTGCGATCATCTTGAGCGACAGCGCGCGCGTCGCCGGATCGGCTTCCGCCACGCGCATGCCGTTGATCGAATAGGCGTTGTAGCTGGAGTCGATCCCGCGGATCGACACATATTCGGCCTCGCCGGTCGCGGCCTGGCCGAGGCCCATGTCGGCATAGGCGCTGACGCCCGGCAGCACCGCGAGAATATCGACGATATTGCCGCCCGGGCGGCGCGCGATCGTCTCGCCCGACATCACCGCATTGGTGCCGACCTGCTTGCGCTTCCAGGCGAGCGCGCGCTCCTCCTCGAGCGGCACGCTGCCGGCCACGACGATGTCGTCGCCTTCGCCGCCCGCCGGGTCGGCGTCCGGCGCCAGCGACGCCAGTGCCTGGCCGTTCGCGCCGGCCGCGGTGCGCGGCTGGGGATCGGCCAGGCCGAGCACCACGGTCTTGCCGTCATCGCTCCTGATCTGGAGCTGGCTGCCGGCGATCAGCTGGCGGAGCGCGGCCTGATGCGACATTTCACCGCGCACCGCGCCCGACTGCACGCTGGCGATCGCGGCGCGCGGGAAGAAGATCTGCATTCCGGCCTGGCGGCCGAATTCGGTAAGCGCATTCGCCAGTGCCTGCGGGGCGATGTTGAAGCTGTGCGCCTTGGCCGGGGCGAGCGGTGCGGCATAGGCAGCAGGCGTCATCAGGAGCGTCGCGAGCAGCGACGCCCCGGCAATTCGTGCGGGCATGAAGGGAACCTCTTCAAGTCGGGTCGGTTGAGAGCGGCTTCATCTTCACAGACGATCCGCGCGCGCTCAGCCGCCAAGTCCCGCCAAACTTTCCTGCATTTTTATCGGCGCGCGTTCAGCGCGTGAGCAGATACGCGGTGGGCGACTGCGAGACGCGGACGTTCAGCCCGCTCGACACCGCGTGCAGGAAGGCGGTCGGGTCGCTCGTCGTGAAGCGCCCGCCGACCGGGATGCTGGCGAGCTCGCGATCGACGATCACGATCTTGCGCGGCAGGAAGCGGTTATATTCCTCGACCGCGCTGCCCAGCGTCGCGTCCTGGAACAGGATCTCGTCGCGCTGCCACGCGGTGATGCCGTCGACCTGCTCGCCATTGGCGCGCCGGACGACCGCGGCATCCTGCGACACCAGCACGCTGGAGATGCCGCTGCGGGCGTCGATCGACGGGCCGGAGCGGCCGACCACGCGCGCGCGACCGGATTCGACCAGCAGATCCAGCGCTTCGCCGCGCAGACGCACGTTGAAACGCCCCTCCGACAGACGCACCGCGCGTTCGTCGCCATGCACGATCGCGGCTGGACCCTGGCGCAAATCGAGCGCGACTTCGCCGCGTTCGATCCACAGCGTGCGTTCGCTTGCCGAGAACCGCCAGGAGAGCCGCGAGTCGGTGTTCAGCGCCGCCGCACTGCCGTCGGGCAAGCGGATGCGCTTGTTCTGGCCAAGGCTGGTCGAGGCGCTGCTCCAGGCATAAGCGCGCGTCGCGGTCGTCCCGGCGGCGACGATCCCGACCGCGAGCACCGCGCTCGCCGCCTGCAGGAAATGCCGGCGCGAAACGGCGGGAGCGGCGAGGACGGGGCGTTCGCCAGCCCGCATCGCGGCGAGCGCAGCAGCGTCGACACCGTCCCACATCGCCAGCGCACGCGCGAAAGCGATCGCGTGCGCCACATCGCTGTCGCGCCACGCCCGGAACGCAGCTTCGTCGATCGTGCCGAGCGTGTGTTGGGCGAGCCATGCCGCTGCCTCGGCAGCATCGGTATCCGCAGCATTCACAGCGAAAAAGCCGCCGATCCGCGTCACGCGGAGCTCCCTGTCAGCACATCCATACTCCTAAGACGAACGAACTGCCGGCAACCGCCAAGCGTCACGCCCAATGCGGCGTGCGCTATCCGCGGTGGCGACGATCGTCCTGATCGTGTTGCGGTGCTTCGTACCGGTCGCTGCGGCGCGGCTCAAGGGCCTGGGTCAGCAAATGGATCGCGCGGGCGAGCCGTTTCTCGAGCGTCGACAGGCTTACCCCAAGCTCCTCGGCGATCGCGCGGGGCGACTGTCCGTCGATGCGGCAGCGTTCGAACACCGTACGACACCGCTCGGGCAAAGCGCGGACCGCGCGCGCAAGGTCCTCGAGTTGCTGGCGATCCGCGGCAACGCGATGCTGATCGGGGGCGTCATCGGGGGCGTCGAAATCCTCGAGATCGACGAAATGGCGAAAATCGATGATCTTCGAGCGCCGGATCCGGTCGATCGCGAGGTTGCGCATCATCCGCAGCATGTAGATCCGCGGGGTGGCAATCGCACTCCAGGCCTCGGTCGAGAGCATCCGTGCGAGGACTTCCTGCACCAGGTCGCGCGCTTCGTCGCTTCCACCGCTCAGGCGCCTTGCCGCATCGAGCAGGTCACGCTCGTGCGGCAGCACCTCGGCAATGAACCAGCGATCGATGGGGCGGACGACGGACACGGAAATCTCGAAGCGGAGGGGGCGGGGTCGGCACCCTGTAGGGCTGGCTCGTGTCAGTTCGGCGACACCGCGATCGGTATGACGGGCCAGATACCTTTTTGACCATGTTCGAACGAATGCTCGGCGCTCCACCGCGCCGTCGCCGCCGGAGCTGGAATGTCGGGGTGACGCGAAGTTCAGCGGTCTGTTTCCGAGATCGCCGCGGATATTGCTTGCGGCGGTCATCTGGCAGCTTCGAGATTATCGACGGACAGCTATTGCCGAGAGCCGCGATTAAAAATTGTCAAACTGTATTCGGCTACCAATGTCAGAAAAAATATTGAACAAGACAAGAGGAGTCTAATAGTAAGATCGACCTAACCTGATTTTCTTTCCTGCGAATATCTTCGTAAATCGGTTTTGTGCCGATTGAGACACCGTTTTGTCGAACACACGCGGGCTCGAACCAATCGTTCTGGCTGAAGATTTCGCTCAAATCGTGCCGTTATCATGTCGCTAACGGTTTAGCGCCTACTGCCTGATCCGTTGGAACGATGGCCATGAGGCGATCGATCCACTCGTTTTGGGGGAAATGTGTGATTTCGACTTCGACCGGCGTTCTGCGCCATTTTCGTGTTGCCCGTAACATCCTGTTCGTTGGAACCGCGCTGACAGGTACGCTCGCCGCTTCCGCCGCCGTCGCTGAAAACATCACTTATACCGGAACCGGCCCCTACACGCTGACGCGCACCGACACGGTCGCCGGCGGGCCGCGCACGATCGACGTCTCGGTCTCGACCGGCGACATCGCGATTTCCACCGCGACCGTAACCTCGGATAATTCGACCGCCAGCACGGGCGTCGGCATTTCGGCGATCAATACCGGCACCGGCTCTGTCTCCGTCGCCAACAGCGTAGTGACGGCAACCGGCACAGGCCGGACGACCGGTATCGACGCGCGCACCATCAATGGCGCGATCACGATCACCAGCGGCACCGCGACCAGCACCGCCGCCAACAGCACTGCACTTCAGGCGTCGAGCACCGGTACGGGTGACATCATGATCGTCGCAGACCAGACGATCGGCGGACTGCGCGGCATCGCCACGTTTGGCAACGGCGCCACCACGATCACCAGCAATTTCGCGACCGCCAGCGGCCTCAACCAGCCCAACGCGATCATCGGCCAGGGCGCGACCGTCATCGTCAACAGCCAGCTCGCGACGCTGACCGGCGCCACCGCCAGCCAGGGCACCGCGATCTTCGTCCAGTCCTCGGTCGGCAGCGCGACGATCAACTCGGTCGCCGCCAGCACCGAAGGCTATGGCCAGCTCGGTCTCGACGTCCAGTATGCGCAGACCGACGGCATCATCAACAGCGGGTCGGTCACCACCAAAGGCGACTATGCCGCCGGCATCTACAGCAGCGCGCTCGGCAACAATGTCGTCACGAGCGACACTATCACCACCGCCGGCGTCGGTGCGACCGGCATCCGCATCAGCCCGTCGCGGCCCGACCGCGACAACACCCAGCCGACGACGGGTTCGGCCGACGTCACCAGCGGCACGATCACGACCGCCGGCGCCAATGCCGACGGCATCGTCGTCAGCCCGACCACGACCAACGGTAATACGACCAACGGCTCGTCGATGAGCGGCAACACCAAGATCGCCAGCGGCACGATCACCGCCACCGGCACGGGCGCACGCGGCATCGTCGTCGCCGGTTCGACCGGCAGCGTCGCCATTACCAGCGGCACCATCACCAGCGACGGCAACGGCATCGACGTCACCGCCGGCGCGACCACGATCACATCGACCGGCACGATTTCGGCGACTGGCGTCGCGGTCGGCGGCGGTGCGGCGCCGATCGGCATCCGCGCGTTCACCGGCGCCGGCGCGCTTTCGATCACCACCGGCGCGATCGATGCGACCGGCCGGGGGATCCAGGCGATCGGCACCGGCGCGACGACGATCGTCACCACCGGCGACGTGACCTCGCACACCATCAACGCGATCAGTGTCAGCGCGGGCAGCTTCGACATCACCACCGGCGTCGGTACGACCAGCACCGCAGCGGGCGGCAGCGCGGCGATCGCGGCGGGTGCGGCCAGCGGCGCGGGCCGCGTCACCAACAACGGCACGGTCGCCGCCACCGGCACGACCTCGAGCGGGATCGGCATCACTGCGCTCGGCGACGCGACCGTCGTATCGAAGACCGTCACGCTGACGAGCACGACGGCGCCGAGCGGCAATTTCGCGGCCGCAGGCATCACGGCGGTGTCGAACGGCGGCGGCAACGTTGCGGTGACCAGCGACAGCCTCGCGGTCGATGGCACCGGGCGCTACGGCATCAACGCCACTGCCACCGGCGCCGGCACGATCGGCATCACGTCGAACGTCGCCTCGTCCAATGCCGACGGCTTCGCCACGATCAATGCGACCACCACCGGCAGCGGCGCGATCACCATCGCGAGCACCACGCTGACCGATAGCCAGGCCAGCAGCGTCGGCATCTTCGCCAAGGGCACGACCGGCGACGTCACGATCGGCAGCGGCACGCTAACCACGATGGGCGCAGGCACGCAGGGCATCTTCGCGCAGACCAGCACCGGCAATATCGCGATCACCGCCGGCACCACCGCGACGACCGCGACCGGATCGACCAGCATCAACACTTCGGACGCGATCATCGGCTATGCCACCGGCACCGGTAACGTCTCGATCGTCAGCGGCAACGCCTCGACCAACGGTGACAATGCCAGCGCGATCGTGGCGGTCGGCGGCGGCGCCGTCTCGGTCACCAGCGGCACCGCGGCGACGACCGGATCGCAGCTCGCCACCGTCTACGCCTCGGGCCGTAACGCCGGGCCGGTCAGCATTGCGTCGACCAACGCCAGCGCGACCGGGCAGGGCGCCTATGCCGTCGAAGGCCATTCGGCCGGCGGCGATCTGACGATCACCAGCGGCGTCGCCACCGCGGCGCAGGGCACCGGCATCTACGGCACGGCCGGCGGACTCGTCACGATCACCAGCACCACCGCTTCGGCGGCGGGCGACGGCCAGGCCGGCATCTATGCCGTTGGCGGCAACGGCGTGACGCTGACCAGCGGCACGGCCTCGTCGACCGGTTCGCTGCAGACCTATAACGGCGTGCTGCGCCGCGCCGACGCGATCTATCTCGAGGCCACCAACGGCGCGGTCAATGCGACGATCGGCTCGGCGACCGCGACCGGCCTCGGCGCCGATGCGGTGCATGTCGTCGCCAACGGCACCGGCGGCGCCGCCAATGTGGCGATCACCGGCGCGGTTTCGGCCGCCAATGGCGTGGGTCTGTCGATCGATCCGCCCGGCGCGGTCGTCGTCACCGTCGCCAGCGGTGCGAGCGTCACTGGCAGCGTCAACGGCATCACGTCGATCAGCGGCGCTTCGAACACCATCACCAATAACGGCTCGATCGCCAGCAGCACGGGCGCCGGCATCCTTGCCAGCGGCACCACCGCGCTGATCAACGCCGGTGCGATCTCGGGCGCGGGCGGCACCGCCGTCCAGCTCGGCGCGACCGACGACACGGTCACCCTGCTGACCGGCTCGAGCGTCACCGGCGCGATCGCCGGCGGCGGCGGCACCGATGCGGCGATCCTCAGCGGCACCGGCACCACGGCGACGGGCACGCAGACGATCGCCGCCTTCACCGGCTTCGACAGCCTGAGCGTGCAGGAGGGCTATTGGACCGCCGCGACGACCGGCAGCAGCGCCTTCAACAGCGTGACCGTCGGCAGCGGATCGGCGCTCGAACTCACCAACGGCGCGACCGGGGTGACGGGCATCTCCGCGCCGGTGATCACCGACAACGGCACGTTGGTGGTGCGCAGCAGCGCGACCTCGGCGGGCAGCACCTTCGGTGCGACCACGGTCGGCGGTTCGGGGTCGGTGCTGTTCACCGGCAACGGCACCGTCACGCTCGACGGCGCCAACAGCATCACCGCGACGGGCGGCATCGTCGTCGACAGCGGCAAGCTGGTGCTGACCGGCACGCAAGGAGGGGCGCTCACCACCAACACCGGCGGCACCTTCCAGATCGGCAACGGCACCACCGCCGGCATCTTCACCGGCGATCTGGTCGACAACGGCACGCTCGTGATCGACCATTCGGACGATTATACCGTCACCGGTGCGCTCACCGGCAGCGGCACGATCGTCAAGGACGGCGCGGGCAAGCTGACGCTCGGCACGGGCTACGCCTTCACCGGCACGACCGACATCCTGGCCGGGTCGATCAAGGTGAGCGGACCCGTCGCGACGACCACCGAACTCGACCTGCAGGGTGCAGGGCAACTCGATCTGTCGGGCTCGAAGCAGATCGTCGCCGAACTGTCGGGCAACAGCACGGCGGCAAGCCTGAACATCGCGGGCGGATCGCTGACCGTGAACCAGGCGACCACCACCACCTTCGCGGGCAATCTGACCGGCGACGGCAGCTTCACCAAGACGGGGACCGGCTCGGTCAACTTCACCGGCACCAGCACCTATACCGGCCCGACGACGGTTGCGGGCGGTCGCCTCGCGGTCAATGGCAGCATCGTGTCGCAGGTCAGCGTGACCAGCGGCGGCACGCTCGGCGGCAACGGCACGGTCGGCTCGGTCACGATCGGATCGGGCGGCACCTATGCGCCGGGCAATTCGATCGGCCTGCAGACGGTCGCCGGCAACGTCACCTTCGCGGCAGGCTCGATCTATGCGGTCGAGGCGAATGCGGCGGGCATGGCCGACCGGGTCAACGCGACCGGATCGATCACCATCAACGGCGGCACGGTCGCGGTGAATGCGGCGGCGGGCCAGTACAACAACCTCACCAACTACACGATTCTGGCCGCGGCCGGCGGCGTGACGGGCACCTTCACCGGCGTGACCTCGAACCTCGCCTTCCTCACGCCGTTCCTGTCCTATGGCAACGGCATGGTGACGCTGACGCTGGCACGCAACGACGTGCGCTTCGCGGCGATGGGCCGGACGCGCAACCAGGTGGCGGTCGCCAATGCCGCGCAGGCGCTGGGCGTCGGCAACGGCATCTTCGACACCGTGCTGACCCAGACCGTCGCAAGTGCGCCGGTGGCGTTCGACCAGCTCTCGGGCGAAATCTACGCGGCATTGCCTTCGGTCCTGATCGACGGCGGACGGCGCGTGAACGATGCGGTGCTGTCGCGCGGGCAGGTCCGCGGTGACGGCGTGGCGCTGTGGGTGCAGGGCATCCAGTCCTACACCACGGGGTCGCGCACCGGCGGCTATGCGCAATTGAAGAACGACAAGACCGGCACCTTCGGCGGGGTTGATTACGGCATGGGCGGCTGGCGCATCGGCGTCGATGGCGGCTATGTCGAGGACACGGTGGTGCTGGGCGCACGTGGCAGCCGCGCCAAGGTCAAGTCGAGCTATGTCGGCGGCAACGTCGCCTGGAACGGCGGCCGCGCCACGGTGCAGGTCGGCGGCACCTATGCCTGGCATGATCTCGACACGAGCCGCGTGCTCGGCGTGACCGGTCTGGCCGCAAGCGTCGCGAGCAAGGGCAAGGCGAACAGCGTCCAGCTGTTCGGCGAGGCATCGTACACGCTGATCGACGGTCGGTTCACGCTCGTCCCGTTCGTGCGCAACGATTATACCAGCACGCGCAGCGACGCGCTGACCGAAACGGGTGGGCTGGGCGCGCTGACGATCGGGCGCGACGTGCGGAATGCCGATTTCACCAGCGTCGGCGCCAAGCTTGGCGGGACCATGTTCAGCACCGACAACGTCACCGTCAGCCCGCACGGGTCGATCGCCTATCGCCACGGCTGGGACGATCTGGGCGGCAACGCGCGGACCGTCGCCTTCACCGGTGCGGCGACGCCGTTCACCGTCACCGGCACCAAGCTCGGCCGCGACAGCGTCGACTTCGACGGCGGGTTCGATCTCGCATTCGGCCACCGCTTCACGATTGGCGCGAGCGGCTTCACCTCGGCCTCGGCGCAGCTCGACGACTACGGCGCCAGGGTCGCGGCCAGCATTCGCTTCTGACCGGATGACCAGCAGGCCGGCCTCCAATCGAAGGGAGGCCGGCCTGACTGGGCTCGCATCGCCGTCCCAAGTATCCGCGGCGATCGAACACTGGAGCAGCTTCGCCGACCTTCATTGCACGGGCATGGGACGACACAACCGACTCACCGCGCCGTTCGGTGTCATCGTCCCGTAGTGATCGGCGCGTAGCGCGCCGTGGACCGCCATTTCCGCGGCCGTACGAATGGACCCGGCGCAAAATGTTTTTGCCTCTCCTCGCGGCACTCTCTGCCCCGACGTTCCACGACGCGCCGGTGCGGTCGAACGACATCGGCGCCGTCGGCACGCACAACAGCTACAAGCAGGCGATGGCGCCCGCGACGATGGCCAAGCTGCGCAGCATCGATCCCAAGATGGCCGATGCACTCGATTATGCCCACCGTTCGCTGGCCGAGCAGCTCGACGCCGGCGCGCGGCAATTGGAGATCGACGTCAGCTATGATCCGGCCGGCGGGCATTACAGCAAGGGGTCGAACGACCCCGGGCTGCTGCGCCCCGGCTTCAAGGTGCTGCATATTCCGGGCATCGACAATGCGAGCAGTTGCATAGCGCTGAGCGAATGCCTGATGCAGATCCGCCGCTGGTCGGAAAAGCATCCGGGGCATGTCCCGATCATGCTGCTGTTCAACGCCAAGGACGAACAGAATGCGGCACGCGGCGGGATCGATGCCTTGCCGTTCACCGAAGCGGCCTATGATGCGCTCGATGCCGAGATCCGCTCGGTAATGACACCGGCGATGCTGATCGTGCCCGACGACGTGCAGGGCACATATCCGACGCTGCGCGCGGGCGTGCTCGCCGACAATTGGCCGACACTGGAGCAAGCGCGCGGGCGCTTCCTGTTCGCGCTCGACGAACCACCCGCCAAGGTCGCGGTATATCGTGGCAGGCGCAGGTCGCTCGAGGGCCGGGTGTTCTTCATCAATACCGATGAAAATTCGCCGGCCGCGGCGTATCTCACGCTCAACGACCCGATCGCGGACGGTGCGCGGATCGCGCGCGATGTGGCCGCGGGCTATCTCGTGCGCACGCGCGCCGACGCCAATACGAGGGAAGCGCGCCTCGACGACACGCGCCCGCGCGACGCGGCGCTGGCGAGCGGCGCGCAATATATCTCGACCGACTATCTCTGGCCCGACCCGCGCTTCGCCGGCGGGTATCAGGTGCATCTGCCCGGTGGGGCGGTCGCGCGGTGCAACCCCGTGCGCCGGATCGCCAATTGTGTCGACGCAAAGCTCGAGCGCGGCAAGTGAGCGCGCGGCACGTGCTGGTCGCGCTGCTGCTCGGTGGCGCGCTGATTGCCGCCGCGGAAGCGCCGCGCCCCTATCTCGAGACGGTGCCGTTGCCCGATCTGATGCGGATCCTGCCGCCGCCGCCGGCCCCGGGCTCGCCGCGCAATCTCGCCGATCGCGCCATCTTCCGCGCGACGCGCGCATTGCGGGGAAGCGAGCGCTGGACGGTGGCGACTCGCGACGTGAGCGACGCGCGCTTCACCACCTTCGCTTGCGCGATCGGGATGCAGCTCGATGCGAAGCGCGCGCCCGACACCGCGCGCGTGTTCGAACGGATCGGTGGCGGCGCGATCGTCGATCCGGTCAAGCAAGGCTATGCCACGCGCCGCCCCTATCTCGACAACGACCAGCCGATCTGCGAGCCCAAGACCGAGCATCTCGCGACCAATGGCGATTATCCGTCGGGCCATACCACCAATGGCTGGTCGAGCGCGTTGCTGCTCGCGGAATTGCTGCCCGACCGCGCGACCGCGATCCTGGCGCGCGGCCGCGAATATGGCGAGAGCCGCTATATCTGCGGGTCGCACAGCGTCAGCGCGGTCGAGGCAGGCTATATGTCGGGTTCGGTGCTGGTCGCGACGCTGCACGCAGCGCCCGACTTCCGGCGCGACATGGAGGCGGCGCGGCGCGAGCTCGCCGGTCTGCGCGCAAGCGCACCGCCCGCGCCCGCCGCGCAATGTGCGCAGGAAGCGCGCGCGTTGCGATGAGCGGCAGTGTCACGCGCGCTTCACGCGGCATGGCTAAACCCATGACGACTCGCGGCATTCCGCCGACAGGGAGCGCCCGGTGACCGACTCATCGCGCCCGCGGGCGTTCCACCGATGACGCGCTACGCGCCGATCCTCGCGCGCCACGGCGAGCACACCGAATTGCGCCCGCTGTTGCAGCGCTTCGTCGAACGGCGGCTCGGCCATCCGGCGGACAGCGAGGATATCGTCCAGGAAATCTATGTCAGGCTGTACGAATATCGCCGTACCCGCTCGATCGGCGATGTCGGCGCCTTTTGCTTCACTGTCGCGCGTAATCTGATCAACGATCATCTGCGCCGCGTGCGGCTGGTCGGGCCGACCGAGGAAGTGGCCGACGCGCTCGCCTGTCCCGCGCCGCGCGCCGACGAGATCCTCGCCTATCGCGAGCGCGTCGAGGTCTTGGTTCGCGCGCTGAAGGCGATGCCGGCGCTGCGCCGCGAGGTGTTCACACGGCGCAGGCTCGAAGAGCAGCCGGTCGCGACGATCGCCGCCGACCTCGGCATGACCAAGGCGGCGGTCGAGCGGCATTGCGGGCGCGCCGTCGCCGACCTGCGCCATGCGCTCGATCGGCGTGGGCTCGCGCTGGGGGCGGGGGCATGAGCGGCCCGTCGCTAGCGGAGAAACCGCACGGGCAGCGCGGCCCCGAAGAGGCCGCCTTGCTCGAAGCGCTGGCGGCGTGCGCGACGAGCGGCCGGCTGTCCGACGCGCAAGTCCATGCGATGCGCGCCAAGCGGCGACGCACGCTCGCCGCGGGGGCTGCTTCAATCGTGCTGGCAGTCGGCGGCGGTGTCTGGTTCGGCGAGCAGGCACGCGTCCAGCCGGTCGCGCTGGCGCATTTCGAGACACGGCGCGGCGAGCAGCGCAGTTTCCGGCTGCGCGACGGCTCGACCGTTCGGCTCAGCGGGGCGACCACGCTCGACGTTCGGTTCGAAGCGGACCGGCGCGGCGCCGTGCTGCGTCGTGGCGAGGCGTATTTCGACATTGCGCACGATCCCGCGCGGCCGTTCGCGGTCGCGGCGGGGAAATCCGACACGCGCGTCCTCGGCACGGCGTTCGACGTCGATCTCGCCAGCGGCGGCGTGAAGCTCGCGGTCTATCGCGGACGCGTCCGCTTCGGCCCGGCGACGTCGCAGCGCGACGGCGATACGGTCGTCGTGCCCGCTGGCTGGCGGTCGCAATTCCGCGGCGGAGCGGCGGGCGCGCCGACCCGCTTCGACAGCGCCCAGCAGGACTGGCGCGACGGTTGGCTCGACACCGATGCGATGCGGCTCGGCGATGTGGTCGAGACGCTCAATCGCGGCGGCGGGCCGCTGATCGCGCCGCCACCACCCGCGCTCGCCGACTTGCCGCTGTCGGGGCGCTTCAAGCTCGACGAGCCGCGGCAACTGCTCGAGGCGGTCGGCGAGGTTTATGGATTCCAGGTCCGCGACGACGGTAAGCAATTGCATTTGCAGGCAAAGTGAGAGTCACGAAACTGACGTATAAGTGTCTGTAATACGTAACAATTTTCTTTTGTCCGGATGGATGCGTTTCTCCGTCTTCCCATTCGATGCGCCGATCGGCGCGCAAGGGGAAACAGCATGCACCGTTCCAAGATGATCCTGCTCGCCGGTCTCGCGACCGTCGTCACCACCAACGCCATCGCCGCACCGGCACAGGCCGCCGAAGTATCGTTCGAGCGCCGCATGGCCTTCGCGATTTCGGCGAACGATCTGCGCGGCGCGATTTCCGAATTCTCGCGCACCACCGGCGTACAGGTGCTGGTCGCACCCGCGGCGGTGCAGGGCCGCCATACCGCCGGCATCAACGGCACGCACAGCGTACGCGAAGCGCTGACGCTGCTGCTGCAGGGCACCGGCCTGACCGCATCGATCCGCGGCAGCGTCGCGGTGCTCAAGCCGGGTGCGGCGCCGCGCATGACTCGCGCCCGCGCGACCAAGGTCGAGACGCTCGCCGTCGCCGACCCCGCGCCGGCACCGTCCGCGGGCGACGAGGACCGCGGCCCCGACATCGTCGTTTCGGGCTACCGCCAGAGCCTGCAGCGCGCGCAGGATCTGAAGCGCCGCGCGGTCGGCACCGAGGACGACATCCTCGCCACCGACATCGCATCCTTTCCCGACCTCAACCTGGCCGAATCGCTCCAGCGCGTGCCCGGCATCACGATCACGCGCGACAGCGGCGAGGGCCGCCAGATCGCTCTGCGTGGTTTGGGCGCCGATTTCACGCGCACCCAGCTCAACGGCATGGAAGTGCTCGGCAACACCGCTTCGGGCATGGACAATCGTGGCGGCGTGACGCGGTCGCGCTCGTTCGACTACAGCCTGTTCGCGTCCGAACTGTTCAACCGCGTGTCGGTGCAGAAGTCGTTCTCGGCGGAGCAGGACGAAGGCGGCATCGCGGGTACGGTGCAGCTCTCGAGCGCGCGCCCATTCGACTATGCCGGGACCAAATTCGTCATTTCGGCCAAGGGCCAGACCAACGACAATACCAGCGGTGTGACTCCGCGCCTGGTCGGTCTCGCCTCGGTACGCAGCGGCGATTTCGGCGCCCTCGTCTCGGTCGCGTACAGCCGGATCAAGAGCAACGAATATGGCTATCGCAACTGGGGCTGGGGACTGACCAAATATAACGCTGCCAATATCGGTCCCAACATCGACGCCGCGACGCGCGCCAATCTGCTGGCGGGCGTCTGGCAGCCGCAAGCCGAATCGCCGTCGAGCTGGTACACCGACCGCAAGCGGCTCGGCGTCACCACCTCGCTGCAATATCATCCCGGCAGCAAGTTCAAGCTCGATATCGACGGACTTTACGGGCGGCTGCAGGACCATCGCGACGATTATGCGATCGCCACCGCCGGCACCAATGCGCTGACCGGCACGTCGATCACCGGCGCGCAGGTGATCCAGAGCGCCGTCATCGACGGCACCAACACGCTGCGTGCGGCGAGCTTCACCGGGATCGACCTGCGCTCCGAGCACCACATCGTCGAGAACCACACCGATTTCTACCAGGGCGTCGCCAATGCCAGCTGGGACGTGACCGACCGGCTGAGCTTCCACGCGCTCGGCGGCTACGAGGAATCGGACTTCGGCCAGCCGGTGTTCGACAAGGTCTTCATGGAATTGAAGAACACCGCGTTCGGCTATGACGATCGCCCGACGATCCCGGTCAACACCTATGGCGCGAACATCGCCGATCCCAACAATTGGGCACTCCAGCGGCTCGACACGCAGGAGAACAAGATCACCAGCCAATATGCCAATGCCAAGCTCGACGGTGCGTACAAGCTGACCGACACGCTGACCTTCAAGGCCGGCGGCGAATTCAAGCACTTCATCAACAGCGGCTACACCTGGGTCAACAAGGTGTTCCACAACGTCCCCGCCGACGTCGCCATCCCGAACGACCTCAAGCAGACGGTCGGCGTCGATACGCTGACGCAATATATCGTCGGCAATGTCGACGGGATCTACAGCCTGATCGGCGATCCGCGAAATCTGAGCGTGGCCAATCTGCAGGCGGGCAGCGACTATCGCGTCGACGAGAAGACGCTGGCCGGGTTCGGCCAGCTCGATCTCGATACCTATGTCGGCGGGATGCGGCTGCGCGGCAATGCCGGCCTGCGCTATTACTCGACCGACCTGACGTCGTCGGGCCATCTGTCACAGGTCATCAACGGCGTGACCTCCTTCGCGCCGGTCGCGGTGGAGACCAACAGCCACGGCTTCCTGCCGGCCGCCAATCTCGCGCTCGACGTGGCGCACGATTTGGTGGTGCGGCTCAGCGCCAGCCGTAACGTCAACCGCCCGGGTCTCGGTGATCTCGCCGCGGCGGGTTCGATCACCACGCGCCCCAATGGCGGTTCGCTCAGCCTCGGCAACCCGTACCTCAAGCCGTACAAGGCGACCTCGGTCGAGGGCGGGGTCGAATGGTATATGGGCCATACCGGCTTCGCCTCGCTCGGCTTCTTCTACAAGCACATGGACAGCTTCATCGTCTCCTCGACGCAGCAGATCCCCTATGGCCAGACCGGCCTGCCGCTGTCGCTGCTGGTGCAGGGCGAGGACGCCAACACGATCTTCGACGTCAGCCAGCCGGTCAACGGCGCCGGCGCGGACATCAAGGGCGTGGAAGTCGCGGTCCAGCACGACTTCACCTTCCTGCCCGGCGTGCTCAAGCATCTCGGCGTGGTGGCCAACGGCACCTGGTTCGACGGGCATCAGACCGCGATCTACAGCGGGGTCTCGCGTGTGATCCCGCTCTACAATCTGTCGAAATGGGCCGCCAATGCGACGCTCTATTACGAGAATAAGCTGTGGGGCGTGCGCGTTTCGGACGCGTATCGCAGCCAGTATCTGACCAGCGCCGGCACCGCCTATGCCAATTCCGGCGACGGCATCAAAGGTACCAACAATGTCGATTTCCAGGCCCATTTGAACATCCGCCCGGGCATGCGGCTGGTCGCCGAGGGGATCAATCTGACCGACACGGCGATCCGGCAGTTCGCCAGCCTCGATTACGATCGCCCCGAAGTCTATACCACGAGCGGCCGCACCTTCACCTTTGGCGTGACGGCGGAGTTCTGATCGCACTGTCACTGGCCGGGCGGCGGCGCCCGGCGGCCTCTACCGCCCTCCACCGGCGGCATGAACGCCAGACTTCATGCGGTCACCGGTGCGAAGCCACGCCCATCATAGCGAGACGGTCGCCGCCATGGGCATGGCGGCGACCCTCAGAGGCTATCTATCGTATCTCCCGTCAGAACTTGAAGGTCAGTTCTCCACCGATCGTGCGCGGCTCGCCGACGATGACGGTGTTGAAGCCGCCCGAATTGCCTTCGACATAGCCCGCCTGGTAATAGATCCGGTTGAGCAGGTTCTTGGCATAGACCGATGCGGAGAATCGGCTGCCGGCAATGTCCTCGATGCCCAGCCGCAGCGCGATGGTGGTATAGCCTTTGACCTTGGTGCCGGGCGTGATCGATTCGTTGTTGTTCGAGAAGTAGCTGGACGTCTGCGAGAAGCTGTCCGCGCGCAGATGCGCCCGGCCGAGTTTCTCCGACACGGGCAGCGTCAGGTCGGCGTACAGCGATCCCGAAACCTTGGGGGCGTCCGGATAGGAATCGAACGGGATCGCATATCCCGCCACCCCCGTCTGGCGGGAGAGATCTACGATATTCTTGGTGTATTTGGCGTCGGTATAGGCACCGGAAAAGCCGATCTTCAGCCAGTCGACGAGCATGATGTCGCCATCGACTTCGACCCCTTTGACCTGCGCTTCGGGGACGTTCACCGTGAACGCGGACGGCGCCCCGGCGACGACGGCGTACAGCGAATGCTGCGCGTTCGTCACGATCTGATCGTAGAGCGCGATGTTGAAGTGCGCCCTTTTGCCCGCGATCTTGCCGTTGAACTTGTACCCCACTTCGAAATCATGCGTGTATTCGTTCTTGAAGAAATTGACGAAATTATAGGGGACGACCGCACCGTTGAAATTGCCGGACCGGAAGCTGCCGCGCTGCGTGAAATACAATTGATTGTTGGAATTGAACTGCCACTGCAGGTTGAAATTCCAGCTCGGCGCGGACAGTTCGCGCAGTTCGCTCGGGAAATTCGCGGCAAAGACATGGTCCGCATAGGGTGTCTGGCCGACCGTCTCCCAAGTGTAGCGACCACCGGCGGTGATGCTCAGCCCCTGCACGGCGTCGGACAGATCGTAGGTCGCCTGCGCGTACAGCGCCTTCGATTCATCGGTGTTGCGGGTGTGGTAGAGCACTTGCCCGAGCGGCACGGCAAGTTCCCCGCCGACGATCACCGGGATACCCTCTTCGCGCGTCGAATAATTGTAGAAGCCACCGATGATGTATTTCAGCCGGCCCCTGGCGAGTTCGCCCTGGATCTGCATCTCGTCGGACATGCTGGTGTTGCGGAACAGCTCGCCGCCGGGCGGCCCGCTGAACGCACCGGTCGAATTGTACAGGTCGAGCGACGCGAACGGCGATCCGCTGAGGATGCCGGGCGTGCGCGCATAGCTGGATTGATAGCCGAAGATGTTCTTGAAGGTCGTCGCACCGTCGAGGTTGATCGTCGTGGTGTTCTGCGCGAAATAATTGTCGGCGTCGTGCGGCAGATCGTACGACAGATAGATGTCGTACGGATGCGCCTGCTGATAAGCGAGGTAGCCGGCGACGGCACCGGGGAAGGTGCCCTTGCCCGGCGGGCCGTTGCCGACGCCCGGGAAGAAGCCGTTGCCGTAGACCGTATCGAGCGTCGTCGTCAGGGCGTAGCCATTGTTGGTCGCGCCGAGCTTGTAATAGGAATAGAGCTGGCTGGCGGCTTCGTTGCCGCCGAACTTGCTATATTGGAAGACGGTCACGTTCTTGATGTCGTTGCGCGGCTGAAACACGATGGTCGCGCGGCCCGATTTGTTGTCGACATTGCCCAGCGTGCCGCCGGCCAGCCGGTTGCGCACATAGCCGTCCTGGCGCTGGAAATCGCCGGCGATCCGCACCGTCAGGACGTCGGAAACGAGCGGAATGTCGATCGCGCCCTGCACCTGCACCGAATTGCGCATGCCGCCGCGCACCGTCAGATAGCCGCCAAAGTCCTTGCCCGGCAGGGTCGAGGTATAGAGGACGGCGCCGCCGGTGGCATTGCGGCCGAACAGCGTGCCCTGCGGTCCCTTCAGCACCTGGACCGAGGAGAAATCGTAGAACGACGTGGCCGAGTTGCCGCCGCCGAACGGCACTTCGTTGAGGTAGGTCAGCACTGCCGGGCTGGCGCCCGAGAACGGATCGAGCGTCTGGCCGCGCAACGTGAAGCTCAGCTGATTCTGGTTCTGGCCGTTCTTGACGACGAGACCGGGGACGAGCGAGGCGAGGTCCTGCTCCTTGGTGACGACGCGATCGCGCAACGTGTCGGCGGTCAGCGCGGTGATCGACAAGGGAACCTTCGACAGCGATTCCTCGCGCCGCGTGGCGGTCACGATAATGTCGCCGGCCTGCGTCGCCGCTGCCTGGGTCTCGGGTTGATCGCTCGTCGGGGCAGCAGCCGCCGTTTGCGGCGAAACCGGCGCTGCGGGCGCGGCATCGGAATTGGTCTGGGCGAAGGCCGGCGTTCCTATGACGCCCGCAAGCGCTGCGGCGGTCATGATGCCGGCGCGCCGGCTGTATCCACCGAGGCCCTTGACCAGGGATGCGTGATCGGAAGAGGCGCTGAGTGCGCGTTTGACGCGCCGGTACGTGAACCGCTGGCTTTTCATGATCTTCTCCTTTTGGTGGACGTGACTTTTCGCCACGTTTTTTTATTTTGGTGTGCCGGAAGGTTTTCCTGGCAGGTGGCGGTGTCGCCACGGGCTCGCCGGCCCTGCGCGATCGCGCTAGCCGGTCGGTCTTCGCATCGCTGCGAGCATGATTGGGGCGTCAGCCATCAACCCTCCTTTTTCTGGCGCCACATCTGTCGGTGGCGTTCCGTCGGTAACTAAAGGGGCGGGCTCCATCAGCCCGCCCCGGTCAATCGTTCAGGCCGCTTGTGATTCCACCTGTCGTGGGGCCGTGCTCGCGCCCGGCAGCGAGATGCGCGGCGCGACTTCCTTGGCCGCCAGTTCCAGCGAGTGGAACCAGGGCGACGGGTCGTCGTAATAATCGTGACCCTCGATCTGCAGCGTGCCCCAGCCGCCGACCTTGTCGAACAGCGTGTTGATCTTGTCGACGACGGTGTCGGGCGAGCCGACGACGAAGACGCGATCGACCAGGAATTCGAGATCGGCCTTGAGCGGATCGATCCCGGCATCCTTGGCGAAGCCGTCCATCATCCCGAAGCGACGCCAGATCGGGATGAGATATTTGTTGAAGCAATAGCCGATCGGCCCTTCCATCACTTCCTTCTTCGCCTCGGCATCGGTGTCGCCGACGAACACCGTCTGCGAGACGGCGTGGCGCTGGCGATCGGGGGTGAAGCCGGCCTTGATGTTCGCCTCGGCATAGATGTCCCAGTGGCGCTTGAGCGCTTCCTCGCCCGAGAAGATCGACACGGGCTTGAAGTTCTTCTCGCCGGCCAGCCGCATCGACGGCGAATTGGCGCTGAAGCCGGTCACCGCGAATTCGGGGAAGGCGCCGCCCCAGGGCGCGTAATTGGCGAGCTTGTGCTGCTCGTCCTCCTCGGTCAGTGCCTCTTCCTCTTCGGGGAAGCCGGCGTCCCAATATTTGCCTTCGAAGAAGAACGGCTCGCGCTTCCAGATCTTTTCCATGATCGAGAGCGATTCGCGCACCATCTCGTTGAGATGCTCGGTCTTCTGGTCGTCGCCGCGGATGCCGTGCATGTAGGAGGCGAGCGGATAGGCGCCCGCGCCGATCCCCATGAAGTAGCGACCTTCCAGGATCTGCGAGAGCCAGCCGACCATCATCGCCAGCTTGGTCGGGTTATGATGCGGCAGGATGTGCGCCATCGGCGCGAACTTGATCGTCTTGGTCTGCAGCGCGGCGGCGGCGATGATCAGTTCGGGATTCGGGATGTTCTCCCAGATCTGCGAGGCGTGTTCGGAGATCATCATCGATCCGAAGCCGGCCTTGTCGCAGGCGATCGAGCTCTGGACGCCCCATTCGAACGTCTGCCGCGCGGTTCGGCCCGGCCGCATGTACGGGTGGAAGATGAGTCCGGTGTCCATTGCCATAATCGCTCTCCTTGGAATCTCGCTGCGTGGGCGGTCGGCCTCGCACTGGTCGTCGCGCCAGCGTGGACAAAGAATGTCCTACACTAATATTTAAGTCAATCGTTTGATTTTATGGTGCAGTGCGGTGGAATTATGTTGCTGGAAAGACAGCCATTATCTCGCGCCCTTGTCGGGTCTGCGGCGTAAAAGCCCAGCCGGCTTCCGTAATTCGACATGCGAAACCCAGCTCGCTAGGATAAAAGTCTTAAGGCATCTGTTTTACAGGACGGTATATTGGCCGAGTCGCAATCCATCCCGCCCGGGTCCGAAGTCGACGGCAGGACCAGGATGATCCTGGTGGCCGAGAGCCTGTTCGCCGAAGGCGGCATCAACGGCGTGTCGATGCGGGCGATCGCGTCCAAGGCGGGGCAGGGCAATCATTTCGCGGTCCAATATCATTTCGGATCTCGCGAAGGGCTGGTCGAGGCGATCTTCGACTATCGCATGGACCAGATGGAGCCGATGCGCGATCGCATGCTCGCGGCAGCGGAGGAGAAAGGGCGGCTCGACGATGCCCGTACGTTGCTGGACATGATCTATCTGCCGCAGCTCGAGCTTCCCGACGGGAACGGTCATCACTCTTATGCAGGCTTCCTCAGCCAGTATCTGATGCGAAGCCGCTCGCACCGGTTCGGCGATTTCGGGGGCGCGTCGCACCCGCATCTCGGCCGCATTTTCGAACTGTTGCGCAAGCGCCTGTCCTATCTGCCCGAGGACGTCGCGCAGCGCCGCCTGGTCACCGCGAGTTTCATGTTTCTCGCGATCCTGTCGCGTTACGAAACGTTTGAATCGCGCGCGCCCGGCGAGGAGAGCTTCGAAGCGGCGCTCGACGACACGACCGAGCAGATCGTCGCCTGCGTCTGCGCGCCGCTCCGGCTCGATGCCCGCTGAGCGGTGACGCCCGTGGCGTCGCCGCGCGATGCGAACCCGATCGCGGCGCGATACGGCGCGGACGGTCTCGAACCGCGCGCGCCGTTCGCTGACGGGGGCCCTACTGGGCCATCATGCCGGCATCGACGAGATGCTCGGCGCCGGTGATATAGGATGCCTCGTCCGATGCGAGGAAGAGCACCAGGTTCGACACTTCCTGCGGATCGGCGATCCGCCCCAGCGGGATCAGGCCAAGCGCGTCGCCGCCTTCCTCGTTGGTCGCCTCGACCATCATCGGCGTCTGGATGAAGCCGGGATGCACCGAATTCACGCGGATGTTGTGCGGTCCATATTCGATCGCGGTGGCCTTGGTCATGCCGCGCACCGCGAACTTGCTTGCGACATAGGCCAGGCTTGGGAAGCCGTAATTGGCGGCGATCCCGGCGATCGAGGAAATGTTGACGATCGATCCGTGCCCGGCCTTGAGCATCGACGGCAGCACAGCGTGCATGCCGTAGAACACCGAATGCTGGTTGACCGCGCACACCGCGAGATAGTCCTTCTCGGTCAGGTCGGCGGTCTTGGCCATCGCGCCGAGGATGCCGGCATTGTTGACCAGCACATCGACCGGGCCGAATGCCGCCTCCGCCTGCTCAACGACCGATGCCCATTGCGCAAGGTCGGTCGCGTCATGCTCCACGAACAGGCTCGCATCGCCGAGCTCGCGTTGCAGCGCACGTCCGGCGTCGCCGCGCAAATCGGTCAGCACGACCCTGGCGCCTTCGCGGATGAACGTCCGGGCATGCGATTCTCCCATGCCGCGTGCAGCGCCGGTGATGATCGCGATCTTGCCGCTCAGTCGTCCCATCGTCTCTCTCCTTGTCGTGTCGTGTGAAATCAGTGCGCGGGCGTCGCGTCGGGAATCGGTTGTCGCCCGACGACGCTCAACCCGAACCCCTCGAGCGCGGTGAGCTTGTCGTTGCTCGAGGTGAGCAGGATCATTTGCTGCACGCCGAGGTCGCGCAGGATCTGCGCGCCGACGCCATAGTCGCGGATCGCGTGCGTTTCGTGATAGGCCTGCCGTCCGCCATTGACTCGCGCCGAGATCGAAACCGGATCGGGGTCCTGCACGAACACCGCGACGGCCGGTCCTTCGTGCGCCGCGATCGCGGCCAAAGCGCGCGGTACATAGTCGCGTCGCGCCAGCGACCAGCCCAGCAGATCGGCCGACAGATCGACTTGATGCACGCGGACCAATGTCGGGGCACCGTCGCGGATATCGCCGCGCACCAGCGCGATATGCTCGCCGCCGTCGATGCTGTTGCGATAGACGTGGATCGTGAAGTCGCTGCCATAGACGCTGTCGAACGGGGCGCTGGCGACATGCGTGACGATCCGCTCGGAGCGCCGGCGATACGCGATCAGGTCGGCGATCGTGCCGATCTTCAGCCCGTGTTCGCGCGCGAAACCGATCAGCTCGGGCAGGCGCGCCATCGTGCCGTCCTCGTTCATCACTTCGCAGATCACGCCGGCCGGGTTGAGCCCCGCCATCCGCGCGATATCGACCGCCGCTTCGGTATGACCCGCGCGCACCAGCACGCCGCCGTCGCGCGCGACCAGCGGGAAGACGTGGCCCGGCGACACGATGTCCTGGCGCCCTTTGCTGGGATCGATCGCGACGGCGATGGAGTGCGCGCGGTCGGCGGCGGAGATGCCGGTGGTCACGCCTTCGCGCGCCTCGATCGAGACGGTGAAGGCGGTGCCGTGCCCCGATTGGTTGTTCGGCGTCATCATCGGCAATTCCAGCTTCGCCGCGCGGTCGCTGGAAATCGCGAGGCAGATCAGGCCGCGGGCATGCCGCGCCATGAAATTGACTTGGTTCGGCGTCGCGAACTGCGCCGGGATGATGATGTCCCCCTCATTCTCCCGGTCGTCGGCATCGACCAGGATGAAGGGCAGGCCGTTGCGGGCGTCGTCGAGAATGGCCTCGATGCTCGAAATGTCGTCGGTCACGTCCAGGCTCCATTTGGGGTCAAGCGGCGGCATCGGTCGCCAACAACCGCTCGGCGCGTTCCTTGAGTAAGTTCTTCTGCACCTTGCCGGTGCCGGTCTTGGGCAGCTCGGCACCGTCGATGAACCAGATATCGCGCGGCATCTTGTAGCGCGGCAAGCGCTCGGCGAGATACGCAGTCACCTCGGCGGCGCTCGGCGCGGTCGGCCCGGCGGCGACCAGCCACGCGCAGCCGCACTCGCCATAGCGATCGTCGGGCATGCCGATCACATAGGCTTCGCGAATGCCGGCATGGGTGGTGATGACTTCTTCGATTTCTTTGGGCGAGACGAGCTCGCCGCGGCTCTTGAACAATTCCTTGCTGCGGCCGGTCAGCAGCAGATTGCCGTCCTCGCGGAAATAGCCGCGATCGCCGGTGCGCAGCCAGCCGCCTTCGGCGAACAGCGCGGCGGTGTCCGCCGGACGATCGAGATAGCCCAGGCTGTTCATCGGACCGCGCGTCCAGATCTCCCCCGCCGTTCCCGGCGGACTGTCTTCGCCGCTGCCGGGATCGACGATGCGGAATTCGGCGATGTCGCCGCCGCGCTCGGGGATGCCGGCTACGCCGCCCTTGACGATGATGCCCTGCGTCGTCGCCACGACTTCGAGCGCGTCGCCCGGCTGGGTGCAGATGATCGTCGCGGTCGCCTCGGTCTGGCCGTAGCTGGTGAAGATCTCGCCGCATCCGAACACCGCCTGGATCCGCTGCCACACCCAGCTCGGCGTCGGGGCGGCCGCGCTGTGGACCGCCGTCAGCGAACTGAGGTCGAAGCTTTCCTGCTCGGCCACTTCCAGCATCGCGACCGTCATCGTCGGCACGCCCATCAGATAGGTCGCGCGGTGGCGCGCGATCCCGGCCAGCATCGCGCGCGGATCGAAGCGCGACAGCGGTACGATCGATCCCCCCACGACGATCCCGGAGAGCAATCCGACGACCAGCCCGAACCCGTGATAGAGCGGCAGCGAGAAGATCGCGCGCCTCCCGTCTTCGAATGCCTGGTGATGCGCGCCGGCATAAGCTGCGCGCAGGAGGTTGTCGTGGCTCAGCATGACCCCCTTCGGGCTCCCCGTCGTGCCTGAAGTGTACATGATCACCGCCGGAATCTTCATCGCGTCGGCCAGCCCGACCGGTTCGATCGCGCCGACGGCGTCGATCGCGGCGACCAGATCGGAAGTGGCGGGCGTCTCCGGATCGTACAGCAGCAGATCGACGCCGGGGGGCAGGATCGCCGGGATTTCGGCGGCGAAGTCGCGTTTGAGGAAGCGACTCATCGCGATCACCAGACGCGGCGCGGACTGGCCGAGCACGAAGCCGAGCTCGTCGGAGCGATACAAAGTGTTGAGCGGCACGGCGGTGGCCTCGGCGCGCCAGATACCGAACAACAGCGCCACGGTGATCGGATAGTTCGCCATCAGCAGCGCGACGCGATCGCCGGGCTTCACGCCGCGGTTGCGCAACATCTGCGCGATGCGAGTCGCGGCCGCATCGACTTCGGCATAGCGCATCGTGCCGTCGTCGGTGATGATCAGCGGGCGGTCGGCGAAATCCCGGGCGGCGTTCGACAGATAGCGGTCGAGCGCCATCGGCACCCATGCCGGATGGCGGCGCTCCATCGCCGCCCGGCGTTCCGCGACGCTCAAGATCGCCGACTCCATCATTGCCTCTCCATTCTCAACCTAATCGATATTATTCGGCTTCGCCGGCCGTTCGGTCAAGTGCACCCGCCTGTATCGGCTAATTATCGGTTCGACACGAAAGGGCTTGCGCTCTCAACCTAATCGCTATTAGGTTGTGTCAACTTCAAGAGCAAGGGATTTGGATGATGGACGTCGGGCTCGGCCTTACCTTCCAGAATTTGCGCGATCAGCTGTCCGATAAGGAGGTCTATCGCCACCAGCTGAAAATGGCGGTCGATACCGAGGCGCTCGGCTTCGACTCGGTGTGGACGCCGGAGCACCATTTCACCAATTACAACATGACGCCCAACGTGCCGCAATTCCTGTCGTTCATCGCGGGGCAGACCAAGCGGATCAAGCTCGGCACGACCGTCTGCGTGCTTCCGTGGCAGGACCCGGTGCGCACCGCCGAGAATTTCATCCTGCTCGATTATTATTCGGAAGGGCGCGCGGTGCTCGGCATCGGGCGCGGTCTCGGCGCTTCGGAATTCGCCGGCTTCAACGTGCCGATGGGCGAGTCGCGCGGACGCTTCACCGAATATGCCGAAGCGGTGCTGACCGCGCTCGAGACCGGCGTGATGGAATATGACGGCACCTATCTGAAGCAGCCGCGCGTGGAACTTCGCCCGCGCCCCTACGAAAGTTTCCGCGGCCGGGTATTCGCGTCGGCGATCTCGCCCGAATCGGTCAATCTGATGGCAAAACTCGATGTCGGCCTGATGGTCATCGCGCAGAAGCCATGGGACAAGGTGGCCGAGGATCTCGAAGGCTATCGCCAGCTGTTCCTGACGCAAAATGGCCGGCCCGCGCCCAAGCCGGTGTTCGCGGTGTTCATCGCGGTGCACGAGGATCGCGCCGTCGCGCAGGAGATGCGCGACAAGCATATCCAGGCGTACACGCGCTCCACCTCGGATTTCTATCAATTCGACAATGCCGAGTTCGCGCAGATCGACGGTTACGAATATTATGGCGGGCTGGCCAAGAACATCGCCAAGCACGGGCTGCACAAGTTCAACGGCTTCCTCGCCGATCTGCAGGTCTGGGGCACGCCGGACGAGGTCGCCGAGAAGCTGGCGGCTATGGTCGAGGAATTCGATATCGGCAGCTTCGTGACCTATTTCCAATATGGCGAGATGCCGCAGGAAATGGGCCGCGCGAACTACGAGCTTTTCGCCAGGAAGGTGCTACCCAAGCTGAAGGATATCGACACCAGCGCGCCGCGGGTGGTCGAACAGATTCTCTCCGTCGCCTGACGCGGACGGAGTTCGTGACGCGCGGCGCTCTAGACCGCTCGGACGACAGGATGAGGAAACCGAATTGGTGAGCGACGATCGCTACACGTTCATTCGCTACGACCTCGTCGACGGACGGGCGCGGATCACGCTGAACCGTCCCGACAAGCGCAATGCGCTGAACGAGGAATTGCTGACCGAACTCCACGACGCTTTGTGGGAGGCGGACGAGGACAATCGCGTGCGCTGCGTCATCCTCGCCGCCGCCGGTCCGGACTTTTCGTCGGGCTATGATCTGCAACGCTACGATCGCCCGGTTGCGCTGCAGGTCGAGCATCGCCGCGGGCGCGCGAAGTTCGACGACGATACCTGGCATCAGGAGCGCCTCCAGCGGCTGCGCATGGCGCTGTTCGACATGCACAAGCCGGTGATCGCGCAGGTGCAGGGGCGCTGCCTCGCCGGCGGCACCGATCTCGCCTTGCTGTGCGACATGATCATTTGCGCCGACGATGCCAGTTTCGGCTTTCCGCCGGCGCGCTCGCAAGGGTCGCTGCCGAGCAACATGTGGCTCTACATGGTCGGGCCGCAATGGGCCAAGCGGCTGCTGCTCACCGGCGACCTGATCGGCGGGCGCGATGCCGCGACGATCGGGCTGGTGCTGAAAGCGGTCCCGGCCGACCGGCTCGTCGCCGACGTCGAGGCGCTGGCCGACCGGCTCGCCCTGATCGACGCCGATCTGCTCAGCGCCAACAAGCGCATCGTCAATATCGGGCTGGAGCTGATGGGCGCGCGCACGCTGCAGCGCATGGCGGCGGAAATGGATGCGCGCGGCCACCTTGCCGACAGCCGCGCCGCCTTCAACCGCACGGTGCTCGAAGAAGGCGTCAAGGAAGCCGTGAAACAACGCGACGGGCCGTTCGGCACTGGTCGGGTGGAATTATAGATGGAGAGCGGGATGGACATGCAAGGACCAGGCTGGCGCTGCCTTTGGCAGGCGAAGGCCACGCTCGGCGAGAGCACGTTGTACGACGCGCGCGACGGTCGGCTGTATTGGGTCGATGTCGAGAATCCGAGCATCAACTGGATTCATGTCGAGACCGAAGAGAAGGGCCGGTGGGTGCCGCCGATGTGGATCTCTGCGCTGGGGCTGCGCGCGCAGGGCGGATTCATCGCCTCGACGCGCGACGGCCTGGCCTATGTCGATCCTCATGCGGAGACGTTCGAGATTTTCGCCGATCCGCGCCCGGACGCCAAGATCGCCCGGCTCAATGACGGCGTCGTCGATCACAAGGGACGCTATTGGACCGGCAGCTGCGACGTCACGCAGTTCGAGGACAGCACGACCTCCGAAAACAAGGAAGACAGCGTCCGCGATTTCGACAAGCGCAGCACCGGAGAATTGTACCGAGTCGATCCCGACGGCACGATCGCGACGATGGAGCGCAACGTCGTGACGGCCAACGGGCCTGCGTTCAGTCTCGACGGCAAGACGATGTATTTCAACGATTCGCTGCCGCGCGTCACCTGGGCCTATGACCTTGCCGAGGACGGTTCGCTTTCCAATCGCCGCGACTGGCTGAAATATGGCGACGATGACGGCTTTCCGGACGGCATGGCGGTGGACGTCGAGGGCGGCATCTGGATCGCCTTCTATGAAAGCTGGATGTTGCGGCGCTATTCGCCCGACGCCGTGTTGCTGGACGAACGCAGATTGCCGGTCCGCCAGGGTCTGCGGCCGGGCTTTGGCGGTGCGAACATGGAACGCCTGTTCCTCACCTCGGCGGCCAATGCGCTCAGCGAAGACGCCAAGGCGGAGCAGCCGCTGGCCGGCAGCGTGTTCGAAATTCTGGATCCGGGCGTGCGGGGTGTGGCAAATGTCGCCTTCGCCGGTTGACCGACCGGGTCCGCGCGCGACGCGCTTCGCAAGCAAGCGAATCCGTACGCGATCAACCTCTTCCCTTGAGCGGGCCGATGGGCGATGCAAGACGTATGGACGAGATGACTTCACGCGCCCGCATCCTCGATGCGACGGCCGACCTGCTGCGCACCAGCGGGCTGAAAGGCACCAAGCTGTCGGAAGTGGCACGGCGCGCCGGCATGCTCGCGCCGAGCCTCTATCACCACTTCTCCTCGAAGGACGAATTGATCGAGGAAGTGCTGGTCGAGGGCTGCCATCGCAACACGCGCTTCATCGTAACCCGGGTCGAGCGGCTCGGCACGGTCGCGTCGCCGCTGGAACGGCTCGAGGCAGCGATCACCGCGCATCTCGAATTTCTGCTGACTGGCGATCAATATTCCTCCGCCGTATCGCGGGTGTTTCCGGACTTGCCGGAGGAGATCAAGCGACGCGTGCTCGCGGCCTATGCCGGCTTCGACAATTACTGGCGCGACCTGATCCTTGCGGCGCGGGCGAGCGGCGATGCGCGCGCCGACCTCGATCCGACGGTGGCGCGCAAATTCCTGATCAACATGCTCGATTCGGCGGCGGAATGGTATCGCCCGGGGCATCTCGAAATCGCCGAAATCGCGCGGCAGGCGTGCCGGCTGTTTCTGCACGGCTTCGCTCAGCCCGAACGCTGATCGCCACGATATTGCGCGGCGTCGCTCCAGAGTTCGCTCTGGGGACGGGATCGTGCGCGTCCAAATTTCACAGGAGACCATGAATGGCCACGGGTAGAGCAACCGTCCTCGTCGCACCTAATCGGCTCGAGACGTGGGACGTCCCGATCGCCGAACCAGAAGCGGGCGGCGCGCTCGTCCGCGTCGTCGTCGGCGGAGTGTGCGGCAGCGACTTGCACATCATGACGGGCGAGGCCGGCGTGATGCCGTTCCCGATCATCCTCGGCCACGAAGGCGTCGGCCGGGTCGAGAAACTGGGGCCGGGCGTCTCGACCGATCACGCCGGCGTTCCGGTGAAGCTGGGCGATCTCGTCTACTGGTCGCCGATCGCCTTATGCCATCGCTGCCATTCCTGCACTGTGCTCGAAGAAACGCCGTGCGAGAATTCGCAATTCTTCGAGCATGCCGAAAAGCCCAATTGGGGCAGCTATGCCGATTATGCCTGGCTGCCGGGCGGCTTGCCGTTCTTCCGGTTGCCCGATGGCGCCGATCCGGAAGCGGTCGCAGCACTCGGCTGCGCGCTGCCGACCGTCCTGCGCGGGTTCGACCGCTGCGGCCCGATCCGCGTCGGCGAGACCGTCGTGGTGCAGGGGGCAGGGCCGGTCGGCCTGTCCGCCGTGCTGGTCGCGGCGGTCGCCGGTGCGCGCGAGATCATCGTCATCGACGGCGTGGACAAGAAGCTGGAAACCGCGCGCCACCTCGGCGCGACCGCCACGGTGTCGCTGTCCGACTCGGCCGACGAACGCAGGCGGCAGATTTACGATCTGTGCGGACACAATGGTCCCAATGTCGTGGTCGAAGCGGCCGGCTACCTTCCGGCGTTTCCGGAAGGCGTCGATCTCACCGGCAATCACGGGCGCTACATCATCCTGGGACTATGGGGCGCGATCGGCACGCAACCGATCAGCCCGCGCGACCTGACGACGAAGAACCTGACGGTCGCCGGTGCAAGCTTTCCCAAGCCGAAGAATTATTACGGGGCGATGCATCTGGCGGCGCGCCTGCAGGACCGTTTCCCGCTCGCGGCACTGATCAGCCACCGGTTCGCCATTCGTGACGCCGACAAGGCGCTCGCCGCCGTCAAGCGCGGCGAAGTCATCAAAGCCGTGATCGACCCGACGCTCTAAAAATACAGGAGAGGATAATCCCATGGCCGAAGCAGATCCAAAGATCGCCCGCCACCGCACCCCGCGGCCGGCGCATGTGCCCGAGCATCTCGAGCGCGACATCGACATGTACGATCCCGACGGGATCGACCAAGGCTATCACGAGGCGTGGCGCGCGCTGCAACGCGCCGACATGCCCGAGCTCGTCTGGACGCCGTTCACCGGCGGGCACTGGGTCGCGACGCGCAGCGACCTCATCAAGGAAATCTATACCGATCCGACGCGCTTCTCGAGCGAGGTGATCTTCCTGCCCAAGGAAGCGGGCGAAAAATATCTGATGGTGCCGACCCGCATGGACCCGCCCGAGCACACGCCGTACCGCAAGACGCTCGACAAGGGGCTCAACCTCGCCCAGATGCGCCGCGTCGAGGATGATGTCCGCCGGATCTCGGTCGAGCTGATCGAAGGCATGGCTGCACGCGGCGCCTGTGAATTCTCGGCCGAATATGCCCGCATCTTCCCGGTCAAGGTGTTCATGGCGCTGTGCGACTTGCCGATGTCGGATGCGCCGATGCTGAGCCGCTTTGCCGAGGACATGACGCGCCCGCCCGGCGCGACGCCCGAGGAGATGGGCGTGGCGCTCGAAAGGGCGCAGGCCGGGTTCGACACGTATGTCGAGCCGATCGTCGATGCCCGGCGCGGCGGCAGCGGGCTCGACCTGATCACGGTGATGGTCAACAACGACATCAACGGTGAGCCGCTCACCCGCGAACGCGCGATCGGGCTGATCTCGCTGCTGTTGCTGGGCGGGCTCGACACGGTGGTCAATTTCCTCAGCTTCATGATGCTGCACCTCGCCAAGCATCCCGAGATCGTCGCCGAGCTGCGCGGCGATCCGCTGGTCCTGCAGCGCAGCGTGGAGGAGATGTTCCGGCGCTTCCCGGTGATCGCCGAGGCGCGAATGGTGTCCGGCGACCAGGAATATCGCGGCGTCACGCTCAAGCATGGCGACATGATCCTGATCCCGACCGCGCTGCACGGGCTCGACGAGAGCGAGAATGCCGATGCGATGACCCTCGATATCCATCGCAAGAAGATCCAGCACATGACCTTCGGCGGCGGCCCGCATCGCTGCGCTGGAATGCATCTGGCGCGGATGGAGGCGATCGTCACGCTGCAGGAGTGGCTCGCGCGGATCCCCGAATTCCACCTCGCCGCCGATGCCCCGCCGACCTTCCGGTCGGGCATCATCGCGGCAGTGGACAATATCCAACTGGAATGGACTCCGCAGCCAGCGGCAGTCGGCTGAGCGATGGCCGAGGTCGAATATCATCGCGAGGGGAACGTCGCCTATGTAAGGCTGAACCGGCCCGACCATATGAACGCCATCACGCCGGAGATGGACCGGCTGCTCGCGGATGCTTGGGCGCGGATCGATGCCGATCCCGATATCTGGTGCGCGGTCCTGTCCGCCGCAGGGGATCGGGCGTTCTGCATCGGTGCCGACCTGACGGGGGGACGCGAGCAGGCGGATCGTATCGCTTTGGGCGGCGGACTGACCGGGATCGGCGGCCCTCTGGTGACGCTGAAAAAGCCGTTGGTCGCGGCGGTTCAGGGGTTCTGCGTCGGCGGCGGTTTCGAGCTGGCGATGTGCGCCGACGTCATCGTCGCCGCGCAGGATGCGGAGTTCGGCCTTCCGGAGACCAAGGTCGGCATCATCGGTGAATGCGGCGTGGTCCACCGCGCGATCCGCCAACTGCCGCACCATATCGCGATGGGCATGATCCTGACCGGACGCAGGATCGACGCGGCCGCGGCCGAGCGGTTCGGGCTTGCGAACGAGGTCGTGCCGCCTTCTGAGCTACAAGCTGCCGCGCAGCGTTGGGCGGACCTGATCAACAAGGCCTCGCCGCTTGCCAACCAGGCGGCCAAGGCGGCCGCCCTGGGGCGGCTCGGACATCCATTGGAGGTTGCACTGATGACTCGCTTCGACGCGATCGAAAAATACGCCGATACCGACGACAATAAGGAGGGCGCCGCGGCGCGCGGGGCGGGACGCAAAGCGGTCTGGACCGGCCGATGAGCACGACGCTCGCCCCCGAGATCGACGGAGCGACCTTCCGTCGCGTGCTCGGGCATTATCCGACCGGCGTCTGCGTCGTGACCGCGATCGACGCCGACGGAGTCGCGTCGGGCATGGTCGTGGGCTCGTTCACGTCGGTCAGCCTGGCTCCGCCGCTGGTCGCTTTCTTCCCGGACAAATCCTCGACCAGCTGGCCCAAGATCGAGCGGGCCGGCCGGTTCTGCGTCAACGTGCTCGCCAGCGACCAGCGCGATCTGTGCCGCCGCTTCGCATCCAAGGCTGAGGACAAGTTCGACGGCCTCTCGCACCGCGTCTCGGCGAACGGCTCGCCTGTTCTGGACGACGTCGTCGCCTGGATCGACTGCACGCTCGATGCGGTCCACGAGGCCGGCGATCACTTCATCGTGCTCGGGCGAGTCCACGAGCTCGATATCGCGCGCCCGGATCAGCCATTGCTCTTCTTTCGCGGCCAATACGGCAATTTCACCCCCCTCGATGCGATCTGACGGAGCCCTTATGCTAGACGCCTATATCGTCGAGATCGTCCGCACCCCCGGTGGGCGCCGCAAAGGCAAATTATCCGGCATCCACCCCGCCGATCTTGGCGCGGTCGCGGTCGACGCGCTGATCGCGCGCTCCGGGATCGACCCAGCCGCGGTCGACGACCTCATCTTCGGCTGCGTGAGCCAGATCGGCGAGCAATCCAGCCAGGTCGCACGATCGGTCGTTCTCGCGTCCATGCTGCCGCAAACCGTCCCAGCCGTGACGATCGATCGACAATGCGGGTCGTCGCAGCAGGCACTGCACTTCGCGGCCCAGGCGGTCATGTCGGGCACGCAGGACATCGTCATCGCCGGCGGCGTCGAGCATATGACTCGCGTCGCGATGGGGTCGCCGGTGCGCCTGGCGGCGGACGCCGGCGTCTCGACCGGTCCGCTCAGCGATACCATTCGAAACCGCTATGGCGTCGCCGAATTCAGCCAGTTCACCGGCGCGCAGATGATCGCCGACAAATACGGCTTCTCGCGCGAGGCGATGGATGCCTTCGCGCTCGAGAGCCATCGCAAGGCGGCACGCGCAATCGAGGCAGGGGCGTTCGACGCGGAGATCGCAAAGGTCACGCTCGCCGACGGCTCGTCGCTGGACCATGACGAGGGCGTGCGACGCGATGCGACCGCGGAGGGCATCGCCTCGGTCAAGCCGATCCAGGAGGGCGGTACGATCACTGCTGCGAACGCAAGCCAGATGACCGACGGCGCATCCGCGGTGCTGGTTGTGAACGCGCGAACCTTGAAGCGCTTCGGTCTGACGCCGATCGCGCGCATCCATGCGCTGGCGGTCACCGCCGGCGACCCCGTCATCATGCTCGAGGAGCCGATTCCCGCCACGCGCAAAGTGCTGGAACGTGGCGGTCTCAAGCTCGAGGACATCGATCTGTTCGAGGTCAACGAGGCGTTCGCCGCCATCCCCATGGCCTGGCTGGCAGCCATTGGCGCGGACCCCGCGAAGATGAACGTCAATGGCGGGGCGATTGCGCTGGGTCACCCCCTGGGTGCGACTGGCACCAAGCTAATGACGACGCTCGTTCACGCGCTTCGCGCCCGCGGCAAGCGCTGGGGACTGCAGACCATGTGCGAGGGGGGCGGCATCGCCAACGCGACGATCATCGAAGCGCTTTGAGCAACGGATACAAGCGTCGAGCGCATCGCCAACGGAAGACGCGATGCGCCATGTCTTCCGATTCGGCAGCGCCACCCGTTGAGCGACGCGTCGATGTGGCAGCGCGATTCCGGTTGACACTCTAGGGCCATGTGCGACGTCTGGTTTCGCGATCGGCAGCGATCACGGGGAGATCACGGGAGGCGCGTTTGGCTTTCGATGTTCGACGCAGTGTCCGACGTTTCGTCCGCAAATCCGGTTTCAGACGGCAGATCGCTCCCACGTTCGTCGATGTGATGCTTTCACATCAGGTCGACGTTGTTCTGGATGTCGGGGCTAACGACGGGGACTTCGGGCGCGAAATTCGCGACGAAGGCTATCGGGGGCGAATCGTATCATTTGAACCAAATCCGGCGGCCTTCGCACGTTTGGCGGCGGCGATCGCAGACGATCCTCTCTGGGAAGCGCATCAGCTTGGCGTCGGGGCGGAGGAAGGTTCGTTGCGGCTCTCCGTAGCGAAAGCCGACGTCTTCAGCTCGTTCAAGCCGACGACCGAGTTGTGGGCGAATTCGCCGCACTCGCAAGAGGCGGAATCGGTAGAGGTAGCGGTCATACGCCTCGATCGATTTTTGCGCGAACGGCCGGACTTGCTTCGGCGGGCCTATCTCAAAATCGATACGCAGGGCTTCGAAATGGAGGTGCTCCGCGGGGCGGGCGACGCACTGTTGCAGATGGAAGCGGTTCAGGCCGAGTTGGCGCTGATCAAGACCTATCAGAATGAAGAGGATTGGCTCGACGTCGTGACCTGGATGCGCGGCCGAGGCTTCGAGGTGGCGACGGCGATCTGCAATTCGGCATTTCCGCGCCGGCAAATCCGCGAGTTTGACTTCGTATTCGTGCAGCGGCCCCGCGACGAGCCTTCCGCCGCGTCGGCGCCCCGGGAATAAATATCGAGAATCGTGGCCGCGCCAGCGGTGTCGCGCGGCTGAACGATGCGTCATCCCGAACATGTCTTCCGGAGCGTGATGCCTTTCGTTGAACCACTTCCGCCACCCTCGCGAAAGCGAGCGTCCCGCTTCTTCTTCTGGGGGGCAGACAGCGGGATCCCCGCTTTCGCGGGGATGACGGAGATTGGGTCAATCCATTCGCATCAGGCGCTAAATTCCGCCGCCACCTTTATTGCCTTCGTTCTGGTCCGGCGCGATGATGGTGATCGTTAGGAGCAGAGCATGTCGGACGAAACGCCAAAACAGGATCAGAACGAACCCGTCAGCAGGGATCGCCGGCGTGCGCCGCCGGAAGCCTATGAAGGCGAAGACCGGCGTAAGGGCGATCGACGGAAAACGCCCCGGGCGTGAGGCTTCGATAACGGTTTTTAAGCTCGGGCGCGGTAAGCCCGCGATCGTGCAACAGCCAAACCTCTCTGCCGGATCCGTCGCGCAATCGGACGGTGACGCGCTTCCCGGGATCCGGGAGGCGCGCGAAAGTGTGCTGCTCGCCGCGGAGGTCGGCCGGTTCGGCAATTCTGCGGCCACCTTGCATCGCATACGCAACCTATCGCCGAATGGGGCACGGATCGACAAGGCCGCAGCATTGCGACCGGGCGAGACGATCTTGATCACGGTGGGAAGCTTGGCCGCAATCGGCGCGACGGTCAGGTGGGTCGCACAGGACAATGCCGGCATCCGGTTCTTCGAGACGATCGATCTCGTGGCCGCGCGATCCAAAACGATCATGAAAACTGCGGCAGCATCGCCTACATTGGCGCCGACGAAACCGACGCCGGAGCGAGACGCGCAATTGGCAGGATGGCTGGCCGCGCTCGAAAGTGCGTATGGGTGACATCGATCGACCCCCGTCTTCGCGCTACCGCGCGTTGCGATAGCCTGCCGACTCCGGGGCGATGAAACCCTCGGTCCGGACGCGCCAGTCCCTGGGAAAGCCGTGCGATTCGGTCGCCATCAGGCCCGTCGCGAGCAGCAATGCGCCGTTGGATGGGAAATAGGTGTCGGCGACGCGCGTCATGTGCGCGTTTCCGCTCGCGAGATCGAAACGCGGTGTCATGCCCGTGACGCCCCATCGGTTGTTCGGCGCATCCTTCAGCAGCCAGCGCACCGCCCCATCCGGGTCGCCGAGCCGTGTGGCGGTCATCGCGATCATCGGGAAATCCCATCCCCACACCTGGCGCCAGTCCCAGTCGCGCTCGGTTTCGGCGAGCGTGCGCGCCATCACGGCGCGGTCGACCCGGTCGCTGGCGATCAGGCCGTAGCTCATCAGGAACGACGGATGGTCGCGATTGGCGCACTGCGCGCCAGCCGCGCCGCGACAGGCATCGGATGCGGTCCGCGCCCAGAAGCCGGCCGCGGGTGCAGCCGGGGCATACAGGCCGGCATCGGTCGGCATCGGCGCCAGTTTGGCGATGACCTGGTCCCATGTCGCATCGCGCGGCACGCCGCGACGCTCGCGCCATGCCTGCGCGGTCTGCAGCCCCCAGCGGAAATAATCGAGCTCGAACGCCGGGTCGCTGGTGGTGAACGGATCATGGTTCTCCTGAACCGGCACGATCGGCGGCCCGAGATGATAGAGGCCGGTAGCGCTGTCGCGCTGCGGCCATGCGGCGAGCAGCCGCGCGGTCGCCTCGACCATCGCGCCGTACCGATCGAGCGTCGCGCGCGTCGGCTGCGCGCGCCACAGCATTTCTGCGAGATAGATCGGGTTCGGTTGCTGCCAGAAGATGAACGGGTTGATCGGGCTCGGGCTGTTGCGCCCCTCCGGCCCCGCCATTTTCGGCCACCACGCCGCATCCACGCCGTGCCGCCGGCCCTGCGCCAGCGCATCGGGCAGAGCGTGGCGATACCAGTCGAGCCCGCGCGCGAGCAAGGCCGGGCGGCCCCACAGCGCGAAATGCGCCGCGTGCCACGGGTGCATTTCGAGGTGGAACTTGCCGTTCCAGCTGTTCGAGAACAGCCCCTCTTCCTGCGGCGGCACGTCGCCCGCCGCGTTGATCGCCGCGAGATATTGCGAGAGCACGATCCGCCGCTCGAGCTCGGCCGCGCGGGGGTCGGTCGTGCCGGAAAAATCGATCACACCGCCATGCTGCCAATAGCCGCTCCAGTGCGCCGTCGCCGCCTTCGCTGCCAGGTCGTAGCCGGGAAGCGGAGCGGTCCGTTCGCCCGGCGCGAACCCGATCGTCGCGGTGAGCTGCGTCTGCCCCGGCGCGCGGATCGTGATGCGATGCGCGCTCGCCATCCGGACTTCGGCGCCGGGCGCACTCACCTGGCTGGCATAGCGCGTCGCATCGATCTGGTTGCGCACTGCGATCCAGCCGCGCCCCTGCGCGTGCAGCGTCGTCGCGTGGCTGTCGGGATGCGTCCAGTCCGACGGATCGGGATTGAGCGCATGGCCGATGCCGGGAAAACCGACATCGACACCGACCCGGCCCGTCGCCACCAGCGGCGAGTCGATCGCGACCAGCACCGCATCCTGCGGCCACGCCACCTGCGTCGTCACGCGGACCGGCTGGCCGTCGAGCACGAAGCTGCTGGTCAGCGCGCCGGTCCACAGATCGAGCCGCTGGCGCGTGTCGCGCAGGTCCGCGAACGCCACCGCGCGGCCATCGCCGTGGCGCAGCGCGAGCGCGACGCGGCCGAGCGAAAAACGGTGTGGATTCTCGCGCAGCCAGACGATCGCCGGATTCTTCGCGGCCGCGCCGAGATCGGGAATATAAGCGAACGGCTGGCGCCCGCGCTCGGGCACGGCGACCTGCACTTCGCCATCGGCAGCGGTATAGCCGTGCGGATTGGGGAAGCTGTGCCACGCCCATTGCGCCATGGTGAGCAACGGTGCCTGCGGCGCATATTGCTCGGGAAACGTCTGCAGCCCGGTAATGTCGGCGGTGAAGGCGATCGCGCCATTGCCGAGCATTACCGGCGCGTGCGGGTCGATCGCGCGCAACGTCACGGCATGGCGGCTGACCAGCGCATGGCGATCGATCGGCGGGGCCACCGCGCTCGCGGCGCCCAGCATGAGCACCGCCGGCGCCACCACGACGTGCCGCATCCTGTTCCAGCGACTCAAGAAAACCTCTCCATATTGCCTGGTTCGGCGGACGTGCTTGCATCGTCGGCAATGCTCGTGCCATCGCTGGCATAACAGCTGCCCCTGGAGGAACCAAGCATCATGATCGTCCCGCTTCGACTGGATCCCGACCGCCTCTTCCCGGCCGAGATGGTGACGCGTGACATTGCGCGCGGCCTCTACCAAGGCGTCGCCAGGCTGCCGATCGTCAGCCCGCACGGCCATACCGATCCGCGCTGGTTCGCGTATGACCAGCCGTGGCAGAATGCGGCGGAGCTGTTGTTGCAGCCCGACCATTATCTGTTCCGTATGCTCTACAGCCAGGGCATCTCGCTCGAATCGCTCGGCATTCCGGCGCACGGCCGACCGGGCGACGCCGATCCGCGCGAGGCGTGGCGGCTGTTCGCCACGCACCAGCATCTGTTCCGCGGCACGCCGTCGCGGGTCTGGCTCGACCATGTCTTCGCTGAGGTGTTCGGCTTCGAGGTCACGCTCGGCGCGGAGACGGCGGACCTGTATTTCGATCGCATCGCCGAATTGCTCGCGACCCCGGCGTTCCGGCCGCGCGCGTTGTACGATCGTTTCGGGATCGAGCTGATCGCGACCACCGAAGGCGCGCACGAGACGCTCGAGCATCACGCCGCGATCCGCGCGTCGGGCTGGCAGGGCAAGGTGGTCACCGCCTATCGCCCCGATGCCGTGATCGACCCCGAACATGAGGAGTTCCGCGCGGCGCTCGCGCGCTTTGCCGCGCTGACCGGCGAGGATGTCGGAACGTGGCGGGGCTATCTGGCCGCGCATGCCAAAAGGCGGCAGGATTTCATCGCGATGGGCGCGACCTCGAGCGACCATGGCCACCCGACCGCGGCCACCGCCAATCTCTCCCCGGTCGCCGCCGAGGCGCTGTTCGAGACGGTGATGCACGGCGCCTGGACGCCCGCCGATGCCGAGCTGTTCCGCGCGCAGATGCTGACCGAAATGGCGCGGCTGAGCCTCGCCGACGGGCTGGTGATGCAGATCCATCCGGGCGCGGTGCGCAACCACAATCATTGGCTGCACACCGCGTATGGCCGCGACAAGGGCGCCGATATTCCGGGCCGCACCGATTATGTCACCGCGTTGAAGCCGCTGCTCGATGCGTTCGGCAACGAGCGCGACCTGTCGATCATCCTCTTCACGCTCGACGAGACCGCTTACGCGCGCGAGCTGGCGCCGCTGGCCGGTCACTATCCGTGCCTCAAGCTCGGGCCGGCATGGTGGTTCCACGATTCACCCGAGGGCATGCGCCGCTTCCGCGAAATGACGACCGAGACGGCGGGCTTCTACAATACCGTCGGCTTCAACGACGACACGCGCGCGTTCCTGTCGATCCCGGCGCGGCACGATGTGGCGAGGCGCGTCGATTGCGCCTTCCTCGCGCGGCTGGTGGCGGAGGCACGGCTGGCGACGTGGGAGGCGGAAGAGCTCGCCGCCGACCTGGCCTACAGTCTGGTGCGCAAGGCGTATCGGCTCGATGCGCCGGATGGCGCCGCCAACGTCACGACGGCACGGTGAGGGGGCAAGCATGATCGTCGACCGTCGCGCGCTCATTGCCGGCGTTGCCGCCGGTGCGCTGTTGCCCGTGGTTCCGGCGGCGGCGCTCGCGCCTGCCAGCCTCGACGCGCTCGCGCGCGCCAAGGGGATGCGCTTCGGCGCGGCGCTCGGCGGCGGCAAGCCGGGGACGCGCGAAGGCGGCTTTGCCGACCCCGCCTATCGCGCGCTCATCGCGGCGCAATGCGGGCTGATCGTGCCCGAGAACGAGATGAAATGGGGCGTGCTGCGGCCATCGGCCGACCGCTTCGATTTCGCGCCGGCCGACCGGCTGGTCGCCTGGGCGAGCGCGCACGGGCTCGGCGTGCGCGGGCACAATCTGCTGTGGCAGCACTCGCGCTGGACGCCCGACTGGCTCACCGCGCACGATTTCGGCGCGCAGCCGCGCGTCGCCGGTGCGCGCATGCTGACCGAGCATGTCACGCGCGTCGCGGGCCGCTACGCCGGCGTCGTGCGCAGCTTCGACGTGGTCAACGAAGCGATCGACGAGAAGACCGGGTTGCTGCGCGAAACCAACCTGTCGCGCGCGATCGGCGGCACGGTCGAGACGATCGCGCTCGCCTTCCACGCCGCGCGCGCCGCCGCGCCGCACGCGCAGCTCGTCTATAACGATTATATGAGCTGGGACGCCAGGAGCGCCACGCACCGCGCGGCGGTGCTGGAGCTGCTCGCCACGCTGAAAGCCAAAGGCGTGCCGGTCGATGCGCTCGGCATCCAGGGTCATCTCGGCACGGGGGATGCCGGCGCGGCGACGAGTCTCGAGCGGCAGGACGGCGAATGGCGCCGCTTCCTCGATTCGGTCACGGGCATGGGGCTGGCGCTGCTGGTCACCGAGTTCGACGTCAACGACAAGGGGCTGCCCGCCGATCGCGTCGTACGCGACCGGGCAGTGGCGGATCTCGCGCGCGCCTTCCTCGACGTCACTCTGTCCTACCCGCAAGTCGATACGCTGATGTGCTGGGGACTGGCGGATCGCTACAGCTGGCTGCAGGGCACCTCGCCGCGTGGCGACAACCTGCCGAAGCGCCCGCTGCCCTATGACGTCGCACTACGCGAAAAGCCGCTGCGCGGCGCGATCGCGGCGGCGCTCCGGGCCATGCCGCACCGACGCCAGGGCTGAGGCCGCAGCGCGGTTGGCAGCGCGCCGGACGTACGAGCTCGGGATTCGACGTGGCACGTCATGCCACATGATGATTTCCCATTGCACAGTCTGGAACGCGGAATTAGAAGCAAGTCCAACGATGCCAGCGCTAGACAGCCGGCGCAACCACTTTGGGAGATGGAAATGTTTCTGCGTCATTTGAATGGTCTCAACGCCGGCGTCGCCTCACTCGCGCTGATCGCGACCGGCGCGCTCGCCGGCACCGCGCACGCGCAGGTCGCCCCAGGCGGGACCGAAGCCGCCGCGCAGCCAGCCGCCGCCGCGCCGGCCAGCGCCGACACCGCGCAAGTCCCGCCAGCGCAGCAGGCCGATGGCGGCGCCACCGCGGCCGACATCGTGGTGACGGGCTCGCGGCTCGCGGCGCGCGGCTATCGCACGCCGACCCCGGTGACGGTGATCGATCAGCAGGACATCAAGCTCGCCGGTACGCAGAACATCGAGACTTTGCTCGGCTCCTCGCCGCAATTCACCGGCTCGCAGCTGACCGGGCCGACCGCCAACACCGTGCCGGCCGGCACCGCCCAGCTCAATTTGCGCGGCTTCGGCGAGCAGCGCAATCTCGTGCTGGTCAACGGCCGCCGCTTCGCGATTTCCGGGCCGGCGCAGACCACCGACGTCAACACCATCCCGTCCGCGCTGATCAAGCGCACCGAAGTCGTCACCGGCGGCTCGTCCGCGGTGTACGGGTCGGACGCGATCTCGGGCGTGGTCAACTTCATACTGCGCGACGATTTCCATGGCGTCGAGATCAACGCGCAGAACACCGTCACCCAGCATACCGCCAACCCGACCTATACCGCCGACGTCACCGCCGGCACCAATTTCGCCGATGGCCGCGGCAACATCACCGCGTCGTTCAACTATCTCAATCGCGGCGGCTATACGCGCGCCGATCGCGGCGGCTGGGCGACGCCGTCGATGGCCGATGGCTGCGTCACTTCCAGCTCGTTCAGCACGACCCGGCCCGGCACCCCGCTCGCCGTGCCGACGGGCCAGACCTGCCTCAGCGCCGGCGGCCGTCCCGGTTTGATCTTCAGCGGCAGCGGCACGACGCCCAACGGCCGCATCGGGAACATCCCAGTGGTCGGCGCGGCCAACTCGACGCCGGGCCTCAACGCCGCGCTGATCGCGGCGGGGCTGGGCGGGATCGGGTCGCGCGGTTTCACCTTCAACGCCGCCGGCACCGCCGCGCGGCCCGCGACGACCCCGGGCGACGATTACGATCTCGGCCCGGATGCGTACATCATCGTTCCGCAGGAGCGCCTGCTCGGCAATCTGTTCGCGCATTACGATTTCGCGCCGGCGGCGACTCTGTATGTCGAAGGCACGATCGCCAACAACAAGGTTCAGGCACAGTTGCCGTCGACCGGGGTCAGCGGCAATTTCCTGGTCAACACCAACAATCCCTATCTGTCGCCGGCGCTGCAGAACGTGCTTACCCAGCTCGATCTCGCCGAGACCGGCCCGACGACGGTGACCAACGGCGCCAGCAAGCTCACCACGACGCGCGGCGACGGCCTCGCCGTGCTCAACATCAACCGTCGCGTCAACGAAGCCGGCTTCCGCACCAACCTCACCGACATCAACACCTATCGCGGCCTGGTCGGCATGCGCGGCAAGATCGGCAGCGTGTCGGATCATTTCCTGACCGATCTGTCGTATGACGTCTATTACAGCTACGCCCGGACCGAGGAGACCGACACCGCGAACGGTGCGGTGTCGCTCAGCGCTTTCCAGAACGGATTGCTGTCGGTCAACGGCGCCACGCCTTTGCTCAACATCTTCGGCGCCAATCTGACCTCGGCCGGGGTCGCGGCGATCAGCGCGACGACGCGCAACCGCACCACGGCGACGCAGCAAGTCGCCAATGCCAGCATCAACGGCCAATTGTTCCAGATGCCGGCCGGTCCGGTCGACTTCAACGCCGGGGTCGAATGGCGTCGCGCGTCTGCGACCTTCTCGCCCGACGCGCGGCTCGCCTCGGGCGACCTCTCTGGCTTCAACGCTGCGCTGCCGACCTCGGGGTCGGAAACCGCGAAGGAAGAATTCGCCGAAATCCGCGTGCCGTTGCTCGCGCACACCCGCTTCGCCGAACGTTTGGCGATCAGCGGCGCGTTCCGCCATTCGGATTATGATCTGAAGGGCGTCGGCAGCCTGTGGACCTATTCGGGCGGCGCCGAATATGCGCCGACGCGCGACATCACCTTCCGCGGCCAGTATCAGCGCTCGATCCGCGCGCCCAACGTGCTCGAACTGTTCGGCGGCCAGACCACCAGCGGGCCCTCTCTCACCGATCCGTGCTCGAGCCGCCAGCCGGTATCGGGGCAGACCGCAGCGGTGCGCGCGGCATGCGTCGCGACCGGCGTGCCCGCGGCCCTGGTGTTCACCGCCGAAGTGCAGCCCAACCAGTTCATCAACGCGGTGACCGGCGGCAACCCCAATGTCGGCGCCGAGACTTCGGATACCAAGACGCTCGGCATCGTGCTGACGCCGACCTTCGTTCCCGGCTTCGCGTTCAGCGCCGATTATTTCAACATCGACCTGAAGGGCGCGATCGCTCCGCTTGGCGGCAGCCCGGCCAACGTGCTGAACCTGTGCTACAACGTCATCCAGGATGCGAGCAGCCCGTTCTGCCGGGCGATTACGCGCGACCCGTTGACGGGCCAGATCGCCGCGCCGGGCTATATCACCGCGACCAACGCCAATACCGGCGCGCTGAAGACCTCGGGCATCGATTTCGCGAGCAGCTATTCCTTGCGCACGGGTTTCGGCCTGGACGGCAAGGGCAGCCGGTTCTCGCTCGGCACCGACATCACCTGGACGCGCAGCTTCACCAGCGTTCCGGTCGCGGCGCTGTCGACGCGCAACGAATGCGTCGGCTCGTTCGGCCAGACCTGCGGCCAGCCGATCCCGGCGTGGAAGGGCGTGACGCGCTTCACCTGGAACTCCGGGCCGCTGACGCTCAGCTTGCGGCATCGTTTCATCGGGGCGGTCACGGTCGACACCTATGTGCTGCCGCTCCGTTCGGGCGGGGTCGTGCCGAGCCTCGCCAGCCTGAGCAATCCGGTCATTCCGACGCAGCATTATTTCGATCTGTCGGGGTCGATCGACGTCGGGGACCGCTTCCAGATCAATGCCGGCATCAACAACCTCGCCGATCGCGATCCGCCGATCGTCGGGTCTTCGGCGCCGTCGGACAATACGTTCGCGGCGACCTATGACGTCGAGGGGCGGACGATGTTCGTCGGTGTGACCGCGAAGTTCTGAGCGGGCGCGGCGTCTATGCCGCGCCTTTGATCCACACCGTAACCCCGGGGACGAGCCCAGGGTGACGGATGTGGATCAAACGCCAGGGTCGCTACAGCGTAGGCGACACCGGCCCGGCCAGCCGCTGGTCGTCCAGCGTTCGGCTCCCGAAGCTCCGAAAATCGCGCACGCGCGCCAGCGAAAAGCCCGGTCCGCCGCGCGGCGTGTGCACCCGGAAGAAATCCGCGCCGTCGACATCCTCCAGCCGGAACGCCGGGCGCGGATCCGCCGCCTCGACCGCCACCTCGACATTGCTCAGCTCGATATTGCGCGCGTCGCGGATGAAGAAGCCGGTCGCGGGCAGATCGCCGAACATCGTCGGCTCGGGATAGGCCAGTTCGGCGAGCGGCGGGGTCAGCGCCGCCATCGCCGCGGGCGCACCGCCGCGCTGGTGCAGGAACACGTCGCTGATCTTGATGTCCTCGATCGGATGCCCCGGCAAACCGGCGATGATCGACGGCAGCCAGCCGGCATGCGAACTGACCACGTTGCTGATCAGGATTCGCCGCATCGTGCCGACCGGCCGCCCGGCCGGACCGCGCAGCCGCCGCCCCAGCCGCAGGAACAAGGGCGAGCTGAAACTGCCGCGCATCGTGATGTTGGAGACGGTGACGTCCTCGAAGGTCGCGCCGTCGACGCTCTCGAACGCCAGCCCCTGGCTGTCGTCGAACACGCAATTGGTGATCGTGATGTTGCGGAAGGCACCGTTCGACTCGGTGCCGAACTTGATCCGCCCGTGCACCGTCTTGGCGAAGCTCGCCGGCATCTTGCGCCAGCTGCCGTCGATCAGCGAGCCGACCTCGTAATTGCCCGTCACCATGCAATTGGCGATCGTCACGTTCTCGGTCGCGCGCGGATAGCCGAGCGCATAGCTGCTCTTCGGGCAGATGCCGTCGTCATAGGGCGAGTTGACCGTGCAATTGACGATCCGCACGTTGCGACAGCAATCGATATCGAAGCCGTCGCGCGTCGTATCGACCAGCAGATTGTCGATCGTGAGATTGTCGACCCCGGTGGCGAGCACCGCGAACCAGCCGCACGCCAGCATCTTGAGGTCGCGCAACAGCACGTTGCGGCAGTTCTTGAGTGCGATCGCCTTGTTGGCGGTGCCGGGGCCGGTCGGATCGTGCAGATAGCCGTCCTTGCCGTCGCCGCGGCCGAGCCCCTTGCCCCAGATCAGCCCCGCGCCGATGATCGCGATGTCGTGCAGCCCGTCGCCCCAGATCAGGCTGTTGCGCCAATGGTTGTGGCCGAAATCCTGGAACGGTGCGATCGCCGGGTCCTGCGGCTCGGCCACGTCATAGCCCGCGCCGCCGCCGGTCGGCGCCGGGGCGGCGAGGATCGTCGCGCCGATGTCGAGATGCAGCGCGACGCGGCTGCGCAGGCGGATCGTGTAGCAGGCATAGGTGCCGGCCGGGAAATGCACCGTCCCGCCGCCCGCCGCCGCCGCGGCGTCGATCGCGCGGTTGATCGCGGGGGTGTCGATCGTATGGCCGTCGCCGGTCGCGCCATAGCGTCGGACATCGTGCCATGCCGGCGCGCCAGCTCCCGGCAATGGCGCCGCCGTCGCGGGCGTGGCGATCCCGCTCGCGGCGAGCGCTCCGATTCCCGCGGTCAGCGCGGTCCGTCGATCCATCGTCATGCCGCATCCCCTCCGCGATCGTCGCTTTACGCTGAACAGACCGCGCGGCGGCTGTCAAAGCGATTTCTGCCAGCGCTAGCAGCAAGGCTTGCGCAGGGCGCATCACTTGCGCCAGAGTCGCTGTCATGAACGAAAAGAGGGCAGGACCGCCGCGCGTGGCGACGATCGCCGACGTGGCGCGCGAAGCGGGGGTTTCGGTCCGCACGGTATCGCGCGTGTTGAACAAATCGCCCAAGGTCGGCGGTGCCACGCGCGAGGCGATCGAGCGCACCATCGCCGAACTCGGCTTTCGCCCGAGCCTGCGCGCGCGCGGGCTGGCGGTGCGGCGCTCGTTCCTGCTCGGCGTCGTGCAGGGCGACCAGAATGCGCATGTGATTGGCCGGATGCAGACCGGGATCGTCGAAATCTGTTCGGAGGCCGGCTACGAACTGCTGGTCCACCCGGTCTCGGCGCTCGACGTGCGGCTGGCCGAGGATCTCGAGAATTTCGTGCGGCGCACGCATGTCGACGGGCTGGTGCTGCTGTCGCCTGTGTCGGAAGTGCCCAACGTGCCGCGGCTGCTCGCGCGGCTCGGCGTCCCCGCGGTGGGCATCGCGGCGGTGCGCGTGCCGGGCTATCCGGCGATGCTCGTTACCGGCGAACGCGCGGCGGCGAGCGTGATGACCGAGCATCTGATCGGGCTCGGCCACCGGCGCATCGCGATGATCACTGGCCCGCTGCACTTCCACTCGGCGAGCGAGCGCGAGCAGGGCTATCGCACCGCGCTCGAGCGCGCCGGGATCGTGCTGCATCCCTCCTATGTGCGCGAGGGCGATTACGGCTATGCCTCGGGGCTGGCGGCGGCGGCGGAACTGCTCGCCTTGCCCGAGCCGCCGACCGCGATCTTCGCGTGCAACGACATCATGGCCGCTGCCGTGATCAAGGCGGCGCGCGCGGCGGGGGTCGGCGTGCCCGAGGATCTGTCGGTCGCCGGGTTCGACGACAGCGACATCGCGTCGATGCTGTCGCCCGGCATCACCACGATTCGCCGTCCGCTCGGCGAGATTGCGCGCGAGGCGACTCGGCGCGTGATCGAGCTGATCGAGACCGAGGCGCAGCGCTTGCCCGATCACGCCGTGGAACTCGATCTGGTCATACGTGAATCGACCGCCGCACCGCGCAGCTGAGCCGCTTCGCATGGCGTTCGCCGGCTTGTGCTAGCGGTGGCACAAATGATAGACGCGTTTGCATGAGCGCAGACAGTCCATCCCTCGCGCGCGCGGATTTGCCCGATCTGGTTCGCGTCAGTCCCGACGATCAGGTCGCGATCGCGCTCCGGCCGATCGCTGCGGGCGAGACCGTCGCGGTCGACGGAACCGCGTTCGTCGCGACGACCGCAATCCCCGCCGGGCACAAGATCGCGCTGGCGGATATCGTCGCCGGCGACGACGTGTGCCGCTACGGCTGGCCGATCGGCCGTGCGACCGCCTTCATCGCAAAGGGAGCGCACGTCCACAGCCACAACCTGGCGACCAAGCTCAGCGCCGAAGAGCCGTACAGTTATCGGCCGGTCGCGACGCCGCTGCCGCCGGCGGGCGCGCCGCGACACTTCCAGGGATATCGCCGCAGCGATGGATCGGTCGGCACGCGCAATCAAATCTGGATCATACCGACCGTAGGCTGCGTCGCGCGGACCGCGCAGCGGCTCGCCGCCGATGCGCGGCGGCGGCTGGGCGATCACGTCGACGATGTGCTCGCCTTGGCGCATCCGTTCGGCTGCTCGCAGCTCGGCGACGATCTCGACGCCACCGCGCGGCTGCTCGCCGCGCTCGCGCAACATCCCAATGCCGGCGGCGTGCTGCTGCTCGGGCTCGGATGCGAGGAGAATCAGCTCGTGCCGTTGCTCGAGCGCGTCCCCGCCGATCGCCGCGCGCGAATCCGTACGCTCGGCGCGCAGATGAGCCGCGACGAAGACGAAGAGGGCGCGCGCGCGATCGATGCGCTGGCCGATCTGATGGCGGCCGACCGGCGCGAGACGGTGGGGCTCGGCGCGCTGCGGCTCGGCCTCAAATGCGGCGGGTCGGACGGGCTCAGCGGGCTGACCGCCAACCCGCTGATCGGGCGTGCCGCCGACGCGGTGGTCGCGGCGGGCGGCACCGCCCTGCTGACCGAAATCCCCGAAATGTTCGGCGCCGAACGCCTGTTGATGGCGCGCGCGACCGACGAAGCGGTGTTCGATCGGCTGGTCGACCTGGTCAACGGCTTCAAGCGCTACTTCCTCGACCATGGCGAGCCGGTGTCGGAAAATCCGAGCCCGGGCAACGTCGCCGGCGGGATCACCACGCTGGAGGAGAAATCGCTCGGCGCGGTGCAGAAGGGCGGCCGCGCCGCGGTCGCCGACATCCTGCGCTACGGCGAGATCGCTTCCGCATCCGGCCTCAGCGTGCTCGAAGGGCCCGGCAACGACGCCGTCTCCACCACCGCGCTGGCGGCGGCGGGCGCGACGTTGACCCTGTTCTCGACCGGGCGCGGCACGCCACTCGGCAGCCCGGTCCCGACGATGAAGCTAGCGACCAACCACGCGCTCGCCGATCGCAAGCCCGGCTGGATCGATTTCGATGCCGGCAGCGTGCTCGACGACGGCCTCGACGCGACCGCCGAGCACCTGCTCGACCGGATCTGCGCGATCGCCTCGGGCGAACTGGCGCGCAACGAGATCAACGACGAGCGCGAGATCGCCATCTGGAAGCGCGGCGTCACCCTGTAGAAAAGGCGCGACCGCAACAGCGGCGTGCGACCTGTGAGAGGATATCGATGCGGCTCGACTCGACACGCGACACGGCACCCGCAAACCGGCGACGCTGGCTGATCTGCGGCCTGCTGTTCGTCGCGACCGGCATCAACTATGTCGACCGGCAGATGATCGGCTTGCTCAAGCCGACGCTGCAAGGCGAGTTCGGCTTCGACGAGATCGGTTACGGCAACATCGTCTTCTGGTTCCAGGCGGCCTATGCGATCGGCTATCTGTCGTTCGGCGCGATCATCGATCGGCTCGGCGCGCGGCTCGGCTATGCCTGCGCGTTCGGGGTGTGGACGATCGCGCACATGCTGCACGCCGCGGTGCAGGGCGTCACTGGCTTCGCGGCGGTGCGCTTCCTGCTCGGCCTCGGCGAATCGGGTAACTTTCCGGCAGGCCTGAAGGCGGTCGCCGAGTGGTTCCCGGCGGAGGAGCGCGCATTCGCGACGGGCATCTTCAATGCCGGCTCGAATATCGGTGCGATCGTCACGCCATTGGTCGTGCCGGCGATCACGCTCGCGTTCGGCTGGCGCGCGGCGTTCCTGGTGACCGGGCTCGTCAGCCTGCCGTGGCTGGCGGCGTGGCTGTGGTCCTACCGCCTGCCGCGCCGGCGCGGGACGGCGGCGGCGGTGTCGACCGTCCCGCCGACACGGCTCGGATGGCGCACCACGCTGCGTCTGCGCGCCACCTGGGGCTATGCGGTGGCGAAGTTCATGACCGATCCGATCTGGTGGCTGTTCCTGTTCTGGCTGCCCGATTTCCTGCACCGGCGGCACGGGCTCGATCTCAAGAGCTTCGGGCCGCCGCTGGTCGTCATCTATCTCCTGTCCGATATCGGCAGCGTTGCCGGCGGATGGCTTTCCTCGCGGTTGATGCGCGCCGGGCAGTCGGCCAATCGCGCGCGCAAGACCGCGATGCTGATCGCCGCCTTGGCGGTGACGCCGATCATGGCGGTGCAATGGATCGACGGCCTGTGGCCCGCGGTGCTGCTGATCGGCCTGGCCGCCGCGGCGCACCAGGCCTGGTCCGCCAATCTGATGACGCTGCCGTCGGACATGGTGCCGCAGACCGCGCTCGGTTCGGTGATCGGCATCGGCGGCGCGGCGGGTGCGGTCGGCGGCATGGTGATGACGCAGCTGACCGGCCATGCGCTCGAGCAGACCGGCAGCTACCAGTTGATCTTCCTCGGCGCGGGCAGCGTCTATCTGATCGCGCTCGCGCTGTTGCAGCTGATCGTACCGCGGATCGGGAATACGAAGGAATCGCTGCGTTAGGGTGGATTTCATCGAAATCCAGTCACCGCCGTTCGCCCTGAGCCTGATGCGAATGGATTGACCCACTCTCCGTCATCCCCGCGAGAGCGGGGATCCCGCTGTCTGGCGCCACCCCAGAAGAAGCGGGACCCTCGCTTTCGCGAGGGTAACGGAAGGAGTGGTTTAATCGAAGGGCATTACGCTTTAGGGTTTGGTCGAGCCTTTATACCGTCATCCCCGGGACGAGCCCGGGTGACGGCTCAAAGGTGCTGCCCCGACGCTAGGGCTGCGCCGGTCGCGCGGAAACGTGGAACCAGTCGACGTCGATCCACCCATTCGGGCCGTAGCTGAACAGCGCGGGGCGCGAGCCCTTCCACCACGAGAAGCGCGCCAGCGGGATCGCGCCGCCGAGCGGCACGAAGTGGCGCCCGTCGTCGAGGCTGTAGGCGTAGCGCGCGGTCTGGTCCGGCGCGACGTCGACGCGCAACTGCACCGTGGCGCCGGTCACGACCGGCCCGGCCGTCTCGACGCCCTCGATCGAGAGCGTCACGCGCGTGCTGCCGCCGGACCCGACGACACCGATCCAGCTCGGGCGGACCCCGAACATCGCGAGGCCGGCGCGCTGGCCGGTCGCGACATGGCCGGCGTCGATTCGCGTGGTGGCCTGCATCGCCGGCCCCTGCAGGATTTGCGTCAGCGTGTTGCGCGCGGTGACGAGATGCGCGGCCGGAAGCGCATGGAGCCGCAGCCAGCCGGGGCGCTCGGCCAGGCTCCACGCGCGGTCGTCGGGATTGTGGTTCCACGACCATTGCAGGCCGAGCCGGGCACTCGCGAAATCGTCCGAGTCCTGCAGTCGGTCGGTGGTCGGCGCGTGGCCGGTATCGGGCAGGGCGTGCGTCGCGACGGGCTGGCCGGCGGTGGTGCCGGCGATCGGGTCGCCGACGATCGGCCAATCGTCCTGCCACCGGACGGGTTCGAGATAGGCGATCCGGCCGAATGCGCCGGTGCTGTTGAAATGGATGAACCACCCCTGGCCCGACGGCGTCTCGACCCAGCCGCCCTGATGCGGCCCCTGCACCTTCGTGCTGCCTTGCTGCAGAACGGTGCGCCACTGATATGGCCCGCGAATAGCGCGCGACCGCCCGACCGCCTGGCCGCCTTTGTCGACCCCGCCGATCGGCGCCCAGATATAATACCAGCCGTTGCGCTTGTAGAGCTTGGGCCCTTCGAGCACCGGCAGCGCCCTCGCATCGTCGGCCACGACGATCCCGGCGTCGAGCACGCCGGTCCCGTCGGCGCGCATCCGGTGCAGCACCAGCGGCCCGGCGCCGACGCGGCCATGGATCAGCCAGGCGGTGCCGTCCTCATCCCAGAACGGGCAGGGGTCCTCCAGACCGGCGCCCGCCATCACCTGGATCGGGGCGCTCCACGGGCCTTCCGCATGGGTCGCGGTCGCCATGTAGATGCCCTCGTCGGGCGTCGGCCAATAAGCGTAGAAGCGGCCGTCATGATAGCGCAGCGACGGCGCCCACACGCCGCCGGCATAGCGCGTGCCGCCGACCGGCTTGGAGATCGCGTCGGTCAACGTGTGCGGGCCGGGCATGTCGTACAGCGGCGAGAAGGGGAGGCGCGGCAGGATGTTGGCGACGATCGTCCAGTGGACGAGGTCGCGCGAGCGCAGCACCGGGAGACCAGGCGACAGATGGAAGCTCGAGGCGACGAGATAATAGTCGCCCCCGACGCGGATGACGTCGGGATCCGAATAGTCGGCATAGAGGATCGGATTGGCGTAGATTTGGTGTGCGGCGCCATGCTGCACACCTCGAGCGATCACCCCGGACGGGACGCTGCCCAGCAGCGTGGCCGTTGCGACGGCGGCGAGCGTTTTCCAGTCCGGCATTCCAGCTCCCTCGTGACAGCGCCGCTGCGCTTCCCCGCCGCGGGGCGAGCGCAGTGATCGCGCGGCACTTGGTAGCGATATCAGCACGCCGTGTCGCGCCCCGCTAGCGCGGGCGATAGGCGATCGTGGCTTGCCCCGCCGCGTGGACCGGCATGAAGAGGCCCTTGCCGGTCACCGCCAGCGTGCCGTTCCTGACGCTGGTGACGTCGGCCGACAGCAGGAAATCGCCTTCGCGCTTGGCGCCGATTGCCTTGCGCGCCTTGCCGAGCACCTTCGCGTAATCGGGCGCGAAATCATGGCTCAGGCCTTGCGCGATGCTCTCGCGGATCGACCCGTCCTTGAACAACGCGACCAGCAGATTGGTGATCTGGCTGTCGGTATCGGTCGCGATCGTGACGTCGCGCACCCGCACCAATTGCGAATTTGGGACGTTGTAGGGGATCGCCGTCAGCCACACTTCACCCTTGGTCGCCAGCAGCGACGAGCGCCGCGCCTTGGCCCTGGCGGTGACTCCGACCGCGAGATGGCCGCCGGTGGTCGCATAGACCGTGACCTTGCCGAATTCCACATCGACCGGCCCGATGCCGGCGAGCGAAATCCCCTTGTCGGCGCGCTTGACGAGCGCGCGCAGCACGACGGGCTCGAGCTGCGCATAATCGGCGAGCACCGGGATGAAGAAATTGAGCCCGCGTTTCCCGATGCTCGGCGCGGGCGGCGGCAGCGGCGTGGCGAT
>CAXTEO010000021.1:0-19673 GCA_964243205.1 uncultured Sphingomonas sp.
CGGCCCCTTCGTCTAGCGGTTAGGACGACGCCCTCTCACGGCGTAAGCACGAGTTCGATTCTCGTAGGGGTCACCAGCGTTTTCAATAATTTGGCGGCGGCCGATCCGGATTGGGCGGAGGTCAGGTCCCTGCATGGTCTGATCGCGAGAAGAGTCGAGGAGCGGCCTAGCGGGCGGGATGGCCGGACGGGTCGCCGGCCGAAAGATAGCCCAGCACGGCATCGGCCGCCCGCTCTGCCGCGGGACGGTCCGATCGCGAGAACGTCGCCGCATCGGCCGCTCGCTGCAGCGCTTCATAAGCGTGCGGATCCGCCAAGCCGCGCGCGATTGCGCCCGGCAGCTCGCCCGCGGTCTCGATCACCTCGCCGAGCAACCAGTGGCGATAGTCGCCCGCCGCGCGCCAGTCGCGCTTGTGCGTGTTGACGAAGATGGCGGGGCGCGGCCGCTGGATCCACTCGTAGATCTGGCTGGAAACATCTCCCAGATAGATATCCGCCGCCTGCACGTAGCTCATGTCGATCGACCGCTGGCTTCCCGTATCGATCAGGATCGAGGGATGATCCCGGAAGCGCGCGGGAACGTCGGGCCGCCAACGCGACGTGCGGTGGATGAGCGACGTGTGCAGCCGCCGTTTGAACAGCATGACGTGCGGCGCGAAAATGAGGTTGAGCGCATCCTGCGCGGCGAACCACTCGAGGATCGCTTCGCCGTGCGCGTACCAGGACGACAGCAAAGGGTTGAAGTGCGGGTTGTACAGCACTGTCGGCTTGTCGTTGTCGAAGAAGCGCGGTCGCGCGGCGAGATCGACCGTGTCGAACTTCGGGTAGCCGACGATGGCATGGCCGCGTTCGGTAATCAGCCCGAGCGACAGCATGCGGTCGCGCACCTTCTCGCCGGACAGCAAGACCAGATCGAAATGCTTCGTGGCCGCCTGATACCCCGCCGCGCCGTCGCCGGCACCGTGCGGGAGATAGATCAGCGTGAGCGCCTCCAGTCCGAAGCGGGTCTTGAGCAGGGTCGACGTGGTCTCGGGCACCACCAGCGCGTCGAGCACTTCGAAGACCGGCAAATTCTCGCGCAGCATCGCGATCCGGCGAAACGGCGCGATATGACGCAGCATCCGATCGGCGGCGCGGCTCGCCCAGCCGATTCCGAGCATCGTATATCGCACGGTGGCGCTGGCCGGCAGGATGGCGCTCGCCACGTCGCGCTGCGCCTGGCTCGAGGTCAGGATCTCGACCTGCACGCCCCGCGCCGCCAGCGCCGCCGCGATCGCGATGGTATGCGGAATCTGATGCGTGGCATCGTGGTTGAAGAGGAAGCCGATCCTCATCGCTGGAGGAAGTCGATGACCGCCCGCGCAGCGCGGGCGGCGGCGCCGGGACTGCGGTCGCCGAGCGACGCGGCGGCGCGCGCCTCCTGCCGGTCGCGGTAGAGATGGTGCCGTGCCGGCGCCGCGTCGATCGCCGCCATCAGGTCTTCCGGCCGCGAGATCACGTCGCCGAGGTGCCAATGCGCGAAATCGGGGTCGTCGCGCCAGTCGACGTTGTGCGGGTTGAGGAAGACGCAGGGGCGCGGCTCGGCGAGGAACTCGTACACCTGACTGCTGATGTCGCCGACATAGATATCGGCCGCCCGCGTGTAGCTCATGTCGACCGATCGGTCGGAGCCGGTATCGATCAGCACGGTATCGGTCGATCGCGCTTCCCAATCGGCCCGGGTCTTCGCGCTCCGCCGGCGGAACAGCTTTACATGCGGCGCCACGATCAGATTGTAGCGGTCGCTGGCGGCGAAGTCGGCGAGCATCGGCTCGATGAAGCGCCTCCACGATTCAAGCCCGCGCGTCTTGTGTGAATTGTAGAGGATTGTCGGGCGCGCGTTGTCGAACAGCGGGCCGGACGCGCGCGCCAGCCGCTCGGCGGTTTCGAGCTTCACCAGCCCGACTTCGCGATGATTGTCCGGGCGGATATGCCCCAGTGCCAGCATCCGCTCGGCCGATTTCGGCCCGGCCAGCAGGACGTAATCGAAGCTTCGCAGCCGTGGCGAGAAGCCGACCGTGCCGTCGCCCGCGCCGTGCGGCATGTAGATCTTCCTGGGCCGCGCGTTCGCGGGCCATCCTTCGAACAGGCGGAAGGCGGTGTCCTCGACGGTGAAGATCGCGTCGTAGCGCGACAGATCGCGCGCGTTCGAGCGATAGATCGATCCTTTCAGGAACCCGAAGATCTTGATGCGTTCGACGATCCGCGCGAGCAGATTGCGCTTCATCCGGATATAGTCGAAGGGCTCCTCGCCATAAGCCAGGCGAATGCGCTCCAAGTGATAGACCGACTCCGGATCGTTGTAATAGATTGCCACGCGGACACCGGCCATGCGGCGCAATTCGTAAGCAACTGCGACCCCGTGGTAGCATTGATAGGGTTCGGCAATAAAAAGAAAGGCGATGTCCATTTTCGAAGATCGTAAAGAGCGCTCGCGGCACCGCGTCAACGCATAAGATGCAGTGATGTCCTCCCTTGCGCTAAGGCTCCGGAAACGCTTCACCGGCGAAACGCCGCTGCTTCGCACCTTCCGCAACACGGGCTGGCTGCTGATCTCCAAGCTGCTCGGCGCGGTGCTGAGCCTGCTCTACCTCGCAATGGCGGCGCGCGGGCTGCACGCCGCCGGTTTCGGCGCGTTCGCCCTGATCCTCGGGCTGGCGCAGGCGATGGCCGCTTTGGTCGGATTCCAGAGCTGGCGGATCGTGCTGCGCTGGGGCACCGCGCCGATGCTGGCCGGCAATGCCAGGCAGGTTTCCGCGCTGATCTGGTTCTGCGGCGTGCTCGACCTGGTGGCGGCGATGGCAGGATGTGCGCTCACTGTCCTGCTGGTGCGTTTCCTTGCGCCGCATTTCGGCTGGTCGCGCGGCACGGCCGATCATGCGATCCTGTTCGCCTTCGTGCTGCTGCTGACGGTGCGATCGACCGCGGTCGGCGCGCTGCGGCTCCACGATCGTTTCCGCGACGGCGCGCTGGCGGACACCGCGACTCCGATCTTCCGGATGATCGGCGCGGTCGTCGCGGTCGTCGCCGGCGCCAGCGTCGATGGCTTCCTGTGCGCCTGGGCGGTCGCCGAGATCGCGACGGCGGCGGCCTATTGGGGGCTGGTCTGGTACAGGATCAGGCCCGTCACGACAGGATTGCGGTTCGCCGATATCGCTGCGGTGCCGCGCACTTATGGCGGCTTCTGGCGCTTCGGGCTGTTCACCAACCTCAACTCGACGCTCTCCTCCGCCAGCCAGCAGGTCGCCCTGCTTGCGGTCGGCTATGCGGTCGGCGCAGTGGCGGCCGGCTATTTCCGGCTGGCACACCAGCTCGGCCAGGCATTGCTGATCCTCGCCGAAATGCTGAGCCGGTCGCTCTACGCCGAAATGGCGCGAGTCAGCGCGAGCCGCAGCCAAGCCGCGATGACGCGCTTGCTCGACCGGACCAACAAGGCTGCCTTGTTCGGCGGGCTCGCCGTCTTCCTGCTGGTCGCGATCCTCGGCAAGCCTGCGCTCCATCTGATCGGTGGCGCGGCCTACCTGCCGGCCTTCCCCGCGCTCGTCATCCTCGGCGCCGCCGCGGCGGTGCAGCTGATCGGCGTGAGCTTCGAGCCGGCGCTGATGGCGCTGGGACGTACGGGCGCCCTGCTCGTCATCAGGATCGCCGCCCTGCTGTGTCTCGCCGTGCTGCTCGCGCTGTTGCTGCCGCGCATCGGCATCGTCGGCGCCGCACTGGCGATGCTGGCCGACGCGATCGTCGGCGTGGCGCTGCTGGGGGTCGTCGCGCGGAGTGCCGCTAGGGCAGCACACCCGTCTCCCTGAGCGTCCGACGGAGGATGCCGCGCATGCGGATCGCATTGGCGTAAGGCGAATTGGTCGTGCGCTTGACGTCGATCAGCGTCACCTGCCCCGCCGGCGCGAACGTGTGGAGCCCGTCGACGAACGGCGCCATCGCGTCCGGCGCGGTGAGGCCGGGGGCGTCGATCGCCTCGAACCGCGTCTCGCTCAGCGCGGTGATCGACAACCACCGGATCGCGCCGCCATAGGTCTCGCGGCAATCCTGCACGGGCAGCATGATGATCCCGTCGCGAACGACCGGCACGCCCCCCGGCCGCGCACTCGCCAGATCGACACGCACCGGATTGCGCGGATGAAGCTGCCACGGACCGGTCAGACGGTCCGCCCAGGCGACATGCAAGTGGCTGCGCCGCGCCGGCTTGTCGGCGGAGGGCGAATAGAACAGCCACCATTTCCCGGCGTGGAACAGGGGCGTCGCGTCGATCGCCGGGCCGTCGAGCGGGATGTCGCACACCGGCTCCCACACCCCCGGAAAGTCCCGTGCGCGATAGAGCGTGAGCGCGCCCGACTTGAACGCTTCGGGCAGCATCCAGGTCTCGCCATCGGCCTCGAACACGAACGGGTAGGACAGATGCCAGGGCGTCCTGAGCGCGACGCGGCAATCGACCAACGTCAGGTCCGCCGCATAGGTCAGCACATCGATATGGCCGATCCGCGAACGATAATCGAAGCTTTCGGCGAACACGTGGAGCTTGCCGTCGCGCCACAGCCCGAACGGATCGGCGCGAAACGCCAGCGGACGCATATCGGGGAGCCAGACGACCGTCGCCGGATCGAGCCCGTCGCGCAAGATCTCGGACACGCTCTGCCGTACGATCGCACAGCGCCATACATCCATCGGGCGCAGCATCGAATCTCCTTTGGCCGCGGAATCCCTAAGCGAGGCGGCCCGCTTTATCCAGGCGTTCCGTCCGCGTTCGCACGCGCCGCACGATGGGGCCCGGACGCGCCGAGTTGAAACGCAGCGTCATCGGCCTATCTCACCAGGGATGATCCTGTCTTCCTTGCAAGGGCGCCTCGCCAGTTTCGCGCTCCTTGTCGGAGCGGTTTCGAGTCCGACGATCGCGCAAGTGGTCGGCGCCGATGCGGCCGCCTGCAGCGACCCGAGCGCCAGCGCGGTTCGCGTCCACATGATCGGCTTCAAGAATGGCGACGGCACGGTGCGGGTCCAGGCCTATGGCCCCAATCCGGCGGATTTCCTCGCCACCGGCAAGTGGATCCGCCGGGTAGAGGTGCCGCTCCAGGGCCGGCGCGCGCTTGACGTGTGCCTGCGCCTGCCGCGGTTCGGCGACTATGCGGTGGCCGTGCGGCACGATGCCAATGCGAATGGAAAATCCGACTGGAACGATGGCGCGGGCTTTTCGCGCAATCCCAAGCTGTCGCTCCTCCACTTGAAGCCGGACTTTGCCGATGTCGTGGTGACGGTCGGCGCCGACATGCGCGCCGTCCCGGTGGTGATGAACTACCGCCAGGGCCTGTCGATCGGACCCGTGCGCTAACCCGACACGGCACCGCTCAGCGGCAATTTGCGATCGTTCGCAGGCAAAAGACGCGACGGTGCAATGTAACAAAGTTGTAATGTGCTCGATCGCGCCTACCTACAATCCGCGCGTCTCCTGCGATGTACCACGGCTGAATAAGTCGGGTGGTTCGTGGTGCCGCGGGTTGTAGAAAAGTGGGACGGCCGCCGATGAGATTACCGGTTAGGGACGCGACAGCGATCGCATCGGAGGCGAGCTTCTCGGGCTGGGTCGATGTGCCTTTTCCTGCAGCGGATATCGGCTATGCCCGGCACGCCCCCCTCCTCGTGGCACGGCCCACCCTCGCCGACCGACCCGATCTGCGCGTCGGGGTGATCAGCAACGGGAAGGCGCATCGCAACCTGACGCGGGGCGCCGCGCCGCCATCCTATCTCCCGCTCGCGTCCTGGACGGCGCCTGCCACGCACACCGAATTGTCCGATGCGCTTGCGGGTTTTGCCGCGCGCGACGTCAACGTGCTGGTCGTCGATGGCGGCGACGGGACGGTCCGGGACGTGATCACCGAAGGGTTGCGCCATTTTCCCAGGGCCTTTCCCACAATGGTGGTGGTCCCGTCCGGCAAGACCAACGCGCTCGCGCTGGACCTCGGCATCCCGTCCGACTGGACGATCGCCGCTGCGCTGGATTCGATCGGGGCGGGGCGAGTCAAACAGCGCAATCCGCTGGAAATATGGCGCGACGGTGCCTCGGCGCCCGACTTGCGGGGCTTCCTGTTCGGCGCGGGCGCCTTCGTTCGGGCGACCGGGCTTGCGCAGCGCGTGCATCGCCTGGGCGCGTTCGACGGTATGGCCGTCGGTCTGTCGCTCGCCAGCGCGATCGCCCAGACCTTTTTCGGCGGCAAGCGCAACCCGTGGCGCCAGGGCGAGCCGATGCGGATCGAAACGGCCGACGGGCATAATGCGGAACGCGCTTTCTACATCGCGCTCGCCTCGACGCTCAACCGGCTGCCGCTCGGCATCAAGCCCTTCGGCCGAAAGCGCGACGGGCTGAAGCTGCTCGGGATCGATGCGCCCCCGCGGCGCATGCTGGCGGCGGTCCCAGCCCTTCTGGCGGGCTCCGAAGCGGCCTGGCTCGACCGCGCCGGCTATCACCGCGCGACCGCGGATTCGCTGCATCTGTCGCTCGCGGGAGGATTCATCCTCGACGGCGAATTCTATCCGGGCGGGGGACTGTTGCTCAAGAAGGGCGCTGCATTGACCTTCGCGACGCCATGAGCGCCGCGCTGACCGCCTTCGTTTCGCGAGAATTGAAGGCTCCCCTGAACGACGCGATCCGCGCAGCGGCCGAACGTCTTGCGCGGTCGCGCGGCAGCGTCGCAGTGCTGTTCTACGGCTCGAACTTGCGTACCGGCGATCTCGACGGGGTGCTGGACTTCTACGTGCTGACGGACGCTCCGCGCGCGTGGCACGCGGCCGTGACCGGCTGGCTGTGGCCCACCGTGAGCTTCCGGGAGCTGAAGGTCGGGAACCGCGTGCTGCGCGCGAAGGTCGCCACGATGCCGATCGACACGTTCGAGAAAGCCACGGTCGGCGCCATGCTCGATACCACGGTGTGGGCGCGCTTCGCGCAGCCGACGGCCTTGGCATGGGTGCGCAGTCCAGCCATGGAAGCGCGGATCGTCGAGGCGGTCTCGTCCGCTGCGACCACCGCCGCCAGGTTCGCAGCGGTGGTCGGGCCCGCGCAGGGGAGCGCGAGCGATTTCTGGCAGGCCCTGTTTCGCGAGACCTATCGCGCCGAGTTTCGCGTCGAACCGCCGGGCCGCGAGGCCCAGATCCTGGCCAATTATCCCGGCCGCTACGCGGCGCTGCTGCCGATCGCCTGGTCGGCCGGCGGCGTCGCGTTCCACAGCCGGGATGCCACGTTCGACCCGCGCCTCACGGATGAGGACTATCGGTATTTCGCGCGGGCGTGGCTCATCCGCGCGCGCATCGGTAAGGCGCTGAATCTCGTCCGGCTGGTCAAGGCGGCCTTCTCCTTCGAGGGCGCGGCCAGATACGGCCTCTGGAAGATCGAGCGGCATACCGGGCTCAGCGTTCCGCTCACGCCATGGCGCGAGCGCCACCCGCTCCTGGCGGCACCGGAAGTGCTTTGGCGCGTGTTCCGGGCCACGTCGCGGTGACGTTCCAGGCATTGGTGCTCGCCGGATCGCGTCCCGGCGTGGATCCGCTTGCCGCTTATGCGGGCATTGCCGACAAGGCGATGATCGTCGTCGGCGGCCAGACCATGTTGGCGCGCGTGATCGCGGCGCTCCGCGCGGCCGGCGCGGCGCGCATCGTCGTGTCGGCCTCGGCAGAGGTGGTACGGGCGCATGCCGTGGAGCTCGGCGCCGAAGTGATGGACACGGCCGAAGGACCCTCCGCGAGCGTCGGGATGGCGTTCGACCGAATCGGCGCACCGCTCCTGGTAACGACGGCGGACCACGCATTGCTGCAGGGCGAATGGATCGCACAGTTCCTTGCCGACATCCCGCCCCGGGGCGATGTCGCCGTGCTGCTCGCGCGCCGCGAGCGAATTGAGCGCGACGCCGGCGCCACGGCGCGCACCTATCTGCGTTTCGCGGACGGCGCATGGTCGGGGTGCAACCTGTTTTATCTGGCGACACCCCGCGCCGCCGACGCGATACGGTTGTGGCGGCGCGTCGAGCGCGATCGGAAGCGCCCGTGGCGGATCGTCTTCCGGCTGGGGCCGGTGTTGCTGCTGCGCTACCTCACGCGGCGCCTGACGCTCGCGTCGGCGCTCGCGTTCATCGGCGCGAAGGCGGGCGTCCGCGCCGCGATGGTCGAGTCGCGCTTCGGTCTCGCCGCGGTCGATGTCGACAAGCCCGCCGACTTGGACCTTGCGCGGCGCTTGACCCCCGCCGCGCCGCGCCAGCATCCGTAAAATCCCGCATGTCGGCGGCATGGGGCCAAGCCTAAATGGTGCCGACGCGGAAGAACCGGCGTGGAGGCGATGATGAAGAACGTGCTGCTGTTGGTGCATGACGATGCCGGGCAAGAAGCGCGCTTGCAGGTCGCGCTCGACATCACGCGCGCGATCAGGGGGCATCTCACCTGCCTCGACGTCGCGATCATGGTGCAGATTGCAGGCGATTACGACGGCGTGTGCGGCGCGCTGCTGCTCGACGACGAACGCACTCGCGAAAGCGCCAATCGCCTCGCGCTGGAGGCGCGGCTCGACGCGGAGGCGATCGGCTATACGTGGGTCGATGCCGTCGGCACGCTGGCATCGTGCGTTCGTGATGCCGCGCGCCTGGCCGATCTGATCGTCCTCAACCGCCGGCTCGACAGCTTTCACAGCAGCGATCTGCAACAGGCGATCGGCGAGATCATCGTAAAGTCCGGCACCGCGGTGGTCGCCGTGCCGGAGCGGGCGCGCGCCTTTGCGGCGGGCGGCAACGCGCTCGTCGCCTGGAACGGCTCGCTCGCCGCGATCGCCGCGCTGCGCGCCGCGGTGCCGCTCCTCGCTTTGGCCAGGACGGTGACGTTGCTGACCGTGCAGGACCGTGCGCCCGCCGCCGCGCCCGGCGAGGCCGCCGCCTATCTGGCGCGGCACAACATCGCCCCGCTGACGGCGACCGTTGTCGCCGACGGCCGCTCCGTCGCCGACGCGCTGCTGGCCGAAATCGCCGCGCGCGACGCCGGCTACCTGGTGATGGGCGGATTCGGCCATTCGCGCCTGCGCGAGGCGATCTTCGGCGGCGTCACCCGCCAGATGCTCGAAAGCTGCCCGGTTCCGCTCGTGCTCGCCCATTGACTACGCGACGCCGGCCGCAATTCCCGCCGGCAGCAAGCGCCGCACCAGGCTGAGCGTCGCGTCGCCGGGATAGCTCGCGATCGTGAACCCCATGTCGCGCTCGACCTCGAGCGCGGCGCGATTCTCCCAGCTTTCGACCGCTTCGATCGCGTGCAGCCCCTTCGGCTCGGCAAAGGCGGCGACATAATCGAGCAGCGCCCAGCCGAGGCCCTTGTTCTTGTAATCCGATCGGACGACGATCGCGACTTCGCCCGTGCGCAACGCCGGGTCGCACGCGAGCATCGCGGTCGCCACCAGCCTGTCATCGGCCGCGTCATAGGCGAGGAAACTCTCGGTGCGGCCGTGATCGACCTGCGTCATCGCGACGAGCTGGTCGCGCCGTACGGTGTCCGCGCCGCTGAGAAAGCGGAAGCGCAGATCGTCGGGCGATACGTGCGTGAAGAATTCGGCCAGCGCGGCTTCGTCCGCCGCATCGGCGGGGCGCACGCGCAACGGGACGCCGCTGCGGGTCGTCAAGAGATCGAAGGCGGCGGTGTCGGTCATGACGGAACTCCCAGTGGCGTCGATCCGGCCGTTCTGGCGCGGCGCGGCACGCGCTGCCATCCGTAGAGACCCGTACCCCGCTCAAGCGGTTCGCGTCATGCGGCCGACCGCCTCGATTAGCAGATGATCCTGCAGCGGCTTTTCCAACACCATGTCGAACCCGGCCGCGCGCGCCGCGACCGCCAGGTCGCCGCCGCCGAAAGCGGTGATCAGCACGGCGGGTCGCGTCCAGCCGAGCGCGCGCAGCGTCTGCAGGATGGCGAGCCCGTCCAGCGCCGCCATCCGATAATCGGTAATCAGGCACGCGGCCTCGCGCGAGCGCGGGTCGTCTAGCATCTGCGCGCCGCCGGCATAGGCCCGGACGTCGTAGCCGCGCCCGCGCAACAAGAGCTGGAGCGACCGGCGCACCCCCGAATCATCCTCGACCAGGAGAATCTTCGGCCGCTCCGGAGTGATCGTCCCTGTCATGCCAGCCCTGCCGCGATCGGCCGACACGGGCCGCGAAGCGCGAGGATAGCGAAGCGCGCGCGCGCCGGTCGCTACGTAGAGCTACTAGGCAGGCCGGCGGCGAAGGCGATGCGCAGCGCCTCGGAAAGGCTGCGGACGTCGAGCTTGGTCATGAGATTGGCGCGGTGTACCTCGACCGTGCGCGGGCCGATGTCGAGATCATAGGCGATCGTCTTGTTCGGCAAACCGCGCGCCAGCCCCTCCAGCACGTCGCGTTCGCGCGCGGTGAGCGCGGCGATCCGCACCTTCGCCGCGGCACTCTGGTCCAGCCTCTTGTCGGCCGAATCGAGCCACGCAATCGCCACGTCGATCGCGGCGAGCAATTCGGCCTTTTCGAACGGCTTTTCGATGAAGTCGATCGCGCCGCCCTTCATCGCGCGGATCGCGATGCCGACGTCGCCATGCCCGGTCAGCACGATCACCGGCAGCGCGACGCCGCTGTCGCGCAACGCCGCCTGCACCTCGAGCCCGTCCATCCCGGGCATCCGCACGTCGAGCAGGATGCAGCCCGGCTCGGCGCGCGGCGCGACCTTCAGGAAGTCGATCCCTGACGCATAGGTTTCGACCGCGAAGCCCGCGGTGCGCAGCATGAAACCCGCCGAGCGCCGGATCGAGTCCTCATCGTCCACCAAGTGGATGGTGCGTTTCTCCGCCAAGCTGCTCCTCCGCATCGGCGCGCATCAGCGTGAACCTGAAACAGGTGCCCGTACCCGCCGCCGAATCTGCCCATATCCTGCCACCATGCGCTTCGACAATGGTGCGGCAGATCGACAGCCCCAGTCCCATGCCCTCCGGCTTGGTGCTGAGGAAGGCGCGAAAGAGGTGATCGGCGACTTCGGGCGCGAGGCCCGGCCCGCTGTCGCACACCGAAACCCGCACCCATTGCGCGTCTTCGACCGTCGTCGCGATGGCGAGCCGGCGTAGCGGCCGGTCGGACATGGCTTCCGCCGCGTTGCGCACCAGATTGATCAGCACTTGCTGGATCTGCACGCGGTCGACGAAGACGGTGGCAGCCGCGGGATCGAAGGCGAAGACGGTTTCCACCGCCTGATCGCGGGCACCCGCCAGCCCCAACACGCACGCTTCCTCGATCAACGTCGGCAGATCCTGCGCGCGTTTGTCCACTTCGCCGCGCGCCACGAAACTGCGCAGCCGGCGCACGATCTGCCCGGCGCGCATCGCCTCGGCCGCCGCCTCGCCCAGCGCTTCGCGCACCGTGGCGATGCTTTCCGGCGTCGGGTCTACCAGCAGGTCACGCCCCGCTTCGACATAATTGGCGACCGCCGTAATCGGCTGGTTCAGTTCGTGCGCCAGCGTCGAGGCCATCGCGCCCATCGCGCTGACGCGCGAGACGTGGATCAGCTCGGCCTGAAGCGCATTCAGTCGCGCGCCGATCGCCTCGCGTTCGGTCAGATCGCGGACGAAGCCGGTGAACAGCCGCCGTCCGCCGCCGACCGCCTCGCCGATCGCCAGTTCGTGCGGGAAGGTCGATCCATCCTTGCGCTGCCCCATCACGCGCCGCGTCGTGCCGATGATCCGGCGCTCCCCGCTCGCCAGATAGCGCGCGATATAGCTGTCATGGTGCTTCTGTTCGGATGGCGGCATCAGCATGCCGACATTGCGCCCCAGCACTTCCGCCTCGGCATAGCCGAACAGCCGCTCGGCGGCGCTGCTGAACGACTGGATCAGGCCGCGATCGTCAATCACGACCATCGCATCGGGAATGGTCGCGAGGATCGAGCTGAGCTGCGCCTCGCGCGCTTCGGTCATCCGCTCGGCGGCGCGTTCGTCGGTAACGTCGCGCAGCACCTTGCCGAAGCCGCGCAGCGCGCCGCTTGCGTCGCGCAAGGCGGTGATCGCGACGCTGGCGAGGAATTCCGACCCGTCCTTGCGGACTCGCCAGCTTTCCTCCTCGATCCGCCCGAGCGCCTCGGCGCGGGCGAGATCCTGCTCGCATTTGCCCGCCGCCACGTCTTCCGCCGGGTAGAAGAGCGAACAATGCCGGCCGACGATCTCCTCCTCGGTCCAGCCCTTGATCCGCTCCGCGCCCTTGTTCCAGATCGCGACCCGGCCGTCGGCATCGAGCATGTAGATCGCATGGGTCGCCGCACCGTCGATCAGCAGGCTGAGCTCGGCCGCCAGCATCTGCGCCTGTTCGGCGACGTCGCCCGCAATTTCCGGCCGCTGGACCAGACCGTGGCGCCAGCGCGCCAGATATTGGTCGAGCCGTTCGAAGCTGTCCTTGCCCGTCATCTTCGCCCGCTCTCGCCTTGCCCCCGGTGCGATCGGCACCCGGCGGCGCAGCGTAGAGGAAAGCCACGGGCGACGCGACGATTCAGCGTGCCGGCCCCCTCCGTATATCTACGCAAGGCGGCGCCACGGCCACGCGGCTAAGCCCCCGGCGAAGGAGAATTCGTGTGTCCGACCAGTCCCCCAAGGCCCCGCCCCGCCATATCGTCGTGCTGTGCCATCCTGAGCAGGAGAGCTTCAACGCCTCGGTCGCGAACACCTACAGCCAGACGGTGCGCGACCATGGCCACGAGGTGGTCGTCCGCGATCTCTATGCGATGGGCTTTCATCCCGTGCTCAAATCGGCCGAACGGCCTTCGGTCGCGACCGGCCATTTCCAGGACGTCGAGGACGAACTCGCTATCATCCGCGGCGCCGACGTTTTCATATTGGTCTATCCGATCTGGTTCGGCTCGGCGCCGGCGATGCTCAAGGGCTATGTCGAGCGCGTGCTCGGGTCGGGCGTGGTGCCGCAGGCGGTCAAGGACCGGTCGGCGCACGGCGCGCTGGCGGGCAAGCGCATGCTGAGCTTCACTACGTCGGGGCTGACCGAAATCTGGCTCGACGAGCAAGGGCAGCTGCAATCCCTGATCCGCGGTTTCGACCATTATATCGAGCATGCGTTCGCGATGCTGCCGTCGCGGCATTTCCACTTCGGGTCGATCACGGCAGAGATGACGCCGCGGTCGGTGCACCTCAATCTGGAGGAGGTGCGCGAGCATACCCAGGCGTCGCTGCAGGAGCTCGACCAGGCGTCGTTGGTGGCGAGCGTCTAGCCCGCCAGGCTGAAGCGCCCGGCGGAGGACGGGCGATAGGTGTCGAACGCCGACGCCACCAGCCGCGCATAGGCCCGTCCTTCCGGCAAGATCGCGATCCGCCATCCCGACAGCCGGATGAGACCCCGCGCGGCGAGCGCCTGCAACGCCGGCAGCGCGTCGGCCAGTTCGGCGGGCGTCCCCCCGGCGGCGCGCGCGAGCGCGGCCATGTCCACGCCGCCGTCGCACATCAGCCGTTCGATCACCGTCGCTCGCAGCCGGTCGGCATCGGTGCGCAGGACGCCGCGCGCGCCGGCAAGGCCAGTGCTGCCGGCGCGCAGCCGATAGCGGCCAACATGTTTTTCGTTCTGCACCAGGAGCCCGTCATAATGGCTGATCGCGGACGCCCCGAGGCCGATGATCGCATCGGCGCGCTCGTCGGTGAAGCCCTGGAAATTGCGCCGCAACTTGCCCTTCGCCGCGGCAATCGCGAGGCCGTCGGTCGGCGTGGCGAAATGATCGAAGCCGATCGCGACATAGCCCGCGTCGGTGAGCAGCTGGGCGGCGAGCACGCTTTGCGCGAACCGCGCCGGGATGTCGGGCAATGCCGCCTGGTCGATCATCCGTTGCCGAGGCAGCAGGCGCGGCATGTGCGCATAGCCGAACATCGCGACGCGATCCGGCGCGAGCGCGAGCGTCGCGGCGATCGTCTGGGCAACGTCGCGGGCGCTCTGTCCGGGCAATCCGTACAGCAGATCGAAGTTGATCGCGGCGATGCCCGCGCCGCGCAGGTCGGCGACCGCTTGCGCCACCATCGCATAAGGCTGGATGCGGTTGATGCCGCGCTGCACGTCCTCGGCGAAGGTCTGCACCCCCAGGCTCGCACGCGTCACCCCCGCGGCGGCGAGCCCGGCGGCATAATCGCGGTCGAGCGTGCGCGGGTCGAGCTCGGCGGCGATCTCGAGCTGCGCTACGCATTCGAAGCGCGCCTGCAGATGCTGCGACAGCGCTATGAAATCGCCGGGCGGCAGCGCATTCGGGCTCCCGCCGCCGAAATGGATCGCCACCACTTCCCCGCGCAGCCGCGCGGCGACCGCGTCGATCTCCTGCGTCAGCGCGTCGAGATAGTGCGTCAGCCGGTCCGGACGACCGATCGCGCCGGTGTTGCAGCCGCAATACCAGCAGATTTCGTGGCAATACGGAATGTGGACGTAGAGCGACACCGGCGTCCCCGGCGCGACCGCGGCGAGCGCCGCGGCCTGCGCGCCTGCCCCGACGCCGTCGTGGAATTCGGCCGCGGTCGGGTAGCTGGTGTAGCGCGGCACCGCCCGCGCGAGCAGATCGGGATGATACGTCGCCATGGCGAACGTGATGCCGCCAGCCGGCGGCACCGTCTTTGATCCCGGTCAAACCGGCCGGCGCGCGACTTTGGCCGAGATCAAAGCGCGCCCCGCGCGCCGCCGCCACATCCGCCGCCACACCCCAGACAAGGAGAAGCGGGATGAACACCAACCTGTTGCACGGCGCCGGACTAGGCCTCCTCTTGGCCGCCGCTACCCCCGCCCTGGCGCAGAGCACCGACCAGGCCGCCGCCGACCCGGCGACCGTCAGCGCCACCGACACCCCCGCAGCCCGCGTCCGAACCGGCATCAAGGCGGGCGACGTGCTGCTGCGGCTGCGCGCCATCGCGGTGGTGCCGCAGGACAGTTCGGGCGGAATCAACCCGACCTTCCCGGGCGAGCATGTCGGGGTGAGCACCAGCTACATGCCCGAAGTCGACGTGACCTATATGGCCACCGACGCGATCGGCTTCGAGTTGATCGCCTCGACCACCAAGCACGACGCCAACGGCAAGACCGGCACCACCGGATCAATCGGCAAGCTCGCCAGCACCTGGGTCCTCCCGCCGACGCTGACCGCGCAATATCACTTCAATGCGCACGGCGCGATCCGGCCGTATCTCGGCGCCGGCATCAACTATACGATCTTCTGGAACGAGAAAGCGTCGGACGGGTTGGAGGCCGCGGTCGGCCGCACCCACGTCAAGATGGACAACAGCTTCGGCTATGCACTGCAAGGCGGCATCGACATCGACATCACGCCCAAGGTGTTCGCGAATCTCGACGTGAAATATATCGACATGGACACGACCGCGCACCTGCACACCACCGCGATCGGCAATCAGGACGTGCGCGTCCATATCGATCCGCTGGTGTTCGGCCTCGGGCTCGGCATCCGGCTGTAAGCGATGCGGGCCGATGTCCTCATCGTCGGGGCGGGGCCGGTCGGCCTCGCCTTCGCCCGCGCGCTCGGCGGCAGCGGCCTGTCGATCGCGCTGATCGAGCGGCAGTCCGAAGCGACCTTGCGCGACCCGGCCGACGACGGCCGCGAGATCGCGCTGACGCACCGCTCGATCCGTTCGTTGCGCCAGCTCGGCGCGTGGTCGCGCATCCCGCCGGCAGAGGTATCGCCGCTGCGCGGCGCGCGCGTGCTCAACGAGGGCGCGCAGCGCGGGCTGAGGTTCGACGCGGGCTACAGCCATCGCGATCTCGGCGTGCTTGTGCCCAACCACGCGATCCGGCGCGCGCTGTTCGACAGCGTCGCGGGCCAGCCCGACGTCACGTTCGTGACCGGCGCGCTCGCATCGGTCGAGACCGGCACGAGCGAGATTGCCGTGGTACTGCAGGACGGCAGGCGGATCGCCGGGCGCCTGCTCGTCGCCGCGGATTCGCGATTGTCGGCGGCGCGCGCGATGCTCGGCATCGGCAGCGACGTCCACCACCTCCAACGCGCGATGCTGGTGTGCCGCGTGCGCCATCCGGGGGATCATGACGGCATCGCGACCGAATGGTTCGACCGCCGGCATACGATCGCGATGCTGCCGCTGAACGATGGCCATTCGTCCGTGGTGCTAACCGCCAGCATCGCCGAGATCGGCGCGCTCGCCGAGCTCAGTCCGGCGCGGCTGAGCGTCGAACTGACGCGGCGCTTCCGCGGCCGGCTCGGCGCGATGACGATCGTCGGCGGCGTCCATGTCTATCCGCTCGTCACCACCTTCGCGCACCGCTTCGCCGCGAGCCGCGCGGCGCTGATCGGCGATGCCGCGGTCGGGATGCACCCGGTGACCGCGCACGGTTTCAATTTCGGGCTGCAGGGCCAGGACAGGCTTGCCGACCTGGTCCGCGCGGCGGCGCGGCGCGGCGGCGACATCGCCGCGCCCGCATTGCTGGAGCGCTACGCGCGCGATCATCGCCGCGCGACGCGACCGCTCTACACCGCGACCAATCTGATCGCCGGCCTCTACGCCGATTCGCGCCCGGTGGCGCGCCTCGCGCGGCGTGTGCTGATCGAGGCGAGCCGGCGCCTGCCGCTGGTGCAGCGCGGCGTCAGCACGATGCGGCTGCACGGCTGAGCGACCACCGCGCACGATTTTGCGCCAGATCAAAGCGGGCGCGGCATGGCGGATGCCAGACGATCCCGCCGATCGAAAGGAAGCCTATGCGTGCCGCGACCGATGCCCCTGCCAATGCCCCGCTAACGCCCTTCGCGCAGATCGGCGGCCGGGCGGCGGTGCGCGCCATCGCCGACACGTTCTACGACCTGATCGAGCGCGACCCGGCCTATGCCGCATTGCGCGCGCTGCACGCCGCGGACCTGACCGCGACGCGCGCGTCGCTCACCGATTTCCTCACCGCCTGGCTCGGCGGGTCGCGCAGCTGGTTCGCGGCGCGCCCGCGCACCTGCATCATGGCGATGCACCGCGCGATCCCGACCACCGCCGAGACCGCGGGCGAATGGCTCGCCGCGATGGAACGCGCGCTGCGCCGCAACGCGGTCGACCCCGTGCTGCAGGGCACGATCCTGCACGCGCTCGCAAGAATGGCGCACCAGATGATCGCCTGACCGAATGCCGCCGCCTTTTTCCAGGACAGTGAAGATGCCGAACCCAGCCCCATCGTCACCCGCGACGCCATTATGGCGCAAGTCGCATCATCTCGAGCGGATGACCTTTCGCGAGCTGGTCGTCGCCTATTTCCAGTATCGGGGCATCCAGGTCTATCTCGTGCTGGCGGCGCTGATGGTGCCGCTGTGGCTGGCCTATCCCGCCTCGCTGCCGGCGACCGCGGCGTCGATCGTGCTGGTGGTGCTGGCCTATCCGTTATTGTGGTACGCGCTGCACCGCTGGCTGCTGCATTCGCGCTGGATGTTCAAGGTGCCGCTGCTCGCGCCGGCGTGGAAGCGGATCCATTACGACCATCACATGGACCCGGACCATCTCGAAGTGCTGTTCGGCGCGCTCTACACCACGCTGCCGACGCTCCTGCTGGCGGCGGCGCTGCCGGGTTGGCTGATCGGCGGCCCCGGCGGCGCGGCGGCGGGCTTCGCGACCGGGTTGCTCGTCACCTGCTTCTACGAATTCTGCCACTGCATCCAGCACCTGTCATACAAGCCGCGCCGCAAGTTCCTCGCGGTGATGAAGGCGCGCCACATGGAACATCATTTCCATGACGAGGACGGCAATTTCGGCATCACCAATTTCATGTGGGATCGCGTGTTCGGCACGCTCTACCGCCGCCCCGACCGGCCGGCGAAGAGCCCGACCGTGTTCAACCTGGGCTATACCGCCGAAATGGCGGTGCGCTATCCGACGGTGCGACGCCTCTCCGGCAACCGGCCTCTGGCGGGAGGACGGCGCAGCACGGGTTTGACCGCGGTCAAGGCGTCGGGCCGCGCAATCGACCAAATGCGCGAATAAGGAGAGCGCGATGCCCAGCGACGATGTGCCCCGCAGCAAGCTGCCGTTCGCCCGCACCTGGCGCGTGATCGACGAGATCGATCTCGCCGGCTTGGTCGCATCCCACGCCGCCACCGACCAACTGTGCGCGCAACTCGAAACCTGCGCCGATCGCTTGCCCGAGCGGCCCGACCCGATCGAGGCGCGGTCGCTGTGCGGCGAGCTTGCCGGGCGGCTGCTGCTGCACATCGAGCAGGAAGAGCAATTGCTCAACGCGATGTTCGCCCCCGACATGGCCGACCCGTTATGTCACACGCTGATCGACCATATCGGCACCCGCCACAGCGCCTGTGCGACTCAGGCGCACGATCTGATCGGCGCGCTCATCCCCGCTCCGCCGCAACGCCGCCCGTTATGCTCCGAAGCCTTCGGCTACACGCTGCGCAGCTTCTTCGAAGGGTGCCGCGCCGCAATGGCGTTCGAGGAACTCGCGATCCTCACGCTGGCGGACCAGCGGCTCACGCCGGCGGCGCGGCGGTTGCTGACCGATCGCCTCGCGACGAGCTGCGCCTAACCCGCGTCGGCGCGCGCCTGGAGCGCGACGCGGTCGCGGATCGTCACCGCGCGGACGCCCGGCAAAGCGATGATCCCGGCCGCCTTCAACTTGGTCAATTGCCGGCTGACGGTCTCGATCGTCAGCCCGAGCACATCGGCGATCTGCCCGCGGGTGAGCGGCAAGTCGAACGTCACCGGGCCGTCGTCGCTCGCGCGGCAGCTCGAACCGCCGGCACGATCCGCCATGCCGAGCAGGAAACCGGCGACCTTCTCGCTCGCCGAGTTGCGCGCCAGCATCAGCATCCGCCCGCGCGCCTCGTCGAGCGCGGCGAAGGTCCGCTGCAGCAACAGCCGCTCCATCCGGACATGATCCTCGAGCACGCCCTCGAACGGCTTGCGCGGGAAGACGCACAGCTCGGCATCGGTCAGCGCCGTGACGGTGAAGTCGGCTTCGCGCGCATAGGGCCGGCCGACGAAATCTGCGGGATAAAGCAAGCCGACGATCTGCTCGCGGCCGTCGCTGGTCGATGCGCTGAGCTTGAGCACGCCCGACAGCAGATTGGCGCAGACGAGGCTTTCTTCGCCCGCCCAGATCACCGTTTCGCCGCGCGCCACGGTCTGGCGACGGCCGAGCGCGTTGAGCGCCTGGAGCTCGCGGTCGGTCAAACTGCCGCACAACGAGTGTTCACGCACCGCACAATCGGCGCAGATATCTGTCACGATCATGCAGTCGCTATAGACACTTAGCGGGCACTTGCCCAGTTGGACTTTGCTGCACGTGCGAAAAAAGGGGGTCTCGCAAGATCTCCCCGAATCGTTCGCCCGTCGATGCGCTCACCAACTGGCGCACGTGTCCTCGCCTCCTCGACGGGCAGCAGCGCAACGCGCCGGGCGCCCCGATCCTGACGCCCTGACACGTACCCGCAACTTGCCGCTTTACAGCAACAACACACCTGATACATTTGTCGGGATTAGCGGGGGAAACGCAGGTGCTTAAGATCGAATCGCTGAGCCACGTCTATGGCAACGGCACGCGGGCGCTCGATTCGATCGACCTGGAAATTCCCGCCGGCATGTTCGGGCTGCTCGGGCCCAACGGCGCCGGCAAATCGACGCTG
>CAXTEO010000021.1:19683-24439 GCA_964243205.1 uncultured Sphingomonas sp.
GATGCGCACCATCGCGACGCTGCAGACGCCGACCGCGGGGCGCATCGCGTTCGACGATATCGACGTGATCGCCGAGCCCGAGAAACTGCGCCGCACGCTCGGCTATCTGCCGCAGGATTTCGGCGTCTATCCGCGCGTCTCTGCCTATGACATGCTCGATCACATGGCGGTGCTCAAGGGCATTTCGGGCAGTGCCGACCGCAAGGCGACGGTCGAGGGCCTGCTCAACCAGGTCAATCTGTGGGGCGTGCGCAAGAAGGCGCTCGCCGGCTTTTCGGGCGGCATGCGGCAGCGCTTCGGCATCGCGCAGGCGCTGATCGGCGGCCCCAGACTGATCATCGTCGACGAGCCGACCGCCGGGCTCGACCCGGAGGAACGCAACCGCTTCCTCAATCTGCTCGGCGAGATCGGCGAGGGCGTCGTCGTGATCCTGTCGACGCACATCGTCGAGGACGTCGCCGATCTGTGCCCGCGCATGGCGGTGCTGGCCGAGGGGCGGATCCTGCTCGAAGGCGCCCCGCTCGATCTGATCGCGCGCACCAGCGGCCATATCTGGCAAAAGGCGATCGACCGCGCCGCGCTGGAGGATGTGCGTGCGCGCTACCGCGTCATCTCGACGCGGCTGTTCGCCGGCCGGACGATCGTCCACGTCATGGCCGACAGCGACCCCGGCGACGGGTTCGCGCCGGTCACCGGTGGCCTGGAGGACGTCTATTTCTCGACGCTCGACGCCTCGCGTCGCGCCGCCTGAGGGGCGCCGCCATGTTCGCCAGCATCTTCGGCTTCGAGCTTCGCTACCAGCTGCGCAACCCGGTCTTCTGGGTCGCGGTGGTGGTGTTCTTCCTGCTCACCTTCGCCGCCGCGACGGTCGACCAGGTGCAGATCGGCGCGGGCGGCAACGTCCACAAGAACGCGCCGTTCGCGATCGCGCAGGTCATGCTGATCCTGTCGCTCTTCTATATGTTCGTCTCGACCGCCTTCGTCGCCAACGTCATCGTGCGCGACGACGAGACCGGCTTCGGGCCGATCGTGCGCGCGACGCGGATCACCAAGGGCGCGTACCTGTTGGGGCGCTTTTCCGGTGCGTTCGTCGCCGCGGCGATCGGCTTCCTGGCGATCCCGCTGGCGATCTGGATCGGCTCGCACATGCCATGGGTCGACAGCGAACTGGTCGGGCCCAACCGGCTGAGCTTCTATCTGATGCCCTATGTCTGGATCGCGCTGCCCGATCTGCTGCTGACCTCGGCCTTGTTCTTCGCGCTGGCGACGGTGACGCGCTCGATGATGGCGACCTATCTCGGCGTCGTCGCCTTCCTGATTCTGTGGACCATCGCGACCGTCGTGCTCGACCGCAACCCGCTCTACGAAGTGGCCGGCGCCTATGGCGAGCCGCTCGGCTTCGGCGCGATGTCCTACATGACCAAATATTGGACCGCCGCCGACCGCAACACGCTGATGCTGCCGATCGACGGGATGCTGTTGTGGAACCGCTTGCTGGCGGTCGGGATCGCGCTTGCCGCGCTGGTCGTCGCCTTCGTCACCTTCCGCTTCGAATCGCGTCCGTCCAAGGCCGCGCGCAAGGCGCAGAAACTCGAACTGCGCGCCGAAGCGCCGGTCGCACCGCCGCCGAGCGGCCCCCTGCCCGCCCCGCGCTTCGACCGCGCCGGTGCCTGGGCGGTGCTCGCCGCGCGCACGCGGCTCGAGCTCGGCCAGGTGTTCCGCAGCCCGGCATTTCCGATCCTGCTCGCGCTCGGCCTGTTCAACGCCGCCGCATCGCTGATCGACCTGGGCGAAGTGTTCGGCACGCCGATCCTTCCCGTGACGCGCGTCGTCATCAACCTGCTGCAAGGCTCGTTCGGGCTGATCCCGATCATCATCGCCATTTATTATGCCGGCGAACTGGTCTGGCGCGAGCGCGACCGCAAGACACACGAACTGATCGATGCGAGCGCGATCTCCGACTGGGCGTATGTCGTGCCCAAGGTCCTCGCGGTGGTGCTGGTGCTGTTCTCGACATTGCTGGTCAGCGTGCTCGGCGGGATGGCGATGCAGTTGGTGCATGGCTATTCGACCTTCGAACTCGACAAATATCTGTGGTGGTATGTCGTGCCGACCACGGTGCGTTTCACGCTGATCGCCGCGCTGGCGGTGTTCTTCCAGGCGCTGAGCCCGCACAAGTTCGTCGGCTGGGGCCTGATGGTGCTCTATCTCGTCACGCGCACGACCTTCGCCTCGCTCGGGTTCGGCGACTCGCTCTACAATTACGGCGCGACCCCGGGCCTGCCGATGTCGGACATGAACGGGCTCGGCCAGTTCTGGATCGGCATGTGGTGGCTGCTGCTCTATTGGTCGGCCTTCGCGCTGTTCCTTTTGGTGCTGGCGCATGCGCTGTGGCGGCGTGGGACCGAGACGCGGCTGCTGCCGCGGTTGAAGCGCCTTCCGCGGCGGCTGGCGGGGCCCGCCGGTGTGGTCGCGGCGCTCGCGCTCGGCGTGTTCGTAGCGAGCGGCGCTTGGATCTTCACCAACACCCACGTCTGGAACGACTATCGCACGCCGATCGCCGACGATAAATTCTCGGCCGATTACGAGAAGGCGCTGCTGCGCTACGAGACCGTGCCGCAGCCGATCGTCCAGGCGGTGAAGGTCGCGATCGACTTGCATCCGCACACCCCGCTGATGACCGCGACCGGCGTTCTGACACTGGTCAATGCCACCGGCCAGCCGCTCAGCGACGTGCATGTCCGCATGGCCGACCGCGACACGCGGCTGGTGTCGGCCGTCCTCCCCGGGGCGACCGTCGCGCGCGACTATCCGGCGTATCAATATCGCATCTACCATCTCGCCAAGCCGCTCGCGCCGGGCGCCACGACCACGCTCGCCTTTCGCAGCGAGCGCGGGCAGCATGGCTTTCGCAACGGCGGCAACGACACGCGGCTGGTCGATAACGGCACCTTCCTCAACAATAGCGAAATCGCGCCGATCATCGGCATGAGCCGCGACGGGCTGTTGCAGGACCGGGTCAAGCGCCGCCGCTACGGACTGGTCGCCGAACTGCGCCCGGCCAAGCTCGAGGATTTGCGCGCCACGCGCCGCAACGAGATCGGCAGCGGTTGGGTCGATGCCGACATCACCGTGACGACCGACCCGGACCAGACGCCGATCGCGCCCGGCGACAAGCTGAGCGACCGTGTCGCCAATGGCCGCCGCACCGCGCATTTCGCGACGACCGCGCCGATCCAGAATTTCTACTCGGTCCAGTCGGCGCGCTATCTCGAGCGTCATGTGCTGCACCATGGCATCGATCTGGCGGTCTATTACGACGCGCGCCACGGCCGCAACGTCGACCGGATGCTCGCCGCGTTCGCGCATGGCCTGGATTATTACCAGCCGGCGTTCGGGGCGTATCAGTTCCACCAGGCGCGGATCATCGAATTCCCCGATTACGCGCAATTCGCGCAGGCGTTCGCCGGCACCATGCCCTATTCCGAAGGGATCGGTTTCAACGCCGATCTCTCCGACCCCGACAAGATCGACTATGTCACCTATGTCGCCGCGCACGAGCTCGGCCATCAATGGTGGGGGCATCAGGTCGCGGGCGCCGACATGCAGGGCGCGACGATGCTGACCGAGAGCCTGGCGCAATATTCCGCGCTGATGGTGATGGAAAAGCTCTACGGTCGCGACCAGATCCGCCGTTTCCTCAAGTTCGAGCTCGACCGCTATCTGCGCAGTCGCGGCGGCGAAGTGATCGAGGAGCTGCCGCTCTACCGCGTCGAGAACCAGCAATATATCCATTACCGCAAAGGTTCGCTGGTGATGTACCGGTTGAAGGACGCGCTGGGCGAGGCGCGCGTCAACGCCGCACTGAAGCGCTATGTCACGCGCTACAAGTTCAAGGGCGCGCCCTATCCGCGCTCGCTCGACTTGATCACGGAATTCCGCAAGGGCGCGAGCCCGGCGGAGGACGCGCTGATCACCGATCTGTTCGAGCGGATCACGCTGTATGACATCAAGACTAGGAGCGCCGTCGTGCGCAAACTGCCGGATGGTCGCTACGAGACGGTCCTCACCGTCGAAGCGCGCAAGCTCTACGCCGACGGCAAGGGCAAGGAGAGCGAAGCGCCGATGGACGAGGTCGCCGAATTTGGCGCGTTCGCCGCCATGCCCGGCCGCGAGAAGTTCGCCGCCAAGGACGTGCTCACTTTGCAGCGCCTGCCGCTACATTCGGGCACGCAGACGGTGCGCTTGGTGACCAGCGCCAAACCCGCCTTTGCCGGCGCGGACCCCTATAACATCCGGATCGACCGCAATTCGGACGACAATGTGATCGCCACGACGGGCTGAGCAACCGCGGGGCGCCGCGGCGGCGGCTCGGCCCCATGACGGTGCGATCGATCCTTGCGACAAATTTGTCCGTCGTGCGGCTATAATAAAACGGTCTTCAAAGCGTCACGCAGCTGTCTTGGAAGGTGCCTAGCGGCAGCTCACCGAGCGCATCGACTTGCCGATGCCCGGTCGAGGATCGTCATGAGATTAGCCACTGTACCGTTGCTGAGCACGGTTGCCGCAATTGCCCTGCTGTCTGCCGGCTCTGCTTCCGCATCCGCCGCCCCGTCCGACATCACGCCTGCCGACGCCCCGGTTGCCGATCCCGCGCCCGATGCGCAGGACATCGTCGTCAGCGGCCGGGTGACGCGGTCGGTCAGTCAGGTCAATGGGATCGAAATCCAAAAGATCTTACCGGGCATCAGCCCGC
>CAXTEO010000021.1:24449-48456 GCA_964243205.1 uncultured Sphingomonas sp.
CAGACTTTGCCCGGCGTCACCTATCTCACCGCCGATCCGTGGGGCAATAACGAGCAGAACATCTCGCTCTACGTCCACGGCTTCAACGCGCAGCAGCTCGGCTACACGCTCGACGGCATCCCGCTCGGCGACCAGACCTATGGCAATTACAACGGCCTCTCGCCGCAGCGCGCGATCATCTCGGAGAATGTCGGCCGCGTGACGCTGTCGTCGGGCGCGGGCGACCTCGGCACGGCATCGACCAGCAACCTCGGCGGCACGATCGACACCTTTTCGAGCGATCCCCGCAAGCAGCGCGAGGTCAGCCTGGCACAGACCTTCGGCAGCTATGGCGCGCTGCGCACCTTCGCGCGCATCGACTCGGGCGAATTCGGCAATGGCAATTCGTTCTACGTCTCGGGCGCGCGGCAGGACGGGCGCGCGTGGGATTTCGACGGCCAGCAAGGCGGCTACCAGGCCAATGGCAAGTTCGTGCATGACGATTCCACCGGCAAGCTGACCGTCTACGGCGCCTATTCGGACAAGACCGAGCCGAACGAGGACGCGACGGTCTTCACTACCGCGACGCAGAACACCGCGCCCTATGTCCGCCCTTTCCTCTACCCGAACTTCGCTACCGCAATCGCCTATCTCGGCGCGGGCGCCTATGGCACGCCGGCCTATCTGGCGAGCGCCTACAAGACTGCGGGCGCGAACTATCGCAACTATTACAGCGACGCGCAGCGCACCGACTATCTCGGCTATGTCAAATATGAGTGGAACGTCAGCGACCGCATCAAATGGTCGAACCAGGGCTATTACCATCACAATGACGGCGTCGGCGTGGTCGCCGGCCCGATCGACGTCGCCGGGCTGCCGGGCCTGTTCTCTTATTATTTCCCCAATCCGGCCGACACCAACCCGACCAGCGCCGCCAATCTGACTCGCCTGCGCGGCATCTTCGGCGGATCGGGTCTCGCCACCCGCACCACCGAATATCGCATCGATCGCGAGGGCGCGATCTCGACGCTCAACCTGAACTTCGGCAATCACAAGATTGAGCTGGGCGGCTGGTACGAGCACCAAAGCTCGTCGGCCTATCGCCGCTGGTATGCGGTCGACGTCAACAATCCTTCGACGCCGTATCAGCGCCCGGGCGACACGCTGACCCCGTTGATCACGCAATATGGCAGCGAAGTCCGCGTCGACGAGGTGCAGACGCATCTGCAAGACAGCTGGCAGGTGTTCCCGACGCTGACGCTCCAGGCCGGCTTCAAGAGCACCTTCCAATGGGCGACGCAGGCGGTGCCGGTCCAGCCGATTGCGGGCTCGTTCACCGGATCGACCGCGCTGCCGGTCGGGTCGATCAGCACCACCACCGCCTTCCTGCCGCAGGCCGGCTTGCTGTGGGACGTGACCGCGCATGACCATATCTTCGTCAACGCGCAGAAGAACGTTCGCCAGTTCCAGACCAGCGCGGCGACCGGCCTGTCGCCTTTCGCGCTCGGCAGCCAGGATCTGTTCGAGCAGTTCAAGCGTGGCGTGAAGCCCGAATCGAGCTGGACCTACGAGATCGGCGCGCGCACCCAGCGTTCGCTGAACCTCGGCCCGATCACCGCATTCGAGGGGCAGGTCAGTTATTACCATGTCGATTTCAGCAATCGCTTGCTGGCGCTCAGCCCGACCACGGTGATCACCTCGATCGTCAGCGGCGCGGCGGTGATCGCCAATGTCGGCGCGGTGAAGACCGACGGCGTGGACGTTGCCGGCACGCTGCACTTCGGCTCGAATTTCTCGATCTACAACGCGCTGTCGTACAACAATTCGCGCTTCGAGGATAATTACCAGGTCGGCGTGCCGGCGACGACGGTACTGACCGCGGGCAACAAGGTGCCGGGTTCGCCGACCTGGCTCAACAAGACCGTGGTGTCGGCCAATTATGACGTGTTCGACGTGCAGTTGATCGGTGATTATATGGGCCGGCGCTTCGCCACATATACCAACGATCTGTCGGTTCCGGCCTATTTCACGCTCGCCGGCCGGATCGGCTTTACGCTGCCGCTGCCGGAGGGTGGCTTCGGCAAGAAGTTCGGGATCGCGCTTAACGTGACCAACATCACCAACAAGCATGCCGCCTCGACGCTCTCGGTCGGTGCCGCATCGGGCACCTACAACGCCTTCCCGCTTGCCCCGCGCCAGGTGTTCGGCACGATCAGCGTCGGCTTCTGAGGCTGACGGTCATCCCGGACGTAATCGTCAATCACGTCCGGGATGACGGCGCTCGCGATCGGCGGTATCGCGGTCGCGCATGACCGATCCGTACGATCTCGACCGTTTCGTCGCCGCACAGCGCGATACGTACGACACGGCGCTGGCGGAAATTCGGCACGGCGCGAAACGCTCGCACTGGATGTGGTTCATCTTCCCGCAGCTCGCCGGGCTCGGCCGCAGCGCGATGGCACAACAGTATGCGATCGCGTCGCTCGACGAAGCGCGCGCCTATCGCGCGCATCCCGTGCTCGGTGCGCGGCTGGAAGCGTGTGTCCGCGCGTTGCAGGCGTGCCACAATACGACGGCGACCGCGATCTTCGGCGCGGTCGATGCAGCAAAATTGCGTTCGTCGCTGACACTGTTCCGCGCGGCCGGTGACGAAGCCCTGTTCCGCGGCGCGCTCGATCGCTGGTTCGACGGCGCGCCCGACCCGCTGACGCTCGCTTTGCTGCCGACCGGCGGAACCACACGGCGCGATCCGCGCTAGGGACGCAAGTGATGGAGCGCGCGATGACCGACTCGACCGACCCTCTTCTCGTCGTCTGCCCGCATTGCGCGGCCTCCAACCGCGTGCCGCGCGACAAGCTTTCGGCGGGCGGCAAGTGCGGCAAATGCCACCAGCCGCTGTTCGCGGGCGCCCCGGTCGTGCTGATCGGCGCGACTTTCGATGCGCATGCCGGCCGCGGCGACCTGCCGTTGCTGGTCGATTTCTGGGCGAGCTGGTGCGGCCCGTGCCGACAGATGGCACCGGCGTTCAGCGCCGCCGCGCGCCAGCTCGAACCCGCGATCCGGCTCGGCAAGCTCGATACCGAGGCCGAGCCGGCGATCGCGGCGCGTTACGCGATCCGCTCGATCCCGACGATGATCCTGTTCCACCGCGGCCGCGAGATCGCGCGCCAGTCGGGCGCGCTGCCCGAACAGGCGATCGTCAGCTGGGCGCGATCGGCCGCGCCGGCATGACAAAGGCGGCGCCGGGAATCGCGATCGGCACCGGGTCGCTCAGTCGCCCGTCGGATACGATGGTGAAGGCGGTCATCGTCGCGCCGCCCTCGTGCGCGACGAGCAGTCGCCGCTGATCGTCGGCCACGTACACGAAGCGCGGCGATCGTCCCCTGCTCGAAATCCGGTCGAGCAAGACAGGGTCGCCCGCTGGATCGAGCGCGAAGGTCGTCACGCAGTCGTCGCCGCGCGTGGTGACGTAGAGCCGATCGCCTGCGCGGTTCAGCGCGATGCCGCCGGCGATGTTGCCGTCGGCACCGTCCACGAGCGTCGGCACGATGCGCCCGGCGGCGAATGTCCCCGCGCTCTGGCGACGCAGTACGCTCACCGTCGCGGCCATTTCGCTGACGAGATACGCCACCGGCAAAGTCGGGTGGAACAGCAGATGGCGCGGACCACTGCCGGCCGGTGCGGCGTACGCGACTATTGGATCGCCCAGCGTCCCGTTCGCGCCGTCGAAAGCGAATGCCAGGATGCGATCGGTGCCGAGATCGACGCAGTGCAATATGGCCCCAGCCTGATCGAACCCGACCCAATGCGCATGCGGGCTTTCCTGCCGGTGCGGGTCCGGACCCTGCCCCGTCATGCGATGGAGCGCGACCGGCCCCTGTGGCGGGCCGTCATGCGGATCGAGCGCGAACACCGCGACCGAGCCGCTCGCATAATGGGCGAGCGCCAGCCACCGCTCGGACGGGTGCAGCGCGAAGTGGCACGGCGCGCCACCGCCCGCCGCGACGACCGCCTGCGCCTGCCACCCGTCGGCCGCCCCGCGATAGACGCCCAGCGTGCCCTGCGCCTCCCCGACGAAATAGAAGCGGGCGCGTGCGGACGCATAGAGGCCGAACGACGCATTGGTGACCGGCGCGATCGGCGCGCCCACGCTCCAGCGCTCGCTAAGCGGATCGAAGCCGAGCGGGTACAGCCCTTCCCCGCCCGAATCGGCATAGGTACCGACGACAAGCTCGATCGGATCGATGCGCATCATGCGCCGGTCAGTTCCTGCATTCGCCACCGGCCGTGGTGCGACACAACGAGCGTCGCCAAGGGCGCGACATCGATCGCCAACGTCGCCGCCATCGGCACCGCGAGCACGTGCGCGATCGCGCCGCGCAACACCGCGGCGTGGCTGACCACCAGCATCGTGCATGGCGCATCGACCAGCCGGTCCAGCCACGCCCCGGCCCGCACTCTTACCGCCTCCAGCGTTTCGCCGCCGGGCGCGGCGCTCGCCGGATCGGCGAACCACGCCGCCAGCGGTGCCGAATCGTCCGCCGCAATCACGTCGAAGCTGCGCCCGGCCCACACTCCGAAATCCATGTCGGCGACCGCCGCATCGATCTCTCCAGGCAGGCCGAACGCGGCGAGCGTGTCGGTCGCGGCACGATCCGGGCTTGTCACGATGCGGTCCCAACGGGCGCGATCGAGCCGGAGCGCCGCCGCCTTGCGCCGCCCACCATCGTCGAGCGGCACATGCCGGTCGGGAAAGGCGCCGACGCGGCTCAGCGCGGTCGCGGCGGCGCACAGGAAAGTCACTCGCGTCGCCACTGCATCCTCCAGATTGACCTAGCGCCCGCTTCGCCCGTAAGCATCGCGATAGCGAGCCTTGGCAAAGAAGCCGGTGGAATTCCGGCACGGTCGCGCCACTGTTATCGATTGCGGGCATCCGCTGTCGAGAGTCAGACCTTTGCCGGGACATCTGTTTCTCACCCGGGACGCGCAATCCCGTATGGAGTGCCCGACATGGCGAAAGCTGCTCTTCTCGACGACGTCCACATCCCGCTGCCCGGCGTGACCGCGATCCCGCTCGGCGACATCGCGCCGTGGGCGGTGCTGGCGCTGCTGCTGGCGACGATCGCGCTGTATTTCGTTAGCACCGAGCAAGGCGCGGTCTCGCTGTTCGAGGGCAGCGCGGTGCATGAATTCGTCCATGACGGGCGCCATCTGCTCGGCTTCCCCTGCCACTAAGGGGCGCTTGCGATGACGAAGGACCTGCTGTGGCGGGGGATGCTCGCGGGTGTCCTTGCCGCCTTGCTCGCGACGCTGTTCGCGCGCGTCTATGCCGAACCGCTGATCGACCGCGCGATCGCGTTCGAGGAATCACATGAGTCCCACGCGCACGGCGCGGCGCACGGGTACGATGCGGAGGACGCTCCGGTCAGCCGCGCGACGCAGCGCGGCGCCGGGCTCGCGACCGCGGTGCTGGTGTACGGCGCGGCGGTCGGCGGGGTCTTCGCGCTGGTCTTCGCCTATTGCTACGGACGCCTCGGGCGGATCGGGCCGCGCACGCTGGCGGTGGTGATCGCCGTGCTCGGCTTTCTCGTCGTGGTGATCGTGCCGGGGCTGAAATATCCACCCAATCCGCCCGCGGTCGGGAACGGTGCGACGATCCAGCTGCGCACCGCCGCCTATTTCGGGATGATCGCGATCTCGATCGTGGCTTTGGTTTTGGCGGGCCGCGTGCGGCTGGCGCTCAAGCGGCGGATCGGCGCCTTCAACGCGCTGTTCGCCGCGGCGGCGGTCTACGTCGTGGCGGTCCTGCTCGCGCAGATCGGCTTGCCGGTAATCGACGAAGTCCCGGCGGATTTCTCGGCGAGCCTGTTGTGGAATTACCGGGTCGCCGCGATCGGGGTCCAGGTGATTCTGTGGGCGATGCTGGGGCTGGGTTTTGGCTGGCTGGCGGAACGCCGACTGAAAGTGGGCGCACGCTGACTTTTACTTCCCCGGCGAAGGCCGGGGCCCAGGAGCGGGCGGCGTGATCGCGGCCGCAGCGCTCGATTGCAGAGACCTTCGCGACTGGGCCCATCCTTCGCCGGGGAAGCGCATTTGTTTTAAGGGAGACATTCCATGAAGGTTCCAACCACCGTGGTGACCGGCTTTCTCGGCGCCGGCAAGACGACGCTGATCCGCCACCTGCTGCAGAACGCCAAGGGTCGCCGGCTCGCGCTGATCGTCAACGAATTCGGCGATGTCGGGGTCGATGGCGAATTGCTCAAGGGCTGCAACGACGCCGCCTGCCCGGAGGACGATATCGTCGAGCTGGCCAATGGCTGCATCTGCTGCACCGTCGCCGACGATTTCCTGCCGACGATGATGAAGCTGCTCGATCGCCCCAGCCCGCCCGAGCATATCATCATCGAGACGTCGGGCCTGGCCTTGCCCAAGCCGCTGGTCAAGGCATTCCAATGGCCCGACATCCGCACCCGCGCGACGGTCGACGGCGTGATCGCGCTGATCGACGCCGATGCGGTCGCGGCGGGGCGTTTCGCCACCGACGAGGCGGCGCTGGCGCTGGCGCGCGCGGCCGATCCGAGTCTCGACCATGACAGCCCGCTCGAGGAACTGTTCGAGGATCAGCTCGCCTGCGCCGACATGGTGGTGCTCAACAAGACCGACCTGGTCGATCCCGCCGCGCTGGCCGAGGTCGAGGCGCTGATCCGCACGCACATGCGCGCCGGCGTGAAGATCGTGCGCGCCGACCATGGCGCGGTCGATGTCGGCGCTTTGCTCGGCATCACCGCAGCGGCGGAAGACGATGTCGACGACCGCCGATCGGTGCATGATGGCGAAGCCGAGCATGATCATGACGATTTCGATAGCTTCGTCATATCGGGTGACGCGATCGCCAGCGTCGATGCGCTGCTCGCCAGCCTTTCCGGCCTGATCGCCGACCACGACGTCCTGCGCGTCAAGGGCATGGTCGCGGTCGAGGGCAAGCCGTCGCGGCTGGTGCTGCAGGCGGTCGGCCCGCGCATCCAGCACTATTTCGACCGTGCGTGGAAGGACGGCGAGCCGCGCCGCACCGCGCTCGTCGTGATCGGCCAGAAGGGTATGGACGAAGCGGCGATCCGCAGCGCGCTCGCCGCGGTGCTGGAGGCGGTTCCCGCCTGATGCATCTGCTGGCCGCCACCCCGGGCACGGTGTCCAACGGCGACGAGGCGATCGACCTCGACCAGTCGCCCGGCGATATCGTGATCCTGACGGTGGCGGACAGCGACCTCGCCTGTTTCGCGCGTGCCGCCGAACTGATCGGCGCGGGCGAGAATGGCCGGCCGAGCGTGCGGCTCGCCAATCTGTTGCAGTTGAAGCATCCCTATTCGGTCGATCTGTATGTCGAGAAGGTGATCGCACACGCGCGCTTCGTCTGCGTCGCCTTGCTCGGCGGCAAGAGCTACTGGCCCTACGGCATCGACGAGATCGCGACTATCGCCCGCGCGCGTGGCATCGCCTTCGCCGCGGTCGCCGATGGGCGCGAGCCCGATCCGGCGCTCGACGCTGCGTCAACCGTGTCGCGCGAGGTCACTGACCGGCTGCGCGAGTATCTGCGTCAGGGTGGCGTCGCCAATGCGACCGGTTTCCTCAAGACCGCCGCCCATCTGATCGGCCGGCCGATCGGCGCGGCGGACGATCCCGTGCCGCTGGCCGATGCCGGTCTGTACGTCCCCCGGATCGAACGCCCGACACTCGCCGACGCCCGCGCGGGGTGGATCGTAGGACAACCCGTGGCGTTGCTGGTTTTCTACCGCGCGCTGGTTGCTGCGGGCACGCTCGACGCGGCCGATGCGATGATTGCAGCCTTGCGCGCGCAAGGGCTCAACGTCGTCGCGGCGCATGTGCGGTCGTTGCGCGAGCGCTATGCGATCGACTGGCTCGGCGGGGTGATCGACGGGATCGCGCCCGACGTGATCGTCAACGCCACCGCCTTCGCCGCCTCCTCGCCCGGCGACAACCGCGTCGCGGGCGTGCTCGAGCGCGCCGACTGCCCAATCCTGCAGGCGGCGTTCGCCGGCGTCGAGGAAGCCGATTGGGCCGGCTCGGCGCGCGGCCTGGGTCCGCGCGACCTGGCGATGAACGTGGCGCTGCCCGAAGTCGATGGCCGCATCTTCACGCGCGCGGTGGCGTTCAAGGCGGCGGAGCGGTTCGATGCGCGCACCGAATGCGGCATCGTCGTGCCGCGCGTGGTCGCGGATCGGGTCGCTTTCGTCGCGGCGCTCGCGGGCAACTGGGCGCGGCTGCGCAAGACGCCTGTGGCAGAGCGCCGCGTCGGGCTGGTGCTCGCCAATTATCCCAATCGCGACGGGCGGATCGGCAATGGCGTCGGGCTCGACACACCCGCCAGCGCAGCGGCGATCCTCGGCGCGCTCGGCGATACAGGTTATGATGTCGGCGCCGCACCGCGCGACGGCGCCACGCTGATGGCGACGATGCTGGCCGGGCGGACCAACGATCTCGGCTCGGTCGGCCGTGCCCGCGAAACCTTGTCGCTGGCCGACTATGCCGCGGCGTTCGCCGCCCTGCCCGCCTCGACGCGTACGGCGATGACCGAGCGCTGGGGCGAACCTGCCGCCGATCCATTCGTGCGCGACGGGGCGTTCCAGCTCGCGGTGCAGCGCTACGGCAATGTCATCGTCGCGGTGCAGCCGGCGCGCGGTTACAATGTGGACGCCAAGGAGACCTATCACGACCCGGCGCTGACGCCGCCGCACGCCTATCTCGCCTTCCATGTCTGGCTGGCGCGCGCGTTCGGAGCGCAGGCGATCGTGCATGTCGGCAAGCACGGCAATCTCGAATGGCTGCCGGGCAAGGCGCTGGCGCTGTCGTCGGCGTGCTTCCCCGAGATCTGCGCCGGGCCGGTGCCGCAGCTTTATCCCTTCATCGTCAACGATCCTGGCGAGGGCACGCAGGCCAAGCGGCGGATCGGCGCCGTGATCGTCGATCATCTGACGCCGCCGCTGACGCGGGCGGAAAGCTACGGTCCACTCAAGCAGCTCGAGGCTTTGGTCGACGAATATTATCTCGCCGCCGGCATGGACCCGCGCCGGATCGCGCACTTGCGGCGCGACATTATCGAGCTGGCGCAGGGCAGCGGACTGGATGTCGACGCGGGGATGCGCGGCGACGGCGACGACGCGCTGGCGGCGCTCGACACCTATCTGTGCGAGTTGAAGGAGATGCAGATCCGCGATGGGCTGCACGTCTTCACGCGCTCGCCCGAGGGGCGCTTGCGGCGCGATCTGCTGGTGGCGCTGGCGCGGACGCCGCGTGGATATGACACGCCCGGACAAGCCTCGCTGTTGCGGGCGATGGCGGAAGATCTCGGGCTGGCGTTCGACCCGCTCGATTGCGTGATGGGCGAGGTGTGGGACGGCGTGCGGCCGGCGGTGCTGGCGAGCGTGTCGGACGATGTGTGGCGGACCAAGGGGGATACGGTCGAGCGGCTCGAGTTGCTGGCAGCGGCGCTAGTTTCTCCCCTCCCCTTCAGGGGAGGCGTTGGGGGTGGGGGAGGTCTCACCGAGACCACCGGCCTGGAATCCGCGGCACGGCCCCACCCCAACCCCTCCCCTGAAGGGGAGGGGCTAGCAACCGCAGCCGTCCTCGCCAGCATCCGCGACGATCTCTCGCACCGCGTCGATGCGTGCGGCGACGCCGAAAAAACCGCCCTGCTCGCCGGCCTCGACGGCCGCTTCGTCACGCCCGGCCCCTCGGGCGCGCCGACGCGCGGCCGTCCCGAAGTGCTTCCCACCGGCCGCAACTTCTATTCGATCGATACGCGCGCCGTCCCCACCGCCGTCGCCTGGGACCTTGGCCAGCGCTCCGCCGCTTTGCTGGTCGACGATTATTTCCAGCGCGAGGGCGCCTATCCGCGCGCGATGGCGCTCAGCGCCTGGGGCACCGCCAACATGCGCACCGGCGGCGACGATATCGCGCAGGCGCTCGCGCTGATGGGGACACGGCCGCGCTGGGACTGGACCTCGGGCCGGGTGATCGGCTTCGAGGTGATCTCGGTCACCGAACTCGGCCGCCCGCGCGTCGATGTCACGCTGCGCATCTCGGGCTTCTTCCGCGACGCCTTTCCCGAGCAGATCGACCTGGTCGACAGCGCAGCGCGCGCGGTGCAGGCGCTCGACGAGGGCGAGGCCGACAATCCCGCCGCCGCCCGCGTCCGGCGCGAGACCGCGCAGCTGGTCGACACGGGCATCGACGCCAAGGTCGCCGCGCGGCGCGCCGGGGCGCGTGTGTTCGGGTCGAAGCCGGGCGCCTATGGCGCCGGGCTGCAGGCGATGATCGACGAGAAACTGTGGCACGACCGTGCCGACCTCGCCGACGTGTATCTCGAATGGGGCGGCTATGCCTATGGCGCCGGCGTCGAGGGCGAGCGCGAGCGCGACCTGTTCGCCAAGCGTCTCGCCAGCGTCGATGCAGTGGTGCAGAACCAGGACAATCGCGAACACGATCTGCTCGACAGCGACGATTATTACCAGTTCGAGGGCGGTATCGCCGCCGCGGTCGAGCATCTGTCGGGCAAGGCCCCGCTATCCTACCACAATGACCATAGCCGTCCCGAGCGCCCGGTGATCCGCACGCTCGCCGACGAGATCGGCCGCGTCGTGCGTGCGCGCGTTACCAATCCGAAATGGATCGCAGGCGTAATGCGCCACGGTTACAAGGGCGCGTTCGAGATCGCCGCGTCGGTCGATTATCTCTTCGCCTTCGCCGCCACCACCGATGCGGTTAAGGACCACCATTTCGACGCCGTCCACACCGCCTTCATCGAGGACGACGCGGTCCGCGCCTTCATGGCCGAGGCCAATCCGGCCGCGCTGCGCGAGACCGCGGCGCGGCTCGCCGAAGCGCTCGAGCGTGGACTATGGAAGCCGAAATCGAACAGCGCGGGCGTCCTGCTCGCCGAACTCAGCGGAGCAGCATGATGGCCGAACGCACCGACGCCGAACATAACGCCAAGATGGCCAAGAAGAAGGCCGCGCACGATCGCATCGTCGATGGCAAGACGCAGGAGAAGGGCCTGCTGATCGTCCATACGGGCAAGGGCAAGGGCAAGACCTCGGCCGCGCTCGGCATGGTGGTGCGCGCGATCGGCCACGGCATGAAGGTCGGCGTCGTGCAGTTCGTCAAGGGCACGTGGGAAACGGGCGAAAAGCCGGTGTTCGATTGCTTCCCCGATCTCGTCGAGTTCAAGGCGATGGGCGAAGGCTTCACCTGGGACACGCAGGATCGCGCGCGCGACATCGCAGTGGCACGCGAAGCCTGGGAAGAGGTCAAGCGCATGATCGCCGACCCAGCGTACAAGATGGTGCTGGCCGACGAACTCAACATCGTGCTGCGCTACGACTATCTGCCGCTCGACGAGGTGCTCGCGGTGCTCGCCGGCAAGCCGGCCGACAAGCATGTCATCGTCACCGGCCGCAACGCGCCGCAGGCGCTGATCGACATTGCCGATCTCGTCACCGAGATGACGCTGGTGAAGCACCCGTTCCGCGAACAAGGCGTGAAGGCGCAGGCGGGGATCGAATACTGACGGGCGCCCTCTTTCCTTCCCCGGCGAAGGCCGGGGCCCAGTCGCGATGGCCATGGTAACGAAGGGACGGCGTCGAAAATCCGTTGCGCTACGGGGCCCCGGCCTTCGCCGGCGAAGCGTCGGCCGCGCGCACTTGCGCCGCGAGCAATGCCACCGCGCGCGGGAAGCCGGGGCCGCCGCACACCGTCAGTGCCTGCGGCACATATAGATGCTGTGGCACCGGCACCGCCGCATCGAGCACCGGATGGTGGAGCGCCGCGGTTCCCCGATCGGCGACCACCCGCGTGCCCGCGTCCATCACCAGGAAATCGGGCCGCGCCAGCGCCATTTCCTCGAGCGAGAGTTGCGACAGCGACGGGCGGCCGAGCTTCCCCGCCAGGTTCACCAGCCCGACCCGGGTCAACATCTCGTCGACCAATGTGCCCGTGCCCGTCAGATAGCCCTGCCGCTGGTAATAGGCCGCGACTCGCCCGTGCCCCGGCGGCGGGCCGATCCGCGCCAGATCGCGCCGCAGCTTGGCAATCAGCGCCGTCCCACGCTCGGAATGGCCGACCGCGGCAGCGATCACGTTGATCGACGCCTCGATCCCCGCCACCCCCTCGCCCCTCGGCATCTCGACCATCTTGACGCCCTGCGCCTTGAGCGGCGCCAGCACCGACTTGGTGCGGAACGGCGCGCCGATGACGAGATCAGGGTGCAGCACCATGACTTCCTCGGCGCTGCGATGCGTGAAGGGCAAGCCGCGTGCCCGCACGGCGACCGACGACAATTGTGGGTCGCGCGCCCATTCGGTCAGCGCGGCGATCTGCCCGCGATCGGCAAGCGCGACCAGCAATTGGTCGGCACACAGATTGAGCGACACGATCCGCCGCGGCACCGCCGGCGCGTGCGTCGCGCCCAGCAATGCGAGGCTGGTCAGCGCCATCACGATCGGCAAGCTACGCACGTCTTTTCCTTCGCTTTTTTTGCCAACGCCGCTACGCAACCCGTCACGCGCCCGGGACACCCACGTGACGGGCCGGACCGCTCTCGACGAGGTCTGCCGTGCCCAAGCTTTCGTCCCCGCGCAATGCCGCGTGGCTCATTCCCGTGCTGGCGGTGCTCGCGGTCCTGGCTGCGTTCGCCGCCTTGCTGTTCGGGCCCGCGCATCTGTCGCTCGCCGCTTTGTGGGCCGGCGCGACCGGACATGGCGATCCGATCGTCGGCGCGATCCTGTTCCAGTTGCGGTTGCCGCGCGCATTGCTCGGCCTGCTGGTCGGCGCGATGCTCGGCATGGCCGGCGCGTCGATGCAGGGCTATCTGCGCAACCCGCTCGCCGACCCGGGCGTGCTCGGCGTGTCGAGCGTGGCGGCGCTCGGCGCGGTGATCGCAATCTATTGGCAATTGGCGACCGCGCATCCGGTCGTGCTGCCGCTGCTGGCGATTACGGGGGCGTTGCTGTCGCTGCTGCCGCTTGTCTGGCTGTCGCGGCGCGGCGAGAGTTCGCTCAGTCTGATCCTCGCGGGCATTGCCGTCGCGACGCTCGCCGGCGCTGGGATCAGCCTGGCGCTCAACCTCGCGCCCAACCCGTTCGCGGCGATGGAGATCACCACCTGGCTGCTCGGCAGCCTCGAGGACCGGTCGTTCGGGGACGTATGGATCGCACTGCCGTGCGTCGTAGTCGGCATGGCGCTCCTGCTGTGGGACCGGCGCGCGCTCGACGCGCTGTCGCTCGGCGAAGATGCCGCGCGCACGCTCGGGGTCGATCTCATGCGGGTGCGGATGCGGCTGATGCTCGGCATCGCGATCGGCGTCGGCGGCGTGGTGGCGGTGTCGGGGAGCATCGGTTTCATCGGGCTGATCGTGCCGCACCTCGTGCGGCCGCAGACCGATCGCAGCCCGTCGGCGGTGTTGATCCCCTCCGCGCTCGCGGGCGCGGCGTTGCTGACGCTCGCCGATCTCGGCACGCGGCTGATCCCGACGGCCGTGCCGCTCAAGCTCGGCGTGATCACCGCCTTCCTAGGCGTGCCGGTCTTCGTCCATCACCTGCTGCGGGAGCGCCGCTTGTGGTGACGATCGTCGCCGACGCTCTGTCGGTCAGCCTCGGCGGCGTGCGCGTGCTCGACCAGGTTTCGGTCGCGCTGGAGGGCGGCGCGCTGGTCGGCGTGATCGGCCCCAACGGCGCGGGCAAATCGACGCTGGCGCGCGCGTTGCTCGGCCTGCTCGCACCCGATGCGGGCGGCGTGACGATCGATGGCGTGGACGTGGCCGCACTGCCCCGCACCGCCGTGGCGCGCAGCGTCGCCTATCTGCCGCAAAGCTATGCGGTGCATTGGCCGCTGAGCGTCGCGCGACTGGTCGGGCTCGGGCGCTTGCCGCATCTCGGGCCCTTCTCGCGCATCGCCGCAGCGGACCAGGCGGCGATCGACGCGGCCCTGCGCGACACCGGCACGACGCACCTGGCGGGGCGCATCGCCACCGAACTGTCGGGCGGCGAGCGCGCCCGCGTCATGCTCGCCCGCGCGCTGGCGACCGGCGCACCCGCGCTGATCGCCGACGAACCGCTGACGGCGCTCGACCCCGGGCACCAGCTCGAGATCATGACGCTGCTCGGCGCCCAGGCGCGCGCCGGCGCGCTGATCGTGGTGGTGCTGCACGATCTCTCGATCGCGGCGCGCTTCTGCGATCGCTTGCTGCTGCTCGACCAGGGACGGCTGGTCGCCGACGGGACGCCCGACGCGGTGTTGACCGACGACCGGCTCGCCACGGTCTACGGCATCACCGCGTGGCGCGGCGACATGCACGGCCAGCCGATGTTGGTGCCGTTCGAACGCCTCGCTTAGCCGACCGTCTGCTCGATCGTCCCGAAGATCGGGCGGTGCTTGTCGTCCTCGACCCAGATCCGCACCGTGTCGCCGGCCTCGAGGAACGGCGTGGCGGCAGCACCGCCGACGATCGTCTCGACCGTGCGCTGCTCGGCCAGGCAGGCATAGCCGACGCCACCCTGCGCGATCGGCTTGCCCGGGCCGCCATCCGCATCGCGGTTCGAGACGGTGCCCGACCCGACGATCGTCCCGGCGCCGAGCGCACGCGTCTTGGCGGCGTGGGCGATCAAGGTGCCGAAATCGAAGGTCATGTCCGCACCCGCCGCGACGCGGCCGAACGGCTGGCCGTTGAGATCGACCATCAGCGTGCGGTGGAGCTTGCCCGCCTGCCACCAGTCGCCGAGCGATTCGGGCGTGACGAACACCGGCGAGAAGGCGCTGGCCGGCTTGGACTGGAAGAAGCCGAACCCCTTGGCGAGTTCGCCGGGGATCAGGTTGCGGAGCGACACGTCGTTGGTCAGCCCGACGAGGCGCACCGCGGCGAGCGCATCCTCGCGGCTGGCGCCTTGCGGCACGTCGCCGGTCACGACCACCACTTCGCCCTCGAAATCGCAGCCCCACGCTTCGTCGGCGAGCGGGATCGCGTCGCGCGGCCCCAGGAAGCCGTCCGATCCACCCTGATACATCAACGGATCGTCCCAGAAGCTGTCGGGCATTTCCGCCGCGCGCGCCTGCCGCACCAAGGCGACATGGTTCACATAGGCCGAGCCGTCGGCCCATTGGAACGCGCGCGGCAATGGCGCTGCCGCCTGATGCTCGTGGAAGCGGCGCATCGGGATCATCTCATGCTCGAGATCGGTGCCGAGATTCTCCAGGTCGGGCGCCAGCCGGTCCCAATCGTCGAGCGCGGCTTGCAGCGTCGGCGCGATGTGTGCGGCGTCGGCGCACCAGGCGAGATCGTTCGACACGACGACGAGTTTGCCGTCGCGTCCGGATTTGAGGCTGGCCAGTTTCACGCGCACTCTCCTATTTCGCTCGGAGCATAGCTCGCTCGCCCGGCGTGTCGAGCGCTACCCGCTTGACGTCTTCGTCAACGCCCCGCACACCCCGGGAAAAGCGTTGCAACGCGAAACCGATAGGAGGGATCTGAAATGTCGTCGCTCGACACCGTCGCCGGCCGCTTCGCCTATACCGAGGATCACGAGGCGTTCCGCCAGACCGTGCGCCAGTTCCTGCAGAAGGAAGGCGTGCCGCACGTCGCGCAATGGGAGGAGGACAAGCTCGTCCCCAAGGATTTCTGGATCAAGGCCGGCGAGATCGGCATGCTCTGCCCGACCGCGCCCGAGGCGTATGGCGGGCTGGGGCTCGACTTCGGCTATAATGCGATCGTCGACGAGGAGATGGCGTATAACGGCGTGCCGGCCGGCTTCTCGCTCCAGTCCGATATCGTCGCCGGCTATATCGAGACCTATGGCTCCGAGGAGCAGAAAGCACAGTGGCTGCCGAAGATGGTGTCGGGCGAGGTGATCACCGCGATCGCGATGACCGAGCCGGGGACTGGCTCGGACCTGCAGGCGATCCGCACCACGGCGAAGAAGGATGGCAATCACTATGTCATCAACGGGTCGAAGACCTATATCACCAACGGCCAGAACACCGATCTGACGCTGGTCGTCGCCAAGACCGATCCCGATGCCAAGCCGGCATGGAAGGGCATGTCGATCATCCTGGTCGAGAGCGACCGCGCGGGGTTCCAGAAGGGCCGCAAGCTCGACAAGATCGGGCAGGACGCTGCCGATACGTCCGAATTGTTCTTCGAGGACGTGCGCGTGCCGATGACCAATTGCCTGGGCGAAGAGGGCAAGGGTTTCATCTATCTGATGAGCCAATTGCCGCAGGAGCGGCTGTCGATCGCCGTATCGGTACAGGCCTCGGCGCAAAAGGCGTTCGACGAGACGGTCGAGTTCACGAAGACCCGGAAAGCGTTCGCCGGGATGGTATTCGATTTCCAGAACACGCGCTTCGTGCTGGCCGATCTGAAAGCCAAATTGCAGGTCGGCTGGGCGCATCTCGACTGGGCGATCGCGCGGCACTTGAAGGGTGAGCTGACCAACGAGGAAGGCGCTGCCGCCAAATTGTGGCACACCGATCTGCAATGGGAAGTGATGGACGCGTGCCTGCAATTGCATGGCGGCGCAGGCTATATGAACGAATATCCGATCGCGCGCGCCTGGCGCGCGGCGCGCGTCACGCGAATTTTCGGCGGGACGAACGAGATCATGAAGGAGCTTATCGGGCGGTCGCTATAGCGGGATCGGGTCCAACAAAAGGCCCGGCGGTGGGAAACCGCCGGGCTCGAGTTTACGCTAGGGAGCAACCTGGCGTATCGGTGAAGAGAGGATCAGAGGGCGTTGCCTTCGGGAATGGTCACGTTTTCGCTGGTCGCATTGGCGTCGAGCGTCGCGTCATTGCCGAACGTGTCGTTGCCGAGCGTGTCGTTCGCAGCGAAATCCTCGTTGGCGAGGGTCGTGTCGGTGCTCGTGTTGCCCGCGCCATGACCGCCACATGCCGCCAGCGAAAGCGCGCATGCGCTCATCAACGTCAGGGCAAAAACCTTCTTCATCATGTACCTCCCTAGAAATTCGCCGAGCCGAGCTTGCGCCTGGCGGGCCGTGGTCAATCTCTACTGAATCAATAGGCATTCAATGTCGTTGATCTTTCAACGTCGATAGTTTGTCTTTTGCGCCAAGCGCCCGCCATGCCGCGGCACGAGCAATTGACACTCTTCCGCATTCCCGGAATGTTGCCGCGAAACTGGCCCGCGCGCGGGCCGAGGGGGACATCATGATCGTTCGAATCCCGCCCGCACGCATGCGGGCCTTGCTGAGCGCGGTTGCGACCGCGGCGCTGCTGGCGGGCTGCGCCGCCGATGGCGGGAGCAAGCCGACGACGGCATCGGGCAAGCCGGCCCCGGGCGCGGGCAAGGTTTATAGCCACGATCCCTACCCTTCGACCTACAAGGCCTATCCCGGCGTGCCGACGCTCGTCACGCATGTCACGATCTTCGACGGCGAAGGGGGACGGATCGACAATGGCTCGGCCCTGTTTGCCAATGGCAAGATCGTCGCGCTGGGCCAGACGCTGGACGCGCCCGCCGGGACGACCGTGATCGACGGCACCGGCAAGACGCTCACGCCGGGCGTGATCGACATCCACAGTCATCTCGGCGACTATCCGTCGCCCGCGGTCCAAGCCAATTCCGACGGCAACGAGGCGACCAGCCCGACCACACCCGAAGTCTGGGCCGAGCATAGCGTCTGGCCACAGGATCCGGGCTTTTCGCGTGCGCTGGTCAATGGCGGCGTGACGACGCTGCAGATCCTCCCGGGCTCGGCCAATCTGATGGGCGGGCGATCGGTGGTGATCAAGAACGTCTATGCGCGCACCGAACAGGGCATGAAATTCCCCGGCGCGCCCTATGGCCTCAAGATGGCGTGCGGTGAAAATCCCAAGCGCGTCTACGGCTCGAAGGGCCGCGAGCCATCGACGCGGATGGGCAATATCGCGGTCGACCGCCAGACCTGGGCCAAGGCGGTCGAGTATAAGCGCAAATGGGACAAATACGAGAAGGACGGTGGCGAGGCGCCCGGCCGCGACATTGCGATGGACACGCTGGCGGGCGTGCTCGGTGGCGAGATTCTCGTCCAGAACCATTGCTACCGCGCTGATGAAATGGCGATCGTCCTCGATATGGCCAAGGAGTTCGGCTACCACGTCTCGGCATTCCATCACGCGGTCGAGGCCTACAAGATCGCGGACCTGCTGAAAGAGAATGGCACTTGCGCAGCAGTCTGGTCGGACTGGTGGGGCTTCAAGATGGAATCGTACGACGCGATCAGCGAGAATCTCGCGCTGCTGCAGAAGAACGGCGCCTGCGCGATGATCCATTCGGACGATCCCAACGGCATCCAGCGGTTGAACCAGGAAGTGGCCAAGGCGCTGGCCGCCGGACGGCACGCCGGGATCGAGATTTCCGACGCGGTGGCGTGGGAATGGCTGACCTACAATCCGGCGAAGGCGCTCGGCATCGCAGACCGGACCGGCAGCCTCAAGCCGGGCAAGATGGCCGATGTCGTGCTGTGGAACGGCAATCCGTTCAGCGTCTATACGCGCCCCGAAAAGGTATGGGTCGACGGGGCGTTGCTGTATGATGCTGATGATCCGAAGCGACGGCCCGTGTCCGATTTCGAACTCGGCCAGCCCGGTGCGGGAGATACCAAGTGAAGCGCCTCTTGCTCCTCAGCGCGGCGTTCCTCGCCACGCCCGCCGTCGCGCAGTCGGTTGCGATCACCAACGCCAGGCTCGTCATCGGCGACGGCTCGGCGCCGATCGACGGCGGCACCGTCGTCGTGCGCGACGGACGCATCGTCGCGGCGGGTGAATCGGTGGCGGTGCCGGCGGGAATCGCCACGGTCGATGCCGGCGGACGCTGGGTCACGCCGGGAATCGTCGCCGGCTTCACGCGGATGGGCATCGTCGAATCCGACGGCGTCGAGGAAACCAACGACACCGGCGCGCGGGGCAGCCAGTTCCATGCCGCGATCGATGTCGCGCCCGCGGTCAATCCCAGCTCCAGCGCGATCCCACTCAACCGCGCCGAAGGCATCACGCGCGCGATCGTCGCGCCCGACAATGACGGGTCGATCTTCGCCGGGATGGGCGCGGTGATCGACCTCGGCGCCGACCGCAGCGCCGTCACCAAGGCACGCGCCTTCCAGTTCATGGAATATGGCGGCGGCGGCAGCCGCCAGGGCAACAGCCGCCCGGCGATGATCGCGAGCTTCCGCAACGCGCTGGCGCAAGTGAAGGCGTTCGAACGCGATCCGGCGCATTATGCCGACCAGGGCAAGGATGCGCTGCTCACGCGCGCCGATGCCGAGGCGCTGGTGCCGGTCGCGAACGGCCGGATGCCGTTGCTGATCCATGTCGAGCGCGCCTCCGACATGCTTGCCTTGCTCGACCTGAAGCGCGACTATCCCGCGCTGAGACTGGTGTTCGTCGGCGCGGCCGAGGGCTGGATGGTCGCCGCCCAGCTCGCCGCCGCGCATGTGCCCGTCATCGCCTCGGCGCTGACCGATCTGCCCGAAACGTTCGACCAGCTCGGCTCGACCCAGTCCAACGTCGGCCGGATGAAGGCGGCGGGCGTGCTGGTCGGGATCGGCACGATCAACGACAATGAAGCGCGCCAGGCGCGGCTCGAAAAGCAATATGCCGGCAACCTCGTCGCGCTGACCAAGCTGCCCGGCGCGACCGGGCTCGACTGGAACGCCGCCTTCGCCGCGATCACCGCGCTGCCGGCCGAGGCGATCGGCATGGGCGAGGAGATCGGCTCGCTCCGCGCGGGCCGGCGCGGCGACGTGGTGATCTGGGAGGGCGATCCGCTCGAACTGGGGACGGCGGTGGCGGCGGTCTATATCGACGGCGTGAAACAGCCGCTGCGCACGCGGCAGGACGCGCTGCGCGAACGCTATATGGTGCCGCAGGAAGGGGCGTTGCCCAAGGCGTATGAGCGGTGACCCGGCCTTGATCGACTGAGGGCATGACGTTACAGGAGACGTCATGTATGTGCTGGACACGAACATCCTCGTCGCGGCGCTCTGGTCTCGCTCGGGCGCTTCGTTTCAGATCGTCCAGCGGGCGCTTGACGGTAGAATACGCATTGCGATTTCGGTCGCGCTGGCACTGGAATATGAGGCGGTCCTGCATCGTGCGACCTTGCGTGAAGCAAGCTGGGCATCGCGGGCGCAAGTCGATACCATTCTCGACGCGGTGATCGCCAGCGCACAGCTGGTGGCGCCGATCAGGACCAGGCTTCGTCCGACGCTGCAGGATCCCGACGATGACATGGTGCTGGAATGTGCGGTACAATCCGGCGCCGATGCGATCGTGACGATGAACGTGCGAGACTTCGCCGCCGCGCTTTCGGTCTATCGGCTCGAAGTGATCAGGCCGGGCGCGTTACTGGCGCGGCTGAAATCCGGAGAAACAGCGTGACCAACTATCCCCTGCGCCTGCCCGACCATATCATGGCCGAAGCAAAGCATCTCGCAGAAGCGAACGGAACCTCGCTCAATCAATTCCTGTCCACGCTGATTGCCGAGCGCGTCGGCGAATTGAAGGCGATGACGACGGTCCGGGCGCGCGTTGCCCGTGCCGATCCTGCCGCGGCCATGGCGATCCTGTCGCAAGTGCCAGATCGAATTCCCCTTCCAGGAGACGAACTGCCGGCGTGATGCGCGACGCGCGACGATGAAGCGCACGCTCGCGTGGCGGCGCGATCTTGACTTTCCGCACTGCAGCACGCATATGCGCCCAATCGAGGCGTCATGCAGCGTGATTGGACCCCAGGTCCGGCTCCGCCTCGGTCGTTTATACGACAGACCTCCCTTTTCACGCGGGGTGTCACACATCCCCCGCCATTCGCGCGTCCACGACGCGCGTCCATGGCTATTGCAATGGACTGAATCACCATGACTTTCGCACAACTCGGCCTCGCCGAGCCGCTCGTCCGCGCGCTCGAAGCCAAAGGCTATACCACCCCAACCCCGATCCAGCAGAAGTCGATTCCGATCCTGCTCGAAGGCCACGACCTGCTCGGCATCGCGCAGACCGGCACCGGCAAGACCGCGGCGTTCGTGCTGCCGTCGATCCAGCGCCTGGTGAACGAAGAAAAGCGCGTCCTGCCGACGCATTGCCGCATGCTCGTGCTCGCGCCGACGCGCGAACTCGCCAGCCAGATCGCCGAGAGCGCGCGCGAATATGGCAAATTCTCCAAGATGTCGGTCGCGACCGTGTTCGGCGGCACCAGCATCAACAAGAACCGCCAGGACATGGCGCGCGGCGTCGATATCCTCGTCGCCACGCCGGGTCGCTTGCTCGACCTGATCGAGCAGCGCTTCGTCAGCCTCGCGATGCTCGAGATCCTCGTGCTCGACGAAGCCGACCAGATGCTCGACCTCGGCTTCATCCACGCGCTGCGCAAGATCGTGCGCATGCTGCCGAAGCAGCGCCAGACTTTGTTCTTCTCGGCGACTATGCCGAATGCGATCCGCGAGTTGGCCAACCAGTTCCTCAACGACCCGCAGACCGTGAAGGTCGCGCCGACGTCGAGCACCGCCGAGCGCGTCGACCAGTTCGTCACCTTCCTCAACCAGGGCGAGAAGCAGGCGCTGCTCACCATCCTGCTGCGCGACGAAAAGGTCGAGCGCGCGCTCGTCTTCACGCGCACCAAGCATGGCGCCGACCGCGTCGTGAAATTGCTCGCGGCGAACGGCGTTGATTCGAACGCTATTCACGGCAACAAGAGCCAGCCGCAGCGCGAGCGCGCGCTCGCCGAGTTCAAGTCGGGCAAGGCCAAGGTGCTCGTCGCGACCGATATCGCTGCGCGCGGTATCGACGTTTCGGGCGTCAGCCACGTCTTCAACTTCGAGCTCCCGAACGTACCCGAGCAGTATGTTCACCGCATCGGCCGTACCGCACGCGCCGGCGCATCGGGCACCGCGATCAGCTTCGTGGCGGACGATGAGCGGACGTACCTGCGCGACATCGAGAAGCTGACCAAGGTCAAGCCCGACATGATGCAGCTGCCGGAAGGCTTCACCGCCGAGGCGGCGCGGATCAAGGCGGCGCGTCCGGCGGGATCCGACACGTTCGAGCGTCGCGACGAGTCCGGCCGTCACCGCGCGCCGCCCAAGGCGACGCATGCGGCACGCCCGACTGGCGATCGTCCGGCTGGCGCCGGCCGTCCGATGGGCGCGCGGCCTGAAGGCGCGGGTCGTCCGGCTGGCGGTGGCCGTCCCGGTGGTCAGGGTCGCCCCGGCGGCCAGGGCCGTCCGGGTGGCGGTCGTCCCGGTGGCCAGGGCGGTCGTCCCGGTGCGGGCGGCGGCGGTGGCCGTCGTTCGCCAGCGGCAGGCTGATCGGGTATAGCGACGTCTTGAGGGGTTGATCTGAGACCATCAGGAGAATCGTCATGGACGTCGCCACCACCTCTGCCGCGGAACGCATCGCACGCGTGCTTGCCGGCTGGGCCATTAGTGCCAACGGCGCCGGGGATGCGGAATCGGCGTCGTCGCTCATCGACGGCGCGTGGAAGGACTATCTTCCCGACGCCGTCGCCGTGCTGCGCACCTTGCGCGAGCCGTCGCATGCGATGGCCGATGCCGGCGATTGCGCGATCTGGGAACGGATGATCCTGGCGGCAATCGAAGAGGCGAAGCCGGCGACGGTGGTGCTCTGATCCCTCTCCCATCGGGAGAGGGAGTTAGTCTCGCATCGTCAGCCACTCCGCTTCCGGAGCCCGTGCACTGCGCAAGCGGTTCGCGGGCTCTTCCACATCCTCGAACCCGATCGCCATCCCGCAGAACAACATTCGCTCCGCAGGGATGTTGATCGCCTCGCTTACCGTCTCGGGATACACCGCCCAGCATTCCTGCGGACAGGTCGCCAGCCCGGCCTCGACCGCCAGCAGCATCACGTTCTGCAGATACATGCCGAGATCGGCCCATTGCGGCGGCCCCATCCGCCGGTCGACCGTGCAGAACAGACCGGCCGGCGCGCCGAAAAACTGGAAGTTGCGCGCAAACCACAGCCGCCGCGCCGTCTTGTCCTCGCGCGGAATGCCGACCTCGGCATACATCGCCTCACCCACCGCAAAACGACGGTCGCGATACGGCGGGACCAATTCCTTGGGATAGATGTCATACGCCGGCGTCTCGCTCTCGCCGCGCCATAGCTTCGCAGCGATCGCCGCTTTCAACCGCGCGAGCGACTCCCCCGCCAGCACATCCACGTGCCACGGCTGCAAATTCCCGCCCGTCGCGGCGCGCGCGGCCTTGGTGACGATGCCGTGCAGCACCGCCGGATCGACCGGGTCTGCGCGAAACCCGCGCACCGATCGTCGCGTTGCGATCGCCTCGCTCACATCCATTCGTCCTGCCTTTCGATCATCGGGTACGCCGTGCCACCTTGCCCAAACGACGCGACTGCGGCAAGAGAGGTTGCAAAGAGAAACCGATCTGGAGAGTCGAGCATGGCCGAGGCCTATATCGTTGATGCCGTCCGCACCGCCGGGGGAAAACGCGGCGGCAAGCTCGCCGGCTGGCACCCGGTCGACATGGCCGCCGCCGTGCTCGACGCGATCCTCGAACGCACCGGGATCGACGGTGGCGCGGTCGACGACGTCATCATGGGCTGCGTCATGCAGGGCGGCCAGCAAGCCGGACAGATCGGGCGCAATGCTGTGCTCGCCTCAAAGAACCTGCCCGACAGCGTGCCGGCCGTGTCGATCGACCGCCAGTGCGGGTCGTCGCAACAGGCGCTGCAATTCGCCGCGCAGGCGGTGATGTCGGGCACGCAGGACATCGTCATCGCCGCCGGCGCCGAGAGCATGACGCGCGTGCCGATGAATTCGAACTGGCAGCTGCACCGCGCCGCCGAAGTCGGCACCGGCCCCTGGTCCAAGGCGATCCTGAACCGCTATGGTGTCGCCGAGTTCAGCCAGTTCCACGGCTCGCAGGCGATCGCCAACAAATACGGCTTCAGCCGCGAGGAGATGGATGCCTACGCCCTCGCGTCGCACGCC
>CAXTEO010000021.1:48466-52559 GCA_964243205.1 uncultured Sphingomonas sp.
GGCACGCAGGACGTGGTGATCGCGGCTGGGGTCGAGAGCATGACGCGCGTGCCGATGGGCACGACCGCGACATTGTTCATGAAGGAGGGGCTGGGCAATTACAAATCGCCGCGGCTCGAGGAGAAATATCCCGGCATCCTGTTCAGCCAGTTCATGGGTGCCGAAATGATCGTCAAGAAGCACGGCTTCGCGCGTGAGCAGCTCGATGCGTTCGCGCTGGAAAGCCATCGCCGCGCCGCCGCGGCGACCGAGCGCGGCGATTTCGCCGACGAGATTATCGCGCTCGACGTCGAGACGCCCGAGGGACTGGTGCGCCACGCAACCGACGAGGGCATCCGCTACGATGCGACGCTGGAGAGCATCGGCTCCGTCAAGCTGCTGCAAGAAGGCGGCAGCATCACCGCCGCCAATGCCAGCCAAATCTGCGACGGCGCCTCCGCGGTGCTGATCGTCAGCGAAGCGGCGCTCAAGGCGCACAACCTCACGCCGCTCGCGCGGATCGTCAATCTGACGGTGACCGGTGGCGACCCGGTGATCATGCTCGAGGAACCCTTGTTCGCGACCGACCGCGCCTTGCAGCGCTCGGGCATGAAGATCGCGGAGATCGATCTGTACGAGGTCAACGAAGCGTTCGCGCCGGTGCCGCTGGCATGGCTCAAGCATATTGGTGCCGATCCGGCGAAGCTCAACGTCAATGGCGGTGCGATCGCGCTGGGGCATCCGCTCGGTGCTTCGGGCACGAAATTGATGGCGACCTTGGTGCATGCGCTGCGCAAGTCGGGCGGGCGTTATGGCCTGCAGACGATGTGCGAGGGCGGCGGCGTCGCCAATGTGACGATCATCGAGCGGCTCTAGCCAAAGTCGCCCCGGCGGAGGCCGGGGCCGCCACGTTGCCGCGCGCAACCTGGGCACTGCGCACAACACAGCGGCCCCGGCCTCCGCCGGGGCGACGGGAGATTGCCATGAAACTCGACTCAACCACCGCAGCCGTCGTCACCGGCGGCGCATCCGGCCTCGGTGCCGCCACCGCGCGCGCGCTTGCTGCCAAAGGCGTCAAGGTCGCGATCTTCGACTTGCAGACCGAGAAAGGCGAAGCCCTCGCTGCCGAAATAAACGGCACCTTCTGCGAAGTGAACGTGACCTCCGACGAGTCGGTCGATGCCGGCTTCGCCAGGGCGCGCGCCGCGCACGGCCAGGAAGCCGTACTGGTCTGCTGCGCCGGCACCGGGCAATGCGGTAAAGACCGCCAGCCGGTCGAAGGAAGACGGCAGCATCAAGCATTTCCCGCTCCAGGCGTTCGACTGGCTCATCCAGATCAACCTGATCGGCACCTTCCGCTGCGTCGCCAAATCGGCGGCGGGGATGCTGACGCTGACGCCGGGCGAGGATGGCGAGCGCGGCGCGATCGTGATGACCGCCTCGGTCGCCGCCGAGGACGGCCAGATCGGCCAGGCCGCCTATTCCGCTTCGAAGGGCGGCGTGGTCGGCATGACGCTGCCGATCGCGCGCGACCTGATGGGCGAAGGGATCCGCATCAACACCATCCTGCCCGGCATTTTCGAGACGCCGCTGATGCAAGGCGCGCCGCAAGCGGTGAAGGACAATCTCGCGGCGAGCGTGCCCTTCCCGAAACGGCTCGGCATTCCCGCGGAATATGCCCATCTCGCGCTGACGATGCTGGAGAACAGCTATTTCAATGGCGAAGACGTCCGCCTCGACGGCGCAATCCGGATGGCACCGCGGTAATCTTCTTCCCCCCTCCCGCTTGCGGGAGGGGCTGGGGGTGGGCGCGCGCTCACCGCCTTGGTGCCGTTTGTGGCACGGACTACTCTCCCGACGGTCCGCCTCGTCGAAAGCGCGCGCCCACCCCCTACCCCCTCCCGCAAGCGGGAGGGGAGGAGAAGTTCATATGCCCCGTCCCGCCCCATACCGCCTCAATCCCGCCAGCTACCCCCAGACCAGCACGATCCAGACGCGCTTCCAGGATCTCGATCCGCTCGGCCATATCAACAATGTCGCGATGGCGGCGCTGTTCGAAAGCGCGCGCGTCCATTTCAACCGCTCGCTCAATCTCGACGGCTGGGCGGGGCATCGCTGGCTCGTCGCGCGCGTCGAGATCAATTATCTCGCCGAAGGCTATTTCCCCGATCCCGTCGAGATCAGCACCGGGATCGGCGAGATCGGCAATCGCAGCTGGAACATCCTCGCCGCCGCCTTCCAGAAAGGAGCGTGCATCGCCACCTGCGACGTCGTGCTGGTGATGAGCGCGAGCGGTGGCCGCACCGCCCTGCCCGAAGATTTCCGCGCCGGGCTCGAGGCGAACCGGCTCCGGCTATGACGCCCGCGCGCGTGGCATCGCGAAATGCCACGCCAGCAGCACCGGCTCGATCAGCGCCATGCCGACGAAAATGCTGACCAGCCGCTCGAGCGCCGGCCAGATCGCGACATCGGCATAGCTGTCGGGCACCAACGTCACCAGGATCGCCAGCGTGAATTGCAACCCGAGATAGGGCGCGCGCGTGCCCTCATTCTCGATATGCCGGCCGATCAGCACGCCAAGACACGTGCCCGCGATCAGCACCGGCGCTGACCCTTGCGCCACGACCAACACCGCCGCCGCCAGCGCCGCACCGCCGATACAGCCGAGCGTGCGATGCCACAGCCGCTTGCTCACCGGCACCAGGCCGCTGCGGCCGAGCCCCGCGACGGGCACGATCATCACCGCCATCACCGTCACCGCCGCCTGCGCCAGTTGCGGAATGCCGAACAGCGCATGGAGCGGCGGCAACAGCGCAAGCGTGACGCCGGCCTGCGCGGCATGGCGCGCGGCGGACGGGTGCCAGCCGATCCGGTTGGCCGGCGCCGCTGGCGGGGCGGGCCAGCGCCGCCGCGCGGTAAGCGTCGAAAGCAAGCTCACCGCGACGCACGCCGCGGTTCCCGCCGACACTTCGAGCAAGCGCGTGCGGACGAAATCGATCGTGTCGAGCGCTGGATGTTCGAGCTTGTCGAGCAGCACCATCTCGAAGGTCAGGCCGAGCAGCAGCCACGCATAAGCGCGCTTGCCGGTGAGCATGCCATACAGGCCGACGAACCCCATCACCGCGGCGGCAAGCGAAGCAGCGGGGAGCGAGCGCACCGCATAAGGCACGATCAGCAGCGCGACGCCGGCGCCGATCGCGGTCCCGACGATGCGCAGCAACCCGCGCAGCAGCGTCTGCGAGACATGCCCGCGCATCAGCACGAAGCCGGTGAACGCCGCCCACGCCACGGTCTTCGCCCCGATCAGATGCGCGAACAGGATCGCCAGCAAGATCGAGGCGACGCATTCGAACTCGTCGATCATGCGTGGCCCGGGCGTGACGAACCCGCGGAGCGCCGTGCCGACGCGCGACTGGAGAAAGGCGGAGAGCCGGCGCTGCATGGGAGCGCTATGGCGCAAAGGGCGCGCGGTCAAAAGGGCCTCGCTAAGCCCTTCTCCTTGAGGGAAGCGGTTTGGGGTGGGGGCTCTCCGCGAATTCGACGTCGGTTATGCGGCACGCCCCCACCCCAACCCCTCCCCTGAAGGGGAGGGGCTGACCTCATTCCGCATCCGCGAAATGCGCCGGGCGCTTCTGGATGTTCGCGGCGACCTGCTCCATCATCGGCGGCTGGCCGATCACCTGGACCTGCTCCGCGGTCTCGGCCGCGAGCATCGTGCGCGGATCGGCATCGAACGCCATGTTGCACAGCCGCTTGGCACCGCGGATCGCATTGGGGCTCTTCGCCGCAATGTCGTGCGCCAGCGCCAGCGCGGCGGCGTGCGGATCCTCGGCGATGCGCGTGATGAAGCCGTGGTGCAGCGCCTCGGCCGCATCGAATTCGCGCGCGGTATAGACGAGTTCGCGCAACACATCGTCGCGCACCAGCCCGCGCCAGATCGGGAAACCCGCCATGTCGGGCACCAATCCCCAATAAAGCTCGCGGATCGCAAAGCGCGTGTCGGGCGCGGCGATTCGAATGTCGGCGCCCGACATGATCTGAAAGCCGCCGCCGAACGCAACGCCATGCACCGCGGCGATCACCGGCATCGGCAAATTGCGCCAGCCCCAGGTGA
>CAXTEO010000022.1:0-52041 GCA_964243205.1 uncultured Sphingomonas sp.
CCGATCCTGTCTCTCCTTTCCTCGCCCACCGCGCACCGCGTGGTCGGCTATTTTGAAGAAGAGGCGGTGACCAGCTATACGCTCTACCTTCAGGAGATCGACGAAGGGCGCTCGCCCAACATCGCGGCACCCGCGATCGCGCGGCATTACTGGCAGATGCCGGACGACGCGACGCTGCGCGACGTGGTGCTCGTTGTCAGAGCCGATGAAGCGCATCATCGGGACGTGAACCATGGCTTTGCCAGCACTTTGGCCGGAACGCCCGACGACACCGCGACAATCGCTCCTTACCCGAGGCATGCCACGGAATTGGCGGTCGGCGCATAGCTCCGCGGACGGAGGAGAGGAAGTGGGTTGGCGCCCGTCCTCTCCCCTCGCCCTCGATCGACGTCGCGAGCGCAAAGCTTCGCGAACGCCATGCGACAGGCGCCGGTCAGACGTCGACGAGCCCCTAAAGTGCCTTCTACAATTTTTCAATTTGAGATGACGCGCCACGGGCGCTGGTCGAGCACCCCGTCGAGACGACGTTCTATCGATCTCTGCGGCGGGAAGGCCTTAGCTTCTCTTTCAACCGACTACTCTGCGAGAACCGGACCACTGGCGTTGAGCAAATGCGATACCGCCGTGACAATCTGTCCAGTCACGAACGGCTTGGCGATCATCATGCTGTTCGGTACGCCGTTTGCTGTCCAATCCTGGCCGCTCGCCCCCGACATGTAGACAACCGGGATGTCGGCGGTCAGCTCGCGCGCGCGGCGGGCGACGTCCCATCCGGTAAGCTTGTGCGGAACAAGATTCACATCGGTAACGACCGCGCGGAAGACTGTTTCGGTCTGCTCCAACAGTGCGATCGCGTCCTCGGCAGACTGTGCAGCCACCACCGTATACCCGGCATCTTCCAAGCCCGAGACAACGAGCTCTTCGATGAGGGCTTCGTCTTCGACTACGAGAATCAGTACGTCATTGGTCACGATGAATCGATACCTTGGTCGGGGGCGCGATGGAGCACGATGCGCCCATGCTGCTATAGTTAGCCAACGCGCCAAGGTGGCGGATGAGCCGGGATGATGACAATAATCGATTAAGTTTCTGCGGCATAGCTTCTACGCCGCCGGTCGCAGGGCGACAGGCTCGATCGCCTGACCGACCGTGACCGAATAGCCGGTCGAATCAGATGCCGTGGAGACCTTGGCATCCAGTTGCTTGGCCAAAGCCGCCACGATCGTCGTGCCGAGCCCCCCTTCGGTCTTCACCGGTTTGTCGATCGCTTTGCCGACGCCGTTGTCCGACACAATCAGCGCCCAACGGCCGCCCTCGATCGTGTAGCCGACCTGGATTGACGCTTTGTCGCAATGCTCGGGGAAGGCGTATTTGAGGGCGTTGATCACGAGTTCGGTGACGATGAGACCGAGACTAACGGCCTTAGCGGACGGTATCATGCCCTTGTCCGAGGTAACGACGATCGCGACGGGTTGGGAGTCGCTGACCATCGACGAGCCGAGACCCGCGCAGAGCTTGGCGAGATAGGTGGCGACCTCGATCTGATCGATGCCGTCGGTCATATCGAGATGCTGCTGCACCGCCGCGACCGACATTACGCGTTGGTGCGCGTCGCGTAGGTGGAAGCGGGTTTCGTCGGAAGCCACGGCCCGCGCCTTGAGCAGCAGGATGCTGGCAATAATCTGCAGGCTGTTGGCGACGCGGTGCTTCATCTCCTGCAGCAGCACCTCGTTCTGGCGGCGCAGATCCTCCGATCGTTTGAGCAGAGCCTCCTTTTCGGCCTCGATCGCGCGGCGCTCGGTCACGTCTCGAAACGCGAGCAGGATCGCCATCGTGTCGCTCTCGTCGTATAAAACCTTGCGGGCGTTGAGCAGCATGACTCGATGACCGAGTCCGGGAAAATCATGGTCGACCTCGAAACCGTCCATTGCGACCCGTTCGGGAAGGATCGTTTCGAGCAACTCGCGCAGGCGAGGAATGTCCCACTGCCCGTCTCCGAGCGCATAGAGCAGGCAGCCCTGGGTCTGCGCGGGCTCGACCATGAAGATTTCATAGAAGGAGCGGCTCGCCTCGAGCACGCGCAGGTCGGCGTCGAGGACGAGAAACGGCTCGGGAATCGTGTTCACGATCGCCTGAGCGAGACGATTGGCATCGTCGAGGTTCCGAACCGGAAGGGTGGTGGACACCCCGGTCAGCCGATCGAACGGATATGAAGCATGTTGTAGAACATCGCCGGGCTCGCACTTGCAGGCGGGGGCGCGATCATCCCTCGGTCACGGGACGCCTGCAGGAGCGTTCTGGTGATGCATGCCCGTACCATGGCGGCGTCTCCGTGCCTATGTTTGTTCGAGATCGAGTTCTGCCGGTCGCCAGACTCGCTCGCGTGACGCGCAGCAGGGAAGCCTGGCCGAGCCGTTGCTGTGCCTGTCGCCGGCTGGCTGCGCGAGAACGGCGCCCATGGCGGGCCCCTAGCGGTGCAGTGTCCGGATAGCGTCGACGATCACCTGCGGGCTATGCAGCCCTTTGTAGACCGGCGGCGGCTTCTTGTTCAGCTTGAGCAAGGTGTAGACCGCGGTCATCGCGCTTCGCACGGAATATTCGACCGTGAACACCACGTCGTCGGGCTGCTCGGCATATTGACCGAGAAAGGCAAGGTTGGTCGAGCCGTCGGGAACGACCAGCGGCCGGTCTTTGCCAGTCCGAACCATGAACTGGCTGGTGATGTATGGCATGGTGCACGGGATGCAGTTCGAAGCGGCCATGATGGCATCCTGATCGCTTCTCGCGAAGTGTAGATGGCCGAGCACTTCCTCGAGAATCTCGGCACCGGTACAGTCGACCATCGGCTTTTTGACGAAGTTGCCCGGGCGGTCATGGAACAGGCCGTATCCCCACCATACTGCAACACCACCGGGCTGCTCGGGGAAGAACGGCTGATGGTAGATCGAAATCGTGATCAGCCAGTTCGAATCCTTGAACGTGATCAGGCCGCCCATGCCGGCCGGCTGTCCGCTGAACTTCTCCATAAGTTCGAGGAACAGCGGGTCCTTGACCGTGACGGTGTAGGAAATCCACGACGATTCTGCGATCACGCTGTTGAACGCCGCAGGGTTGCCGAACCGCGGGCGCCCTTCGGCGAGCTTTTGCCACAAGCGCCATGCGCCCGAGGAGTCACTGCGATCGACACCCGGCGCCTTGGTCATCGAGCCGAACGTCTTGTCCGCGGTCATCGAGCCGTTGGTCACGAACACCAGATCACTAGCCTCGACTTGGATGCGATCAGCGGCGCCATCGCTGCTGGTCGCCAGGCTGGTCACCGTGATCGCATCGCTGCCAGAGGCGAAACCTAGGTCTTCGACGCGCACGCCGAAGCGGAAGTCGACCTCGCGATCCTTCAGCCAGTTCGTCAGCGGGACCGCGAAGCTGTCATATTGATTGTAGAGGCTTCGATAAATGCCTTCCTGCGTGTCGATCGTCGAGAAATGGTGGACGAAGCGTCGCAGATAGCGCCGGAACTCGATCGCGCTGTGCCAGCGCTCGAAAGCGAACAGCGTGCACCATTCGAACCAGAAATTGGTCTCGAAGAAGTGGTCGCCGAAGCAGTCGGTAATGCGCTTGCCGTCGAGCAAGGCTTCCGGTTCGGCCATGATCGCCACGAGCTGAATCCGGTCTCGTTCGCTGAATCCCATCGTGTGGAAGTCCGGCACATGCCCGTCGCGATCGACCAGCCGGACCTTGTTGTGCCACGGCCATTTGGCATTGGCCTGATCGGTCTCTTCCTTGACGGAAATGTTCGGATTGGTGGCCGACGGGATCGAGGCCAGCAGGTCGAAGGTGCATTGGTACATCGCTTCGAACATGCGGCTGCCGCTCATGAAATAGCCGTGCTCTGCGTCGCCGTGCGCGTCGAAGGCACCGCCGAACTGGTGGCTTTCTTCGAAGATGACGATGTCGCTCCCGGACAGGCCGCCATCTCGAATGAGGAAAACCGCGCCCGCCAGCGAGGCAATGCCGCTGCCGACAAAATAATATTTGCTCATGGGAGACGCACCTAATTGGGGAAGATGGCGAAGTCGGTAGAGGCGCCACTCAACTCGAGCTGGCGAACTTTGATGTCTCAGCAATGGTCGTGATCTCAGCGCGGGCGAACCGTCGGGAACTACCTAAACGGGAACTCGAGCTGAGGCTTTCGGCTCGGGCGGGCGCGGTCCGCGCCAGATGTCTGGAGCGGGACGCGACTCCCGACCGCAGAGAAGGTCTAAAAGGGACGGCACGGTCCAAGCGCGGAGTCGCATGCAGCTGCGTAGTTTCCGACGCTTTCTCGAACGGGTCGACGTGGCCACGAAAGTTGACGGCTCGCCGGACTCCTTAACGGTGCACGCCGCTTGTTTGAAGGAGCGAACGATGCACGCCATGATTCTAAACGCGATCGGGGAGCCGTTGCAGTGGACCGAACTGCCCGAGCGGACGCCTGGCCCCGGCCAAATCCGTCTGACGGTCGCGGCATGCGGCGTTTGCCGTACCGATCTGCATGTCGTCGATGGCGAACTCGCTTCGCCGCAGGTGCCGATCATTCCCGGCCATGAAATCGTCGGTCGGATCGATGCGATCGGCAGCGGGGTCGAGGGCCTGCGCGTCGGCGAGCGTGTTGGCGTACCTTGGCTCGGCCATACCTGCGGGATCTGCTCCTATTGCCGATCGGGCCAAGAGAATCTCTGCGATGCGCCGCTCTTTACCGGCTACACGCGCGACGGCGGCTTCGCGACATCGGTGATCGCCGACGCGCGCTACACCTTTCCGCTCGGCGACGAGGGCGATGATGCCGCACTCGCACCGTTGTTGTGTGCTGGCCTCATTGGCTGGCGCTCGCTCGGTAAGGCCGGCGGGGGAAAACGGCTTGGTCTCTATGGGTTTGGCGCGTCGGCGCACATCGTCGCGCAGGTGGCAGCGTGCCAAGGGCGGTCGGTCTATGCCTTCACGCGACCGGGGGATCTCGCGACCCAGGCCTTCGCCAGAACCTTGGGCGCCGTATGGGCTGGGGGATCCGACGAGATGCCGCCCGAGCCACTCGACGCCGCGATCCTGTTCGCGACCGTTGGCGATCTCGTGCCGCTCGCGCTGAAGGCGGTGCGCAAGGGCGGCCGAGTGGTATGCGCCGGCATCCACATGAGCGACATCCCGAGCTTCCCGTACCGGGCGCTGTGGGAAGAACGCCAGCTCGTGTCGGTCGCCAATCTGACCCGGCAGGATGGTCTCGAATTTCTGACGCTCGCCCCCAAGATCGGCATCGTCACGACGATCAACCGGTATCCGCTCGCTCAAGCCAACACGGCGCTCGCGGATCTTCGTCATGGGCGGTTCGAAGGTGCGGCCGTGTTGACCGTCTAGGCTCAGCGAGCCGTTCGATACCCGGGAGCGAAAGCCCTAGTGGCTGACCCCGCCCCAGACCCTTCACACAGATGTTCCGAACAGCGCGCCCACGCCGTCGGTCACTGCCATGGCGAGCGCGCCCCAGAAGGGCACGCGCAGCGCGCCAATTGCGATGCGCGCGCCACCAACCTGCGCCGCTAGGGCGCCGAGCAGAGCAAGCGACAGCAGCGATGTCAGCGAAACCACCGCGATCAGGTTCGACGGAGGCGCGAAGCGAGCAACAAGCACTGGAAGCGACGCGCCGGTCGCGAAGCTGGTCGGGGAGGCGAGTGCCGCTTGGATCGGCCGCGCGCGCAGTCCGTCGCTGAGCCCGAGTTCATCGCGCGCATGCGCGCCCAGCGCATCATGGGCGGTAAGCTGATCTGCTACTTTGGTGGCAAGATCCGCATCGAGCCCGCGGCCTACATAGATTGCGGCAAGTTCACGGGTTTCGCCGGCGGCGTCCGAGGCGACGTCCGCGCCCTCACGTCGCAGATCGGCTTTCTCGACAACGGCCTGAGAATGAACTGAGACATATTCGCCGGCCGCCATCGACATGGCCCCTGCGACCAAGCCGGCGGCGCCCGCGATCAAGATGGCCAGTGGCGTGCCCTGCGCTGCCGCCACACCCAGGACCGGGCTCGCGGTCGACAGGATGCCATCATTCGCACCGAGTACCGCCGCACGCAGCCATCCGACATTCTGGGTCGTATGGTGCTCGCGATGTCGAACCGATGAGTTCACGTGGTATCTTCGGCAGCGGTGGGGAAGAGCAAACCGCTCGTCAGATGAGGCATCCCGTTTTGACCGGCTCCGGGCCTAGCTGCGTGAGCTGGCGGCGTTAAAGCTCGGAAACTACGCAAGCGGCCGAAGACCCACGCATTTTCCGTGCGATGTGTAAAAACCACAATAGGCGGGCCGCGCCTGCTCCGTCACTACGGCTGGGCAACGACCACGGATTTCCGAAATGGCTCACACTCTCAATCTCTATCTGCGGCCGCTCTTTCGATTCCTTCCCTCGCTCAATATGCGCGCTACGATCGGCGGCAGTGTTCTCTCGGTTCTTATCCTAGGTGAGGCAGCATTCGCTTATGGTGCCGGACTGGTGTAAGGGACGGATGCCGGCTGCCTAAGCAGAGTTCGTATCGGCGTCCGGCGCCCCAAAGCCTCTGATCCAGAAGGCGGACGCTCAGATGATATCCCGACCCCGGCTCCGGCCATCCGCGCGCGTGCCGTTGTGAACGCGGACCAACCGACGTCTGTGGCCGCGGCACTTGCCGGGGTCGCTCGCAGCAATGCCGAAATGCACGAAGAACTAGGTCTACTGATCGACGGTGCCACCAATTACGCGATCTATATGCTCGACCCCGAGGGCCGGGTGACGATCTGGAACTGCGGCGCGCAAAAGATCAAAGGTTGGACCGAGGATGAGATCATTGGCCGCGATTTTTCGGTCTTTTATTCCCCCAACGATGTTGCCGCTGGCAAACCCAAGCGCGACCTAGCGCGCGCCAATGCCGAAGGAAGCATCGAGGAGGAAAGCTGGCGGATCCGCAAGGACGGCTCGGAATTCCTTGCCAGTGTGACCATCACCGCGCTGCGCGACGACAATGGCGCGCTGCGCGGTTTCGGCAAGGTGGTCCGCGATGTCACCGATCAGAAAGCAGCCGCGGCCGCCGTTTCGCGGCGGGAACACCATCTCCGCTCGATTCTCGCGACCGTACCGGAGGCGATGATCGTGATGAACGAGCGCGGCACAGTTTCGTCTTTCAGCAGCACCGCCGAGACGATGTTTGGCTATTTCGAAGCCGAAATCGTTGGTCGCAACGTCAGCATGCTGATGCCGGAAGCCGAACGCATGACCCACGATGGCTATCTGAGCACCTATTTGAACACCGGAGTGCGCCATATCATCGGCAGCATCCGCGCGACCACGGCGCTCCGCTCGAACGGCGAGGAATTCCCGATCGAACTCGCGGTCGGCGAGGTTTCGATCGGTGGCGAACGGATCTTTACGGGCTTCATCCGCGACCTCACTTCGCGCCGCGAGGATGAGCGCAGGATGCAGGAACTGCAGTCCAAGCTGGTCCATGTTTCGCGCGTAAGCGCGATGGGGACAATGGCGTCGACGCTCGCCCATGAGATCAACCAGCCACTGACGGCGATCGCCGCCTATCTCGAGACAAGCCGCGACATGATCGGCGAGAGCGCCGATCCGTTGCTTGCCGAGATATCCGAAGCGCTCGACCTTGCGGCGGCCCAAACCCTGCGGGCCGGCGAGATCATCCGCCGGTTGCGGTCGTTCGTCGACGGGGGTGACACCGGATTTCGGCTAGAGCGTCTCGACGCGTTAGTGAACGAGGCAACCAGCCTCGGCCTGCTCGGGGCGCATGAGGCCGGAATCACGGTCACGATGACGATCGCGGCCGGCCTCGACCATGTCCTGGTCGATCGCATTCAAATTCAGCAGGTGCTGGTCAATCTGATCCGCAACGCGATCCAGGCGATGGCGACGGCGCCGACCAAGCATCTGACGATCTCGACCGCCCCCGATCGGGAAGGATGGGTGCGGGTGAGCGTCAGCGACACCGGGAGCGGCATCGAGGAATCTGTCCGCGAGCGTCTGTTCGAGGCGTTCGCGACCACCAAGGAAAGCGGCATGGGTCTTGGCCTGTCGATCTGCCGCACCATCGTCGAGGCCCATGGTGGCCGCATCTGGGCCGATGCTGGCCCGACCGGCGGTACGATCTTTCACTTTTGCGTTCCGCTCGCTGGAGAAGACGAATGACCGATACAACGCACATCGTTCATATCGTCGACGATGACGAAGCCATCCGCCAGTCGATTGGCTTTATGCTGCGCAAGGCGGGGCATATCGTGAAGACCTATATCTCGGGCACCGAATTTCTGGCTGTCGTCGACCGTGAGACGCGGGGCTGCATTCTTCTCGACGTCCGAATGCCCGGCCTCGACGGGCTGGAGGTACAGGAGCGCCTGTCGTCGCAGGGAATCGGACTACCGGTGATCATGCTGACGGGACATGGTGACGTCACGCTTGCGGTGCGCGCGATCAAGGCCGGCGCACTCGAGTTTCTGGAAAAGCCGTTCGAGCGCGCCGTTTTGCTCGCCGCGATTGACGAGGCGTTCAAGCACGCCGCGCGCGACACGCGCGACCATGTCGCGGCCGCGGATGCGGTCGTCCGGCTCGCGGCGCTCACTCCGCGCGAGCGTGATGTGCTGGACGGCATGGTGCTTGGGCGCCCAAACAAGCTGATCGCCTTCGACCTCGGGATCGCGACCCGCACCGTCGAGGTCCATCGCGCGAACCTGATGGATAAGGTCCACGCCCGCAGCCTGTCCGACGTCTTGCGTATCGCCTTCGCGGCGGGTCTCGGCGAAGCGGCCTGATGCAGGCCGGACCCCTCGTTTACTACGTAAAGACAGCGCCAGGCAGAACATGCGACCCTTGGATTTCACAAGGAATTGGCATGACTATGAAGGACCTTACACTGCCGGAAAGCATCGGCGTCTCGCTCGTCGATGGCGATAGCGACATTCGCCACGCGCGACAGATCATGCTGCGGTCGGAACGCTATGACGTCCGATCCTATGCAACCTGCGCTGCACTTCTCGCAGACCCTCGCTCGCGCGATTATGCCTGCATCGTCGTCGATATCGATATGCCTGGGGTCGATGGCCTCGAACTTTTGCGAGAGATGCGCGCCACCGGCTGGCGGGGTAAGGGCATCCTGCTCGACGGGCTGGACCCAGAGGGCAAGCTCGCCCAAGAAGCAGCAGAGAATGGCGACAAGGTGTTCGATCGCAATATCGGCGATCGCCCCCTCGTCGCGGCGATCGCCGCCTCGGTCGATCGCAGTTGGAGCAGTTGGACCGCCGCGGGATAACCACTGCCGAAGGCGTTGAAGGATCAATAATATTTCCACCGAAGCCAGGTCCGTACCCCTTTGGGGCGCCAAGCGCCTGCGACTTGCCGTCGAGGCCGCCGGCATCGCGCTGTGGTCCTGGAACATGGAGACCGACGTCCTTGAGATGGATGACGTCGCCTTCGCGCTCTGAGGCTTAAAGCCCAGTGACTCCGTGACGTTCGAGGATCTGTCGGCGCACATTCATCCGGAGGACCGCGGGCGGGTTCGTGCCGCGTTTAACGCCGCACGCGCCGAGCTCGGCCTGTACGAGATCGACTTCCGGATCATCGTCGCCGACACTGTCCGCTGGGCTTCGGCCCGCGGTAAAGGTGACGATACTGACACGGCTGAGCAGACCTTGTTCGGAATTTTTCTGGACGTCAGCGGTCGCAAGCAGGCGGAAGAGAGTCACGAACTGCTCGCCGGCGAAATGAGCCACCGGGTGAAGAATCTACTGACCATCGCCACCGGCCTGACCCATATAACCTCGCGGGGGGCTGCCTCGGCGGCCGATATGGCGCGCGATCTGACGCAGCGGCTCTCCGCGCTCGGCCGCGCGCACGATCAGGTTCGCCCGATTGCCGGCAGCAAGCCGAGTGGCGCTCTGCTTGGCGATCTGCTGACCATCCTGCTGGAGCCATATGACGAAGCCGCCCCGTCCAATCGGGTTCAGGTCTCGGTGCCGCGCGTCGCCATCGGTGAACGCTCGGCCACGGCGCTTGCGCTGGTGGTCCACGAACTCGCCACCAACTCGATGAAGTATGGCGCGCTATCGACGCCGGACGGTCGGTTGAACCTAACGCACAGTGCGGAGAAGGAGGAGGCGTTTGTTCTGCGCTGGATAGAAACCGGCGGCCCGGCGATCGTCGGCGCGCCGACGACAGGGGGATTTGGGAGCAAACTCATCGTCCGCAGCGTAAAGGCCGACCTCAGGGGCTCTATCGACTTCGAGTGGGCGCCGGAGGGCGTCGTCATTACCCTCACGATCGACCCGGAACGCCTGCCGCTCTGAAAAGAGCCGCGGCGCGTTGTGAGACCTTTGGCCTTTTCGCGCGTCAGTAGAAAAGCGTGACGACGATCGTTGCGAAATAAATTGATGGCATGATATATTTCCCCGCCGCCGCCTGGCCGTAAATTTTTATCGCCTGCCCGGCACCACTGCCAGTTCCTACGACAGTGTCTGTGCCGACCGTATTACCCCACTTGAGCGTGCGAGAACTGTTCAGGCACCAGGCGTATTCCGGCCATCGAAGATGTTGGCGAGCTTTGCGCGTCGCCGCGCTCGCAAAACTATTATCGCTATTTCCAATGCGTATCGGGAGGCGCGGTCCTCCCCATCAATCTTGCCATTCCCTCGTGCCCGCATGCAGCACATCCCGCTTAAAGTCTGACCGAACTCAGTCGCAGCGCGTTCCCAACCACGGCTAGGCTCGACAGCGCCATCGCCGCTCCGGCGATCATCGGCGAAAGAAGCGTCCCGGTCAGGGGATAAAGGGTGCCGGCGGCTATTGGCACGCCGACGCCGTTGAAGACGAGCGAAAAGAACAGGTTCTGGCGGATGTTGCGCATCACAGCCTTAGACAGACGTCGCGCACGCACGAGCGCAGAGAGGTCGCCCTTCGTGAGGGTGAGACCAGCGCTCGCGATCGCCACATCGGTGCCGCTCCCCATTGCCACGCCGATGTCAGCTACAGCCAGCGCCGGCGCGTCGTTTACGCCATCGCCCGCCATTGCGACCTTTGCGCCCGCAGCCCGCAGCTCCGACACGATCCGTGCCTTGTCTTCCGGGCGGAGATCCGCCCGGACCTCATCTATCCCGCCAACCGCCTTCGCGACGGCCGTGGCCGTCCCCAAGTTGTCGCCGGTCAGCATCACGATACGTAAGCCGTCCGCGCGCAAAGCCTGGATCGCCGGGCCACTGGCGCTCCGCACCGGGTCAGCCACCGCGAGCAAGCCGACGAGGTGGCCGTCCACCGCCACGAACATCGTGCTGGCGCCCGTGTTTCGATGGTGATCGGCCGTCGCCTCGAGCGGGGCAGGCTCGATGCCGACCCGCTCCATCTGCGCTGCGTTCCCGATCACGACCAAACGGCCGTCGACCCGTCCACTGACGCCCAGCCCCGCCTGCGACTGAAAATTGGCGACCTCAGTGAGGGCAAGCTTGCGGTCGCTCGCGCTCGCGACAATCGCGAGCCCGAGCGGATGCTCCGACCGGGCCTCGAGTGCGGCGGCCAACGCCAGGACGGCATTCTCCGGCTCGCAGCCAAGCGTCTTGATCGCCACCAGCTTGGGATGCCCCTCGGTCAGCGTTCCGGTCTTGTCGATCACCAGCGTGTCGACCGCCGCCAGCGCCTGAAGCGCCTCGGCATTCTTGACCAGGACGCCGGCCTTTGCGCCCCTCCCCGTTCCGACTATGATCGCCATGGGCGTTGCCAGCCCGAGCGCGCAGGGACAGGCGATGATCAGGACCGATACCGCATTGAGCAGTGCATGGCCGAACCGCGGCTCCGGGCCTATCACGAGCCAGATGGCGAACGTCGCGACGGCGATCGCTATCACCAGCGGCACGAACCAGCTCGAGACGCGGTCGGCGACCGCCTGGATCGGGGCTCGGCTGCGTTGCGCCTCCGAGACCATGCGAACGATCCGGGCGAGCATCGTGTCCGTGCCGACCGCACGGACACCGAGAATGAGACTTCCCGACCCGTTAATTGTACCGCCGGTCAGAGCGCTCGCCGGCATTTTCTGTACCGGCGCCGACTCCCCCGTCAGCATCGACTCGTCGACCGAGGAGCGCCCCTCCAGCACCACGCCGTCGACGGGCACTGCTTCGCCGGGGCGTATCCGTATCCTGTCGCCGATCACGACTTCGGACACCGGCACGTCAGTCTCGCTCATGTCCTCGGCGATGCGGCGCGCCATCTTTGGCGAAAGGTGCAGCAGCGCGCGGATGGCATTACCCGTCGCTGCCCGCGCGCGCAGTTCGAGAATTTGGCCGAGCAGCACCAGGGTGACCACCATGCCTGCCGATTCATAATATACCGGCACCATCCCGCCATGATCGCGCAGGCTCGGCGAAAACAGGCCCGGAACGATGGTCGCGATCAGGCTATACAGGAACGCAGCGCCGACGCCCAAGCCGATCAGGGTAAACATGTTAAGCCGCCGCGTTACCACCGAGGTCCATGCTCGGCTGAACACCGGCCATCCCGCACCGGCGACAATTGGTGTACACAAGACGAGCTCTATCCACGGTGAAAGGCCCCCCGGGAAGAGCCCGGACCCCAGCATGTCACCGCCCATCGCGAGCGCCAGCAGCGGGATACACAACAGCGCTGCCGCCCAGAACCGCCGCGTGAAATCTGCCAGCTCCGGATTCGCGGGCTCGTCGGCCGACACCAGCACGGGTTCGAGAGCCATCCCGCAGATCGGGCAAACGCCCGGAAGCCGTTGCCGGACCGCGGGGTGCATCGGGCAAGTCCATGCTCCGGCTCCCGCCGAACGTTCGCCGACAGTAACTGAACCACCGTGGTTTTCGATCGTCATTGCCACTCCATCGGGCTTGGCCAACAGGCGATTATCACTTCTTCGCTGCGTCCGGATTCAGCCACGGAGACGATCGCGAAATTCGGTCAATCGCGTTCGGTATCCGTCGGCATCGCCATATTCGAGGAATTCGTAATAGCGTTGCAGTGGATCGTTCACGCGCAGCGCGTGCTTGATCGGACACCAATATTGTTCGGTACGGCCGCTGACCTCGCGAACGAAGCCGATAAGACCATTACCGTAAGAACAGAACATGCAGCTCAGCGCCTCTACCCGGTTTAGATAGGCCAGATGCCCGCGGTCGAAGAGGATATAGTTCGAGCGCCGAACCCGCTGGATACCGTAGGCCCGGAAGCAAAATTGCCTGGTAGAGGCTTACCCACAGATCGACGAGCACGAAGGGCACGATCAGCGAGTAGATCACCGGGGCGGTCAGCCAGGAGACAAGCTCGGACTGCGCGATGAAGCGCACCATCGACGCCCGCAACTGGCGCTGCGCATCGAGCACGCCGCGCTCGAAGCCGACGATCCGGCCAACGACCTCGACGCCCAATGCACATTTGCGAATCTGGATCTCGCGATCGACCTCAGCCTGCAGCTGCACGATTTCCTCGGCGATATCCTGCATGCGCTGGGTCACAGGACCCCGCGCCCGTTGAAGTCGATGACGCTCATGCGCTTTCCCCTTGCATGCGGAGAGGTACAGGCCGTCGCCAGAAAGCCACGACCTGCTTCGTCACTTCGGTGACAACGACGGTCGCGGCGGTCGCGACGAGGCAGAACCACAGTGTGGCGCCCGAGACCGGCGCGGTGCCGACGATCCGGCCGAGGACTGGCCAGAACATTGCGAGGAGTTGCAACGCGACCGCGGCGCCCACGCCAAGAAGAAGCCAGGGATTGGAGAAGGGCGGCTGGCGCAGGATCGAACGTCGCTCGCTGCGCATGCACAGCACATAGACATTCTGAAACAGGACCGTCATCAGCAGGACCGCGTTCTGGATCTCGGCGAGCGCGTTGCCTTGCCGGTGCATCGTGTCGACCAGGAACAGCGCCAAACCCGTCATTATCACGGCCGGCGGGATCATCAGTGCGATCGCGCTGCGGTCGAGGATCGGCTCGCTCGGTGGCCGTGGCGGCTGGCGCAACTCGTCGCCCTCACCGCGACCGAACCCCAGCATGACATCCTGCGCGCCGTTGGTGACGAGATTGAGCCACAGCAGTTGCACGGCGGTTAGTGGCATGGGCAGCCCCAGCGCGACCGACCCCAGGAACATCCCGATTTCGGCGATTCCCGTTGCGAGCAGGATGATCACGATCCGACGGACGTTGGCATAGGTGATGCGCCCCTCCTCGACACCCGCCACGATCGACGCGAAATTATCGTCTGCCAGCACGAGATCGGCCGCGCCGCGCGCGACGTCGGTGCCGGCAATACCCATCGCAACGCCTATATGCGCGGCCTGGAGCGCGGGGGCGTCGTTGACGCCGTCGCCCGTAACCGCGACGAGTTCGCCGCTTGCCGCGAGGATGCGGACGATCTCAAGCTTCTGCACCGGCTCGATCCGCGCAAAGACCCGCCCTCCCAGCACCAGCCCGGACAGGTCTTGTGGGCGGTTCGCCAAGGCGCTCATCTGGGTGCCGGTGATGACTTGCGACGCATCGACGTCGAGGCCCAGGCTGCGCGCGATCGTCAGCGCGGTAGCTGGATGGTCGCCGGTTACCATGCGCACGCCGATACCGGCGAGGGCGCAGGATGCGATGGCAGCGGGAACTTCCGGGCGAACCGGATCGATCAAACCGATCCAGCCGAGGAAGATGAGGCCGCCCGGGTTCGCGGCGTCGATCGTCGTCGGCCCGTTGGAAGCCGCGACGGCGATTATCCGATAGCCATCTTCGGCCATCGCGGTGCCCCTGGCAATCGCCGCAGGGTCAATCGGACCGCACATCGACCGGATGATCTCGGGGGCGCCTTTGGCAAAGACGCGTCGGCCCTTCCCTTCGTCAATGACGACGGTCGAGAATTTGTTGGCGGGTTCATACGGCAGCGCCGCCAGACGCACGATGGACCGAAGTGCCGGCAGGTCTGCGCCAAAATCCGCTGCGAATGCCAGCAGTGCCACGTCTACGGTATCGCCGACCGGTGCGCCATGCGCTCCGATCGACGCTTCGTTGCAGAGCGCGCCTGCGCGCCAGATGGCGGCGAGAGCGTCTGCATGCGAGGACCACTCCGCCCGATCGAAGACGGACCCGTCGGCCAGCAAGACGCGCTCGACGGAAAGGATGTTCCGCGTCAGCGTGCCCGTCTTGTCGCTGGCGATGATCGTGCACGCGCCCAGCCCTTCGACGGCTGGGAGCGATCGGACGATGACGTTGCGCGCCGCCATCCGGCGGGTGCCCGCTGCAAGCGCGACCGTGACCGCGATCGACAGTCCTTCGGGAATCGCTGAAACGGCCAGCGCGACCGCCAGCAGCAGGATTTGGTCGCCGGGCCGCCCTTGGTAGAGCAGAATCAGCGCGAACGGCACGATCAGCGCGATCGTCGCGATGCTGATCTGCCGGGCCAAGCGATCGAGCCGGAGGCTGAGGGGTGGTGGCGTCGCCTTGGTTGATCGTAGCGATGCGTCGATCTCGCCGAGCGCGGTGTCTGCTCCGGTTGCCACGACGATCCCAATGGCGCGGCCCTCCTCAACCATCGTACCGGCCAGCAGCATGGTCACCCTGTCGCCAGGCGGCGTCTGTTCGGGAATGACGGCGTCCGGATCCTTCGGGACCGCCATCGACTCGCCGCTGAAGGTCGATTGATCGACACGCAGCGCGTTGCTGGACGAGAGCCGAATGTCAGCGGGAACCGCCATCCCGCTTTCAAGCACGACGACGTCCCCGACTACGACATCGCGCGCATCTACGACCGAAATCGCACCGCCGCGTCGCACTGTCGCTGAGTGCCCGATCATGTCGCGCAAGGCGGCGAGACACTCGACAGCCTTGCCTTCTTGGAAGGTGCCGATGACGGCATTGATAATCAGGACGACGCCGATGAAGGCGGCGTCGGTGCGGTGCCCAAGGCCGAGCGAAATCGCGGACGCGGCGATCAGAAGGTAGATCAGCGGGCTGTTGAACTGGCGGACGAACAGCAGCACCGACGAAGGCGCAGGTGGTGGCGCGAGCTCGTTGAGACCATCCTTCGCCAGCCGTGCAGCTGCATCCTTGGGCTGCAGACCATCATCGGTGGTGCCTACCCGCGCTGAGACGTCGATGCTCGACATCGCATGCCACGCAATCGGGCCGTCCTGCTGGGCGACGGTATCGAAGGGATGTTGCACGTTCATCGCGCGCCCATTGCCAATATGTCCGTCGATCGGTTGATGCTCATCGCTGCAGGGTCCGATTCGAGGTGTACGGTATCGTCGCCCGTCGGTTGGGAACCGACATTCCGGTGCATCATAGCGGTCGATCCGGAGCAGGATCACCGTCGGGAACTACGCATGGCCGGGCACTCGGGTGCCCGCTCGCGATCTGTCCGTCGCTCTTTATGCGTAGTTCCCGATAGGCTCGGGCGCTGAGTTCCTCCGATACATCGGGGTCGCACTCAAAGCGTGCGGAGATGCCGTCTTTTCCGCGCGTCAACCTAAGCGAAAGCGCTCACGCGCGTGCCCCGAAAGGCAACCATCATGACACCGGCGCCACTCCATTGGGATGAAGAGACCGACGTGATCGTCGTCGGCTACGGCTATGCAGGCGCAACGGCGGCGATGACTGCGCAAAAGGCGGGCGCGAAGGTGCTGCTGCTCGAAAAGGCGCCAGAAGCGCATAAGGGCGGTAACAGCCGCGTCTCGGCCAATATCGTCTTCTGGCCGGCCGACGCGGAGACAGCGAAGGTCTACTTCCGTTCGATGGCCGGGCCGTACATGGACGACATCTCAGACGAGCTACTCGACGTGTGGGCCACGGAGATGTTCGCCAACAAGGCGTGGCTCGAAGGCCTGGGTATGACCCCAGTCGAAATGCCGTATGTCGAGTTCCCCGAACTCGCCGGGTCGGACTGCGTGCGCGTGCTGCTGAACGGGGAAGGCCCGGTCGGCGGCGAACGCCTCTGGCGCCTGATCGAGGCCGCCGTCGAGGCGCGCCACGTCCCGATCTCCTACGAAACGCCGGCAGTCAGCCTCGTGATGGAGGAGCGCCAGATCGTCGGCGTCATCGCCGAACGCCGGGGCAAGCGTATCGCGATCCGCGCGCACCGCAGCGTGGTGCTGACGTGCGGCGGGTTCGAGAACAACCCGGCCATGATCCGCAACTACGTGGATGGACTACCGCGCGTGCACCCGGTCGGCACGCCCTACAACACCGGCGACGGCATTCGCATGGGGCTAGAGGTCGGCGCCGACCTCTGGCACATGAGCAACGTGTCCGGCCCGATCCTGTCGTTTAAGGCGCCCGACATCCCGGTTGCGCAGTGGCTGAACCTGCCGCACGGGCAAAGCTTCCTCTTCGTCGGCGCCGACGGCAGCCGGTTCACGATGGAGGGCGAACCCTGCTCGGTGGGCGACGCACATGGCAAGGTGAAGCGCCACGGTCACTGGGGGCGGCAGGCGATGCCCTTGCCGATCCACATGATCTTCGACGAGATCTATCGCAAGCACGGCCCGATCGGAAAGGCCGGGGCGGACTGGGACGTCAGCCACGGCAATCTTTACGACTGGAGCGACGACAATCTGCGTGAGGTCGGCAAGGGCTGGATCAAGACGGCGGGCACGCTGCGAGACCTGGCGGCGCTGATCGACCTTCCGCCCGCGGCGCTCGAGCACACGATCAACCGCTTCAACGAGTCCGCGCGCAACGGCGCCGATCCGGACTGGGGTCGCAAACCGGCGACGCTCGGTGCGATCGAGTCGGGTCCCTTCTATGCGATGGAACTGACCCCTGCGCTCGTGAACACGCAGGGCGGACCGCGGCGCAACGCGCAAGCGCAGATCGTCGGTGCCGACGGCAGCCCGATCGGTCGGCTGTTTTCCGCCGGCGAGCTCGGCTCGATCTATTCCTTTCTCTATCAGGGCGGCGGCAACATCGCGGAATGCTTTGCCTTTGGCCGCGTTGCCGGACGCAACGCGGCGCTTTGTGGGTCGGCCGCCGGTGCGGCGCGGGCGTGACCGCCGTGCTCGACTGTGTCATCATCGGCGGCGGTCCTGCGGGCCTCACCGCCGCGACCTATCTCGGCCGGTTCCGACGCGACGTTCTGGTGATCGACAAGGGGTGGAGCCGTGCCAAATGGATCACGCTCAGCCATAATCTGCCGGGCTTTCCCGAAGGCATTTCCGGGGTGGACTTGCTTGCGCGCATGCGCGAGCAAGCGCGCCGCTATGGCGCCACGCTCGAGCATGGAACGATCGAGACACTGTATCACGCGGACGACGGCCTGTTCCTGGCGAAGATGGGGCAAAATACCATCCTCGCGCGCACGGTGATCGTTGCGATGGGCGTGGTGGAAAACAACCCTCCGGTCGCGCACGTCGCCGAAGCCGTCAAGGATGGCCTCATCCGCACCTGTCCGATTTGCGACGGTTTCGAATCCATCGGCAAGAAGGTCGGCGTGCTCGGCAACGGTGAGCATGCCGCCGCCGAGGCGCTGTTCATCCGCACCTTCTCGTCCCAGGTCAGCTTGCTGCTTCCCACGGGCGAGATTGCGCTATCCCCAGAAACCCGCGCCGCCCTGACGGCGGCACGCGTCGAGATATTTCAGGTCGCGGTGGGGTCGGTCGCTATGGAGACAGATGGCGTAACCGCCGTCGCAGTCGGCGACGGGGTCACGCACCGGTTCGACCTGGTCTATTCCGCGTTCGGCATCGTCCCCCAGACGATGCTGGCGATCGCGGTCGGCGCCACGGTCGACGCCGCGAACCGCCTGTTCGTTGACGGGCATCAGGAAACCTCGATTCCCGGGCTATTCGCCGCCGGCGATCTCGTTCGCGGCCTCAACCAGATCGCCGTCGCCGATGGCGAGGCGGCCATTGCCGCGACCGCGATCCACAATCGACTGTCAAAGACTCTTGCCCAGCCGGAGCCTTCGACAGCAGGTCTGAGTAGTTCCCGAGCGTAGCGGGCAAGCAAGCCGGTACGCTATTGAAGTTCGAGCGAACAGGCACCCGTCAAACTCGACGAAAACGAACCCACCGGAACAGGCACTGCTTGTTCCGGTGGCGACACCTGGACCGCGGCCATCCCCTGCGGGGCCGTTTCAAGAGGATCAACCTTATGCCGAGTCCTGTTCGGGCGCGGGCCGACATCATGTCCGCGGCAACGCCGGTGGTGGTCACGAGCCCCGATATGTCTCCACCCAGCGTACTCAAGCCGCTCTTCTTCCTGGCCTGGGCGCTATGCGCGATCTTCTACTTTTTCCAGTACGCCGTCCGCTCCGCGCCGGGCGTGATGCAGCACGAGCTCACCCAGGCATGGGGCGGCAACCACATCGGCGGCATGATCTCGGCCTATTATGTCGCGTACGCGCTGATGGCGCTGATCGCAGGTGTCTTGCTCGATCGCTACGGGCCCCGGCGCACGATTCCCTACGGTATCGCCGTCGTCGGCCTTGGCTGCCTCGTCTTCGCTCAGGGGAGCGAAGCGGCCGGTATGGCCGGCTTCGTCATCCAGGCGATCGGCGCGATCTTCGCCTTCATCGGCGCCTCCTATGTTGCCGCGCGCTATCTGCCGTCGCGGATGCTCGCGATGTTCATTGGCCTGACCCAGTGCTTGGGGATGGCGGGGGCCGCCTTCGGCTCCAAGCCGGTACATATGCTCATCGATCCGGCGGGCAGCTTCCACGTGCCGTGGCAATATGTCTGGGTCGGCTTCGCCTGCGCCGGTTTCGTCCTGGCGATTGCGACGTGGATCATCATGCCGCGCGATACGGGCGACAGTGAATCCCATCACGGACCCCTTTCGTTGGCGAGCCTGATCCAGCCGTTCAAGACCGTATTCTCCAATCCGCAGAGCTGGCTTACCGGCGTGATCGGCGGGCTGTTGTTCCTGCCGACCACGATCGGCGCGCTCGTCTGGGCAACGTCGTTCCTCAACGGCGGCAAGGACATGTCGATGTCCGCCGCCGCGATGGAGGCGTCGATGGTGCCGATCGGCTGGGTGATCGGCTGTCCGTTGCTTGGCTATCTCGCCGATCATCTCGGCCGCCGCAAGCCGGTCCTGATCCTCGGTGCGCTCGTCATGCTCGCAGCGGGCCTGACCGCGATCTACGCGCCTGTCGGCCTGTTCCCGCCCTACAGCATCGCCCTGCTCCTCGGCATCGCTTCTGGGGCCGCAATGATCCCCTTTTCGATGATGAAGGAAACGAACCCGTCGCAGGTCAAAGGCACGGCTGCGGGGGTAATGAACTTCCTCGTCTTCGTGACCAGCGGCATCGTCTCGCCGTTCATCTCACGGCTGATGATCCCGCAGGGGACGCCGCTGACCCTACACCAGTTCCAGAACGGCTTCATGCCGCTGGTGGCCGGTGTCGTCGTTGCGATCGGCCTGAGCTTCTTCCTGAAAGAGACCGGTCATCACGCGGACAGGGTCGTTCCCCTCGCCGAACCGACGGCACCTATCCTGGCGGCGGCGCACTAAGCGCCGCGGCCAATAGCTCCAGCATCCCCGACTTCTTCAAAGAGAAATTTCCATGATCGTCACCGTGTTCAGCACCAAATCCTATGATCGCACGTTCCTGGAGCCGGCCGCCGGCACCGCCCACAGTCTGAAGTTCGTCGAGAGCCGGCTGACGCACGAAACCGCGATCCTCGCGCGCGGCTCGAAGGCGGTCTGCGTCTTCGTCAACGATCAGGTGGACGCGGCCGTGCTAACGGTCTTCAAGGAACTCGGCATCGAGATCGTCGCGCTGCGTTCGGCGGGGTTCAACAATGTCGATCTCGTGGCCGCCAAAAAGCTCGGCATCGCCGTCGCCCGGGTGCCGGCCTACTCTCCCGAAGCCGTTTCAGAACATGCGGTAGCGCTCATCATGACGCTTGATCGCAACATCCACCGTGCCTATGCGCGGGTTCGCGAGGGCAATTTCGCGCTCGAGGGACTCCTGGGCTTCAACCTCCATGGTCGCACCGTGGGGATCGTCGGGACCGGCCGCGTCGGCACCAGCCTTGCCAAGATCATGCTCGGCTTCGGCTGCAAGGTCATCGCTTATGATGTCATGGCCAACGAGGGGTGCGCTGCGATGGGCGTCACTTATACGACGCTCGAAAATCTACTCGGCCAGGCCGACATCGTGTCCCTTCACTGCCCGCTTACAGATGCGACATGGCATCTCATCGATGCGGCAGCGATCGGTCGCATGAAGCACGGTGCGATGCTCATCAATACCAGCCGCGGCGGCATGATCGACACCGCGGCGGTGATCCAGGGGCTGAAGAGCGGCGCGATCGGCCATCTTGGGCTCGACGTCTATGAGGAGGAAGACGATCTCTTCTTCGAGGATCTATCCAGCGCGGTAATTCAGGACGATGTTTTCGAGCGGCTACTGATGTTCTCGAACGTGCTCGTGACGGGCCACCAGGGCTTTTTCACAAAGGAAGCCCTAAGCGCGATCGCCGAGACCACCATGGTTAATTTGTCGACGTTCGAGGCGAGCGGACAAGCGACGTACCAACTCGCCGCTTGAACGCGCGCGCCTTCGCAGGTGCGCCCCGTGAGCACCGGTAGATACTTCCCGACGCTGGTACCTCCGGTTGGGGCTTTTACGGTGTTGAGACGTGCAATCTGAGGATCATCCGATGCAGTTCCCCCATTCGATCGTCGCGGTGTTCGACGATCACGAAGAAGCCGATGCCGCCGTCAACGCGCTGGCAGCCTCGGGTTTCGAGTTCCGCCGACTGAGCGTCGTCGGCAAAGGCTATCACACGAGCGAGACCGCGACCGGCTTCTACAATAGCGGCGACCGGATCCGTTTCTGGGGATCGCGTGGCGCCCTTTGGGGCAGCCTCTGGGGTCTGTTCCTGGGCGGACTTTACGCGACGGTGCCGATGGTCGGCGGCGTTGTACTGCTCGGCCATCTGGCTGCCGCCGGGATATCCGCGATCGAAGGTGCCATCGCACTTGGCGGCGCCGGTGCTCTGGTGGCAGGCCTCGCGAGCCTTGGAATCCCCGAGGATAGCATCGTTACCTATGAGGCCGAGGTAGCCGCGGACGGCTTTCTGGTCATGGCGCATGGCACAGCGGGCGAAATGGATCGTGCGCGCGCGACGCTAGAGACTCTGTCGCCGCGACGGATCACCGTCCACGATGCGGACCAGGCTGCATCTGCCTCAGCCCTGGCCGCAGTGACCGATCGGGCGGCCTGACGGTCGTGACGGTCGATCCTGCCAGGCCGCCGGTGGCGGCTCCTTTCTGGACCGAACCGGTCGAGGTAGTGCTGCGCAAGCTCGGCGCCTCACGCGACGGGCTCAAAGGATCGGAGACAACCGAGCGTCTCAGGCAGCACGGCGCGAACAGCGACGTGGTCGGGAAGCGGAAAGGCCCCGTGCGCGCGATCGCGCGGCGCCTGCTAGAGCCGCTGTCTTTGATCTTGCTCGGCGCCGGGATCGTATCGGTGGCAACGGGCGACGCGATCGGCGGTTCGATCATCGTCGTCATCCTCGCCTTTTCTGTGCTACTCGACACCTATCAGGAAGGACAGGCGGTCCATGCGGCCGAGATTCTGCGCCAGTCGGTCGCGATCTCGGCGACCGTCCGGCGCGACGGCGCCTTTGTGCAGGTCCCGATCGACACGGTCGTGCCAGGTGATATCGTACGCGTTCAGGCGGGCGATATCATCCCGGCCGACGGCCTTATCCTCGACAGCAGCGCTTTCACCGCGAATGAGGCGGCGCTGACCGGGGAACCCTATCCGGTCGAGAAAAAGCCGGGAGTGGTCACGGGCGCGTCGGCCGCGGAAGCGTCGAACGCTCTCTTCCGCGGCGCGATCGCGCAGACTGGGTGCGCGACCATGTTGGTCGTCGGTACCGGCGCCGACACGATGTTCGGATCGGCTGCGGCCGCGCTGGCCACCGCGGGGGGGCCCTCCCCGTTCGAGCGCGATCTCCGCGGTTATGGCCTGCTGACCACGCGACTGACGCTCGCGCTCGTCGTCATCGTGCTCGCCGCCAGCATTTTCCTCGGCCGACCGCTGCTGCAGTCGCTGCTGTTCGCGGTTGCGCTGGCGGTAGGCCTAACGCCTGAATTGCTGCCGATGATCACGACCGTCACGCTATCGCGCGGGGCGATGCGAATGGCGAAGCGGAAAGTCATCGTGAAGCGGCTCGCCTCGATTCACGATCTCGGCGCGATGACGATCCTGTGTACCGACAAAACGGGTACGCTCACCTCCGCCCATATCAGCTTGGCGCGAAGCATTGCGCCCTTGGGTGCAGACGGTCCCGAGCCGGCCCGGCTAGGCGCCATTGCCGCCGCGCTCGGTGGCGGTCAGGGGGCGCTCGATCTGGCGTTGGTGGCGGCGTCGGCTAAGGCGGTCGAGGGTTGGACGCTCGCTGCGCAAGGCGTTTTCGATTTCGATCGACGGCTCGGGTCGGTCCTGGCCCAAGGTCCCGACGGGCCGGTCCTGATCCTGAAAGGCGCACCGGAGGCCGTCCTAGCCGCCTGCGCGCAGGGTCGCTCGGGCTCCGTCGCGACGCCGCTCGACCCTGAAGCCCGCGACGCGGTGGTACGCCAGGTCCTGTTGCTTGCCGGGCAAGGATTGCGTGCCATCGCCATCGCGTCGCGGCCTTGGGTCGGCGCCATCCACGCACCCGAGACCGAAGACGAGACCGACCTCGTGTACGAAGGGCTGTGCGCGTTCGCCGATCCCCCGAAACCGACCGCGCATGCCGCCGTCGCGCGGCTCAAGGCGTCGGGCATCCAGCTGAAGATCCTGTCGGGCGACGATCCGGTCGTGGTTGGACGGCTTGCAGGGCTGGTCGGGCTCGCCACGCGGAAAACCCTGTCGGGTGCCGACATCGCCCGGCTTAGCGACGATGCGCTGGCGGTGCAGGTCCGCAGCGTCCATACTTTTGGTCGGCTGGCGCCCGACGAGAAGGCACGGCTGGTCCGCGCGCTCCAGGCGGGCGGCGCGGTGGTCGGCTATCTCGGCGACGGGATCAATGACGCGCCGGCGCTCAAACTCGCCGATATCGGCTTGTCGGTCGAAGGCGCCGCGAGCGTTGCCCAAGCGTCGGCGGACATGATCCTGCTCGACAGCGATCTGGGCGTCGTTGCCGACGGCGTCGAAGAGGGGCGGCGGACCTTCGCCAACATCCTCAAATATGTGCGCATGGGCGCGAGCTCGAACTTCGGCAACATGCTGTCGATGGCCGCCGCCTCGCTATTCCTGCCCTTCCTGCCGATGCTCCCGACGCAGATCCTGCTCAACAATCTGCTCTACGATGTATCGGAGATCGGCATTCCGTTCGACGGCGTCCGGCCCGAGGCAGTGGCGCGACCCCAGGTCTGGGACATGCGTGCGTTAATCCGGTTCGCCGCGGTGATGGGACCGTTATCGTCGGCGTTCGATCTGTTGACCTTTGCCGGGCTCTCGTTCGTCTTCCACGCAGCGCCCGCGGAATATCGGACCGCATGGTTCCTGGAGACGATGGCGACCCAGATCCTGGTGATCTTCATCATCCGCACCAATGGTCGCCCCTGGGCGGATCTGCCGCGACCGGCACTGGCAGTCTCATCGCTGGGCGCCCTGCTCGTCGCGCTTGCGCTCCCGTTCACGCCTGCGGGCCAGTGGTTCGGCTTCGTTGCGCCGCCGCTCGAGGTCGTCGCTGCGCTCGGGCTGATCACGATCGCGTATTTGGTCTCGGCCGAACTTCTCAAGACCTTCCTGTTCGACTACATGCCACGCAAGCACGGGCGAGGCCCTCGCCATCGGCTAGTGCGCTAGCGTGTTACTGCTGCGGTGGATCTGGCGCGCCATGTTGCGCCATACCGGCCTGGTTCTCGGTATGGCGGCGATTGCAGTGGGAATCGGGGCAGTCGCCCGGATCGGTGATCTTGCGGCGTTTGCCGCACTGTTGCGACGGGCCCGACCCGGCTGGCTGCTAGTCGCCGCTGTATTACAGGCATCGACCTATCTGTGCGTCGCCAGCGGATGGAAGTTCGTCTTGGCGGCGGCCGGTTCGCCGCGGTCGTTCCGACAGCTCTATCCGATCGCGATTGGCAAATTGTTCGCAGATCAGGTCGTTCCCGTCGCGGGCATGGGCGGTAACCTGTTTGTCGTCGAGCGGCTGACAGCGTTGGCCGTGGACCGTGGCGTCGCGGTGGCCGCGCTGCTGACCTCGATGACCGGCTTCTACGCGGCCTATAGCGCCTGCGCACTCGGGATGCTGACCCTCCTTTGGAGCAAAGGCATCGCCTCGCTTTGGATGACCGGCTTCGTGCTTGTCTTCCAGGTCGTGGCGCTTGCCATTCCGGGGCTTGCCATCTGGATCCGCCAGCGCGGCTTACGCCCGCTCTCGCCTGCCCTTTCCCGTTTCGCCGTGGTACGCAACCTGCTCCTGATCGTTGCCGAAGCGCCCAAGTCCTTGCTCGTCAACCGCGGTCTCATCGGTCGCGCTGTCGCGGCGAACGGTCTTGTCTTCTTCCTTGATGCGGCAAGCTTGCTGGTCTGCTTCCGCGCTCTCGGACAGGATGTGAGTTTCTCGGTCGCGTTCGTCGCGGTGATGGTCGCCTCGATGATCGCCACGTTGGGTCCGATACCGCTCGGGCTCGGCACATTCGAAGCCGGCGCGACAGGGATGCTAAGTCTTATGGGGGTTTCCGTAGAAGCAGCGCTTGCGGCGACCCTGCTTCTTCGCGTGTTCACGCTGTGGCTGCCTTTGCTTCCCGGATACCTGCTGATCCGAAGGGTCTTGCGCGCAAAGGGCGAGCCCCTCTCACCTGCGTAGTTTCCGACGCTGGCGGCGCGTCCCCGCCCCTGCAACTTGGAACGTGCGGCGAGACGTCGCGGCGTGACCCGCTCGATCGAGCATTCGGGAGACATTGTGTGACCTACGCAACACTGATGGTTCATCTGGATGCGGGTTGCACCAATGCGCCGCTCCTCGCGATTGCCGCCAGCCAGGCCGAGCGCTTCGCCGCGGGCGTGATCGGGATCGCCGCCGGGCAGCCTGTGCAGATCGGCAATTGCGACGGCTTTTACTCCGGCGACTTCGCGGTGGCCGAACGCGATATCGTCGATGACGAGCTCAAACGCTCGGAGACAGAGTTCCGGGACTGCGTGGCGCTCGCGCCGTATGTGCTCGAGTGGCGCTCGATTCCGGCGCTCCAGCCGATCGCCCATGTCGTCGCCGCCGAGGCGCGGTCCGCCGATCTCTTGATCACCGGGGTCGGGAAAGGCAGCCGTAACAACGGCAATACGCATGCCGATACCGGCGACCTCGTCCTGCGGGCAGGCCGGCCGGTGCTCGTCGTCCCCCCGACTGCAGCACCGGGCGTGTTCGAGACCGTGATGGTCGCGTGGAACGACTCCCGGGAATGCCGCCGGGCGATCGCCGATGCGCTTCCTTTCCTCAAACGCGCCGATCGTGTCGTCGTCGCAGCGGTGACGGCCGAGATGACCGACGCGCATATTGAGGTTCGGCAGGTCATTGCCTGGCTCGAGCGCCACGGCGTCTCAGCGGACCGGCATCTCTCGCCCCTCGGTGGCAACGTGACCGAGCGACTGTCGAAGATCGCCACCGAACACGATGCCGACCTGATCGTGGCCGGCGCCTATGGCCACAGCCGAATCCGGGAGTGGGGATTCGGCGGTGTGACGCGCGACATGCTGCTCAGCGACAATCGCTGCGCCTTACTGTCGAACTGACCATCGTGTCTGCGCTGTCCGAAGACCCAACGCCCGCACACGAGATCGTCGAACATCTGGCGCTGACGCTCCATGCCGACCCGTCCCGGGTGGTGATCCGGCCGTTCATGCCGGCGTACGATCCGCCCGCGTTCGCGACTCCCGGAGTGTCCCGAGCGCAACGAATCGCTAATCGGGTGCTGAGCCTGGATGGACGCGAGCTGGACCATGAATGGGAGCGCGTATCGAGCGGGTTGGCCGATCGACACCGCGATATCGAGCATACGCTGGCGCGCCGGTATCATGAGGTGAACGGGCCGGTGATCGATGCCACTGCCGTCGCGCCCCGGCAGGCGCTGCTGATTGGCGGGTATTTCAGCGAGGAATATTCATTCGAGGCCGCCGCTTTATTCAACCCGAGCATCGTCGCGCATCCCGATCAGTCCGCGGTCGCGCCCGGCGCGATGCGGTTCATCCTGTCGCTGCGTGGCGTCGGCGAAGGCCATATCTCCTCGGTCACCTTTCGCACCGGCGTATGGGCTGGCGACGGATCCGTGGTGCTTGATCCTCCCAGCGCCCAGGCGATCTCGCCGCGCATCGAATTGATTCCCGGCGGCGCGCCCGAAGATCCCGGAGTGCGGTTGTATTGCGACGGCAGCCACGATCTTTCGGAAGTTGTCATCTACCCGATCACCGATCGCCAGCGTCAGGGGATCGAGGATCTCAGGCTGGTGCGCTTCATCAACGACGACGGGATCGTCACCTACTTCGGGACCTATACCGCATTCGGTGGCGGCCTGGTACGTCAGGAGCTGCTGCGCACGACGGACTTTGCAACCTTCGAACTTAGCGGCCTGCGCGGCGATGCGACGGTCAACAAGGGCATGGCGCTGTTCCCGCGCAAGATTCATGGCAGCTACGTTATGCTCAGCCGGCAGGATCATGAAAATATTTGGCTCCTGACCTCCGACGATCTGTACGAGTGGAACGGCGGCACCAGGACGGTGGCGCCCCTATGGCCGTGGGAGTTTGTGCAGGTCGGCAATTGCGGCTCGCCCATCGAGATCGACGAGGGGTGGCTGGTGATCACGCACGGGGTCGGCGCGGTGCGGAACTACTGCATCGGCGCCTGTCTGCTCGACAAGGACGATCCGTCGAAGGTGCTGGCACGGATGCGGCATCCGTTGCTACGGCCCCGCCGCGCGGAACGCGACGGCTACGTGCCCAACGTTATCTACAGCTGCGGCGCCGTCCTGAAGGAGCGAACGCTCCTGCTGCCGTATGCCATCGCGGACAGCTTCACGACCTTCGCCAAGGTCGAGGTCGGCGATCTGCTCGCCGCTATGGAATGGGGATAGGTACTTCCCGAGGCTGCTGTGGCGCCCCCTAGCCGCGTAGATTCCAAGCTCAGATCCCCTGAAGAGCAGGCTCATCGCTTCGACCTAGTGATCGCGGCGTCGGTCGCAACATGCTGGAATTCACCGATGGACGCGATCGTAACACGACCACAGCCCAAGGCCCTGGGCGACAGCGAGCTGGGCTTGCTGGACGCCTATTGGCGCGCCTCGAACTACATCTCGGTCGGGCAGCTTTATCTCTACGACAATCCAATGCTGCGCGAGCCGCTGACGCTTGCACATGTGAAGCCGCTGGTAGTCGGCCATTGGGGCACGAGCCCGGGTCAGAATTTCATCTACACCCATCTCAATCGGGTGATCGCCGAGTATGATCTGGACATGCTCTACGTCTCAGGACCCGGGCATGGCGGCCCAGCGATCGTCGGGCAGACCTATCTCGAGGGCTCGTACAGCGAGACCTATCCGAACATCAGTCAGGATACGGCCGGCCTCAAGAAACTGTTCACGCAATTCTCCTTTCCGGGCGGGATCTCCAGCCATGTCGCGCCCTCGACGCCGGGGTCGATCCACGAGGGTGGCGAGCTCGGCTATTCACTCGCGCACGCGTTCGGCGCGGTGTTCGACAATCCCGACCTGATCGTCGCGTGCGTGGTCGGCGACGGCGAAGCCGAGACCGGGCCGCTGGCGACCGCCTGGCATTCGAACAAGTTTCTCGACCCTGTGGGCGACGGCGTCGTTCTGCCGATCCTGCATCTCAACGGCTACAAGATCAGCAGCCCGACCGTTCTGGCACGTATTCCGCATTACGAGCTCGAACAGTTCTTTCGGGGATGTGGCTGGAATCCGATCTTCGTCGAAGGCTCAGATCCGATGACGATGCACCGGCAGATGGCCGCCGCTACCGACCTGGCCATCGCGCAGATCCATGAAATTCAGGCAGAGGCGCGCGGCAATGGCCTTAGCGAGCGTCCTCATTGGCCAATGATCGTGCTGCGCTCGCCCAAAGGCTGGACCGGACCGAAGACCGTCGACGGGCTGCCGGTGGAAGGCACCTTTCGCTCGCATCAGGTGCCATTGATCGTCGACGCGGCGCATCCGGAAAACGTCGCGCTGCTCGAAGAATGGATGAAGAGCTACCGCGCCGAGGAACTGTTCGACGAGGACGGCCGGTTGATCCCCGAGCTGGCCGCGCTCGCGCCTAAGGGCGACCGGCGGATGGGTTCGAACCCCCACACCAATGGCGGAATGTTGCTGCGCGACCTGCGCATGCCCGACTTTCGCGATCATGCGTTCACGATCGAAGCGCCGGGATCGCGCGAGGCGCAGGACATGCGCGTGCTCGGATACTTTCTGCGCGACGTGGTTAGCCTCAACGATGAGGCGCGCAATTTTCGCATCTTCGGGCCCGACGAGACGCTGTCGAACATGCTCAGCGGCGTATTCGAAGTGACGGACCGCCAGTGGGACGCCGAGGTCGTTCCAGGCGATGAGTCGCTCGCCCGCGCAGGCCGCGTGCTCGACGGCATGCTCAGCGAGCACCAATGTCAGGGCTGGCTAGAGGGCTATCTGCTGACCGGACGTCACGGACTGTTCGACAGCTACGAAGCCTTCATCCGCATCGTCGATTCGATGTTCAGCCAGCACGCCAAGTGGCTCAAGGTCACATCCGAGCTACCTTGGCGACGCGACATCGCCTCACTCAACTATATTCTGTCGTCGCACGTCTGGCAGCAGGATCATAACGGCTTCACGCACCAGGATCCTGGATTTCTCGACCATGTGATCAACAAGAAGGCCGATATCGTCCGCGCCTATCTGCCGCCGGACGCCAACTGCCTGTTGTCGGTGGTCGATCACTGCTTGCGAAGCCGACAATATGTGAACGTCGTGATCGCCGGCAAACATGCGCTGCCGCAGTGGCTGACCATGGATCAGGCGATCGCGCACTGCACGCAGGGGATCGGCATTTGGCAATGGGCGAGTAACGATCAGGGCGGCGAGCCCGATGTGGTCATGGCATGCTGTGGCGACACGCCGACACTCGAGGTGCTGGCCGCGGTCTCGATCCTGCGCGAGCATCTGCCCGAGGTGCGCGTGCGCGTGATCAACGTCGTCGACCTGATGCGGCTCCAGCCATGTGCCGAGCATCCGCATGGTCTGAGCGACGCCGACTATGACTCGCTGTTCACCCGGGACACGCCGATCGTCTTCGCGTTCCACGGCTATCCCGGGCTCGTGCAGCGGCTGACCTACCACCGCGCAAATCGAAACCTGCGCGTGCGGGGCTATCAGGAAGAGGGCACGATCACGACGCCCTTCGACATGCGCGTTCAGAACGGGATCGATCGCTTCCACTTGGTCCAGGATGCGGTGGATGCGTTGCCCGCCCTCGGCAGCAAGGGCGCCTATCTCAAGCAGCAGATGCGTGACAAATTGGTCGAACATGATCGTTATATCGATGCGCATGGCGAAGATCTCCCCGAGATTCGCAGCTGGAAGTGGGGTGTGCGCGGGTGAGATCGCATTCCCTGGTCGCGACGGCGGCGCAGTTGCTCGCCAGCGACAAGGGTCTGCTGGCGATCGACGAGAGCATCGCTACCTGCAACGCGCGCTTCGCAACGCTGGGCATACCGCAAAGCGAGGAGAGCCGGCGCGCGTATCGCGAGATGCTGCTCACGACGCCGCGGCTCGCCGGTTCGATCAGCGGCGCGATCCTGTGCGACGAGACGTTCCACCAATCCACCGCGAACGGCACCGCCTTTCTCGACCTGCTAGCCGACTCCGGTATCCTGGCCGGCATCAAGGTTGACCTTGGGGCGGTGCCGCTGGCGGGGCGGGCGGGCGAGACAGTGACCGAAGGCCTCGACGGATTGCGGCAGCGGCTGGCCGGCTATGCCGAGCTGGGAGCCCGCTTCGCCAAATGGCGCGCGGTCTTCCGGATCGGTCGGGAGACACCCAGCGTGATGTCGATCCATGCCAACGTGCACGCTCTGGCGCGCTATGCGGCACTTTGTCAGGAGGCCGGGCTGGTCCCTATCGTCGAACCCGAAGTCGTGATGGACGGTGCGCACTCGATCGAGCGGTGTGGGTCGGTCACCGAGGCGGTGCTGCGCGCCGTCTTCCGCGCGCTATACGCGCAGGATGTCTCGCTCGAAGGCATGATCCTGAAGCCGAACATGGTGCTTCCCGGCGCACCGTGCCCCGATCCGGTATCGCATGAGGACGTCGCGCACGCGACGATCGACTGCTTATTACGATCGGTGCCGGCGGCGGTACCGGGGGTTACCTTTCTTTCGGGTGGGCAGCCCGCCGAACTGGCGTCGGGAAGGTTGAACGCAATGAACGGCCGATCGAAGGATGCCATGCCTTGGGCGCTGTCCTTCTCCTTTGCCCGCGCAGTCCAGCAGCCAGCCCTCGGCCTCTGGGGCGGCAAGGCCAAGAACGTGGACGTCGCGCAACACGCCCTTGAGCTTCGAGTGGCCATTAATCGGGCAGCGTGTCGGGGTGCCTATAGGCCTTCGATGGAGCACGACGATACCAGCTCCAGCGCGCTCCGCGCGGTGTTCGCTCCGCGTCGCGGACCGTCTGGATCGAGTGCATGAACATGGCCATGACCACGAAACGCAACTCCGCCGATCCGGGGGCGGTCGTGCTGGTGCTCAACAGCGGATCCTCCTCGCTGAAGATTGGCCTGTACGAGGTCGGCGCCTCCCAACTGTCGGAGCTCATCACCGACGACATCGAAACGGGCTCAGAAGACGACAATCCCTTCGAGCGGATCGATCGTCTCATTGCGAAGAATGCATTGCCAGCGCCGGTCGCGATCGGTCACCGGATCGTCCATGGCGGACCCAATCTCACCGAACATTGTCGGATCGATTCCGCCGTGCTGCAGCATCTCGAGGCGGCAGCGATCTTCGCGCCGCTCCACGATCCAGCCTCGCTGGCGTTGATTCACCAGGCAGTAGCGCACTATCCGACACTCCCACAGATCGCCTGTTTCGATACCGCGTTCCACGCGACTCTCCCGGAACTCGCCTATACGTTGCCGCTTCCGCGCTCCCTGCGGGGCGAAGGCGTACGGCGCTATGGCTTTCACGGCCTGTCGTGCGAGTCCGCGGTGGAGGCGCTGGGGCCAGATCTGCCCGACCGCGTGATCCTCGCCCATCTCGGCAACGGCGCTAGCATCACCGCGATAAAGGGCGGACGGTCGATCGATACGAGCATGGGACTGACGCCATCGGGCGGTGTGATCATGGGAACGCGCAGCGGCGATCTCGACCCGGGCGTTCTGCTCTATCTCGCACGTGAGAAGAAACTGGATGCGGCAGCGATCGAGCATCTGATCGACCAACAGTCGGGGCTTCGTGGCATATCCGGTGTCTCAGGCGACATGCGCGTGCTCGAGGAGAAAGCTAGCTTGGAGGCGGACGCTCGGCTCGCTATCGACATGTTCTGCTATTCGGCGAGCAAACAGATTGCCGGCATGATCGCAGCGCTGGGCGGGATCGACTTGCTCGTCTTCACTGGCGGAATCGGCGAACATGACGTCGACGTGCGGGCAGCGATCTGCGCGCGTCTGAAATGGATCGGTGACTTCGCGGTCCGCGTGATCCCCGCCGAAGAGAATGCTCAAATAGCCCGCCACTGCGTTGCCGTTCTGGCACAAGACGGCACGCAATTCTGAGACCATCTGACATAGCGACGGGGCGTGCGGCCCGTCGCATCGCGGAATCCTGACATGGTCGAGAGGTCGTCAGGTCCAGAAGGGCTCAGCGGACCGAAAGTCGTGGGTCGCCGACCGTAGCCCGGTCAGCGCTTCGGCCCGGCGGGCCTTGCTCCACCCTAACAACTCTTCGACCGGCGCCACGAGATCCGGCCGCTCGGCCAGGGTGACGGCAATTCCCTCTGCCACGACTGCGTCATTGGCCGCACCGAGGATGTCCTGGAGTGTGACGCATCGGGCATGATAGATGGAAAGTCGGTGTTGCGGAAAGAGCGCGCCCAGAGCCGTGCAGTCGTTGCATAGCCTGTCGAGCGCCTTACGGAAGCGATGAAGTCGGTCAGGCGAAAGCCGAGTGACGTGGCGGCCACGCTTCCTCGTTTTGTGCGCGACGCAGGCAAGCAGGTCCGGGGCAAGCGTCGCGAGACTGTGGTGGGCGAGTGCGGCGGTGTCGCCGCGAACGCCGTCAGGAGTCTGTTCGGCCCAAGCCGCCAGCGCGAGCAGCATCTCGGTAAAGTGCGGACCACGAACGAGATGCTCTACGGTCCGATGCGACCGCTTGCGGGCTCTCTCGGCCGCCGGCACCAGGTCGCGCAGCCGCGCGCTCGGCAGTGCGCGCATCGCCGCCGGAAGCGTCTCGAGAAAGAAGACATCCCAATCGCGCGTTGCTCCGAAAGCGCGGCATGCCGTCTGTAGGTCGCCATCGAACCTGGCAATTACGGGGTGGTCGAGCATGGGTTCGAAAAGTTGCAACGCCGCGCGCGCCGCGCGTAGCGCGATCCGCATCTGGTGAAGGCCTTCGGGATCGCCGCGTAACGTCGGCCCGATATTGGCGATCAGATGCCCCAGCGCTGCGCGCACAATTTGCCGGAAGCCATCCGCCGCGTCCGCGCCATTATCAAGCAAAGGTGTGGTCGCAAGCCGAATGGCGGCGGTCTGGCCTGTTCTGAGCCGCCAACCACGGGTGGCTTTGCTCTCGCTGGAAAGCCACATCGGAGCCGTGGCCTGCAGGATGCTGGCGAAGCGGTACATCGGCCCGGGCGAGCCGGTTTTCAGTTCCAGTTCCAGCTCGCAAATGGGCTCAGATCGGTCCCCGGTCTCGATCCGCCCTTCGTCGATCGCGACTTCGACCGTGCATCCGCCGTCGAGCGAGACGGTGCGGATCCTGCGCTGTACGTCGGTTATGAACATCGGCTCCAGACCCCGCGCAAGGTCCCCAATCATCGCAACCAGCTGCGGGACCGAGCCGAGCCGTAGAAGATCGGGCGCGGCGGTGGCGATATCGCACTCCCATTCACTGCGGGTGCTGGCCAGGCCGATCCCGTCACCGCGTGATTTGACGGTCTGGATGAACCGTCCCTCAATAGCGCGCACCCGCAGCGTAAGTCCGGCGGCTTCGAGCGCAGCGTCGGGGGGGTGTCGAAATACGTGGTGACTTGATGCAGCTCGGTCGAAGCCATCGCTGACAGAGCATCGCTCGCCTCGAGGTGGGGACGATGTTCGACGGATAGCTGAAATTTGAGTTCGACTTCCTGCGGGTCCGGCGAGGGCCGCTCGCAATCCGCGCGTTGGCGGCGGCGAGCGGCCAGCGCGCTCACGCGTCTGCCTTCTCGCTGCCGACATCCTCAAATTCGGCATCCACGATATGCTCGTCCGTTTTGCCAGACGACCCGCTCGCGGCGCCCGAGGCCCCGGCCTGGGCCTTTTGCACGGCATCCGCGATCGTTGCCGCCACCTTCCCGAGCCCCTCGGTCGCCTTGATCAGTTCGGCGTGATCGCCTGTATCGACCGCGGCCCGGACAACGGCCAACGCGGTGTGCGCCTCGGCCTTATGCGGTTCCCCGATCTTCTCGCCGTGTTCGGCAAGCGTGCGCTCCAGCGCGTGCGTCGCGCTGTCCGCGATATTCTTGGCTTCGACGAATTCCCGCCGAACCTTGTCCGAGGCGGCGTTGGTCTCGGCTTCGCGAACCATCTTTTCGATATCGGCGTCGTCCAGCCCGCCATTGGCCTGGATCTTGATCTGCTGCTCCTTGCCGGTCGCCTTGTCGCGCGCCTGGACCGAGACGATGCCGTTCGCATCGATGTCGAACGTCACCTCGATCTGCGGCACGCCACGCGGGGCCGGACTGATGCCGGTCAGATCGAAATTTCCGAGCGGCTTGTTGTCGACCGCCATCTCGCGCTCGCCCTGGTAGACCTTGATGGTCACCGCGCTCTGGTTTTCGTCCGCGGTCGAAAAGGTCTGGCTCTTCTTGCTAGGGATCGTCGTGTTGCGATCGATCAGCCGGGTAAAGACGCCGCCGAGCGTCTCGATGCCCAGGCTGAGCGGCGTCACGTCGAGCAACAGCACGTCGGTGACGTCGCCACTCAGGACAGCGCCTTGTACCGCGGCGCCGATCGCGACGACCTCGTCGGGATTGACGTTACGAGCGGGTTCCTTGCCGAAGAACTGGCGAACCACCTCGATGACCTTGGGCATGCGGGTCATGCCGCCGACCAGCACCACTTCGTCGATGTCGGCCGCGGTCAGCCCGGCATCCTTGAGCGCCGCCTTGCACGGCTCCATCGTGCGCGCGATCAGGTCGTCGACCAGGCTTTCGAGCTTGGCGCGCGTGATCTTGATAAGGAGGTGCTTCGGCCCCGCCGCATCCGCCGTGATGAACGGCAGGTTGATCTCGGTCTCCTTGGCGGACGACAGCTCGATTTTGGCTTTCTCGGCGGCTTCCTTGAGCCGCTGCAGCGCGAGTTTGTCGGTGCGCAGATCGATACCCTGCTCGCGCTGGAACTCGGACGCGAGGAAATCGATAACGCGGGCGTCGAAATCCTCGCCGCCGAGGAAGGTGTCGCCATTCGTGCTCTTCACCTCGAAGACACCATCACCGATCTCCAGGATCGAGATGTCGAATGTTCCGCCGCCAAGATCATAGACGGCGATCCGCCCTTCCGCTTTCTTGTCCAGGCCATAGGCAAGCGCCGCCGCCGTCGGCTCGTTGATGATCCGCAGCACATCGAGACCTGCGATCCGGCCGGCATCCTTGGTTGCCTGCCGCTGCGCGTCGTTGAAATAGGCCGGGACAGTGATCACCGCTTGGGTGACCGTCTCGCCCAGGAACGCCTCGGCGGTGTCTTTCATCTTGCCGAGAATGAAGGCGCTGATCTGTGAGGGCGGGTATTTTTTTCCGCGCGCTTCTACCCACGCATCGCCATTATCGCCCTCGACGATGGAGAAAGGCACCAGCCCCTGATCCTTGGTGGCGACCGGATCGTTATAGCGACGGCCCATCAGCCGCTTGACCGCATAGATGGTGTTGGTGGGATTGGTGATCGACTGGCGTTTGGCGGCCTGGCCGACGAGACGCTCGCCCTTGTCGGCGAAGGCGACGATGCTCGGCGTGGTACGTGCGCCTTCGGCATTTTCGATCACGCGAACTTCTTTGCCGTCCATGATCGCAATGCAGCTGTTGGTGGTGCCGAGGTCGATACCGATAACTTTGCTCATGATCTTATCCTTGGGTGGGAAGCGCATCTGCCGTCTCGGGCATTTGCGGTTCCTTGGGAGATAGGCAGTCTGATGGATTCGACCGGCAGACCCGTCCGGTCGTAGGTCTAGCGCGCCGGATGCGGTGGTGTGGCGGACGGCGGCGCGGATGCGGCCTTGGCGACGATGACCATCGCCGGTCGCAGCAACCTGCCGTTGAGTGTCCAGGTCGGCGCGAGGGTGTGGAGGATTGTGCCGGCCTTCGTGCCCGCCGCCTCCTGTTCGGACATCGCCTGATGCCGATTGGGGTCGAAGGCCGATCCCGTTGGATCCTCGCGCTTGACTCCGTTGCGTTCTAGAACGCCGATAAAGCCACGTTCGATCTCGAGCAGCCCACGCCGGATCCCGGTCATATTCTCGGGTTCATGTGCGGAAGCAGCCGGCAGGCCTTCCAAACCGCGATGCAGGTTCTCGGCGGCCTCGACGACATCGGTCGCGAATTTCTGCACCGCGAACTGGCGGGCGTCGTCGACGTCGCGCCGCGCGCGGTTCCGGACGTTGGCGATCTCAGCCTCCGATCGCATCCAGCGTTCGCGCATCTCGGCAAAAGCGCTCTCTGGCGCAGCGGCGTCTGAGTCATCGTCGGCCTCCGGCAGGTTGCCGGGGTGGAAAGGATCACTCGTCGGGCTCATGGCGCTGCTTTCAAAAGGGGTGCATGCGGCAGATCGAACGCGCCGCTCCGGGGCAGACCATAGGCGGCGTTTCGGCACACTCGTCAGCCTCGGAAACTACGCATTCAAGCCGGCGGTTGGTCCGGAAAGCCGGTCGATCAGCGCCTGTCGCAGTGGCGCGGGTGCGAGGTCGCCGAGTGCGTCGCCGAGCTCGCGCATCCGACGCCGGGCGTCGTAGAGCTGATCGAGGAGTGACAGGACGACCGGCAAAGCCGCTTCGTTGACCTCCAGATCGTCGCGCAGTTCGAAGATGAGTCTGACGCGTGCGACGTCGATCTCGTGAAAGGCATAGTGGCCGGCACCTCCGTCCGGCCGAACCCACCTGTTCGAAATCCAACGGTGAAGATCGTCGGGCCGAAGCCCCGCGGTGCTAGCGATCAAGACGTCGAAGCTGATCATGGCGTATCCTCCATAAAGCGGCGCGGATCGACCGGCGTTTCTGGCGACCAGGTCCGAAGGAAGTCGGCAAGCGCTGGGTCGGGCGGACCGGCGAAGATCCGCAAGGTTGCGTAGAGGTCGCCGGCCTCCTGATTCTTGGTGGCTGGCACGCCGCGGCCGCGCAGACGCAGCTCGGTGCCGCTGTCCGAGCCCGCGGGGATCCGCATCGAAACCTTACCCTTTGGGGTGCGTACCTCGACCGCGGCGCCGAGCACCGCTTCGGATAGCGTCACCGGCAGAACGAGGCGGACGTTCTGGCCGACCCGTTCGAAGAACGGATGTGGCGCGACGTGGATCTCGATCATCGCGTCGCCCGCAGGTCCGTCGTTCAGGCCCCGTCCGCCCTGCCCCTTTAGCCGCATCACGAGACCATCCAGCGTCCCGGCGGGGATTTTAACATCGAGCGTGCGGCCATCGGGGAGCGTCAGGCGCCGGGTCGCGCCATTGACGGCGTCCAGGAAACTGGTGGTAAGCGAGTATCGCTCGTCGTCGCCCCGCGCCTGATAGTTGGCACTATGGCGTCGTCCTTGATTGAACATGGTACCAAAAATGTCGGCGAAATCCTCGCCCTCCCAGCCTTGGTCGGATGCCCCGGTCCGGCTATAGCGCCGCCCCGGATCGCCTTGGGCATGCTCGCGATAGGAGGGTTGCGCAGCCCGTTCCTGACCCGACGCGTCGATCTCGCCGCGATCGAAGCGGGCGCGCTTATCCGCGTCGGACAGAAGTCCGTTAGCGGCTGAGATCTTCTTGAAGTGATCTTCGGCCTTGGTGTCACCAGGATTGAGGTCGGGGTGATGCTTTTTGGCGAGCTTGCGGTAGGCGCGCCGGATTTCGTCCTGGCTCGCGGTCCTCGCGACGCCCAAGGTCGTATAGGGATCGTCCACGCCATCCATCCTGTTTAAGCCCTGCCTTGATCGTCAGGTTGGGCCGTTCTCGGGGTCGCGACAGGCTGGACGGACACGAAAGGCATCGCCCCGGACCCGCATGTCATGATGATATGGCGATAGGCGACCCCAGCCTGCCCCTTCTAGGATCGGGAAGTACGCAGGTGGGGGGTCGGGTACGTGTTTTCCGATTCCAGACGATCGGCACCCCCCACTCTACCGACGTACTCGATCGCAGGCCGAGCCCGGCGGCGAGCCAGGAAATCATGATGTACCTCGAAGATGCGGAAATTCGATATGTGCAGCAGCGCGTGGCGCAGTCGCTGCGCATGGCGCGCGTGGCCGCTGACTGTTGCGCTCGCACGGTCCATGAGGATCTGGCGGCCCTGTATGCCACCCGCCTCGAGACAATAATCGAGACACGTGGAGGACGAACACCTTGCCCGATCTCCTCGGACCGACAGCCTTTCCCACTGGCCTCGATGCGCGTCGGTTTGGTGTCAACCTTCGCGCTGCCTCCAATGATGGAGCAACCGCAGTGAACGTCCGGCTAGTCGCGATACTGGTCGCCCTCGCCGGCACGACGGCCGCCGTTGCGCAGAACCTGCCCGTTGCGGTGGACGGACAGATCGAACGCATGAAGCCGGGCGAGTTCTTATGGGCACCTCAACTCGCGCCGGAGGGGCCCGTCACTGTGATCGTCAGCTTGAAGACGCAGCGAGCCTATGCTTACCGAAATGGCGTTCCGATCGGCGTTTCGACGATTTCCAGCGGCACGAGCGGCCACGCGACCCCGACGGGCGTCTTCACCGTGCTCCAAAAAGCGGTCGACCACGTCTCCAACCTCTACGCCGACGCGCCGATGCCGTTCATGCAGCGTCTGACCTGGGGTGGCATCGCGATGCACGCCGGCAATCTTCCGGGCTACCCGGCATCGCACGGCTGCATCCGTCTTCCGCGTGCCTTCGCCAAATTACTTTATGGAATCACGCGTCTGGGCATGACTGTCGTCATCACCGACGAAGCTGCGGTGCCGGTCGCGGTGCCCACCCCTCCGCTTCTCTCAGGTAAGACCGAAGCCGCCTCGAGGCCCTTCGTCTGGCACCCTGAACGTGCCCCGACCGGTCCGGTCTCGATTGTCGTGAGCGGCCGCGACCGGCGGTTGATCGTCCTGCGCAACGGCGTCGAGATCGGCTCCAGTGAAATTGCCATCGACGGCCCGGTTACGGTGACCGAAGCCTTCACGCTGGGAAGGAAAGACGCTGGCGGCGCGCACTGGCTTCGCCTGCCGTTACCCGGACAGGCTCCGGGCGCCTCGGCCGAACTCTCGCCGGAGGACGAGGCGAAAGGACATCTCCCTCCGGGTTTTGGCGCGTTGTTGGAGACGGTCCTCACGCCGGGCACGACCTTGCTGATCACCCGCGACACGCTGAAAGATGCGGGCACCGGCGAGCCTCTCACCGTCATCGCGACCGATGCACCGTAAACGCGCCGGGTCGCCGCCCCACGGCATCGGTCGTTCGTTACCCCCGGTCGATGAGAAGACTTTCCGCAGCGGCCGCGTGGCGCTCGGCCAAGGCCGTACTGCACAGAACACGGGCTTTCTCTTCGACCGCAAACAACGTCTCAGCCGCGCAGAGCGGATCGAGCGGATCGACGATCGCGTCAAAATGGGTGTGGCCGCCATCGCGCATGCCGAAGATCGACAGGAGATAGGCATCGAACGCCTGATGCAACGATTGCCACTGTCCCTGCTCTTCGAGCCAGGCCCGCGTCGTGGCCGACGTCGAAAAGGTCGCAAACCGCTTGCCGTTCAAAATCGCGTCCGGGATGTGGTTCTTGATATCACGCGGGGTCAGCGCCTCCCCGAGCACTCGATCGACATAGCCCTTGATAATTGCCGGCGGCATGCCGAACCACAAAGGATAGATAAACACGATCACATCGGCCCCGCACAAAAGCCCGAGTTCGCGCGACACATCGCCCGAAAGATGATTTGTCGGAAGGCCGGGGAGTCTGTCGGCATGCAGACGGGGATCGAAGTCGAGAGCGTAGAGGTCGCGCAATACGACCTCCTGCCCGCATTCGCGAACGACCTCGCAATAGCGCTCGGCAATCGCGCGGTTGAAGCTATGGGTAGCGGGATGGCCCAGTACGACGACATGGCGAAGCGGGGCGGTGTGGGTTGCGGTGTTCATGGAAAGTCTCCGATGACCCGGCATAACCAGCAACGCGAGGGCTGGCGCTTGTGGAGTTTACGTACGGGCCTTGGCCGTTGAACCGGCTAGCGCCTCGCGTGCGTGCGTTCGCGGGTGTTGCCTCCTGTGTCGCCGGCTTCGTCGATGCGGTCGGTTTTCTCGCCCTCGACGGTTTCTTTGTATCGTTCATGAGCGGCAACACGACGCGCATGGGGGTTGGCCTCGCGGATCGCGCGCACGACGGACTGGTCGCTGTCGGGTTGATCGGCACGTTCGTCTTCGGAGTGGTCCTGGGGTCCACGATCAGCCGGATCGCCGGCCGCCATCGGCGCACATGGGTATTGCTCGTCGTGGCAACTCTTCTCGCAGCGGCGATCGCGTTGCACACCGTTGGCGGACGCACGCTCGCGTTCACCGCGATGGCTCTGGCGATGGGCGCCGAGAATGCCGTGTTCGAACGCGACGGCGACGTGCAGATTGGCCTAACTTATATGACCGGTACGCTCGTCAAGCTCGGCCAGCGTCTTGCCGGTGCGGCCGCAGGCGGCGAGCGCTGGGCCTGGCTTCCCTACCTCGCACAATGGCTGAGCCTCGCGACAGGCGCCTTGTCCGGAGCGTTGCTCTATCCCTACGTCGGAATTTCAGCGTTGTGGCTGCCGGTGGTCGTGTTGTTGGCGTTGTCCGCTGCCGCGCTCCGGCTCGATCATCCCTGAGCGCGGCCGGCCCCATTCGAAAGCGCACTGATCTCGACGCAGACGCGCTTTGCTTCTTCCTCGACCTCAAGCAGATATTGCTGAGCGAAATGATCGCTCATGTCCGCGGTGATATGGTCAAAGCTGACGTGTGATTGCTTCCGCATGCCAAAGGCATGAACGAGATACAGGTCGACCACCTGACGCAGGGCCATCGGCTGACCCTGCTCGTCAAGCCACACGTTGGTGGTGGCAGATGTCGTAAAGCTCAGCAGCGTCTTGTGGCCGAGCAATGCGGTCGGGTTGCCCACGTGTACTGTCTGCGGCCTGACACCGGCTCCGAGCACGCGCTCGATATAGCCCTTCAGCATTGCCGGCGGGGTGCCGAACCAGATCGGATAGACCAGCACGAACACCTCGCAGCCGGCCAGTTCCTGTAATTCCCACGCGACATCACGAGTTGGTGCGAATGCCTGGTTGGACGGTTGCTCGGCAATCTTGAGCACCGGATCGAAGCCCATCGCATAGAGATCGCGGATCACGACCTCGTGTCCCGCCGCGCGCACCGTTTCGGCATATCGCAGCGCAATCGAATGATCGAAACTATGGCGGTCGGGGTTGCACAGGATTACGGCGTGACGACCTCTGCGATGCTGGTCGATTTCGGGCAGTGGCTGCATTGCCGATACCGCGGCGAATTGCGCGATGGATGTCATGTCGTCTCCTGACCCTCTGCGTCGCATCACCTGCGCCGAAGATCGGCGTGTTCGCGCGAGCGGCAGATCGCCGTTGCAAGCTGCAGGATAGGCGAGCCGGGATGAAGTGCTCAGCCTCGGGAACTACGCACCCGATCCTCGGAGCTGCATCGATCGAGGATCAGGTGATCTGTAGGTAGTTCCCGAGGCTGCACCGCGGCCCCCGCCGAAGCCTAAATCGACGAACGATCAACGCCATACCGGCGTGCCCCGATTTTTCAGGATGGGATCGACGTGCTGCGGCGCGGCCCCAGGTTCGTTCCAGAAGGAAGCTTGCATGACCTATCAAAGCCTCAATCCGTTCGACGGCAAGACGCTGCAGAGTTTCGTGAACATTGCCGACGCTGAGCTGCAGACGAAGCTCGCGACCGCGCAGACCTGCTACGAAAGCTGGCGCCTCAAGAGCTATGCCGAGCGCGCAACGATCCTCAACAAGGCTGCTGAGTTGCTTCACGCGCAGGTCGATACCTTCGCTCACACGATGACGCTCGAGATGGGCAAGCGTATCGGCGAGGCGCGCGGCGAAGTGGAGTTCAGCGCGCGAATCCTGGCCTATTATGCCAAGAATGCCGAGCGCTTCCTCGCTCCGGTCAAGCTAGACCCGACCGTCGGCGAAGCGCATATGGAGTGCAGCCCGATAGGCGTGATCTTCTGCGTCGAGCCGTGGAATTTCCCCTATTACCAGCTGGCGCGGATCGCCGGCCCGCATCTGATGGCTGGCAATGTGCTGGTAGTGAAGCATGCCGGGATCGTGCCGCGCTGCGCGATCGCCTTCGAGCAGTTGCTGATCGAAGCGGGTGCGCCGGCCGGCCTCTATACCAACCTCCTGATCTCGCACGACCAGTCGAACGCGATCATCGACGATCACCGCGTCAAGGGCGTCGCGCTGACGGGTAGCGTCGCTGCCGGACAGAGCATCGCGGCGCGCGCGGGCAAGAACCTGAAGATCTCGTCGATGGAATTGGGCGGCAGCGACGCGTTCATCGTGCTCGACGACGCCGATCTCGACCACACGATCCCCTGGGCGGTGTGGGGCCGGATGTACAATACCGGCCAGACCTGTTGCGCCGCCAAGCGTTTCATCGTTATGGACTCGGTCGCCGATGCGTTTCTCGCGCGCTTCCAGGCAGCGCTGTCGGCGCTCAAGGCGGGCGATCCGCTCGACGAGACGACCACGCTCGGCCCGCTCTCGAGCGAAGCCGCGCTCGTACAGCTGCTAGGCCAGGTCGACGCCGCGGTAGCGTCGGGCGCCAAGGTCCTGATCGGCGGCAAGCGCGTCGATCGACCGGGATCGTTCATGCAGCCGACGATCCTGACTGACATCGCGCCCGAGAACCCTGCCTTTCGCGACGAGTTCTTCGGCCCCGTCGCATCCTTCTACCGCGTGAAGGACGAGGCGGCGGCGATCGCGCTCGCCAACAACTCCGACTTCGGGCTCGGCGGATCGGTGTGGACCCAGGACGAAGCGCGCGGCCGGCGCGTCGCCAGCGTGGTCGAGACGGGCATGATGTTCATCAACAACATCGACTGGACCGACGCCGAACTGCCGTTCGGCGGCATCAAGAACTCAGGGTATGGCCGCGAGCTCGGCGACATGGGCATCCAGCAGTTCGTCAACAAGAAGCTGGTGCGCACGGCAAAGATGGCCGCGCCCGCCTGAACGTGTCCGGGCGGGGACAAACCCCCGCCCGCCCCCGGCCTTTCAGCACACGGAATTTCAGATGTACGTGAACCTCGCCGTTCTCAAAGAGACGCGCGCGCATGAACGGCGCGTCGCGCTGACCCCATCGGTCGCACCCAAGCTGATTAAGCTCGGCGCCAAGCTCCACATGGAGAGCGGCGCTGGCGCGGCGATCAAGCTCGCCGATAGCGCCTTTGCCGACGTGGCGTTCTGCGACGATCGCGCGGCGATGGTACGCGGCGCCGATGTGGTGCTGTCGGTCCAGCCTCCCGCACTCGAAGTGATCGACGCGATGCAGGAAGGCGCGATTCTCGTATGCTTCATTTACGCGCAGAACGAGCCGGCACTCGTCCAGCGCCTGCTCGACCGGAAAATCACGTGCTTCGCAATGGAGCGCGTGCCGCGGATCTCGCGCGCGCAGGCGATGGACGCACTGTCGAGCCAGTCGGCGCTCGCGGGCTATTATGCGGTCCAGCTCGGCGCCACGCATCTCGCACGCGTGCTGCCGAAGATCACGACCGCCGCCGGCACGATCGGGCCGGCAAAGGTGCTGGTGATGGGGCTGGGCGTCGCCGGGCTCGAGGCGATCGCGACCGCACACCGGCTCGGCGCGGTGGTCGAAGGGTATGACGTGCGCCCCGACACCGAAGAACAAGCGCTGTCGCTCGGCGCGACCTTCGTGCGGACCGGTGTCGATGCCCGCGGCAAGGGGGGATACGCGCGTGCCTTGACCACCGAGGAGCAGGCGAAAGTCGCCGCGGTGCTCACGGCCCATATTCAAACGGCCGACCTCGTCATCACCACGGCGGCGATCCCTGGTCGCGCCTCGCCCAGATTGATCAGCAAGGCCCAGGTCGCCGGGATGAAGGGCGGCGCGGTGATCGTCGATCTCTCGGCCGAGGGCGGCGGCAATTGCGAGGACACCCGAGCGGGGCAAAAGATCACGGTCGGCGGCGTGACGATCGTCGCACCGCTCAACGTCCCCTCGCTGCTCGGCGACGATGCGAGCGAGCTCTACGCCCGGAACCAGTACAATCTGCTGCTGCTCATGATGAAGGACAACATCGTCAGCATCGACTGGACCGACGAGGTCCTGCGGCAGACCGCGCTGACGCACGCCGGAAAACTCTGCGACCCCGCCGCAGCGTCAGCCCTGACCGCCAAAGCCGCCTGAACCGGAGACGATGATGGACTTCCAGATCAGCATGACGGGCTTTGTCGCCCTCTATGTCTTCCTGCTCGCGGGCTTCGCCGGCTGGGTGATCATCGGTCATGTGCCAGCGATCCTGCACACCCCTTTGATGTCGGGCTCGAACTTCGTCCACGGTATCGTCGTGGTCGGCGGGCTCTACACCCTGCTGGGGGCACGCACCCCGACCGAACAGGCGATCGGCTTCGTGGCCGTGCTGCTCGGCGCCGGCAATGCCGCGGGGGGCTTTGCGGTCACGCGGCGGATGCTGGCGATGTTCCAGACTGCCGAGGTGAAGCCTGCGCGCGCCAAACCCCGTCACCACAAGAAGGGCTGAGGCTATGCTCACCTCCCTGCCGTCGCTCGTCATCGGCCTGGCCGATCTCGCTGCCGCTTTCCTGTTTCTTTATGGCCTGAAGCGCATGTCGTCGCCTGCGACCGCCTCTTCGGGGATCTTCGTCGCCGGCATCGGCATGGTCGCCGCAATCCTCGCCAGCTTCCTGTATGTGTTCGACGTGGGCGAGGCGGCGCGGCCGCATCTCTACGCCAATATCGGCCTGGCGCTGGTGGCGCTGGCGATCGGTGGCGGGCTTGCCTGGTGGAGCGGCAAGCGCGTCGCGATGACCGCCATGCCGCAAATGGTTGCGCTCTATAATGGGATGGGCGGCGGCGCGGCGGGCGCGATCGCCGCGGCCGAACTGTTCGGCAACCGCACCAACGGCGCGACCGAACTGGTGGTGACCTTGCTCGGCGCGTTGATCGGTGCGGTCTCGCTGTCGGGATCGCTGATCGCTTGGGCCAAGCTCGACGGCGTGATCACCAAGCCTCTGCGTTTTCCGGGTCAGCAGGTCGTCAACGCAATCGCCTTGGTCGCCACGCTCGCAGTTGGCGGCATCGTCGTCGCGGCGGCGTTCGGGCTTGCAGTGCCGCTGCTCAGCCTGCCGATCTGGATCTGCATATTCTTCGGGCTCGCAATCGTTTTTGGCATACTCATGACGCTGCCGATCGGCGGTGCCGACATGCCGGTCGTGATCTCGATCTTCAACGCCTTCACCGGGCTGGCAGTGGGGCTCGAGGGCTTCGTGCTGCAGAACCCGGCATTGATGATCGCCGGCATGGTGGTCGGCGCCGCCGGACTGTTGCTCACGCTGCTGATGGCCAAGGCGATGAACCGATCGATCGCCAATGTGGTCTTCACCAATTTCGGCGACGCGCCCAAGCAGAAGCAGGGCGCGATCGTCGGCAGCCTCAAGCCGGTGCAGGCCGCCGATGCCGGTATCGCGATGCGCTACGCCAAATCGGTGATCATCGTGCCCGGCTATGGCCTTGCCGTCGCCCAGGCGCAGCAGAAGCTCTTCGAGTTCGTCAAATTGCTGCAGGTCGCGGGCGTTGTCGTGAAGTTCGCGGTCCATCCCGTCGCCGGCCGAATGCCCGGGCAGATGGACGTGCTGCTCGCCGAGGCCGGCGTGCCGTACGACATGATCTTCCAGCTCGACCAGATCAACGACGAGTTCGCGACGACCGATGTCGCGCTGGTGATCGGCGCCAATGACGTGGTCAATCCGGCCGCGCGCATCGACAAGGGCTCGCCGATTTTCGGCATGCCGATCCTCAACGTCGACAAGGCCAAGCAAGTTTACGTGGTCAAGCGCGGCGAGGGCAAAGGCTATGCCGGCATCGTCAACGCGCTCTTCTACGGCGACAATTGCGACATGGTTTACGGCGACGCGAAGGTCGCGCTCGTCGCGATGATCGAGGCCGTGCGCGGCCTGACCGCTGCCGCCGCCTGATCTTCCCTCTTCATTCACCACACCACGAAGGAAACCGTCATGGCCAAGACAATGCAGGCTGCCGTCGTCACGGCGTTTGGAAAGCCGCTGGTCCTCCAGGAACTGGCGATCCCTACCCCCGGCCCCGGCCAAATCCTCGTCAAGACTGAAGCGTGTGGTGTGTGTCACACCGATCTTCACGCAGCCAAGGGCGATTGGCCGCTCAAGCCCAATCCGCCGTTCATCCCCGGGCATGAAGCGATCGGCATCGTCGTCGCGCTCGGCGCGGGCGTTACCACGGTCAAGGAAGGGGACCGGGTCGGCGTGCCGTGGCTTTATTCAGCGTGCGGGCACTGCGAATATTGTCTGTCCGCGTGGGAGACGGTGTGCGGCGAGGCCAAGTTCGGCGGCTATACGCAGAATGGTGGCTTTGCCGACTATCTGCTCGCTGACCCCGACTATGTCGCGCATATCCCGCAGGCCTTGAGCGCATTCGAGGCGGCGCCTCTGATCTGTGCAGGGCTTACCACCTACAAGGGTATCAAGGAAACCCAGGCCAAGGCGGGCGAATGGGTCGCGGTTTCGGGCTGTGGTGGGCTCGGCCATATGGCGATCCAATATGCCAAGGCGATGGGCCTGAACGTCGTCGGGATCGACATCGATGACGGCAAGCTCGCGCACGCCACCCGCCTCGGCGCGGATCTCGTGATCAACGCCAGGACACAGAATCCCGCGGAGGTGCTGAAGAAGGAAACCGGCGGCGGCGCGCACGGCGTGCTGATCACCGCGCCCTCGCTCGCCGCTTTCAAGCAGGGCGTCGAGATGACGCGCAAGCGCGGCACCTGCGTGCTCGTTGGACTACCGCCCGGCGAGTTTCCCGTGCCGCTGTTCGACGTCGTCGCCAATTGCATCACCGTGCGCGGATCGTTCGTTGGCACGCGCAAGGACATGGCGGAATGCCTGGCGTTCGCCGCCGACGGCAAGGTGAAGGCCGACATCGAGCTGCAGCCGCTCTCGGCGATCAACACCGTGTTCGACCGCCTAGAGCGGGGTGACGTGCCGTCGCGCGTCGTGCTCGACTTCTCCGACACGAGCGCGGTCGTCCCCGAAGCGACCGCGCGCGAGCCCGTAACGGCGTGATCGAGGCCCTCGGCCGGCGGTGTCGGCCGCGGGATGTTTCGGCCCTTGCCCGGCCGACGAGTCCCATATTCTCTTCCGGAGATCTGCCGTGCGTTTGCAACACGAATATCATCCTGCCCCGTCCTTGTTCGAACCGATCCTAGTTGGCGCCCTGAGCCTGGCGAACCGGATCGTGATGGCGCCACTCACGCGAGACCGTGCCGGGCCCGGTCTGGTCCCGGGCGCGCTGGCAGCGGAATATTACGCGCAGCGCGCGACTGCGGGCCTAATCATCAGCGAGGCAACCCAAGTATCCGCGCAGGCGCAGGGCTATTCCGACACGCCCGGTTGCTACAGCGATGCGCAGGTCGCCGGCTGGAAGAAAGTCACCGACGCCGTGCATGCCCTGGCGGCAAGGTCGTTGTCCAGCTGTGGCATACGGGGCGCGTGTCGCACGTCAGTTTCCAGCCCGATGGTGCCGCCCCCGTCGCGCCATCGGCGATCCGCGCCAAAACCAAAACTTTCGTGGCGAGCGAAGGATTTGTCGATACCTCCATGCCGCGCGCGCTGGCACTGGAAGAAATTCCCGGGATCGTCGCCGACTTTCGCTCGTCGGCGGGCCGCGCGATCGAGGCTGGATTCGACGGCGTCGAACTGCATGGCGCGCACGGCTATTTGCTTGATGCCTTTCTTCGCGATGGAAGCAATCAGCGGACCGATAGCTATGGCGGGTCGATCGCCAACCGCGCGCGCCTGCTGGTCGAGGTCGCCACCGCCGTGGCGGCGGAAATCGGCGCCGACCGGCTCGGCATGCGGCTCTCGCCGGTCTCGCCGGTCAACGACGCGCATGACAGTGATCCACAGGCTCTATTCAATCACGTCGTCGATCGCCTGAACCCTATGGGCCTAGCTTTCTTGCATATCGTCGAAGGCGCGACCGGCGCCGCGCGCGACAATCTGCCGTTCGACTACGCCGCGCTCCACGCTCGGTTCGACGGCCGTTGGATGGTCAACAACGGCTATGATCGGTCGATGGCGATCGAAGCCGTCGCCACCCATAGTGCGGACTTGGTATCGTTCGGGCGAGCCTATATCTCAAATCCTGATCTCGTCGCGCGGCTCCGCGCGGATCGCCCCCTCGCCCCGCTCAAGGCGGCCGAGACGCTCTACGGCGGCGGTGCTCATGGATATACCGACTATCCCGCGATGCCCGCCGAAGCGGAGGGTCCGCCACCAATCTCTAAGGTGGCGTGACATGAGAGCAAAAGCGGTGGCACGTCGGTACCTACCGAAAGCTGGCCCCGGGGCGTCGCCGCAGAGAGGTCGGAGATCACAAATGACAGGAACAGGAAAATAGACGGTGCCCGTCAACGAAGCCAAAAAGTTTCTGGAGCCGGGGCCGGTCATCCAGATCTCCTCGTTGCATGATGGTCGCGCGAACATCATGACCGCGGGCTGGCATCAGATACTGGAGTTCACGCCTTCGTTGGTCAGTTGCCTAATCTCGAGCGGGAACCACAACTTCGAGATGATCCGCCAGAGTCGAGAATGCGTGATCAATGTCCCGACCAAGGCGTGCACCGACACGGTAGTGTCGATCGGCAATACGTCTGGCGCGGATACGGACAAGTTCGATAAATTCGGCCTCACGCGCGTCGATAGCAGCTCCGTTGCGACGCCGTCGATCGGCGAATGTTATGCCAACCTCGAATGCCGCCCTCACGACGATGCACTGGTCGAGCGCTACAATCTTTTTATCTTCGAAGTCGTTGCGATCCAAGCGCTCGCTCGCCACATTATCCACAGACACTGTACTATCGTGGCAATGGTGAATTCATGCTATCGGGTAAGACGATTTCCCGTCGCCACCTTTTCCGGCCCGGAATGCTCTGAACGATCTGCGGGACTGACATGAAGGTGGTTCCGCTTGAACTGCGTCGGGACTTGCACCGCCCCAGGCACCGAGGATTCGTGCATCAGGTCACGAAGCAGCTTGCGGAAAGGGTTAGATCACTGGAGGATGGCACCTCGAGCAGAGCCCCGATGCGTTCGACGAAACGAATGCGGTCAAAATACGTCAACCCCAATGGCTGAAGCGCCGGTTTGCGACGGGCAAGAGATCAATGATCAGGATGTCTGGTGACAAGCATCGGCAGCGATCGATGGCATTAGGAATCGACCGTGTCGGCTGGCCCCTCCAGGATTTGCGCGATAGGTGCTCCGGTGAAGATGAGCGCGCCAGCTAATTCGATGTCAGGATTAACGCGGCGGTCTCGACGATGTCCGTCACCACCGTTTCGACCAGCGCGGCGTCGATGCTGCATTGACCCAAGTGAAGCAAAAGATAGCAAGCCGTCAGCTTGCCTTGCATCCGGCCCGGCGCGCCTTACTAATTGATCGCCGCGCCCCGAAGGCCGCGGCAAGCGCGGGGATCACCGTCACCGCGCCAACCTCGAGGCATCGCCACAGTCGGCGTCCTCGCCTCGCGACACATCGCCCGCGACCAGAATAGTCGCAAACGATCCCGGGATCGTCAGATTTTGGGCGAGAGCAACGCCGATCAGCAGGGCAACTGGCTGTTGGTCGAAGCTATCAATTGAGCGCCCCGTTTGATAGGATTTGTGATCGATTTTGTGACCTGATTTCATTCGACCGCCGCGCAGAGAGGAGCAATATTACCCTCAGCCGCAGATTTCTGCGGTTTTCGAAGGGTCGGCCGTCAGTCAAAAACCGAGATAGTTCCGGTCGTGTAAACTGCGTCTCAGCCGTCGTGTCGGAAGGCTGGACTAGGTCGCGACCGACAGTTGCTGTTCCGCGACGGAGGGGCGGATCACTCGCTCTTGAAGCAATTGTGCCCAATGGTTCAGGGCCTCTCGTCGAGGCTCGAACAACTCTGACTTGTTGTACACGCGCATGATTTTAGATCGCGTCGCGGTCGCGACGTGGTTTAGGATACGATCCGCCACGTGTGGTGGTACCGCTAGGATTTCGCAGGCGTGAGTGTTGAACGTCGTGCGCAGATCATGGATCGTCCAATGGGCCATGGCATCGGATTCTTGATAAGAAATACCTCGCTCGGCGGCACCGGACGCCCTCGCCTTTTCGATTTCGGCACAAAGCCTTCGCTTGGCTTTGGTGAAACCCGATACGGAGGTTTCGCCGGTGGTGGAAAAGAGAAACCTGCAGTCCTTTGGACGGTCTGGGTGCGCGAGCGCCTCCTTCATGATCGATCTCGCCAACGGCGATAGTGGCACGCGGAGCGCGTTACCCTTCTTCGTCCGCCCTGCAGGCAGCGTCCAGATAGCCTGATCAGGTCGCTCGTCAGGTCCCAAAATCAGATCAGCGATGGGAATTCCCGCGACTTCCTCACGGCGCATAGGGAGGACGATCAGGAGCTGAAACAGCTGTTGGAACGGATAACCCAGCGTGCCTGCGGCTCGCCAGATTTCCGCGAGCTCTTCAAGCGTGTGAAAACGATCGCGTTCAACCTCGCGAGAGGGTTTGCGCATTCTGGCGATCGGATTTGCCTCCAGAATTCCCTCGTCGACACACCAGTTGAAGAACGCAGACGCGAGGGCCAATTTGCGATTGGCGCCGATAGGCGCAGTCTTCGCATGCTCCTTGATCAGATCTCCAAGCTCAAGCCTCGTGATCGAAACCAGCGGTCGCGATAGTAACGTCGTCAACAATCCGCTCTTTCCGTCAAGCGACCGACGCGTGTTCCCGCCGCTGCGGTGATCCTTGAGAACAGAACTCTCATACGTATCCAGGACGTCCTTCAAGACGACCTGCCGTCGGGTCTCCAGAACCGATGCCCTTATCTCTTCCTTCTTATCCAGATTTGGGTCGGCGCCTTGGAATACCGTTTCGCGCATAGCTTGTGCTGCCGAGCGGGCGGCCGATATCCCCATTCCGGGCCATGTTCCGAGCCGTACTCTGCTCCGTTTCCCATTTTGGAGGCGGCTTACGAGGATCCAGGTCGTCGAACGCGCCCCTGCCCTGACGCGAAGCCCGGGTTCACGATCGTCACAAAGTTCTTGTTGCCGCTGATCGCGGCGTGCCCGTGCCGCTAGCGCATCAATGGACAGTTTTGTTAAAGCGTCCGCCATGCAATTCGCCTCGAAATTAGGCTCCGTATAGGCTCCACCGGAGGGTCGATCGGGAGCGAACCAGCCTAACCATCTCTGAACAAAAACGGAAGCCAATAAATGATGAATATTGTCTATTTTCATAGACTTAATTAACTCAACTCGGACGCCAGCGGACTAATGCAAACGAGCGCAAATAAGGCCAAAATCAACGAAAATAATTCTCTTAATCAGCGGGTCCTTG
>CAXTEO010000023.1:0-49822 GCA_964243205.1 uncultured Sphingomonas sp.
GGTCTATTCGGACAAGGACGTGTTCCTGCGCGAACTTATCTCCAACGCAGCCGATGCATGCGAGAAACTGCGTTACGAGGGCCTAAGCGACGCAGCGTTGCTCGGTGACGATGGCCAACCGCGCATCACCGTCACACTGGATGGCGAAGCGCGCCGGCTGACGATCGAGGACAATGGCATAGGCATGAGCGAGGCCGAACTCGGCGACGCGCTCGGTACTATCGCGCGCTCGGGCACCAAGGCGTTCATCGACCGCATCGCCGGCGCAAAGGACGCCGAAGGCAGCCAACTGATCGGCCAGTTCGGGGTCGGCTTCTATTCCGCCTTCATGGTCGCCGATAAGGTCGATGTAACCTCGCGCCGCGCCGGGGAAGACACAGCTTCGCTGTGGTCGTCGGACGGCCAGGGGACCTATACGATCCAGCCGGCGGACGTGGACGACGCCCCTGCCCGCGGCACGCGCGTGCTGCTCCATCTTAAGGAGGACGCGGGTGGCTATAGCGACGGCTTCACCGTCGAACGGACGATCAAGGCGCAGTCGGGCCATGTTCCCGTGCCGATCTTCCTCAGGGACAAGCCCGATGCCGAGCCCAAGCAGATCGCCGACGGCGCGGCCTTGTGGACCAAGCCCAAGGCCGAGATCACGGCCGAGGATTACACCGATTTCTACCGCAGCGTGGCCGGCCAGTTCGACGCGCCCGCGCTGACGCTGCATTACCGCGCCGAGGGCGTGCACGAATATACCGTGCTCGCCTTCATCCCCGAGACGAAGCCGTTCGACCTGTTCGATCCCGATCGCGCCGGGCGGATGAAGCTCTATGTCCGCCGCGTGTTCATCACCGACGAGGCCGAGATCCTGCCGCGCTACCTGCGCTTCGTGCGCGGGCTGGTCGATTCGAGCGATCTGCCGCTCAACGTTTCGCGCGAGATGATCCAGGACAGCCCGGTGCTTGCCGCGATCCAGAAGGGCGTGTCGAACCGCATCCTGAGCGAGCTCGACAAGCTCGCGGCGAACGACACCGAGCGCTACCTGAAGCTGTGGGACACGTTCGGCGCGGTGCTCAAGGAAGGCCTGTACGAGGATTACAGCCGGCGCGAGACTTTGCTCGGCCTGGCGCGCTTCAAGACAACGACCTCGGGCGATGCGTGGCGCTCGCTCAAAGACTATGCCACCGATCTCAAGGACAACCAGACGGCGGTCTATTACGCGGTCGGGCCCGATCTCGACCGGCTCGCCTCCTCGCCGCAGCTCGAGGGGTTCCGCGCGCGCGGGATCGAAGTGCTGTTGCTGAGCGACCATGTCGACGGCTTCTGGGCCGCCGCGGGCATGGATTTCGACGGCAAGCCGCTCAAATCAGTGACGCAGGGGTTGGCCGATCTCAGCCTCATCCCGCTACCCGAGGGTGCCGAACCGGCGCCAGAGGCCTCGGAGACGGTCACCGACTTCATCGCCTTCGTGAAGGCGACGCTCGGTGACGCCGTATCGGATGTCCGCGTGTCCGAACGGCTGACCGAGAGCGCGGTGTGCCTGGTCGCGCCCGAGCATGGGATGGACCGCCAGCTCGAGAAGCTGCTTGCCGGCGCGGGCCGACTCGACGCCCTCGCCAAGCCGGTGCTTGAGATCAATCCGCGCCACCCGCTGATCGAGAAGCTCGGCGCGGCCGCCGCGGACGAAGCGGTGCGCGTCGATGCCGCGTACCTGTTGTTCGATGAAGCCCGCATTGCCGATGGCGAACTGCCGATCGACCCACGCGGTTTTTCCGCGCGGTTGACTCGTGTATTAGGGCGCGGGCTCGACTGAGCGGACTGCTCGAGCAGAGATCGTGAGACCGCTTAATACTTTGGTGCGGATGCGGACGCTCGGATTTAGCTGACGGAACGCACCAAGGTCACAAAGCAGTTTGACCCATTGCCAGACACCCGGAGGCTCTTTCTGGCTGCCCAACTTCGGCCGCCCGTTCATGTTGCGGCAGCGGCCGTCGGAGCGGCAAGGTTTGGGACTTTCCGCACATTCGTTATTTTGCGAGGCGACGACAGCTTCCGTCAGGACCAGACTTTCCCCTGGTTCCCGTCAGCAGTCGGAAAGTGCAAGGCTTTGCCGTGTGACGGCTGGACAGGCGATAGGAAGCCACAAGCAGCCAGTAGTCATTCACCAGCAAATAAAAAGAACTCCGCGCGTCTTGCGGCCTGCTGTTGGCAGTCTAAGGCCGGTCTTATGACCGACCATGCCGCCAATCGCCCGAAGGCACCCAGCTACAATCAACCCACCAAGAACATGGCACGGTGGCGGTCCCTAGCCCATGCAGTCGAACTGCTAACCACGCGAAGGCAGGAGGCGGCGATCGTGCCGGCCGACTATCCATCGCGCATTAAGGCCGCGTTCGCTGAGAGCGACGACGCGATTCGAGTTGCCACGGCTCCCTCTTGCGAGGAGAGCGACATCTCATCTTGGCAGGCGTTCCGGCAGGAAGCCGTCGGCACGCGATCTCCAGCTAACCTGACCGTCGCTTATTTGGCCGGACCAGAGCCGTCGAACGACCTCCTCGCGCTGCTGGAGTTGGGTCTCCGCCCCGAAAACATCTGGGCGTTCGAGGTGGACACGGACGCAATCGCGACTGGGCTTGATGAGCTGAGGTCGCTCGGCCTGCGCGGCGTCAAGTTTGTTCCCGTTAGTATCGGTGACTACTTCGTCGGAACGCCCCGGCGCTTCGACATCATCTACCTGGACGCATGCGGTCCTCTTCCGAGCAAGGAGCAGAAGACGACAAAGCTACTTGTCGACATATTCCGAACCAGCTCCCTGTCGCCGCTCGGCGTGCTGGTAACAAATTTCGCCGAACCGGACATGTCCAAGGGCCACACGCTCGAAACTTATTCCTCGCTGGTTGCCGCCTACCTCTTCCCGAAGGGGTTCGTTGAAGACGACGGAGTTATGCTCGAGGGACCTCCCGTCCACGGCTATTCAGCATACGACCATGAACCGTGCTCCGAGCCTAGCGGCGACAGCGTTGAAGATGACGACGCAGACTGGGATCAAGACTCGCCGAGCTTCCCGGAGGAGGTACGCACGAATTTCAGTGCGAACTATGGCTCGTTCATCACTCGCCAAATCATGGACATCGCTGAGATTGTGGCGCCCACCACGCGGATTACAGACGGAGGCCTGTACAAAGTGCTGTTCGACGAGGATCTGGCCAAAGCGGCGGCACGTGGACGGCGGTTCGCCAAATTCAACGATGACGCCTTCCGGGAGGATGAGGATGGTTCATGGCACCCGACCGATGTCGACATGGATGGCGATGCCATCAGCGAGTCCAGCATGTTTTCACTCATCTGGACGCTGGCTTGGCTGGGCTTCTACCCAATTGATGTCAACTTCAGACCACCCTCGTCGCGGGTAAAGGAGTTCGCCAAGGCGTGGAAGAATCAGCTCCTTGGCTCATCTCCAAGTAAGCTGTCAGCCGAGGACCTGATCGCCTGCTTCTACGCCTGGCGCCACGACGAGACCCTCTGGACGCCCGCAATGAAGGCTATCAGGCACTTCCCCTACGAACAGGTGATGCCCTTTCTGTGCGACTGGCCGACCCACGAAATCGGCTTCTATCCGGCTTTCGCGCAACTCGCATATCCTGCGCATCCGAACATCCGAGAAACGAGGCGCTTCAGCTACGTCGCGGAGGGCAAGAACACACGCATGTTCCTCGACGTGATCCCGTTCGATGAGTGCCGCTACGTCTACGATTGGCTCTCGGCGACGCACCTCGTCACGGAAGACTGGTTCGATCTCTCAGCGCAGCTGACCTTTCGCTTCGCACTTGATGCCATCGTCAAGGAGCGCCGCTGGTTTGGCGACGACTTCCTCTACGGCTGCCACGTCGTGGGAGAAAGCGATACCTTTGCAACGGCCCAACTCTCGCAAAGGCTGGACCTCTCCCCGGGGATGTCGTCATCAGTCATAAAAACCGACGGTTAGCTCCGTGGACCGAATCTCCTTTAAGCGTTTGGCTGCTATTCCAAATGGCCCTGGCCGGTATTCTGCACTCGTCCATGGTACAAGACGTCCAAAGATTAGCGATTGGGCTGTGGGATAGCGTGCGAATGACTAATTCCGACGCTGGCGAACCATCTCGTTCTGATGCAGTGTAGTGCGATTCCAACTATTTATTTAGCCGAAGACGACGTTACTAATTGGGAACGCAATGGAAGTAGACGACGAATTTACACGTCCGATCCGAAAAGTGGGTTTCTCCACGGCGATGGGATTTCTGGGCGCAGCACTGATCGCAGCGGGGCTGATTGCAGCGGATACGACACATGACGGGGTACGCAACGTCGCGCTGGGCGTAATCGGATCGCTGCTGGCTTCGATCGTTTTCGCGACTTTGTCAGAATACTCAGACACTCCGCAATCACGCATCACCGAAGCGTTGCGCAGGTCGCTGCGGTCGGTACGCGCAATCGAGCTCGAGACGAGGGAAAGATTGCAGGCCGGCGTTATCAGTGTGTCGGACAAGCGCGAGCACAACCCTGACTACTGGTTCTCAATTCTGGCGAAGGCGACCGATCGGCTCGACATCGTTGGAAACTCGCTATCAGGCTGGGTACAGGGTGAGTTCCGGGCACGACTCAAGTCTGCGGTGGCAAGAATCCTGCGCGACGGCGGCCAAGTCAGGATTGTCTTCATGGACCCTGATGGCCTTGTTGCGAAAGTTAAAACGCAGCTGCTGGGCAAGGACTATGCAGGTCATATTAGGGACTTCGTAAGCCTGCTCGGCGAACTGATGGATGAGTACAAAGAGTCGTTCGAAGGGGGGCAACTCGACATTCAGCTGGCCAAAGATGACCTAACCTACATGATGATCGACACGGGCGGCGCTATCTTTGTCTCGCCGTACATGGCGGTGACTCGAGCAGGCCATCCACTCGTCGTTGAAATTAATGGTACGAGCGGCTTCGCAGAGGGATACCGCGCCGACTTCGAGAAGTTATTTGCGCGGGCGAGGAAGGCGGATACCCCACGCGACATCAAATAATATGGTAACATCAGGGACAGGGGTTCTTTATGCCGCAGTCCCGCCCCCGTAATGGCTTTTGCCGGAATGGCGGGTGACGTCGCATCGAATCGGCGGTAGCTGTGAGCAGGGAAAACAATAGAACTGAATTGCGCCGGGGGGCTGCGTTGAAGATCTACGCCGTATCGATCCATAATTTCCGCGGCATCAGTTCTACGAAGCTGATCCTGCCTGACCACGCCGTCCTCATCGGTGATAATAACACGGGCAAATCCTCTGTCCTTGAAGCTATAGACCTTGCGCTGGGTCCGGATCGACTGAGCCGGCGCCCGCCAGTCGACGAGCATGATTTTTTCGAGGGCAACTATCTTGCCGTAGCTCCAGCGGCGCCCGAGGAAGGCGCTGAGTGGGATGAGGGTGCGGACGCGGCCCCCGGTGAGGCGCCGAAAATCACGGTTGAAGTCACCATCATTGGCCTATCCGAAGAGCAGGACGCCAGGTTCGGCGGGCATGTCGGATGGCTCAACGTCGCAACGGGCGATTTTTTCACCGATGCCAATCCGGCGGGCGTCGATGCAGCGGACATCAAGGCCGCGCTGCGTGTCACCTTCATCGGCGCCTATGACCCGGACGAAGACGATTTTACCGGCAATACTTACTATTCGCGCAGCCTGACCGAAGGCGACAAGCCCGAGCCCTTCTCAAAGAAGGACAAGCAACACTGCGGCTTCCTTTTTCTGCGCTCGCTCCGCACGGGGTCGCGCGCGCTCAGCCTGGAGCACGGCAGCCTCCTCGACATCATCCTGCGCCTGAAGGAAATCCGGCCGCAGATGTGGGAAGGCACTATCGGAACGCTCGCCGGATTCGACGTGGCAAGCGATCCGGCACTCGGCATTTCCGGCGTGCTAGACAGCATCGACAAGTCGCTGAAGAAATATGTGCCGCGCGAATGGGGCGTGAAGCCGCATCTCAAGGTGTCGAACCTGACGCGCGAGCACCTGCGCAAGGTCGTGACCGCCTTCATCGCGACCGGCGACGGTACTCATGCGGCGCCGTTCTTCCGGCAGGGCACCGGCACGATCAACATGCTGGTCCTGGCGATGCTGTCGCAGATCGCCGAGGACAAGCAGAACGTCATCTTCGCCATGGAGGAGGTCGAGACGGCGATTCCGCCCTATGCGCAGAAGCGGATCGTGCACGAGCTGCGCAAGCTGGCGGCGCAGTCGATTGTCACGTCGCATTCGCCCTACGTCCTTGAGGAGTTCAAGCTGGACGAGACTGTGATTCTGTCACGGGACAGTGTGGGCACACTGAGCCAGGCGCAGATCGCGTTGCCCGATAGCGTCAAGCACAAGCGCTACCGTCAGGAGTTTCGCACCCGCTTCTGCGAGGGTCTTCTATCCCGCCGAGTGCTAATTGCCGAGGGGGCGACCGAGGCCAGCGCCTTCCCCGTGGCCGCGCGCCGACTGTCCGAGCTTAATGCCGCGACCTATGCCTCGATTGAGGCGCTGGGCATCTGCATTATCGATGCAGGGACCGAGTCGCAGATCGCCGACCTCGCGGGGCTGTATAAGGGCCTTGGTAAGCGGACCTTCGGGCTATGCGACAAGCAGACTGATCCGGCGAAGGCGGCGATCGAAGCCCAGGTCGAGCGGCTCTTCATGCACGACGAAAAGGGGATCGAGGATCTTATCCTCAAGAATACGACCCAGGAGGCGCTAGAGCGGTTCTCGGATGCGCTCGACTGGCCGCTGCACATTCTCGGCAAATATCCCGATCCCAAGGCCAATCTGATCCTGGCGCTCAAAGAGTATTTCGGTTGGGCCAAAGGCAATTGGGGCATCGCCGATTTTCTGGGTCAGTGTTCCGAGGCCGAGATTCCGTCGTGGATCCGCGACGCCTGCATAACGCTGAAGGCCGTCTGTGATCCGCCGCCCGCGCCCGTCGCGCCCCCGGCACCGCCAGTACCGCCAGCGCCCCCGGTTCCGCCAGCGCCGCCCGCTCCACCGGCTCCGCCCGTGCCTCTGGCCGGGAATGGCGGGCAGACCGGCCTCGGGCCCGCTGCTTAGAGGGCGCCATGGTCGACCTGACGCCGGCACAAAAAGAAGTTCTGGCTGCGGACGGGCCCCAGCTCGTCGTCGGCGGTCCCGGCTCGGGCAAGACCACGGTGTCGATCCTGAAGGCGGCGAAGATAGCGCGTGAAAAACTGCGGCCTGGGCAGCGCATCCTTTTCCTGAGTTTCGCGCGCGCGACCGTCTCGCGCGTGTTCGAGGCGATCGACGAAGAGCGGTCAGTCACCAAGGAGGAAAAGAAGCGGATCGAGGTCGATACCTATCACTCGTTCTTCTGGCGCATCCTCAAGGCCCATGGCTACCTGGTCGGGTTTCCGCGGCGGATGACGATCCTGACGCCGCCGAACGAAGCGATCGCGCTGTCGTCGATCCGCAGCGGCTTCAAGGCCCCGTCGAAGCTGTCGGACGAGGAAAAAGCGCAGAAGGCGGCATTAGAAGTTGCCGAACGCATGCGGCTCGCGACTGAGGAAGGCAAGGTCTGCTTCGACCTGTTCGCCGAGCGCGTGGCCATCCTGCTGCACGGTTCGGCCAAGGTGCGCGAGCTCGTCTCGACCATGTACCCGTTCATCATCCTGGACGAATTTCAGGACACCAGCGCCGAGCAATGGCGCGCCGTCAAGGCGATTGGGAAGAGCAGCACGCTGATCGCGCTGGCCGATCCCGAGCAGCGCATCTTCGATTTCATCGGCGCCGATCCCGAGCGGCTGAACCACTTCAGGGCCGCGTTCACGCCGTCGGAGCACGACCTCGCCGGCGACAATCACCGCAGCAAGGGCACCGATATTGCCATCTTCGGCAATCATCTCCTCACGGGCAAGTTTCGCGACGAACCCTATCAGGGCGTGGAAGCGGAATGGTTCGCGTCGAACCCGAACCAGGCCTATGCCTCGCTCGTTGCTCAGGTGCTCAAGGCCCGGCAACGGCTCCTCGCGCTAAGCCAGCGCGACTGGTCGCTTGCGATCTTGGTCCCCACCAAACGCATGACGCGTCTGGTTTCCGACAATCTGCGCGCGCCGTTCGGAAACGTGCCGCCGATCGCTCATACGGCGGCCGTCGATATGGAAGGCCCTATCCTAGCCGCCGAGGTGATCGCGTTCCTGCTGCAGCAGCGCAGCCATAACGGCTGCTTCGACGAGTTCGTCGACGTACTTTGCAGCTTCTTCGACGGACGCGGCGGCGCGACGCCGACGAAGGGCGACCTGGAGGAAGCCGCGCGGTTCAGGTCCGCGCTGGAAAAGTGGAATGGATGCCTTGCAAAAGGCAAGGCGACGCCGGGCAACAGCGTCTTGCAGGCGACGTTCGCCGTACACCAGGCTGCGAGCGCCGTTGTGCTGACCGGCCGGCCTGATGCCGACTGGACGGCGGTTCGCGCCGTCCTCGAGGTGGGTGGCTGCAACCGGCTCGTGGAGGTTGCCCAAGAAGCCCGTAACGTTCGCCTGCTGGAACGGGGCACGCAGCTCCGTCAGAGCCTCTCGCAGGATTGGCGCGACACCGGCGGCTACAAAAACGCCCTTGCCATCACGCGTCAGTCATTCGTTCAGGAGCATTTCGCGATGGCGCACAAGCCTGAGTCAGGTGTTGTCGTGATGAACATGCACAAAGCCAAGGGGAAGCAGTTCGACGAGGTTATCGTCTTTGAAGGCTGGCCGAAGCGGGTCAAAGGCGAGATCGTGGGCAACCCAGATCGGATCGTCGGCGGCAACGTGAACGCCGGCCCGATGACGCAGGCGCGCCAGAATTTCCGCGTCAGCGTGACCCGCGCGAAGATCCGAACGACAATCATGTCGCCCAAGGACGATGTCTGCGTCCTGCTGATCCCCGTGGAATAGAGTTGAGCGGTGAGCGCTAGCGATCGGAATCCGGGTGGTATCATGAGAAAACCCGAATGACTGCTTTTGTTAGATTGCGACGTTCGCGCCGCCAGACACGAATGGCGCAATCTGGTCGGCAGCAGACTGTCAGGTTCCGGCCAGCGATTGTTGAGAGCTGCCGTCGATCGATCGCCTCTCGACTGTTGAGCGAGCGGCTCGGCCAAGAGGCAAATTGGCTCTGCGCACTCCAGACATATCCTGCCGCTGCGGACGCAAAAACCGGAGCTGGCCACTTGTTACTAGGGTCAGCTCGGGCGATACTGTGGCCAGACATCGAACGAGGATGCAATGATCGACGTCATCGAAGGGCTTCTCTCGGGTAACTCGCTCTATCCCGCGGCGTTCGCTAAGGCGAAAATCTTCTGGGACGACTTTTTCGCCAGCCATGCTGACGACAGCGACCGCGACCTCCAGAAGGCGATCGAGGATGAGCAGATGTCGTTCCAGTGGGCCGTCGAGGAGGTCGGCCTCACGTCTCCCTTCGCTAAGGAAATCATGGCGGTGACTTGCATCGGATCGCTCTACGAGGACGGCTTCGCCGACCGTGCGCTTGCCGAACGCGCCGTCCGCGCCATGATCACTAGCAAGTCTCTCAGCATGGGTATCCCCAGTTCCGCGGAGGAAGTCCGTCGGCTCTACGATCTATAGGCAACGCGTTCGGACGGATCAGATTTGGCAACCACGCCTGAAAACAAGCCCCTCATCAGCCCTTCGGACATGCAGGTCGTCGAACGCGTCCTGAATATGAAGGGCGGCTACGTCCTCGACTTCAGCGACCGCACTTTCGACGAGTTCGTCGCGCACGAGGTGGGCATCGACGCGACTGCACCCCGTTACTCTGTCGACGGGGGATCGAAGGCCCGTCGCATGAGGCGGATCCTGCCCTCCCTTCCCGCAGGTCAGCAAGCGAAGCTCCTGCGCGCCCTCCTGGAGTATCGAGACAGCCCCGGCCGCGACAACCGCGTCGATCTACTCGATGATGAGTGGCGGCGCTCTTACGAGCAGATTATCGCGTCGCTCGAGACAAAGGTCACGGACGCGGACAACGTTTACGCCGCGAGCGCGTGGACGGGACGGCGCACGCTGCGGGAGCAGGTCGTGATCGTGCGCGAACTCGCTCCAATGGCGCTTCGGGAGATTGACGAGCTCGCGAATCTGATCGAGAGCAAGCGCTTCAACGACCCGGTCACCGCCGACGCGGTCCAGTGCCTCCGTGATCTTCATGCGCAGCTCGGCGAGCTGATATATGCGGTCGATCGCGGCAGGCTGACTCGCGAAGCTGTCGAAGAAATCGAGCGTAACCGCGAGAGGCTGGTAACATTCGTCAAGGAGGGCGCGAAGCTTACCCTGGTCGCCCCAGCCATGACGTTCGGCATTATGCACCTACTGTCCTGGCTCTCCGGCGTCCCGGTCGACAGCACGCTGATATCGTCGGTCTTCGGCACCGTAGTCGCCGCGGACGCGCTTAAGTCGCTAGGCAAAAAATCCAGTCTGGCAGGAAGCTGAGCATAGCCGCCCGCCCGACGACAGCTTTCTGCCCCGGGCGGTAGCCTAGCCAGCTCAAAAGCCGTAAGCGCCGCGTGATGCACGAACTCCCAGAAAAAACCGAGGTTTTCGACAGCTATTGGCGTTTCGGTGCGGAGAGGCTCGCGATGTATTATCGACGTCTCGCCGATCCAATCGGCCCGTGGACGGCCGATCCTATTCTTTCCACATACCGCTTTACCAACACCTTTCGCGCCGCGGACCGGGTTAGCCAGTATCTGATCCGTGAGGTCCAGTACCGGGCTGATCGTTCACCCGCGAATGCCGAGGTGTTTTTCCGCACGATGTTGTTCAAATTCTTCAACCGAATCGATACCTGGGAAGAAATTGAACGTTGTGTGGGAGCGTTAGCGTGGCAGAGCGCCGATTTGCCCGCGATCGCTAGCGTGCTGGATCGCATGATGGCCTCGGGCGCTCGCGTTTATTCTCCCGCGTATATCATGCCGGCACCAGCCTTGGGCCACACTCGCAAGCACTCAAATCACCTCGCGCTGCTATCTGCAATGATGGACGACGGCCTACCCGGACGCATCGCGGCCGCAAGCAGTTTAAAGGCCGTTTACGAGATGCTCTTGGCATACCCCGGCTTGGGCCCGTTTCTCGCATTTCAATATTCGATCGACCTGAACTACTCATCCTTAATCGATTTCGATGAAGACGATTTCGTCGTTGCCGGACCCGGAGCGCTTGATGGTATCGCAAAATGTTTCCGAAGCATCGGGCGGATAGACCCTGCAACGATCATCAAGACGATGGTCGCACGCCAAGAAGAGGAGTTCGCGACATTAAGTCTCGACTTCCCAGGTCTCTTTGGCCGGCGCCTGAAGCTGATCGACTGCCAGAATCTGTTTTGCGAAATATCCAAATATGCGCGTGCGGCACACCCTGCTGTGACTGGGGTCTCAGGTCGAACACGCATAAAGCAACGGTATGAAAGCGCGGGCGCGAAGCATGCCTCGGCTCCTTTCTTCCCACCCAAATGGGAGCTAGCTGTCTCCTTGCCGCCGATCCGGCCCGTTGATCCCAATATCAAAACCGGTCAGCTGGCGTTTCTCTAAACCGATCGGATCAAGTGTAGGCTGGCACCGTGATGCCGAACGCGAGAGGCGTTGATCGACAGAGACCACCCGCAAAATTTGGCCAACAAAAGGGTCTTGAAAACGCGAGAATGTAAGATTATCTTACCTCCTGTAAGGAGCGCGGTATGGACCAAGATGACGTTCGCAAAGCCTTAATTTCGGTGCTGAAAACGATTCAACAGCGGAGTGGGCTTGATTGCCCAGTCCTCGGAGAGTCGGACATCCCTCCGAAGGTATTGGACAAATTCGACAGCACGGTCTGGCCGGTGGCCACAACGCTCGTTGCGCGCAAGCTTGGGGTAATCATCCCGAACGATGTGCATATTTTCGGTGGCGAAAAAGGAGAACCACTTTTGACGATAAACCAAAGCGCAGCGCTTATCATGAAGGCACACCAGCCTAAGGTGCCGCTCAAGGTAGCAGCGTGATGAGCGAAGTTGAACGACGGCAAGCAATCGCCGCCAGGCTTCGTGAGGCGCGCAAGCTCGCTGGCCTCAGCCAAGGACAGATCGCCCAACAGATGGGGCTGCACCGTCCATCGATTTCTGAGATTGAGGCCGGCAACCGAAAGGTAAGCGCCGACGAATTAAGCCGGTTTGCTCAAATTTATGACGTCAGCATGGCGTATCTGACGGGCGAGGTTCCGGACTCAATGGCAATCGAAGATCCACGTCTGCAGCTGGCCGCGCGGGAACTCCATAAACTGCCACCGGAATCTCTCGAGAAATTGCTGCAGGCGTTGGCAGCAATGCGGTCTGCCGACGGGAATGACAGCTGAGCATGGACCGTGGGAACCTAGTCCGGGAAGGCATGCAGGCAGCAGCGGATTTGCGCGATCGGCTCGACCTCGATCCATTCGGGCCGGTCGACCCATATGCGGCCGCACAGGCGCTTTCGGTGAAGGTCGTTTACCTGGGCGCGAGCATGGAAGGCTTTTACTTCAGGGGGCCGCCCGGGCGTATTCTACTGTCCGCGCTGCGGCCGGTACCGCGTCGCGCGTTCACATGCGCCCACGAGTTGGGTCACCATGTCTTCGGCCATGGCTCTACGATGGACCAGCTGCAGGAGGACGAGCGCCCTGACAGCAGCAAGCCGGACGAGATTCTCGCGAACGCTTTCGCCGCCTTCTTTTTGATGCCGACGGTTGGCTTGCGCGGTGCGTTCGCACGTCGAGGCTGGCACGCGAGCACGGCGACGCCCCTTCAGTTGTTCACGATCGCATGCCAATTCGGTGTCGGTTATCGAACGCTGGTGAATCATCTCGGCTACATATTGCGGGAGATTAGCGCCACGCGTCGAGCCGAGCTCGAGCGGTGGAATCCCCAACGGATCCGCAGGCAGCTTCTTAGCGAGGAATTTGATTCTGCCGTGATCGTCGACAAGGAGAATGAGGCGGCGAGCTTCGATGTGGAGAAGGGCGCGGCAGTCCTGCTTCCAAGTGAGCTTCAGGTTGAAGGCATTGCGTTGGCCCACGTGCGCCCGATCGGAGGTGCTATGGAGCTTTACCGGGCCGCGCGGCGCGGAATCGCGACGGTGAATGGCCTTGATGACGCATTCACCGTCCGCGTCATGCCAAAACCGTATGAAGGCGCAGCAGCAAATCGATTTTTGGAGGACCCCGATGAAGACGACTGACGGTCAGCCCGTAACAATCATTGCCGACAATTTGTCGGTTGGCTGGGCGCGCGCAATGCTCGAGCTGTGCAAGCCAGGCATTACGAGAATTGCCCCCATGACTCTCATCATCCGGGGATTTGGTGAAAATGGCGGCGCCATGGAGGTTCCGCAGATTCGCCAAGGGGTCGATGCATTTTTGGTCAGCCAGGAAAAGCGCGATGTCGAGAACGTCGCATGGACCATTTTTCCGCAACGCTATCTTGAGCTGGCCGGCGGAGAGCGTGAAGCATTTTTTGATCTATTCAATGACACCTTTCCAAGAATTCAAACTTTCAACGCACGCAATAACTGCCGTGGATCCTATTTCCAACGCCTCGTGAATTTGAGTGGCGATGGCAAAGGCGTGAACCAACTCCGCTGGATTCTCGAGCAGTATGAAAATCACCCGAAAGCCCGCCGCGTTTCGAAGTTTCAAGCTACGACGTTTGATCCTGCCCGCGACTACAGCAACGCGGGTCAGCTGGAATTTCCATGCCTGCAGCAAGTTAGCTTTACTTTTGACGGCGAGGGGCTCCACTTGAATGCCTTCTATGCCACCCAGCAGCTCGCTCGGAAGGGCTATGGCAATTATCTCGGGCTCGCACGACTTGGCGCATTTATGGCGAATGAGATGGGACTGACGTTTGAGCAACTCAACGTTTTTGTCGGCGTAGCACAGATGGACGTCGGGAAGACTAACCCCGACCTGATTGCGCTCCTCGATATCGTTAAGCGGCATGCCGACGGAGCGCGCACCATGCCGCACACGGCTTGATGCCGTATGTTCTGTTTTGATTGGGGTTAGCAATGAACTTTTCTGATTATCAGGAGCGTGCGCTGCGAACCGATCGCACCCCGGCTGCGACGAGCATGTCGGCGGACGCTGCGCGCCTCATTCCGCTATTGGGGCTCGCCGGCGAGGCGGGCCAGTTGCTCGCGGAATACAAAAAACGCCTGCGCGACGGGCCAGGCCATGTGCTGTTCGTGGATCGGGTCGCCGAGGAACTCGGCGACATCCTTTGGTACGTCTCGAATCTTGCGAGCAAATACGAGCTCGATCTGGAGGCAATAGCCGCACAAAACCTGAGAAAAGTGGACGCGCTCTTCGATGCTCAACGCGACAGTCTCTTCGACGATGCATATGGCGCCGGAGAACGTTTCCCACGCCGATTCACTGCAACATTTCGAGAAATTCGAGAAAGTGGTCGGGTCGAAGTGCGCACCGAGATCGATGGCAGATTGGTCGGCTCGGCGCTGACCGACAACGCATATCAGGATGATGGCTATCGATTCCATGATGTATTTCACATGGCGTACGCAGCGATATTGGGATGGTCACCGGTATTACGGAGCCTCCTCCGCCTGAAGCGTCGCAGCTCGCCACTCATCGACGAGGTCGAAGATGGTGGGCGCGCAGCGGTGATCGAGGAAGGGATTGCCGCCGTCGCTTTTGATTACGCGCGTCAACACGATTTCCTGTCGGAAGTGGGCGGCGTCGATGAAGCCTTGCTTGCAACGCTGCGGGGCATGAGCGCGCATTTGGAGGTCGCGTCGCAACCCCCTTCCGCGTGGCGATCAGCTGTTATTGAAGGCTTTCGTGTCTGGCGCCAACTCGTCAAGAATGGCGGAGGTCAGGTCGAGGCCGACCTCGACTTGCGGACCTTGCGCTATTTGGGGCCGGATAGCGCCACTACAACCGCGCCTGCAGTCAGCGCCGTGTGAGTCAGACTAACCAAAAAGGTTGTGGCGCCTCTCTCCGCGGCGAGCGCCCTTGCGGCGCCGTGAACACGTAGGACCGGCGCTCCCGTAGCGGTGCGTAGGGTCTCGACGTCGGTATGGGCAATGCTTTCGCCGCCACCTAGCGCTTTGTAAAACGCTTCCTTTGCGGCAAAACGCGCCGCTCGACGCTCGTGACGCCTATCATCGTCTCCAGCATCCTCGAGTTCGCCCTGTGTGAAACAGCGCGACAAAACGTCCTTATCATCATCTCCGTAGAGACGTCTGAAATGCTCCAGATCGATGAGATCGATGCCCAGGCCGAGTATGCCAGCAGATCTCGGATCAGCCACCGGGGGCCGTAACCTGTGTCGGCGCCGGCTGCGGCCTGGAAACCGATGGCTTTGGCATTGGCGTGATTACCACGGTGGGACTGACCGAACTGTTTGCCTGAGGCTGTACAGCCGGCGGCATAATCTGCTTATAAAGCCATTGCCCGGCTAATCCGACCAAGATTGTGATCGCAATGCCGGCAAGAACCGAAATGATCCCATTAGCACGCTCGAGTGCGGTGATGCGTGCGGCCAGCTCCTTTTCAGTGCTGCGTATTTCGTCAGCTAATCCTTGCACTGAGTAGATTTCTCCCGCGACGTGATTGATTGCATCGAGGTCGATTTTGGTAACAGGCTTCATGCCCGCCTTGCTGTCCGCGGGTGTGTCTTCATCAAGGTCCGCGAACCAGATCAGAAATGTCGGATCCCCGCGACGCAGCAGGATTTTCACTGGCCCTGCATTATACACTGCGAACAGGAGGCGGCCGCTGAACCCAGGATCTACATGGAACCCAGAGACGTTGACCAGGCCCTTCCATTTGACCCGCGCCCGGATGGAGATGAAGGCCAGAGCCTGGGTTGGTACATGGACCAACTCTTCGGTGATCACATACGCAAACTGACCGGGCGGAATAGCGAAACTCGCTCCCTCATCCAGCGACTGAAGCGGCTGTGATTGAGGATCCGAACTCCGGTCATTGGGAGTCACATAATACTGCGCGCCGACCTTGAGCGCGTAGGCCGCGCAATCCACGCCGTCGGGATCTGGTGGCTCGATCAGCCCGTTAAGCCGACTCCGCAGAGTTGCGCCACTCCAAAAGGACACCTACGGTCCTCGCGTGGCGTTGGCTGCCAAGATCAACGTGACGCGCTCTCACGCAGCAGCGTATCCTCGATCCGATCAAGCGCCCGTTTTCTGTCCTCAGAAAACGATTTCGCATCAGCAACGACCTTCTCGATCGCGCCGCGATGACGGGTGAGCAGCAACTCTTTCCTCGCTTTCACCTTCGCGTCGCTACTCGCCGGAACAGCGAATGTGCTACTTTTAAGCGCCATGACCGTCCTCCAGCTCTTTCAGTTCATGTAGTACCAGATTGAAAAAATCTTTGACAGCCTGTTCGACGCTATCGAGCGCCGCAATGGAATCAGCGCTCGACCCTAACGGCATGTTCCCATCGATTTGAACCAACAGGCGTGGTTCCTCGTCGTCTCCCTCCGATATAGGGATACACATCACCCAAGACACGCCTTTCCACCGCGCCTTTCTCCGAAGACGGTTCTCTGGCCCGGGAAGGTCGCGTTCCTCCGCAAGAGGGTGGCTCTCGATAAGGCTCTGGCGGTCCCGCCACGCTGCCCCCGCGACTGAGCCGGTGAACGGAACCAACATCAATTCATCGGCGTCTTCTTCATACCCGACGCTGTAAGAGAGACGCAGCGAGTTTACGTAGCCACGCTCGAGCCGACCCACGGCAACCCGAATCCGGGGTGCCATACCACTCCCGCCTGGTTCCACATCCAACGCATCGAGCGTAAGGGCCTGTGCCACCTTGCATGCATCCCGGTAAATCGCCGGCAGCCGAAACAAGCGCCTGTCCAGACGGATGCCAGCGGCCTCGGCCACGTCGCGAACCTCATCCGCCGCTTGCGCCGCTGTGCGATCGAAATCCAGCAGTTCAAACCGGGTAGGAAGCGCAAGCTGCTCGGCGGGTCCGGCCACGCGCAAGTTAAGTTCGCCCGATCCGAAAAGCGCTGTTCGTAGCGCGGACGGGATCCAATTGTAGCGATCCAACTTGGTGAGGCTTTGAACATCCTCGATTTCAACAGCGATGGTAAGCGCCTCAGGATCTAACTCTCGTTCTTCATCAAATGGCCATGCCGGTAGGTTGGAGACAATACCTCCATCCACGTGCAACTCACCATCGATGCAATAGGGTCGAAAAATTATGGGTAGACAGATCGATGCCGCAACCGCATCCGCGGCCGCAGTGCCCGGCGTGCGCTCGGCTGAAAAAAGGTGCAGCGATCGGCGGCTGAGATTCGCACTCACGATTTTAAGCCGTGGACGACCTTCACGACCAAAATCGCCCATCGTGACGACGCGGTGAGGATCGTCGGGAAATATTTTTTGCTGCAGCAGCGCACCAAGGGCGGATCGAAAGCGCGTCACATCGGCTAGACCGCCGATTACGGATCTAACGCTTAGCCACAGGCCCACGCCGAGCAACGCCCAGATAATGACGGCCCATATCAGGAGTGCGCCGCCTCCTAGGACGATCGCGCCTCCAATGAGTAGGGCGGGCGCGAGCCAAAGCGCGAGAACAAAAAGCGACGGTGGTAGCGGTTGGCGCGATATGAAACGGAAGAGAGCAATACGCCACCAGCGTCCTGGGCCGAAAAGGTCGGCGGCTCGTCGCAGCGAAGCATCGATCTTAGCCAACTCGTCCATAATTGTCTGGCCGCTTTGGGGATGAATGAGATCGTCAGCGCGAAATCCCGCAGCAGCAAGGGTCGCAACGATCGCACCCGCCGAAGTGCCCGACAGGCCGACCAACTCGACATCGCGTTGTTCGAGGGCCTTCAGCGCGCCGACATGTACCACGCCCTTCGCGCCGCCACCCGAAAATGCAACAAATCCACGTCTTTTCATCCCAAGCTGTTAGCTTGGTCGCACCAAGCATGCACGTTCAATTACAATAGAGCCTGAAAGCTGATTTCAGTTACGTCGGCTCGTTGATCGAAGAACACAGCTTATCGACTATTGCCGGTACGGGTAGGTGCTGGTGGCCGTCGGAGGCGCTCCCCCATCCCCTTGAGATTCAGAAATTCAGACGGGCAAGGTATCGCTATCGCTGGGGACGATGGCTGTCGTGCGCTCAAGGTGAACGAACGGTCGATGATGATCGTTCGCGCTCCAAAGCGGTCGTGCTGCTTTCCACCCGAATCGCCCCGATAGCGGCCGGTCCGCCCACCACCCAACGCTCTGAAAGCAGCCGTTCTCGAATCCGGCCGAATTCACTCAGATGCCACCGGCGCTATATTGGCGCCGATCCGGAGCCCAAGTAGCTTGGGAGTATCAAGCATTCGCGGTCGGTTTTGTCGAGAAAAAGCGGGCGCTCGTTTCGATGCCTATTAACGGGCCAAGCACGACGATCGTCGCTAGAATCGGTACTGTGGTTTCAACGATGCCTAGCGCATAAGTGGCCCTAGCCACCGACGCTGTACGACAGAGTTATCGAGGTATAGGTGGGAGACTTTCCTATCATGAGCATATCTCTGGCGCCAAACTGGCTTTCAACCATCCTAACCGCGCTGTCCGGTGTGTCCTGCGCCATCATCGAAGTCATACCAGCCGCAAGGATTTTAGCGTCGTAGAAAGAGGCGACCGCTTTTAGGTTTACTCTTGTAGTCAGAACGACGGACTTGAGCGACGTCGTCTCGCCACCTTGAACAACGACTTGGGCGACTTTGGCTCCTGGAAATGCAGGTGCCCACGGCGGCAGATCAGAAGGCATTGGAGCAACGTCGCGATCAACTCCATCGTTCGTCAGCGTTCCGTCCTGGTCACCCGATCGAATGACAATCGCGCGGTCCGCGCCATGCGTGGCAGGACTTTGAGAGCCGCAGCCGGAAAGCGCCATTATCACCGCGATTGTCGGCGATGCTCTCTTCACGGCCTTTCTCCAATTTTTGGGCAACGGCTTCCAGTCGCTGGCCGACAGATCGTGAAAATGAAAACCAAACGCAAGCTGTTCGAAACACCACGAATTGGCTTGCCTGGCGATGAAACCGACGACAATCTGGTTGCCAAGGGCCGGTTCCCAGTAAATTCGCCGGTCGAGCACGCATCACATTGCAAGACATCAATGAGAAGTAAAAATCTTCGAAGCAACGCTAGACCAAGAGCTGGGTGCCGGTTTGCATCCATGATCTCTTATGCGATCAACCGGTCAGTGAGACCTTTATTCCGCCGTCGGATGGCGCAACCCATTCCAGCAAAGCCGGTCAGCATCATTGCCCATGTGGCGGGTTCGGGAACAGCTGGCACGGAGACGCTCGTTGCATCAAAATCAATAACATCGTTGCCGGCAATCAAGTAGCTAAACTGAGAAAATAGTCCCCCGGTATCACCAACGCCAGTGCTGTGAAACGGGGTCTCCAAATTTGCGGGCGCTGCGCTATCCGGAAATATGTACGTCTGGAAATTATTGCCCAATACGTCGTATCCGTATGCGTTGAGGAATCCGGCCGAGGTATATACGTCACCATAGTAGGTTGGAGAGAGCGTAAAGCTCGTCGCCCCCAACATAAAAACCGCGGACGAGATAACCGCATCCGTTCCGAAAGCTAATCCGCCGAACACCTCGTCAGAACTTACGGTTGTCGTTCGGGTTCCTGGAACCGATGTCGAATAGGTAATGTCAGCCGTTAGGCTAAATCCCGCCAAGCTCTGGCCCGAAAGTCCGAATACGTTGTCCGTATCGAAACCGTCGGTGACCGTACCGCTATAAATTACATGAAGATCGGCAGCGTAAGCGTGCAATGGCATGACAGCGCAAATGCCTGCCATAATTATTGCGCGTACAGAAAAAGCGGTCATGGAAGTTCCCCTTCTCAGGCGTCGGTACGTAGCCACGACGCAGCGTTTTGATTATGGATTGGAAGCGGTCTGCGGATCACCGGCAGCAGGCACATCCAGCATGCCAAACAGCGCGCGAACCTTCGGAGTGCCGTTTCCGACCAGATAGGTGTACCCTCCAGCGGGCAAAGCACCCGTCCACTTCCCATCGAATCCTGGAATTGCACGATTGAGGGCCACGGTTCCGCCTGCATTTTGACGGGCAGCGACGGAATATAAATACGGATTGAGATTCCCGGCCCGCTGTCCGGTTTTTTCGATATAGAGGGCAGCCGCACTCACAAACTCCGGCGAAGACACCGATGTGCCGATGACGCCGGCGAGTTGCCCGCCGATTGCAATAATCACATAGCTGCGATTAGGCCCGCATGGGATAAGTGCGATGCCGCCAGGGCACCCGCCGACCAGCATTCCGACATCCGGGGTGGTGCGGAATGCAGGAGAGCCGGTGTTAACCAAGGCTTGGTAATCAGGCTTCGGGAAAAATACCGAAATGCCGCCCCCCGCTCCCCAGAAGCCGCCGGCCACGTTCGCCCCGACACCGTACGGGTCATGCGCAATTTCCGGGTCGCCGAGCGCGTTTTCGGAAACATAGGTCGACCGCAACGTAGGCGGTGTCTTAAAACTCGTGATGAGATTGCCGCCACCAACACCAGTCACGTTCGGACTATCCGAAGGAAATTGGATGCTCGGCACGAAACGCGACGGCCCCGTGCCCGCAAAGTAATTCGTGTCTGGACAGGAGAGTCCGCCTTCATCGCCGGAACTGGCGACGAATGTTATCCCCTGCGCGTTGCCTTGCTTGAAAAGGTCGTCGTATACTGAGAGCAAAGCCGTATAATCTTGGCCGCCATTATAGGCCGCAGTGTAAAAAAGTTCGCAGCCACCAAACGAAGAATTAACTATGTCGTATTGATTGCTCTCAATAATATGAAGGTATCCGTCGATAATGCTTTTGTCGGAAAGGTCTGGCGTGTTCACCAGGGTGACTGTCGCACCGGGAGCGCCGCCGAGGACCGTCTGAACATCTAAGGATGCCTCAAACGACGCATCAGGATCAAAAGGGGCTCCCCCATCGATTAAAACTCGTCGAATGGCAGGAACGGGTTTTCCCGTTATTGCCGTAAACTTTTCATGGTTGAATACGGTCGCGATATCCGAGTCCAAAACGTCGTTGGACATCAAGATCGCGACGCTCACCCCTGAGCCATCTAAGATCTTTCCGTTCGCCGTAGCTTGATAGGATGGGTAATCATACGCCTGCTTCAGATCCGTGAACCAGTAGCCGCCAGCAGCTGAATAGCGGTTATTCGGGTCAACGTTAGCCGCATATCTCGCGTTGGAATGCAACGGCGGCCGCCCCGAAAACATGACGACGGTGGCGCCCTGCGCCCGCAAACTCGCAGGCAATGTGGGAATTGTATTCGGAACGATTCGCGTCGCACCGTTGCTGAATTGCGCGCGCGAGAGGGTGGTGCCGAGTGAGCGCTGAACAGCGGATACGGGCCCCGATACCTGGAACGACCGCGTGTGCTGAGCGGTTATCACAAACCCTTGGGACGTGAGCGTAGCCTCAGCCGCCGCCATATCTTGCTGCAAAGGACCGAACTGGCGGGCAAACTGGTCAGGCGCAAGCCACCGATGATAATCCGCCGTCCCAGGCTTTTGCTGATCACGCAGCAAAGCTTCCAGCGCAGAACGATTGCGGAGCGGCAAAAACACTTCGAAGGTAACAGACTGAGTTGCCGCAAGCGGTGTCATCGAAGCTCGCTGCGCGGGCAAAGGCGGCCCGGCCCATACGCTACTGGTCGCGCAGGCCACCGCACACGCGCCAGCGACCAGGTAAACATGTCTTTTCATGCCGCAAACCCCCGTCAATTTGAACCTATGCTAGTATTAACCAAAGCTTAAGCAAGCGGTTATTGCGGAGCGCCTGCTATCACAAAGATTCCATATTAATGGGCTACAAGCATTGGCTAAGCTGCTGTCAACGTTGGAAACAAACGGGAGTGCACGGGGAACCATCGAGCGACATCTCCAACGGCCTGACCTCGCTAACTGTCACACGGCATGAAATCCGTGATGCGGCATCGGACCAAAGTGACTAACACCGAAGCTATACTCCGCTTCAATCCAGCCAAGTCATCGTGCCAGTGGAGAGAACGGCATTCAATGGGGCGAGCGGCACCGGTCGGGAACCATTTTTCCTCAAGAAATCGAACTCTTGCAGATAGTTCTTTCGCGAAAGGCTCGGATCCCATTTCGACGCCGATCGACATTCGAGCTTCTTTTTCTCCTCCCCAAAAAGGATTCCAGTTAAGCGTTTCGCGCGAGCGAGAGGCGGCTGTGTGGCGCTCGATTCGACGCGTAATTTCCGTCTGATTCGATTGAACGAAACGACCGCCTTTGGCATCCGGTCGCTCCGAAACGGACAGGCCGTTTTCCACCCTTGCCGCACTTGCACGGCATATTTATTCGACGGTCGGACCGCTTCGTCCCCGCCCAACCGACCAGCTGATTCCCTCCCCTCGCAACATTCCCGACACCCATTTCCCAGCCTGCCGCTCAAGCACCGGCCGCCATGGCTCGAGCGTGAAATCCCGCGACCGCTCGATCACTGCGAAACGTCCGCTGACCAAATCGACCGGCCTACGATACACCCCTTCGATCCTGTCTCCCTCCACCACCTCCCTGAACGGCATGCCAATCTTATCAGAAAGCTGTCCCGCGACCCGCATCAGTTCCCGCCGCTGAAGCGCCGCGATCATACCAGTCGGATAGATCGTTCCTGCGCCGGTTTCTTCGGCAATCCCCTGAGCCACCAGCCATTGCCGCCGGCGCGCCTGCGCGTCGCGCAGATCGTGTCCGAACCCGGCGTCGCGGACCGGTTCTGACCCGCCCGAAGCCAAGTCGCGATCAATCCAGGTCGCGGCCTCAACGTCGACCAGCCGGTCGAGCGGCCGACTGGACAGCGTCGTGATCGCGACCGGCCGATCGCGCAGCCGATCGGATTCATATTTCGCGACACGATCGAGATGGTCGTCGGCGATGATCCATCGACCCGAGGGTTCGCGCTCGACGATCCCCGCGGTCCGGCGCATCGCCTCTAGTCGGCGGACATGCGTCTCGGCAAAGGGCTCGGTTGCGCTCGGATCGAACCGCAGATGCGCGTCTACATCGTAGCGTCCGCCATTGGCCGCCGCGACCGCGGCGATGGTGCGATCGACCTCCCGTACCTATGCGCGGACCGGCTCGATCCGGACGATCGTGCCGCGCAGACTGGCACGCGCCTCCGGCCCGCCGTCCGCGAAGCTCTGGTCGCCTTTTCCGATCGCGACATAGTGGCTGCGCCCGTCGGTGCCGTCGACGATCAGATAACGACGATCAGCATGCTCGTCGGCCAGGCCTCGCGCCAGCACGCGCCCCACCAGCGGTCGCGCGTCGGGCGCGGCCGGATCGTAGATCGCCTGGTCGGCAGGCGCGCGGGTGGCGGCGGCACGCGTGAACGCGCGCTGCATCGTGCGGATGATGTCGCCGCGCTCGCCCAGCGCGCGCAGCGTATCGTCCAGGCCGGCGGGCAGCCGGAAGCGCCCATGCCCAAGCGGCTCGACGAGGCCGAGCCTCGCCAGCTTCGCGAGCCGCCCCGCGCGCAGCGACTGGTCGAGGGTGTCGCGACCTTGGATCGCCACGACCCGCCCGGCATCCGCATCCTTGAGCAATGCCCGGTCGATCGACGTCAGCCGCTCCTGCTCGACTTCGGCGCGTAGCGTGGCCGCGATCTCGCGTTCCGATCGCGGGCCGAGATCGAGATCGACCAGTTCGGCGGCGCGCTCGCGGATGCCGGTCGTCAAATAGTCGCGGGCGATGACGAGATCGGCGCCGGACGCGTCCTTGCCGCGCACGATCACATGGGTGTGCGGGTGGCCGGTGTTGAAGTGATCGACCGCAACCCAGTCGAGCCTGGTCCCGAGGTCTTCCTCCATCCGCTGCATCAGCCGCCGGGTCAGCGGCTTGAGGTCGTCATACTGGTCGCCGTCCTCGGGCGAGACGATGAAGCGGAACTGGTGACGATCGCCGGCGCCGCGCTCGCGGAAATCCTTGGCGTCCATGGCATCGGCCTCGCGACCGTAGAGCGCGCCGCGCTCACCCTCGCGCGTCGTGCCGTCGCGCTGCAGATAGCGCAAGTGCGCGGCGGCCGCCGACGCGCCCTTGCCGGCGAGCCTGACGATACTCGCCTTGACGATGACGCGGCGCTGGCTCGAGGCGGCATGTCCGCCACGGCTGGCGAGCACTCGCGCGACCCCCGCGCCGCGACCGATCCGGCTGCCGGTGAACGCGCCGCGCGTCGACACCATGCGGCCGCGCCGCCGCGTGCCAAATTGGCGGCGACGAGTACGCGGCCGATATAGCGCCGCGCGCGCTTGCCGCCCTGTTGGCGCTGTCGTCCCAGATGCGGTTCGAAGCTGTCGTCGTCGGCCATGGTCGCGGGATCCCGGAATGAGAAACCCAGCATGGCGCGCTCTGCGGCCCGAGGGTGCCAAGAAAGTGGCGGATTTCCGCCGGTTGCGGCGCCGATGGCACCAATGCGATCGGCTTGGTGTCAAAAACCTGCAAAAAAAGACGTGCAGACAGTCACTTATGGCGCGCCAGTGCCATAGCTTTATCTTGCCTTACCCTTCTCCGCCTGTCCGACCGCCCTTTCCACCCGCCACCCCGCTCTTTGCCTGGACGCGTCGAGTATAAGAAAAGCCGGGATACGATGCCGTTCGGACACCGCATCCCGGCTGCAATTTCGATCATGATCAGCGCTGATGCGCGAACGCTTTTCGTTCCAGATGCTCCCTTTCAAAGGTGCGCTTTCCGGTCATGCCATGCGCTCGACCATCGCCATCGACGATGCACACCGCGAAGCACCAGCGCCCGTCGAGCCGCCCGCAAATGGCCACCCGATCGAGTTCGAGATCCTCGTCGTCCCGCGCCTCGTAGCAGCCCAGCCAGCGCTCCTGATCCCGCGCATCCCACAAGAAATCGGCTTCCTCCGCATCCAGGAATTGCTGCGCCAGCCCCTGTGCGGCGCGCGACCCGAACTCCAGTTCGAGCCCCGCTACCAGCGCTGCCATCACGCGATCCGCGCCATCCGAAACCGGCTGTACCATGGTCATGGAAACCTCCTGTCAAAAGCGTCTTCCTCATCGAAGACCTGCTCTCGACGGCGGTTGCCGGCGTGCCTGTCAGGGCTGCCGGAGCGCCAGCGCAGGCACCGCGAAGCGGCGGCGGAGGAACCGATTTTGTTATGCGGCTACAAACAAAAGCGGCTGCGCAGCAGCCACCATTTCATAACAAAATTGGAGGGGCCGCCGGCCTTGCACAGGCGCGTCGGCAGCCGCCATGCTCGGACGATTCGAGACGAGCCCTCCCCGCTCACCGCATCGAGCGCCGCCCGCTGCTCGCCGGATCCACGCCCGAACATCACGCTCGCATGCAGGAAAAAGCCCGGCCCCGGCACCACCGCGATGCCAGGACCGGGCGTGATGCTCAGTCAGCGGGGTTCCAGATGACCGCGAAGCGGTCGTCGGCCTCGCCCGCCGCGCGACCGAGATTGGCGTAGAGCCGGCGCGGACCGAACTCGGGCGCCGCCAGGCTCAGCGACACATAATCGCGGCCCGAGCTTTCCGAGCGGCGCAGCCAGCCGGCGCCGATCTCGACCCCGTCCGACACCACGCGGTAGTGCGGCTGGGTATCGTTCGAGCGGGTGTCGTTGGCGACGATGTGGATCTCGGCGCGGATGCTGAGCGTCCGGAGCTGGCCCTTGAACGACCCGTCCTCGCTCTTCGTCACATATCCGATGGCAGGCATGATCTTCACTCCTCATGTGCGACGGGGACCGTTCCCGCGTCGACACGCCGACCAGATGGACGGGACAGGGCGTCGCGAACCGTCAGGCCGAAGCGCAGCGGAGGACCGGAGCGAGGCGCTCTTTTGCTGCGCGAGGAGCCGCGTCAGCGGCGGGGAAAAGAGTGCGGCAGCGATGGTTTCGAAGGCGACCGACCGGCCATAGGTCACAGGCAGTCGAGCCCGGAACGGTCCTGGCTCCCGAGGTTTGAAGCACCTGCCTTGAGCGATCTGACGGGAGCGCCGGTGGTCAGGGCTGGCCGAGACGCCGCTCGCAGACCTCGCGCACCAGTGTCTCCAGCACCGCGACCCGCCCCGCGATCCAGCCAATCTCTTCGTCGGTCAGGCGGTATTCGGGAGAGTAGCGCGCGTTGACATAGGCCAGCCGCAGCAACTCGAAACAGCGCCGCGAGACTTTGTGCTCACGCGGCCAGGCGGCGATCAGCTCGGGCGCGATTTCCTCGCAATGCGAGCGCAGGAAGTTGAGCCGGTGCGACTTGGGGCTGTACAGCGTCAGCACCAGCAGAGCGGTATGATAGAAGCGCTCGGTTGCCTGATGAAAGATGAAGGCGGCCTCTTTTTTCCCGCCTTTTGATAGCGCGAATTGGGCCGTCTCAAGGAACATCTTCGCGCTCGGGAACCACTCGTCGAAGTAGCGCTGCGCCTCGGTCTGCGCTTCTTCGGGCGGCAGATTGCGCGGCTGCGCAAACGGATGCCCCTCGGCCTCGTAGAGCGTAATCCCCTGCCGCACGATATCGCCGAAGAACGGGCGACCGTGCTCGAGCTGCTGATTTACGTCTTTCAAGGTATGAACGATGAAGTTGACCGGCGCCGACAGCGCGCCCGTGATCGTCGCATCGCGCATCAGCCGGTCGTCGGCGACGCTCCAGTAGTCGACGAAGTCGGTCAGCTTGTCATGGCTGACGACGACCAAAATGTCATAGTCGGACGCGTAGCCACCGACCGGATCGGCGACCCAGTCGCCCCGCGCGTACGAGCCATAGAGCACGATCTTGAAGATGCGCGCGACCTTGCCGAGCCCGTTCGATGTCGTCGTCGCCGCCTCGAATTCTTCGAACAGCACGCGCACGACATGCGCCAGCTCGCGCTGTTTGGACGACGGCAGATGATCGAGGTCGGACTTCACAAGAGATAGACTCGTCGTAAAGCCGCGCAAAGCCAAGCCCCTATTCTATTCCCCCTGCCGCGCGCCGCCGCCGGGACGGCGGCGGCGCGCGGCCGGATTTTAAGGGTTACGGCCGGGAAAGCGGGCGGCGGCGAACGCCGCCGCCCGCGATCTCATGCGTAAGCGCGGCCGGTGTGATCGCCTCGTGGGGGTCCGGCGACGGGCATTGCGCCACCGGATCGCCGCCCTGATCATCCGCCAGTTCGCGTTTCGCAGCCACGACCCCGGCGTGCAGGCGAACCGTACAGACTCCGCCGCGCGGTGTGTACGCCGAAGGCGAGAACGCCAGCCAGCGCGGCACCCAGCGCTCGACCTTGCTGCGACCGCCGGTCCCGTCGAAATGGTCGGTGACGATGCGCTGGAGCGTCGCGCCGTTCTCGTTTGCGTTGGCTGCGGCGACGGTGTCGCCCGCAACGTCGGCCACCATTGCGCCCAGCACCAGCTTGTCGCGGACAAGGTCGAAGAAGGCGGGATCGGGCTGCCACCACTCGGCCATATCGATCCCAAGTGCCATACCGACAGCGAGGGCACCCAGCACCACGGCGTCGGACTGGTCGAGCAGACGCAGGAACAGCCGCACCAAGGTGATGTCATCGCCGCTGCTGTCGAGGACGGTCGTCCGCTCGGGGTCCATGCCGAGCGCCGCCAGCACTCCGCGCTGCCGCGCGTCGAACACCGTCTCGCCGCGACAGATCTCGACGCTTTCGCGTACGGCATCGTCGCGGGTCGCCTGCGGCTCGCGCCGCACGGTCCAGAGCGGCGACCCGTGGATCAGATGCGCCGTCACCAGCCGCAACGCGACACCGGGATAGTCGGTCAGCGCGGCGCGAACGGCAGCGTGGCGATGCAGATCGACATAGGTCTGGCAGGCGGACGTGATCTCGGCGCGCGACGGCTTTTCGTCGGCGGATACGCGGTCACGCGTCACCCGCGCGGCCTCGCGGCGGCTGACATAGCCCTCGTGAAAGCTCACCTCGCCGGTCGCGCGCACGTCGATATAGACGCGTCCGCCCTTGCGCTTGGGCATGCGCTCATACTCCCATGTCTGGAAATATTCAGCCTGCGGGACGATCACGACCTCACCCCAGCCGTCCGCCAGATAGGCGGCGCGGCGCGCTTCGATGGCCGCGTCCTGCGCCACCCAGAAGGCGCTGGCGTCGGCGAAATAGCGATCTTCGCCGAACCGGTCGGCGACGGTTTCAAGACCACTTCCGTCCACGTCGAACAGCGCGACGCTCGCCGCAATCGACTGCCCGCCGAACAGCCACGCCTTGAGCGCCGCGCCGGTCGGCGCGCGCTGCTCCGGGTCATCGACCAGCGCCAGCCATGCGTGTTGCTGGCGTTTGCTGGCGAGCGTCAGATGCCGAACGGTCACGCGGTCGAGCTGCGCGCGCGCGTACAGCGCGCGAATGCGCGGCAGCAGATTGCCCAGCGCGAGGATACGCCGGACGGCGAGGTCGGGCAGACCGAAGGTCGCACCGATATCGGCGGGGTCACGGCCTTCCTTGACCAGTCGGGTGAAGGTGACCCATGGCGTCACCTCGTCGGCGTCGAGCCGCGCGAGGTTCTCGATCAAAGACGCCTCGACCGCGTCGGCCTCGTCTCCGCTATCGAGGATCGCGCAGGGCAGCGGCGCGGGCGGGCCCGCCTCGCCCGTCGCGATACGCTCGTCGGCGACGATCCGCGCGGCGACGAAACGCCGCGCGCCGGCGACGATCTCGAACCCGTCGGGCGCGCGCTCATCGTCGGGTTCGACACGGGATTGCGGTCGCACGATAACGGGTTGCAACACGCCGCGTTGCCGCACGCTGGGCAGGATATCGGACACGTCTGGGACCTTGCGCGCATAGCGCATATTGGCGCGGCTGATCGACAGCCGGTCGAGCGGAATGAAGGCGAGTTACATGGCAGATACTCCTTCGGGAAGCCGTCGTGTCGCACCTTCCATGCTGGACACGGAGCGGCGGAACCGCGGACGAAACGCGCCCGCACGTCAGGGTCCGATCAAGGGATGCTTTGATCGGACCCTCAGCCGCGATCGGGGTCCGATCGCGGAAGCGGGTGGGAGCGAAGGCCTTCGCCTGCGCGAGCGAGCAGCGTCTCCGCGGCGGAAATCGACCCCGTCGGACGCGCCGCATTGATCCACCCCGACAGCGGCGCTCCGGTGGTAAAGCTGAGGTCGCGCTCGATGCGCAGGCCAAACGGCAAGCGCAGCGCCGCGATCTCGTGCAGCGAAAAACACCCGAGTTCGGGACAGCCGAACCCGAGATCGGCCAGCCCGAACAGGGTATCGCCATCCGTGTCCAGCTCGGTCGCAAGCCAGGTCGCTGGCCCGAGCGGGTTGAACAGTTTGACGACCGGTACGGGATCATGGCGGGGGGTGCGGCGCGCAGCGGCACCGCCGTTCGCCAGCAGTCGCGCGCGCAAGGGTGCGGTCAAGAGATGCATCAGTGCCTCCACGCCGCCCCAAGACCCATGGCCTCTCCGGAAGCGGAGGGGGGCGGCAGCCGCGACCAAGAGGCCCGCGCCAAGCGGGACCGGCACGCGGAGCGCCGAAACGCACGTGGAGGAGCCGGGCATCGCCCGGCTTGCCGGGACCGCGGGCGGCCTAGCCGGGAGCGCCGCCCCCGTCCGCGCCACCGGGAGAGGCCAGATCGCGCCACCGCGCGCGAGCGCGGCGACCACGACCGGCGGCGCGGCCGCCCTCACCAAAGACGGGCACCCTCAGGAATGCGGCCGGAATAGCGGGGCCAGGTCGGGATCGCGGACGGCGGCGCCGTCGCCGGTCTGCGATCGCGGTCGGCGCCGCCCGGCCGCAGGAAGGTGTGCCCGCGGGGCAGCACTAAAGCGCCGCACCCTGCCGCAACAGAGTGAAGGCAGTGTGCGACCTTGGCCCCGCTCCATCCGGATCGGCGCAGCCGAGCCCGCGTCAGCGATCGCGATCCGAATGGATCGGGACGGCGCAGTCGGCCCGGCGCCGCGCCCGTGGCGTAGAGCGCGGTCACGCCACAGGCGTGAGACGCCCAGACCGCCACCCCGGCACCGGTACATGCCAACAGGACGCGCCCTGCAGTGGAAGATAACGCACCTGGCCGAAACGAGCCGTTCAGCGCCCATCAGCACCGTTGTCTCGCACCCCCACCGATCGCACCCTGTCCGACGCAACGCCACGCCAACACACCCAATACGAGGACATGCCATGCCGACCGAAGCCCCGGACCGTATTCTCCGCCTCAGGACCGTACTCGACCGTACCGGTCTCTCCCGCTCGAAACTTTATCGCAGGATGCAGAAAGGCACCTTTCCCAAGAACCTGCAGATCGGCGAACGCTGCATGGGATGGCGCGGCTCCGCGATCACCGTCTGGCTGCGGGATCCGATGTCGTACAGGACGTAAATCGCCCCGGGCAAAGATAACGGTATCGGCCGGGTGGATGTCCTGTTGGGCCCACCGATCCCAGTCGGGATGGATGAAGTCCGGTCTGCCCCAGATACGCACGGCCGAGAGAAACTCGTCGCCGCGAAATCCGACAAAGTGCAGCGCAGGTTTCACGGTCATCTTTGCGTCACCGGGCGGTAACTCCACTGCTTCGTCGAACCCGGCCTGGCCGACTCCGTGTCGATGCCAGGGGCAATAATATTGGATCGAGAATGATTATTCGCCGGGAGCCGGCGTTCGATTATCAGCCGGGCACGGCAATCCCCAGTGCCTCTTGGTCACGGCCACGAACTTCTTGCCGCGCTTCACATAGCGGTCTGTCCCGCTCAGGGTGCCGCTCACCAAAATGTCGAAGCTTCGGTCTTTTATGACATGGGCGATCTTGCCGTTGCTCGTGCGCAGCCGGTCAGAGTGCGATCTGCGCAAAATGGGGACTGCAGCTGCGCGAGCGGCTGGGCTTCAAACGGGCGGCGGTCGCCGTAGCCCGCAAGCTCGCCGTCATCATGCACAGCATGCTGCTCAAGGAACTGCAGGCTGAAGGACTTGTCGAACGCCTTGGACGAGCGGTCACTTTTCCCGACCCGCCAGTGCGCGTCATCGCCCCGCCCATCCCATGCGCCGCACCGCGGCGCCCGCCAGGCCGATCGTCACCTCTGGCCGAGACCCGCACCGGGCTCGTTGGCGCCGGTCATCAGACCAGCGCGATAGAGCGGCGGTCGCGCACGGCCAGCGCGCGAGGCGCTAGCCTGTCCTTGTCACCCTCGGCTAGCGGCCAATTCATTCGACCGTGCGGATGGCAAACAGCGTGGTGGAGGAAGCGAGCGGCAAAGCCTGCTTGGGTCGGATCGAGAAAACGCCGTTCCCCGAGGCGAGGCGTCTCGAACCGCTTGCCAAGTCACCGGTGGCGGCGGACAAATAGCGGAGTGTTTCCAGCGGAAGCGCGCGACGTCCCGCCAGAAATGAGCCGTAGCGACCCGGCCCGGCATTATAGGCGGCGAACAGCCCGGGATATCCAAAGCGGCCGTAGAGCAAGCGCAGATAGAGCGCCCCGGCCGCGATGTTGTCGTGCGGGTCAAACGGGTCGTTGCCCAACCCGGCCAGCGCGCGCAATTCCCGCCAGGTCCGGGGCATCAATTGCATCAGGCCCATCGCCCCCGCGCTGCTGACGATCGGCCTGCCGCCAAGCCGCGTCTTGCCCCGGCTTTCGATGTTCATCACGCGTTCGATCCAGGAGGCCGGCACACCGTACCGCAGCGCCGCTTCCTCCACGAACGGGCGCCAGGTCGCGACGCCTTGCGCGGTCGCGGGAAGTGGGGCTGCGAGGAGGATGCCCGCGAGCAGCGGCCTTACCGCACCCATAAAGGCACCGCTTTGCCGATCGCGTCGTTGGCTGCGGTCGGCCCAAAATAGCGCCCATCGAACGAGTCGTTCACCCGGGTCATCGCCAGGAATATTTCGCCCGCGCCGAGTGTGCGGCAGCCGCTCCAGGCGGGAAGGGATCGGCCGACCCGGTCCGCCGCGCGCCGCCGCACGATCTGGTGCCCGTTGACGCTCACAAAAGAGCCGGATGCGCAGACGCGCGCGCCGGTGATCGCAAAGACACGTTTCACGAGCGGCACGCCGATCGGCAGATAACGGCGCCGCGCCGCGAGCAGTCGCATCGCAACCAGCAGTCGCGCGATGACCATGTCACCGACCCGGACCCTGGCGCCGGGCGTGACGCGGTAAAGGCCGATCGGGGCGCTGGCGCTGGCGTTCCACACCAGCCGCGGCAGCGGCGCTACGATCGTCGTTGCGGTCAGCGCGACGCCCACGGCAGCCGCGGCGCCGATGCCGAGAAGGCGCGCGCGCTCACGCATCGCCGCCTCCCGTTCGGGCCGTCGAGCAGCTCTCGATATCGTTGATATGGTAGCGCCAGGTGCGACCGTGCAACCGGCAGGTCGGCCCCGAGCCGACGGCGCGCATCGCCTTGAGGGTGCTGTAGGCAAGGCCGAGATGGAACGCCGCCTGCTTGGCGGTGAGAAACGGATTGGTATTTCGCGCGGCCTGCGCGCGACGTGCGATATCGTCCATGGCGATTGTCCCGTGCAGCGGCGCAAGTCGCCGAAGTCAGCCCAACCTGCCCGTCACGAGTCGCACGCGGGAGGGTCGCAATCGGGCAACCGCGATTCCGACCCTCCCCTTCCCGTCCGTCGCCTGCGCGACCCCGGTGCGACGCCCAAGCGCCGGCAGAATCGGAATGACCGGCCGGTGGGATGGTGAGAAAGCGCGTGCGGCATCAATGGGGACCATGCGCGCCACCTGGAACCACCCGAGCGCGTCAGCGGAGCGCGGTGAGCAGATCGTCCAGCGCCTCGATCATGGCTGCCCGCGTACTGCCGCTCAGCGCGACGAGCGAGCGACGATGATCGCGCGCGTCGGGCGTTCGAACGATCATGCGCAGATCTTGCAGGCGAAGGACGGTGCGAAATGCGGTGGTCAGCGGCGCGCCCGACACCGCGCAAAGATCAGACACGGAGACGTGCTCGCGACGCCCGTCGGCAACGAACAAGGCCAACAGCATGGTTCAGGCCGGATCAGCCGGCGACGGCAAGCTTGGGACGGCGCTGCGCCGTTGCGCAAGGGCACCGAGCGTGTCAGCGAGTGTCGTGAGGCTCGCCGGGCACGGCCCGAGAAGATCTGAGCGCACCGGGTCGAGCAGTAGCTGCCAGGGCGTCTGGGAGTCCGGCATCGCCATCATGGTTTCGCAGATGCCGCCAGGCGCCGAGCGCAACGAGGAGCATCATGGGATAGGCCCAGAACCCCTGCATCAGGGCGTAGCCGAACGGCAGGATGGCGAAATCGATCCAGAGGGCGGGATGAGTCAGAACCGCGATCAGCTGCAAGCTGGCAACCGTCAGCGGCCAGAACCGGTTGCTGCGCAAGGCGAGCAGGACGAGGCCGATCAGCAGCGCGACGTCGACCGCGAGAACCCCGAGCTGCGGCTTGTGCCAATGCGTGTTGAAGGCACTGCCGACCACGTTGGTGAGGATCGCTGCCAGACACATCATGATCGTGGCGCAGCGTTCCGACCGGCCGCCCGCATAGAGACTCCAGGCGGCGATCGCCGCCTGGATGATCCAAAAGCCGTAGAAAAGCACATAGAGCATGGTGCCGAACCATCGGCGCGCCCAAGCATCCGCGTCAAGATGTGGCAGCGAGCCTGACCGGGCTCGTTGCGGCATCGGTCGCGACGTCGTCGGCGAGCATGCCGGCTTCGCCCTTCCACAGGCCTCCACCATAATCGAGAGTGCGCAGGCCGATGCGATCGCGCAGGTCGGCCAATTGCAGATGAACGGCAATCGTTTTGCCCATGCCGGTAACGAGGTCGGCGTTCGCGCTTGCCAGCGCGACGACCATGTCGTGGGTGACCAGTGGCGACACGTTCATCGGCGCACCGGCGCGGATGACGCTCGCCATCAGTTCGGCGTTGGCCGCGATCGCGCCGTGAAGGTCGGTCTCGGCGGGCGACAGGCGTGCGGTGATGCCGCGGATGGCTGCAAAATCGATACGAGGTTTGGGCATAAGTCTCTCCGGACGCGCCGCGAGGCGGCGCGCCAACAATGGCCAGGAAAAGGGTGATTCAGGCGGCGTGAGCGAGGAGCTGTCCAACGTTGCGGACTAGGCTGGCGATCGCAAACAGCGTGAAAGCGATAATTGCCGCGCGCGTCACGATGACAAAGATGCGCTGGGCTAATGGAAGGTCATTGAAGCGTCTCCCGCTCATTTCTGGGAGCACCAGATCGATCAGGATCGACGTCCCTCGATCAACCGGCAAAATTGCCTCAGTCGATTTTGCAAAGGCGCCTCGGGCTTCGCGACGCGCCAGCGCGACCGCCGCCTCGCCGGGGCCGGAGACGCCCAGTTTGCGCGCGGCATTGCCGAGATGCGTGTAGACCGTGCGCTCGGAGAGCCCCACCCTCCCGGCGATAATCTTTGGCTTGAGACCGTCTGCCGCGAGACGAAGTACTTCGAACTCACGTTCCGTCAGCCGATCGAAACCGCCCTCGTCCATGCGGTACCATCGGCAATTGATTGGCGAGTTGCAAGTCGTTCATTTTGAACCGGTTTCGGTTAACTCTTCCTACGGTGCCTTGGCGCGCATTAACGTTCGGTAGCCGCCAGCCGCCATCGCGCGAGCCTCGCGCGCCAGTCGCTTGACGCGCGATCGCCACGAATCACCAGCGCCGCGCCAGTCGCGATTCGTGTCCGATCCGAACAGTGCCTGTGCGATCTCGCGTTGCGAGGCGCCGGCGCGCTCGGCGTCATATACCCGCAGCAACATGATCGACCTTGGGATGCCAAGGTCGGGCTCGAACAATGTCCGTGCGAAGCGGTGATGGCGACACAGATACAGGAAGCGCTGCAGCGGCAGGACCTTCGTCTGGGCCGATACCAGGCCGAGGATATCGTAGCGCAGTACGACCGGCGAGCCTGCCGCGAGGCTTCCCGCATCGACGTCGAGCCGGATGTGCCGCCAGCCGTCCGACAAAACGACATGCTCGCGGCCGTCCGGCTCGGCGACGATGGTCATCCAGCCGGAGAGATCGCCCGGATCGAGCGCGTCTGCGCGATCGAACCCCACCGCCGGCACGGCGGCGACTCGTAGCGTGGTGGGATCGAATGCCGCGCCCCAGATGATTGTCGCATCGGGCGCAGCGATGGTCGGCTGCTCGGCGAAAATACAACCCCCATCGATCGGCGGTCGCGCGCGGATCGCGCCCGCGGGTCGCAGCGCTCGCCCGGACGTGCCAGGCGATGTAATCGGGATCGCGTCGAAGCCATTCCCACATGACCCCGGCGCGGTCGATCCCGGCAAGCCGATCGTAGCCACGTGGATCGCGCCAATCGGCATCGCCGCGCATTTTTAGACAACATCCACCGCGCATCGCTTCCAGGTTGAAAGCGATGGAACGCGGACCTGCATGGAGCGTCGTGCGACCCGACCCTGGCAAACCGTGAGGCGGCGGCCCGAGAACCCGTCGCGTCGCCCCAATTGACAAAGGGTGCGCCCGGGGACCGCGATGGCTTGAGACTTCGCCCGGGCGCTCGAACCGCCATGCACGTGCTGGCGAGCCTTGCCGCGTTCATCGATGCGGCCGACGCCATTTCGAGCCGCACCGCGCTCGTTGAGGCGGTACAGGCCGTGGCCGATCTGATCGGATGCCCGGTGTTCGTGCTGATCGCGCCCGACAAGTCGGGCGCCGCGCACATTCTGGCAGCGAGCGAAGGACCTTTCCTCGATACCCTCGCCCCGATGATCGCCACGGTGGCCGCCCGACAGGGCCGCACCAGCAGTCGCGCTTTTGCGTGGCGTGATCTTGCGCAACGCGCACGCCAGTCGCGACGCGATCGTGCCCTCCTCGCTCATGTCCATCGCATGGGCCTGAAATCCGCGGTCACGGTACCGACCAGCGGTGCGGGAGCCATCCGCGGATCCTGCACGTTCGCGACGCCCGATATCCGCGCCTTCAGCGCGGGCGAATGCGCGATGCTCGACCTGCTCGTGCCGCCCTTAAGGCGTGCCGCCGATCGGCTCGCGGCCGCTTCCGCACCAACCCGGCCCACGCTGACGCCACGGCAGCTCGAATGTCTAATATGGGCTGCAAGGGGCAAGACGGATTGGGAAATAGCGCGCATCCTTAGCGTCGGCGAGGACACGATCGACCGCCATCTGCGGCGGGCACGCGAGCGATATGAGGTCGACAAGAGAAGCACGTTGATCGTCCGCGCGTTGTTCGACGGAACGCTGAGTTTCGAAGAAGCGCTCGGCGTCGCCTAGTCCGCTTTTCCGGAATGGCGCAGCGCGCCATACGCGCAGAGGACAGGCTCTTCTTGGGAGGAGGGCGTGCACCCGATTGCGCATCGGACCAATGCCGGTCGTCATCAGGGACCGTTCCGGTGAACGCCGGGGCGACCGCCGACCGCGTGTACGAGGCGATCAAGCGCCGGTTGCTATCAGGACAGGTGCTGCCCGGCGAGCGGCTCGATCCCGCCCGCTTCGCGGACGATCTGCACGCGAGCAAGACCCCGGTGCGCGATGCGTTGCATCGCCTGTCAGGAGAGCGGCTGGTCGATACAAGGCCGGGGGAAGGTTTTCATCTGCCGATGGTGACCGAGCCGAGCTTGCGCGACCTCTACGTCTGGAACGCCTCGCTGCTGCGCCTGCTTGTGGGGGCCTGGCCACGCGATAGCGAGCGCCAGACGGTGACGCACGTGCCGGTCGGTCTGGGGCGGACACCCGAAACGCTGTTCGGCGTGTTCGCCGCGCGCGCCGGCCATGGAGAGTTCATGCGGCAACTCGAGGCGACGAACGATCGACTGGCGACGGCGCGGATCGCCGAGGTTCAGGTGCTGACGGGTTTGGAGATCGAAGCACGATCCTTCGCCGAAGCCCTCGATCACGCGCCGCGCGCCGCGATCCTTCACGCGATCGCGACCTATCATCGCCGTCGCATGCGCGTGATCGCCGACCTCGTTCACACCATGTACCAACGAAATTGAGCCGGTCGCGCAACGGCCGTGAACATTCGCGATATATCGGAAGTATAAAGTTCGGATACCCGGTCACCCGGCCTAGCCTTCATCTACCGCGAGTCCCGCGGCAATGAAGGAGAGTGTCATGAACCGTGATGATCTGATCGATCTCGGCGTCGCGTCGAGCGAGACCAAAGGCGTTCCCGGCGCCGGTATCGACGAGAAGCTGGAGGTCCAGAAGATCGGCCTGGCCAACGACTGATCGGGCGGCGCGCGGCGCAAGTCGCGCGCCATCCGTCGCTGGAGTCCGCCATGTCCGGCTATAGATTCGCCCGCGGCATCTCGGCATGCCGACCCGCCGACCGGTTGATCCTGCTCGATCTCGAAAATGACCGCTACTTCGCGTTGGTCGACGCACGCGATGCCGCGCTGTCACGCCTTATGGCAGGGACAGCGGACGATGACGACCGGCCACTAATCGAGGCGATGGCCGAACACGGCCTGCTCGAAGCGGTCTCGTCGGTCGAGGTCCCACGATTGTGCCCGGCCTTGCCGGCTCCGCTGTCGCGAACCCCTGCCATCTCTCATGAACCCTCACTCTGGGGCATCGCCTCGGCCGCGGCCGCTGTCTTGTGCGCGCGTCACGCGATCAAGCGACGCGGCCTGGCCGCGACGATCGCGGACTTGCGGCGTCAACGAGAGACGATGCGACCCAGCAAGGGGGACGCACCGGACAGGATCGCGGCCAGCTTTGGGGACGCCAACCGACTGGTATCGGCGCTCGACCAATGCCTGCCACGATCGATGGCGATGGGACGGAGACTGTTTGGTGCGGGTCTGCCCGCGGACCTGATCATCGGTGTCGCGGTCCAGCCGTTCCGCGCGCATTGCTGGGTGCAATTCGAGGGAAGACTGCTTGTCGATGAGCCGGATACGGTTCGACTCTTCACGCCGATCCTCATGCTATGAGCGACCGGTACGTTCTGATGATCGCGCGTTCGACGGACGGCATGGCTCGCATGCGGCAGCTTCAACCGCCGGCATCAGACTGGAAAGCACACCAGATCTCGCCACGCGCAATGCTGTTCGCAGCACCGAAGGCGCGCCTGATTTCCTGGCCCAACGGAATCATCGTCGGCACGCTGTTCGCATGCGGCGCCACGGCGCCACTCGACCACCTTTCCCCGGCGGACACCGCGCTTGTCGCGTCCACGGGCGGCGGCGTGCTGATCGACGCCCATTGGGGAAGTTACCTCGCTTGTCTGGCCGACACCGAAGGTCATCATCATCTCCTTCGAGCGCCGTTCGGCGATCTGCCCTGCCTCTGGCATGCGGACGAGCATATTCTCTGCGCCGCGTCCGATCCGGGCTTGCTGGCACATTATGGTATCGCTGGCCGAGTCGATCCGTCGCGGCTTGCCGCCTATCTCGGCCGCCCCGATTACCTCGGTCGCCCGACCTGCCTTGCCGGCATCGACGAGATTCGCGGCGGCGATGTTTTGCGCTTGCCGGAAACGGGAGCGCCGAGATCGGAAGCGCTCTGGTCGCCATGGCGATTCACGGCCGACAAGCCCGGGGCGCTCGTCGATGCGCGTGACGCATGCGCGCGGGTTGGCGGCGCGGTGCGCCTGAGCGTCGCGGCCCGCACGGCGCTGCACCCGCGTTCGGTGTTGCTGTTGTCGGGCGGCATCGACTCCTCGGTCGTCGCGGCGAGCCTGTCGCAGGCGGGCCGCGACTTTACGTGCTTGAATTTCATCTCGGCGAATGCCGGCGACGAATCGCGCTATGCGCAGCTCGTTGCCCAGGCCTGCGGGGTGCCGTTCGAGATCGGGGAACGCGATGCCAATGGCGTCGATCTCACGGTGTCCGCGGCCGAAGGACAACCGCGCCCGGTGGCGCGGTCGTTCATGCAGGAGAGCACTCGTCTCGCCGACGCCGCGGCGGTTCGGACGGCTGCGAGTGCGATCGTCGACGGCGGCGGCGGCGACAGCGTATTCTACGCGTATCTGTCGGCCGCCCCGTTGGCGGAACTCTGGCAGCGCGAAAGCTGGTCTCCCGCGTTCCGCGCGAAGGTCGCCGCTCTGGCGACGCTTTCAGGCGTCAGCCGCCTCAAGGTCGCGCTGCGTGCCATTCTGCGCGCGCATCGCGCCACCGGCGCGTATCGGCCACCCCTTCTTGACTATCTATCGCCGGCCGCGCGAACACAGATCGATCAGGTCGCGCCGCATCCCTGGCTGTTGGTCCCGGACGGCGTTGGACCGGGCAGCGCCTCCTATGTCGCGGGTCTTCCGCCCATTCAGGGGCTCGTCGAGACCCAGGATCCTCGACCGAGGGTCGTGTCGATCGCGCCGCTGATCAGTCAGCCGGTCGTGGAGGCATGCCTGCGGGTGCCGAGCTGGTTTTGGTTCGAGCCGTGGAACAACCGCGTGGTCGTGCGCGAGGCGTTCCGGGATGCGCTCCCGCCGGCCATTATCGACCGGCGGTCCAAGGGCACCCCGGAATCGTTCGTGGCCGGCATTTTCGAGGCGCGGCGTCAGCAGATCCAGGACCTGCTGTTCGATGGCACGCTCGCCGCGATGGGACTGGTCGATCGCGAGGCACTGGCTTCGGACTTGTCGGCAAATTCCATGACACGCGGGTACGCCTTCAATCGTATCCTGCGGCTGGTCGATGCCGAGGCATGGGCGCGGTCATGGTCGGGCGGCGGTGGTCTTTGACGATGCGTCGCGCAGTGCGTTCCACCGCCGATATTGCTCCGCTTTGGCCGGGTCGGCGTCGGTCTCGCCGAGCAGCCAGAACGCGAACCAGTCGATATTGCGCTGATAGATGGCGAGCCGGTGCGCGGGGTGCCATTTGATGTGGAATTCATCCGGTAAGACGTACATCTCGAACGGCTGATGGTGCTCGCGAAGCGCAGTCACCGTCTCGAGCGAAAGCAGATATTCGTTGTCCGCCAGTTGCATGAGCAAGGGCGTCGACATCCGATCGGCGTTGAGCACCATCGAATAGGGTCCCCAGAAATTCAAATCCTCGTTCGTCGCCGGTGGATAGCCTTGCGCGCGAAGCGAGTCCGCCCAGGCGATGCCGCCATAGGTCATCGTGGTGCGCATTTCGACACAACAGGTGCTGATCGCTGCTGCGCGAAAGAGCCCTGGCGCATTGATGAGGGCGAACCGTGCCGTGGACGAGCCGTCGCTCAATCCGGTGACCCCAACGCGCGCCGGATCGATCGCTCCGGTTGCGATCGCGGCCTTCACGCCCGCATCGATCGACGACAGGAGACTGCGGCGTTCCGCCCAATTCCTGCCGTTCGCGGCGGTGAAGGTGTCCCACGAGGCGAGACCCGGAATGCTTTGTGCGAAGAAGACCGGCCGCTCGAAGCTCAGCACGGCGAAACCGCGAGCGGCAAGCGCGTAGATCGGGTATTCATCGCCGGTCCCGCCGCGCAGAAAGCCGGTCGAATGGTATTGCACCACGACCATCGGCACCTTCTCACCGCGCCGGTATCCCGGGGGCAGCACGAGATCGCCCCAGGCTGGAAGACCGACATTGTTGGTGAAGCGTAGTCGCTCGACATGCCCCAATTGCCAGGCCGCGACCTCCGGATTGGGATCAAAAATCGGCAGGAATCGCCCGCGCCGGGTGTCGATCGACACCAGCCGCCGCGGCGTGGTCGCGTTTTCATCGAGGCAGAGCAAAGCTGACGGCGCTGCCGTACAGCCGAGGAGCGTGTCCGACGTGGAGAGGATATGGCGAGGCGCAGCGTCCTTCGCTCCGCCCCAACTATACAGCGCGGTGATCTCCTTGTTGAACCCCTCGCGTCGCAAAAAGAGAATCTGTCCGTGGGTGCGATCCCAGAACAGAGCGAACACGCCCGCGGTACAAGGCTCAGCGTGGCAGACGACTTGCGACGCGCCCTCGCCGATCGCCATTTCCGTCGCCGCAAACGGACGCGCACTGGTCGGCTTGGCGGTGATGGGACGTCCGTCAGGCGCGGCCGCGCTGAGATTATTCCCGCCCGGCAGCGTTGCCCGTTCGGTCGATGTCGCGAGGCGGTCGCCCCCGCCGTCCGGCGCGACGACGCGTGCGACGCTAGCGATGCCCGCAGGCAATTGCGGGCGCGGGCCATAATCGGGCGACATGGCCGCGTCGTAGAGCCAGCCGGTCCGGCTCGCCGCATCGATCGTGGCCGATGCCGCGGCCAAGCCGGGCCGAGTCGAATAGACCAAGCCGCGGCCGTCGGCTGTCCAGGCAAAGGCGTCGACATCGACTGGCGCGTTGGTCACGGCATGGCGCGCACCGCCCACCAGATCGACCACCCACAATTGCGTCGTGCTCCCGTCACGGCGAAGGTAGGCGATATAGCCTCCATCGCGCGACCATGCCGGCTGGATGGTGGTCTGGGCACCGTCCGGAACAAGGTGCCCGCGAAAGGGATCGACCGACGTGATCAGCGTGCCGCCACGATCGATGAGGCGCGGCGGCTCACCACCGACGAGATCGACGATGACCAGGCCGCGACAATAAAGATCCGCATCCGGATCGCCCTGGGACAACACGAATGCGACGCGCCGACCGTCCGGCGACACCGCGAGCGGGCTTGGCTCATAGGTCAGCACCTCGGAGACCCCAATGTCGCGCAGGCGGGCCACGTCCTCGGCGCGCACGGGATGCGCACCGCGCTGCGGTGCCGGCAACAAGGTCTCACAGCTGGCCTGCGCGGCCATCGGCGTGAGCGCCGCCGCCAGCGCAGCGAGGATCGGCCAGGCTCTCACCATGATTTGGACAGCGCGATGCTCAGCAGTCGGCCCAAGGGCGAGTAGTTGGTCGAATCGTACGGCGCTTCGTAACCGGCATCGATCGCGATCGTGTCGGGCTTTGCATTGAACAGATTTTGCGCCGACACCGTCACGCGCACGCCGCCCAGGACGCCTCGGCCGCGGGGAACGGCGTACCTCGCAGTCAGATCGAACGTCGTCATGCCGCGCACGGTGACAGCGGGCGTTTCTCGCACGTCCGCCACGCTGCCGATCCGATAGACCGCCCCGGTCACCGTCAAATCCTTGAGCGACCAAGTTGCGGTGGCAGCGCCTCGCCAGCGCGGCGGGTTGAAGATGCTGCCGGCGAGTTCGGTCAGCGGCTGAGCCGCACTCAGTTGCTGATCGCTCTCCAGATAGCTGGCATTCGCGGATAACCGGAGCTGCTGGTCCTGCCCGAGCCAGATCGTGTCTTCCGCCAGAATATCGACGCCGCGCGCGCGTTGCCGACCGGCATTGAGGTTGGCATTGTCGACGATCGCCACGACGGAGGACGGGTCATAGGGATTGCCGGTGAAGTTGAGATAGGTCGACGCGGCGGCGGTTACAGCGGATTGTGCTGCCGCCGTCGGCGACCGCGTCACTTGCCCGGCATAGATCGGATTGCTCAGCGCCTGATTGAGGAACGTGATCGGGACCACGATGCGATCTCGATAATCGACGTTGAAATAGGTCACCTGCAGCCGCGCGCCCTTGAGCGCGCGGGGGTGAATGTCGAGCCCGGCCGACCAGGTGGAGGCCCGTTCCGGCTTGAGACCAGGATTGCCACCGAGCTTGAGCAGTGTTGCGGCGGTCGCCGGGAGGCCCGCCCCACCCAGTGGGGCTGCCGGATAGAGATAGACGACCCCTGGCTGATATTGCTGGAAAAGCGTCGGCGCGCGGAACGATCGTCCCCAACTCGCCCGCGCGCTGAAATCGGGCGTGGGCGCGACGACCAGACCAAGCCGCGGCGTCGCGACCTCACCGATCCCGGGATAGCGTTCGTAGCGAAGCGCTGCATTGAGATCGATGCGATGGATCAGGGGAATGTTCTGCGACGGTCCGACCAGCGGCAAGCTCAGCTCGCCATACGCAAAATGGTTATCCTGCGCGTGGGCCGTATTGGCGGCGCCCCCCGGGCCATCGTCCCGGCGAAAATCAACGCCGCGATAGCCCGCTCCCAGAGCCAGTTTCGCGTTCCCTCCGGGCAATGCGAAGAGCGGTCCATCCGCGCTCGCCTCTACCGAGCGCTCGGTATTGCGATAATAGCCCGCGCTCGCGGGGTCGCAGACCGCGCCGGCGCAACTGACATTGGAAACGTCGACGCGCTCCTTGCCGTAACTCGCCGAGAATGTGGATCGCCAACCGCCGCCGAGCGTCCAAACGAGCGATGGCGCGAGCGCCCAGGAGCGGTCGAGCGCCGAATAGAATTGGCTGCTTTCGGCAAAGTCACCGTTGGCATTAGCGGGCGATTGCTGATAGCTCGACCGGCTGTTGAAGAGGGCGTCGAGCGTGAATTCGAGCGTGTCGGTCAGCGCCTGGTGACCAGTGACGAGCGCGCTATGGCGCCGCATCGCGGGCAGCAGGCTCAACCCGGTCGCGCTTCCCTTCGTGTAGGAGCGCTGATCCGACAGGAGCGCGGATGTGTCGCCGTAATCATAGGTGACGAGCACACCGCCGCCGGCCCAGGTCGTGCCGCCGAGCACGTCATATTGCTGTTCGAATCCGCCGCCATCGGTCGTGCCGGCAATCCGCGCGCCCACCTCGAGACCGCGATAGTCGCGTTTTAGGATGATGTTGGCGACGCCCGCGACGGCATCGGAGCCGTAGATGGCCGACGACCCGTCAGGCACGATTTCGAGACGATCGACGGCCTCGATCGGAATGGCGGAGACGTCGACGCTCTGGCGCGAGGCATTGTAGGCGAGCCGGTGTCCGTTGACGAGCGTGAGCGTCGCGTCGCTGCCAAGGCCGCGCAAGTTGATCGTCGATCCACCGCTGACATCGATGCCGCTCGCCGTAGGAACGTTGCTGCCGATGCCGGGATTTTGCCCTCCCCCGAAACTCTGCGGGATGGCGCGGACCACGGCACCCAGATCGGTGCGCCCTGCGTCGCGCATCGCCTCAGCTGTCAGGGCAATGACCGTTGACGGGACGTTGCTCCCGCGAATGCGCGATCCGGTGACGACGATATCGCCGGCGGATTGCGCCGACCCCGGCTGCGCGTTGCCGGGGTCGCGTTCGACGACGAAGCTCCCTGCCACCCGGCGTACCTTGAGGCCGCTGCCTTGCAGAGCGGCGGCGATCGCATCATCGACCGACAGGCTGCCGTCGATCACGGTCGCCGTCTTGCCTTGAAGGAGGTCAGCCGGCGCGATGATGCTGCGACCCGACTGTGTCGCGATCGCCCGCAACGTGGCGCCAAGTGGCTGGGCCGGCAAATGGTAGACTGCGCGATCCTTGGCGCTGGCGGGCAATGCTGCCGACACCATCAACGTGAGCACGATCGAAGTGGTCGACGACCGCAAATTCTTCCTTAGACGCATGCATCCTTCCCCGCGGCGATGCGCGTGAATCCGGCATCGTCCACAGGGGGTGAAACCTGACGGCGGCAAAACCCTGGGAATTTATTTTTGGGCTGGTGTCTGCCTCAGCACAAGACTGCCGTTGTCACCGTTCGACACGCTCAACGAAAAGGCGGCGGACACCATGCGCGCGAGGGTCTTCGCGTCGCCGGCACGGAACGTACCGCTGAAGCGGAGCGCGGCCACGCCGCTGCCGGCAAGCACTATCCGCGTCGCGCTGTAGCGGTTCGCCTCTGCCACCACTTCGCCGAGCGGTGCATCATCGAATGACAGCATGCCGGTTGGCCAGCGGGTGTCGGATTCGCGCAACGCTGTCGGCGCATTGATCTGCCCGGCACTCACAATCGATACGATCTCACCCGCCGGGACGGGCACCGATATATTGCCCTGGCATACAGCGCCGGCACCAGCGACCATCGCGACGGTCGCTTGGCCATCGCGGCTTGCAACGTCGACGATCCGTCCGGCGTCAATGCTGGCGTCAGCGACCGCGAGCTGCAGCGGACGATCGGGATCGCTGGCGGCCGCGATGCGGGCGCGGCCGCGCACGAGGCGCAGCTCGCGGCGCGACGCGGTGAACACGCCTTCCACGCGGCTATCGGTGTCGAGCGTGACGCGAGTCCCGTCGGCAAGCTGATCGGTGCGGATCTCGCCGACCCTGGTTTCGATCGAGAACGCGTTCGCCGGGGTTCGGCCGAATCCTGCCAGGGTGGCAACGCCGATCCCGACGCCGACCAGCAGGAGCACGGCGAGCGCCCCTATCGCCGCTCGCCAACCGCGCGATGTTCTAGCGGGCGCTGTCTGCCGATCGCCCGCGCGCAATAGCCGTCCGCTCGCCTCCCACGTCAAGAGCAGGCGATCATAAGCGTCGGCATGCTCGGGATCGGTGACATACCATTCCTCAAAGGCGTCGCGATGAAGCGCAGTATCGCCTCTCAGGCGAACCAGCCATTCGCGCGCCTCATCATCGATGCGCGCAGCGCGCTTTGTTGCCTCGTCAGGGTTGCTCATCGATGGCCCGCGGCGCGGTGCAGAACGGCAAGCGCCTTACTCATATGCCACTCGACGCCCTTGACGCTGAGCCCCATGCGTTCAGCCATCTCTGCATAGGTCACGCCATCAAGTCGAAGCGCCATGAATATCTCGCGAGTCTTCGGGTCCAGCTTCACCATAGCGGCGTCGAGCCGCTTTAGCATGTCTCGTGCTTCCAGATTGGCGGTGATGTCGATCGACACGCGATCGGCGGCCTCGCAATCCTGCACCACGACCGAGCGATGGAACGCTGCACGCGCGCGGTTGCGCAGGACATTCTGGCTGACAGCGTTCAGATGGGCTTCAGGCGTCGCGATCTCCTCGCGCGCCTCTGCTGGCATGCGCGCCAGCCGGACGAAACAATCCTGGACAAGATCCTGCGCGTCGTTGCGATCCGCGCGTCTTGCGAACCTGCGCAGCAGCTTCGGCGCTTCCGTGCGAAACAGCATGTCGAGCGAGGAACGCCGGATCGGGTCCGCACGATCGTCCGGCGGCAACGATTGCCCCTCCCCGATCGGGATCGCGCCGGCCGCGCCGGCCGCATCAAGGATCGGCTTCACGGCATCGCCCCGGATCGTCCGGACAGGGGACAGCCATCGTTCAGAAAATCGTTCACGGACCACCTCGCAACAATCGAGGCGGCCGACGTGAGCCGGGTGTTGAGAACGCGCTTGAGCACGCGCCGTTGCCTTTAGCCGCAAGCGACCTGGACATACGCATCGGCCACCCGGCCACGATACTCCGCGCCGGCGTCCATTCCTCAAGCGAGGTTCTCAAGCCTCGACGCCGGACTATCCGGCGAGCCTTTAGCCTAAGATATCAACGCCGAGATGCAAGGCGGTAGTTGAGAAAGTCCGAACCGATGCCGAACTGACAACCAAATCGGTATAGATCCAGAGCGGGTTGGCATTTTAGCGAGAATTTACACAAAGTTTTGCTTGGCGCCGGCTTTCACTTGGGAGAGCTCATATCGACAAGATGCGGTTACCCGGCCTCGACAGGACGTTCGACCGTCACATGCCACAATGGTTGATGTCACTGAGATACATTAGTTTTCAGGGCTGCCCGCTTCATATTCTAGCAGACTTGGCACGGCAAACTGAGGGCAGACACCTCGATGAAGGTGCATTTTATGCGCAATGGGCAGCCGCGTGACGTTGTGTTGACGATCCCGACCGAGTTGCGGCCGACATCCTGACAGAACACAATTTCAGGCTTAAGAAGATCCAGCCATCACATCCGCGTCCGAAAACTCCAGGGTTGCCAACAGCGCGCCGTCATCATCAGTGATGTCGATTGCCCAACCCAGAGTCCAGCGGCCTTGCCTGCCTTCGGATACTATCATGCTTTGCGCGGCAGCGACCGCGAGAGTGCGTGCATCGTCGAATCCGGCCGCTGCTATCTCGACTTGCACGCGCGTCGTGACCAGAATGCGTTCAGGTCGCGGTGCACTACCAGATTGATGCTCTCCGCGCGCACACTCGGCATAGTGATCTGCCAATTCCACATGGATGAAGGCGATCGAAGCGTCCGCTTTTAACGCGCGATCACGCTCTTCCAACTCGCGTCGACGGTAATATGCTCGATCTCGAATGCTGGACACGATAAAGCCCTCACGGCTCCTAGCGGGAAGCATTTCGTACTTCCGACACCGACTCGCTAGCCGAAGATCGCTGCCACGCGATATTTAACATAAGTTAGATAATCGACTCCACATTTTATTTTGATTGAGCGAGATCACGGAGCATCGCCCGCGCTTTGGTGCTCGGACATCCACGCCCCTGACTCGACATCGCCGATCCAGTTCGGCAGCGTCACCGGATGTGTAACCGCGCCCGCAACAGCTACGAGCCCGAGACGCTCCACACCCATTTCGGCACGGTGTTCGGCGTCGATCGGCCGATCGACAATCGGTTCAACCCGGTCGAGCTGATGCCGCGCAGCCGGGCCTACGTGGTACGCCAGACGAACCGCGGTCGCTGCCTCGACGTCATGTCGTGGGATGTCCTCGGCGGTGGCGCGGCCTGGCCGATGACGAACGTCCGCAATCTAGGCTTGTCGCAATGGCGCGCTCTCGCGGCCAAGCCCGAGAATCGCTGCCTCGTCCCGCTAAGCGAGTTTTGCGAATGGACGCCCGAGACGCACGACCTCGGCGACGGCAAGAAGGCGCTAAAGGGAGAGATGTGGTTTCAGGTGATCGACCAGCCACTGTTCGCGGTCGCTGGCTTCTGGCAAGCGACCGCTAAGGGCAACGGCTTCACGATGGTGACGTGCGACCCGAACGAGCTCGTCGCGCCGATCCATCCCAAGGCTATGATCACCGTCCTCGAGCTGGCCGATCACGAACGATGGTTGCGCGGCAGCTATGACGATGTCGTGGCGCTGCAGCAGCCGTATGCGGCTGATCGCATGACCGTGCGCGGGCCGGTGTTTCCGACGCGGCGGGACGAGAAATAGCAGGCCTCAGCCGAGATGACCAGCGCCGGCGGAAGCGAAGCCGTCCATAGAAAGCTCCCACAATATGAGCCCGTTGGCGTCCGTGACGGTCACGCTCCAAGGGCGGCTTCCCCAAAAGCTCTCCGCCGCGTCCTTCATCATGTGACCGCAAGTGACGATGGCTTCGGCCCGCGCTTCAAGCGGAGTGGCGAACTCAGTCCCCTCGCTATCCGTCTCGCGCGTGTCAGTCTGGGTATGGAAGAAGTAGAGGGCCACGGTTTGCTCCAACGTCGGGCGGGAGCAGGCGCACTCTCAGTCGGCTGGGCCCGGGACGATGCCGACGATAATGCTGTCATAAGCGGCGAAATCGTTGACTTCGCTGACATCGATCAAGGGCATCAGCGAAACTCCGCATCCACCGCAAATCCCCGATCCACCAACGTCGCGGCGATGACCAAGAACTCGGTGCGGCAGTTTTCCCATGCATGGAACCTGTCCGATGCCGCCTTGTCCCAGAACCGGCGTAAGGGTCCCTGATCGCGCAGGTACGGATAGAGCACACGCAGCGCGAGGCGCACGTCTGGCGTCGCTATAGGCTCGGGTTTCGGCCGATACGATGCGGCGTGCAGCACAGTGAGCGCTAGGTTCATCAGGATCGTCTCGGCACGCTTACGGCGGAGCACAACGTCGTCTTGGCTGAAGGGCAACGCCTCGACGCGGGTGTTCCAGCTCAAGCACCCGGCGTTCCAGCACGGCAGGCTCGAGCATACCGCGTCCCATTCCAGGCTAAATCGGTGGAAGTGGCAGTGCTGGATCAGCACCTCGCGGTCGATCATCCGCACGTGGCCGCACGCGTTGCACGTCACCCGCACCGCGGCCTCGATCCGCCGCAGATCCGTCAAGGTTTTGATAAGGCCGACCATCTTTGCCCCCATCGTCCGCGACAGGCAATTCGGCAAGAACATTGTGAGAACAAAGCACGAGGCGTATATATCGCGATCAACGATTCGAATCGTGAGGACCGCATGACCGAGACCGCCTCAACGCCACGCCAATCCTTTGGGCGCTGGCTGCTCGCCAAGCACGAAGAATACACCCTGACGGACGAACTCGCCTTCATAGCTCGCGACAGTCCAAAGTTTCCGCGGGACGCGAGCTCAGACGAAGTGCGAGCGTGGTTGAAGGCGCAGGGCGCTCGAGGCGACGTCTACAAGGCGGTCGATGAGGCGGAGCGGGAATGGAAAGGTGAAGCGGCGTGACTGACCGCTACGAGCAGAAGCGTGAACCCTTCGGTCGGTGGCTCCTCGCCCAGAAGGATCGTGGCGACTGGGTTGACGATCTGGCGTTCGCCGCGCGCGGCGATCGCACTTTTCCCAAGGATGGTGACCCGGAGGCCGTCCGCGCGCATTTGCGGTCACAGCAGGCCGATGGCGACGTCTTCCAAGCCATCGACGATGCCGAGAGCGAATGGTCGAGCCTGTAGCCGTGCTCCGCGACAGCGAACGTTGAGCGGGATCATTGCGAATCATCGATACGGGTGCGAAACGCATTAAATGAGAATGGTCATCGTCCTTTCGGGGCTTATCGCTTTGTCCGCTTGTTCTGATGCAAAAAGCGTTGCGCATTACACCGCGCACGCGGCGGAACGAAGCAAGCGTTTGGATACGTGCGTAGCCGCTGCCGATTTCTCCCGCGATTGCCGCAACGTCAGACAATCTCAGTTCGACGCAGATGGCATCCCGGCACACGACGGCGCCTCAGTCGCGAAGTGACGTCCGCTCGTTGGCCGCCGCAGATGTGGCAAGCTTAATGATTGTCCGAGGGAATATGCAGGGCCCGGTCTGCCAACGACGCTTCGCAGCGACATTCACCCCATTGTCGGAGCCTTTAGCGCATGGCTTCGTTGCGCGCAGGGAACTCACTCCATTGGTACCCCACATGAATCTGAAAAGCCTTACGCCAAAAGTTCGCGCGCTCGTCGAAGGACTGACGGAGCCCGCCACCGAAGAAGGATATGAAGT
>CAXTEO010000024.1:0-48502 GCA_964243205.1 uncultured Sphingomonas sp.
CTCTTCGCGTGGCGGGCGTGCCGCGCGCGCCGGACGTTCGTCGCGCGCCGGCTGTTCTTCCTGCACTGGCGCCGCGTCGCTCACCGCGCGCTCCTCGCGCGGCGGACGCGCGGTGCGCGGCGGGCGGGGGGTGCGGGCAGGGCGTTCGGCCTCGACCGGCGCCGACGCAGCGACGGGCGTTGCCGCATCGTCGACCGGTGCCGCATCGGCCTTGCCCGCGGCCTTGGGGCGACGACGCCCCTTGGCTGGCGCGCGCGGCGCGTCGCTATCGTCCGCCGCGGCGGCGGTCGGCGCGTCCGCCTCGTAACGCTCGATCTTCAGACCGGTCAGCTTTTCGATGTTCTGGATATTCTCGACGTCGTCCGGCGTCGCGAAGGTGAAGGCGATCCCCGTTGCGCCGGCGCGCCCGGTGCGCCCGATGCGGTGGACGTAATCGTCGGGGTGCCACGGCGCGTCGAAATTGAACACATGGCTCACGCCCTTCACGTCGATCCCGCGCGCCGCCACGTCGGACGCGACCAGGATGCTGACTTCGCCCTTCTTGAAGCGGTCGAGCTCGGCGATGCGCTGCGATTGCTCCATGTCGCCATGGATCTCGCTCGACGCGAAGCCGGCGCGCTGCAGCGCCTTGTTGAGCTCGCGCACCGTCGTCTTGCGGTTCGAGAAGATGATCCCGGTCTTGACGTCTTCCGCGCGCAGCAACTCGATCAGCCGGTCGCGCTTCTTCGCGGCGGTGACATGCACCAGCCATTGCTTGATGTTGACGTTCGCAGTGGCGGGCCGCGCGACCTCGATCGTCTTGGGATTGTCGAGGAACTTGTCGGCCAGCTTCTTGATCGGCGGCGGCATCGTCGCCGAGAACAGCAGCGTCTGCCGCGGCTTGGGCAGCTTGGTGCAGATTTCCTCGATATCGGGGATGAACCCCATGTCGAGCATCCGGTCGGCCTCGTCGATCACCAGCATCGAACAGCCGGTCAGCAGGATTTTCCCGCGCCCGAACAGATCCATCAGCCGGCCCGGCGTGGCGATCAGGACGTCGACGCCCTTTTCGAGCGCGGCGGTCTGGTCGCCCATCGACACGCCGCCGATCAGCAGCGCCATCGAGAGCTTGTGATACTTGCCGTATTTCTCGAAATTCTCGGCGACCTGCGCGGCGAGCTCGCGCGTCGGCTCGAGGATCAGCGTACGCGGCATCCGCGCGCGCGACCGGCCCTCGCCGAGGATGTCGATCATCGGCAGCACGAAGGCGGCGGTCTTGCCCGTGCCCGTCTGTGCGACGGCGACGAGGTCGCGCCCCATCAGGATCGAGGGGATCGCGCTCGCCTGGATCGGAGTCGGCTCGGTATAGCCGGACTCGTTGACCGCGCGCTGGAGTTCGTCGGAGAGGCCGAGATCGGCAAAAGTCATGCGGTGTCCGGAAAAAGCGCTGGGGCGAAAGCGCCCGCGTGCCGGCAGAGCGCTTGCCGATCAAGGCGAGAATGTCAAGAAAAAGGCCACGAACGCGGTCAGCGTTTGGCGATAAGCCGCCGAAACTTGTCGATTTTGCACGTGCTGCCCGATCGCGCGCGGATCGAGTCGCGATCGGCGCAGATCATTCCGTCCGACGTTCCCTTGACGTACAGGCCGGAATAGAAATCCAGCGCGGGGCAATCGTCGTCGAATCGGGCGCGCAGCCGCGTCCCGTCGGCGACGATCAGATCGACGCTGTCGGTACCCGTGATGACCGCGCCCTCCAGCGCCGCCATCGGCACGCATTTCGGGCCCTTTTTCTCCGCCCAGCGCTGTTCGACCGGCTCCGATCGCTGGTCGCGCCGTCCGCCCAGTACGCGCGGAATGCGGATCACGATCCGCTGGTGGATCGTCAGCTGCGCCAGTTGCGTGCCGTCGATCTGCGCCACCTCGGCCGAAGCAGCCGGGGCGAGCGCAAGCAACACTGCGGAAGGGAAGGCCAGATTGGGCATGGATACGCGGGAATACCAGGAAGGCTTGAACAGCGGATGAATTGGCGACGGGGACAGGCAGGTGGTAGAGGCGCAGGAATGACCACAATACAGCCCACGCCGCGCCAGACCAGCCTCATCGACGCGGTGCGATCGGCACTTGGCGTCAAGGCGGTGACGACCGACGCGAGCGATATCGCGCCGTGGCTCAACGACTGGCGCGGGCGCTATCATGGCCGCAGCGCAGCGCTGTTTTCGCCTGACAGTACCGCCGGCGTCGCGACGATCGTCCGCCTCGCCGCGGAACATGGCGTCCCGCTGGTGCCGCAAGGGGGGAATACCTCGATGGTCGGCGGGGCGACGCCGCCGGCGGACGGCTCGGCGCTGATCGTGTCGCTGCGCCGGATGAGCCGGATTCGGTCAATCGACCCAGCCGCCGGGCTCGCCGTGGCGGAAGCCGGCGTGATCCTCGCCGATCTCCACGCCGCGGCCGAAGCGCAGGGCATGCGCTTCCCGCTGACGCTCGGCGCCCGCGGCAGCGCAACGATCGGCGGCTTGGCCTCGACCAATGCCGGCGGCACGCAAGTGCTGCGCTTCGGCACGATGCGCGGGCTGGTCGCTGGCGTCGAGGCGGTGTTGCCTAATGGCGAGATCCATGACGGGCTCGCCGCGCTGAAGAAGGACAATCGCGGCTACGATCTCGACCATCTGCTGATCGGCGCGGAGGGCACGCTTGGCATCCTCACCGCGGCGACCTTGCGGCTCTATCCGGCGGTGGCGCAGCGCGCGGTGGCGTGGGTCGGGCTAGCCGACCCCGAAACCGCGCTGGCGCTGCTGCGGCGGATCGAGCGGCAGACCGATACGGTCGAGAGCTTCGAGATCGTCTCGGGTGATTCGCTGGCGCAAGTGCTCGCGCACATTCCGGGCACGCGCGCGCCGCTGGCCGGCACGCATCGCTGGCACGTGCTGATCGAGTCGGTCGCGACCGATCCCGCCGCCGAATCGCCGGGCGTGCTGCTCGAACGCTTGCTTGCCCCCGCGCTCACCGATGGCCAGGTCGCCGACGCGACGATCGCCGCATCCGAGGCGCAAGCCGATGCCTTGTGGCGGATCCGCGATTCGCTGTCCGAGGCCGAGCGCGCCAGCGGCCCGGCGGTCCAGCACGACATTTCGGTTCCGGTCGCGACGATGCCGCGTTTCATGGTCGAGGCGGCGGCCGCGGCCGAAGCGCGCTTCCCGGGCAGCCATGCCACCGCCTTCGGCCATCTCGGCGACGGCAACGTCCATTTCCACGTCCGCGCGCCCGCTGGCGTCGACTCGGCGCGCTGGTATGCCGAGGATGCGCCCGGCGTCACGCGCTTCGTCCACGATCTCGTCGTCGCGGCGGGCGGCTCGATCTCGGCCGAACACGGGATCGGCCAGATGAAGCGCGCCGAGCTTGCGCGGCTTTCGTCACCTGCCCGCATGGCGGCATTGCGCGCGATCAAGACCGGGCTCGATCCGCTGGGGTTGATGAATCCCGGCAAGCTCCTCGGTCTTGCGGAAAACACCGGCGCACCATAGAGCCAGCGACCATCCGCGTAGCAACCGCAGCGCTTTTACGTTCGATGGAGAATCCCGATGGCCAGCGCGCCGCAATCGCTTCCGCTCTTCTACAACGCGCTCGAGCCGCTTTCGAGCGAAACCCATGCCGCCTTCAAGATGCGCCAGCTCGACCGCGCGGCGTTCCTGGTCGGCCAGCATGCCATCCCGATCACGGTCGACGAATTCGTCGCAGCGCAGCGCACGCTGCCGATCGTCTTCACCAGCGGCGACGATGCGATCCCGATCGCGCTGATGGGCCTCAACGAAGGCGTCAACGTCTTCATCGGCGACGACGGCAAGCTGACCGAGGACCAGGTCTATGTGCCGGCCTATGTGCGCCGCTATCCGTTCATGCTCGCACGGCTGCGCCCCGATGCCGACGAGCTGTCGCTCTGCTTCGACCCGACCGGCGAGGCGATCGGCGCGTTCGAGGATGGCGAGGCGCTGTTCGCCGACGGCAAGCCGACCGAGATCGTCCAGAACGTGCTCAGCTTCAACGAGCAGTTCGAGCAGGCCGGCGCGCGCACCGCGAACTTCATGACGGAGATTCGTGAACTCGGCCTGCTGATGGAAGGCGAAGTCACGCTGCAGGTCGAAGGCAATGACAAGCCGTTCGTCTATCGCGGCTTCCAGATGATCAACGAAGAGAAGCTCAACGAGCTGCGCGGCGACCAGTTGCGCAAGATCCAGAAGTCGGGCCTGCTGCCGTTGCTGTACGCGCACCTCTTCTCGCTCTCGACGCTGCCGCAGATTTTCGACCGCCAAGTGAAGCTGGGCAAGGCGCCGGTCCCGCAGCTGATCAACTGACGCTGAATCGAAGATCTAGCCCCCGCTCTCATCGCTTCCCCGGCGTTCGCCGGGGAAGCACGCATTGGAGCGAGCTGAAAACGCGGACATTCATCGGGGGCCTGCCTGCACTGGCGCATTTCTCCCTCTAGATGAACGGTTTAGCGCGGGCGGTTCCGTATCTGGTCCACGATCACGCTTTCAATTGTAACGATCTGTATCGGGCGTGATTTTGCCCTTGAAGCCCCAAAAGGCCCAACCTATATCACTCGTACGCGGTTTCGTGTTCCCCCCTTTCGCGGGACCGCGCGGCGCCCTTTCAGGGCGCCTCCTCCCTGAACCTTGGCCACCGCGTGCTCAGCACGCGGTGGTTTTTTTATTCGGCGGCCAGCGCGACCCCGGTCATCGCCTCGTCCGCCACCGCATCGATGATTCGCCGCAGCATCTGCGCAACCACGGGCAACCCGTCCCCCGGGCGATCCCCCGCCGAGTCGAGATACAGCGTCCGGTCGAATTCGATCTGAATCGCATGCACGCCCGCAGCGGGTTTTGCTTGCGTATCGAGGATATGTCCGCCGGCATAAGGCGCGTTGCGCGCGACGTCGTGGCCGCTGGCTTGCACGACCGCCGCGATCGCATCGACGAAGCGCGCCGCAGCGCTGCGCCCGAAACGATCGCCCAGCACGATTTCCGGCCGGTCCGCCCCTAGCGTCGGCATCGAATGCAAGTCGAGGAGCACCGCCGTCCCGAATCGCGCACGCGCCGCCGCCAGCGCGGCGCCCAGCGCGGCATGATAGGGGCGGTAGTCGTCGCGAATCCGCGCGGCGACGTCATATGCTCCCATTCGCCGCCGCCAGAGTTCGCCCGACCCCGCCACCCGTCGCGGCACCAGCCCGAGGCCGCCGCGCAACTTCGCGGTGGCGAGCGGCTGCGCCGTCCAGGCGGCACCTTCGTCGATTGCCGGATCGCGTTCCTGCTCGGAGCGGTTGAGGTCGATCCAGGCGCGCGCGCGGCGCTGCACCAGCATCGTCTCGCGGCCGTGCGCGGCGAGTGCCACCGCGTCGATATGGCGATCCTCGAGCACGGTGACCGCCGCCAGCGGCACACGCAGCAATGCGTGCAATGCCGCCGGATAATCGCGTCCGGCATGCGGTACCGAGAGGATGACGGGGCTCGCCGGCGGATTGTCGCCATACCGTTCGAACGAAGGAGCAAGAGAGGCCATTACGGACGTTCTAGCACAAGCAAACGGCGATCCGGCTGGAAAATCTTAAAGCGTTCGCGCATAGGAAAGCCGAGAGGGCAACACGGTCGCCCGTGCGGGATTTTGGCATGATACGGATTTTGCTCGCCGAGGATGATCGCGTGATGCGCGAATACCTCACTCGTGCGCTGGAGCGCTCGGGCTATGCCGTGGCGGCGGTCGATCGCGGCACGGCGGCGATTCCGCTGCTCGAGACCGAGCATTTCGATCTGCTGCTGACCGACATCGTGATGCCCGAAATGGACGGCATCGAACTGGCGCAGAAAGCGGGCGAGATGGCGCCCGATCTGCGCGTGATGTTCATCACCGGCTTCGCCGCGGTCACGCTGAAAGCAGGCAAGACGATGCCGCAGGCGCGCGTCCTGTCGAAGCCGTTCCACCTGCGCGATCTGGTGCTGGAGGTCGATCGCATGTTCGAACGCGAACGGGTGAGCGACAATATCTGATCCGCGCGCTCGCGACGCTTGCGCGGCGGCAAAGCCTTCGCTAAAGCCCGCCCCTCGCTAGGCATCGCCGTAGCGACGTGGGCGTGTAGCTCAGTGGTAGAGCACTGTGTTGACATCGCAGGGGTCGCAAGTTCAATCCTTGCCACGCCCACCATTAAAAGCCCGCCAGCTCAAGGAGTTGGCGGGCTTTTTTGTGCCTGACGCGCTGGCGCGGTGGGACGTCCGAGGCCAGCGTTCGCTTGGATTTGCCGGGCGACCGGGATTCAGGTCGCAAAATTGCTCTTGAACGGCGGCGCCGGCGTCACTTCGGCGGGGTCGAAGGCGATATCGGTCGTTTGGGAAAGGCCTCAGCGGCGGTGGAAGACGGGTGTGCGCTTTTCGGCGAAGGCGGCACGGCCTTCGCGCGCGTCGTCGGTGGCGAAGCAGATCGCCTGGAGATCGCGTTCGTACGCCATCGCCTGGTCGAGCGGCAGCGACACCGCGGCGTGGAGATTGGCCTTCGCCGTCTCCGCCGCGATCGGTGCGCGGCTGGCGATCGTCTCGGCCAGCGCGCGCGCGCGCGGCATCAGGTCGTCGGGCGCGAGCACTTCGCTGATCAACCCCCACTCAAGCGCACGCGCGGCATCGATCGGGTCGCCGGTCAGTAGCAGCAGCGCGGCGTTGGACTGGCCGATCGCCTGGCTCAGCAGCGCGGCCATGCCGCCGCCGCCGATCCAGCCGAGCTTGATTTCGGGCGCGGCGAAACGCGCATTGGTGGACGCGATGCGAATGTCGCACGACAAAGCGGTTTCGAGACCGCCGCCGAGCGCATGGCCGTTGATCGCGGCGATGCTCGGCGTGCGCAACGTGTGGATCGCGTCGCAATAATCGGCGCGGTTGCGGAAATCCCACGGCGTCGCATAATCGTCGAGCGTCGTGATGTCCGATCCGGCGCAAAATGCCTTGGGACCGGCGCCTGTCAGGATCACACAGCGCACGTTCGGGTCGGCGTCGCAGGCCGCGGCTGCGGCAATGATCGCCTTCGACATTTCCGGCGTGGCGGCATTGTATTTTTCGGGGCGATTGAGCGTGATCGTGGCGACATGCCCGTCGATCGTGAAGAGGATCTGGTCGGTCATCGTTCCGCTCCGGGCTGGCGGCTGGCGATATGGCCAGCCGGGAGATCGTCGAAACGCCGCGACGCCGCCTCGATCGCACGATAGCCACGAGGATGATCCAAGGTCAGGCCGCGATAGGTCATCCGTCCTGTTTCACCGCGCCGCTTGCGAGCAGCGCGTCGATCGCGGCGGCATCATACCCCGCTTCGGCGAGCACTTCGCGGCTATGCTCGCCGATCTGCGGCGCCCCCCGCTCGATGCTGGACGGCGTCTTGGAGAAGCGGATCGGAAAGCCTGGCGCTTTGATGCGGCCTTCGCTGGGATGATTATATTCAATGAAGGTGCCGTTGTGCGCGATCTGCGGGTCGGCGACGAGTTCGGCATAGCCGTGCACCGGCCCGGCCCAGATTCCGGCGGGCAGCAGCAGGTTTAGCCACGCGGCGGTGGTGCGCGCTTTCATCCGCAGCCGCGTGGCGGCGAAGATCGCGTCGCGCTGCGTCCAGCTGTCGGTCTCGTCGTCCATGCCCGCGAAGCTCGGCTCGCCGATCAGCGCGCCGAACCCCGCCAGGCTGGCGAAGGCGATGACGATATGGCCGTCGGCAGTCTCGAACACGCCGTATGGCGCGCGGATATAGCTGTGCGCGTGCGGCTCGGCCGATCGGGTCTGCGGCTTGCCGCCGACGGTGTGGACCGACAGTTCCTGCATCTGGAAGGTCGTCACCGCGTCGAGCATGTTGACCTCGACCAGTTGCCCCTCGCCGGTGCGCTCGCGGTGGAGCAAGGCGGCGAGCACGCCCTCGAACGCGGTATAGGCAGTGACGGCATCGGCGAGGAACTGGCCGGCCGGCTGCGGCGGATCGCCTTCGCGTCCGGCCGACAGCATCGCGCCCGAGAGGCCCTGCAGCAGCAGATCCTGCCCGGGCCGGTCGACATAGGGGCCGCTCTCGCCATAGCCCGACATCGACACATAGACGATCCGCGGGTTGATCGCCGACAGCGTGGCGTAATCCACGCCGAGCCGCTTGGCGACGCCCGGCCGGTAATTCTGGATGAATACGTCGGCCTCGGCGACCAGCTTGAGCAGCACCGCCTTGCCTTCGGCCGCCTTGAGGTCGATCGCCAGCGAGCGCTTGTTGCGGTTGAGCGACAGGAACGACACGTTGATGCGATTGCCGCGCGCACCGCCGGCCGAAGCGAAGCGCTGCCATTCGCCCGTCACCGGCTCGATCTTGACGACGTCGGCGCCGAGATCGCCCAGCCGTTGCGCCGCAAACGGCCCCGCCATCGCGATCGAGCAATCGAGCACGCGATAGCCGTGCAGAATTCCCATGGACGTTCTCACTGCATGATCCAGCCGCCATCGACGTTGAGCGTCTGGCCGGTGATGAAGCCCGCTTCGTCCGAGACGAGGAAGGCGAGCGTGGCGGCGATGTCGGCGGGCGTACCGCGCCGCTTGACCGCCTGATGGTCGAGCACGAAGCGACGATACGCGTCCGGGTCGGGGTGGATCGCCTCGGCATCGGTCGGGAAGGCGCCGGGCGACAACGCGTTGACGGTGATGCCAGCGGGCCCGAATTCGCGCGCCCAGGCGCGCGTCAGCCCGAGCAAGGCGCCTTTCGAGGCGACATACGGCGAGAGCAGGGCCCATCCGCCGTACATCGTGACGCTGGCGATGTTGACGATGCGGCCCCAGCCGCGCGCCTTCATCCCCGGCAGCGCGGCCTGCACCGCGACGATGCCGGCATCGACATTGACGCGCTGGACCGCCTGATGCTCCGCGATCGAATAGTCCTCGAACGGTTTGGAGGGATAGATCGCGGCATTGTTGATCACCACGTCGATCCCGCCGGTGCGCGTGATCGCCGCATCGAGCGCGGCGCGCCATGTGACGAGGTCGGACAGGTCGGTCGTGACCGGATCGAGCCGCGCGCGGTCTGCGGCGGGGACCGCGTCGCGCAGCGCGGCCATCTTCACCGGATCGTGATCGACCGCGACGACGGTCGCGCCGCGCGCGAGGAAGGCGACCGTCGTCGGCAGGCCGAGCCCGCCCGCAGCGCCGGTGTAGAGGATGGTGCGGCCGGCGATGCTCATGCCGTGGTCCGGCCGGGGATCGCCGCGAAGTCGCCCGACGGAGCAGGATAGTCTTCGTCGGGCTGGCTTGCGATCGCGCGAATGCGCGCTTCCGCCGCGGCGATCGCCGCAGTGCCGTCGAGCACGGTCAGCGCGGTTTCGTACAACCGCTCTTCGCCATGCTCGAGCCAGATCAGTTCGTCGCGCTCGATCGCGAACGGCTTGCCGAGCACGTGGTTGGTCGAGGGCTCGAGGCCGACCGCATATTGCCCGGCCTGGAGGTTCTGCCATTCATATTGGCACGGAAACTGGTCCTTGCGCGTCTCGACCTGAAAACCGAGCCCGAGCGCATCGTTGACCAAGGCGACCGGCACGCGGCCACAGGCATCCGCCGCCATTTCGTGCTGCCACACCTGCTCGTGGAAGCCGCGGCGCGGCGCGGGCATCGTGCGATAGCCCTGATCCTGCGCGCGATAGTCGGCACCGGCATGCGCCGCCCAGGGCACGTCACGGATCGGCGCGAGATAGCGCGAACCTTCGGCCAGCACCGGGTGGCCGACATTGATATGGTAACAGAACATGTGCGGCGTGCGGTAGAAGCCGTGATTGACGACGCGGTCGACCAGCCGGATCGTGTCGCCGCCGACATCCGCCTCGATCCGGCGGATGAGGTGCAGGTCCTCGCCGAACACGGTCGATTGCTGGACCACGCCTTCGCAATACAGGATGCAGCGATCGCCCTCCCAACGCTCGCCATAGCCGGTGAGCCGCGCGGGGATGGTGCCGATCCGCCCGTGCAGCGACGACGCGACGGTCTTGCGCGGGCCATAGACGAAGTGGCTGGCATCGGCCTCGTCCATGAACAGGATATGGTCGAGACCGCAGGTGACGATCAGCCCGGACAACGAGCGCAGCCAGGCAAGGCCGCCTTCGCCTTCATAGTCGTGCAAGCCGGGATGGCGGAAGCCGGCGGGCGAATGCCAGCCGATCGCGCGGCCCTGATGCTCGCACTCGGCAATGTCCATCGCCCGATCGACCAGCACGGTGAAGCGCAGCCCGCTGCCGGTGCGGAATTCGAGCAAGCGGATGCCGCGCTCGACCCCGTCGCCCAGCGTCATCAGCCGCACGCCGGCGAATTGCGACAGCATGCCGGCATGCGCCCGGACGTCGCGCCGAGTCATTTCCGCTCCGAAAAGGTCGACCATTCCACGTCCCATTGCCCGGCGGACTTTGCATCTTGCCGTTCAATATATAATCATCTAGTCGATCTGATATGTCAAACGGGGTTTAAAATTGATGTCAGTTACGATCATCGCCGAGTTCAGGGTGACGCGCTTCCAGTTTCGCCGCGACCGGACGATCGGCGATTCGCAGGTGGGCACGGACTCGGCGAACATTGCGGCAATCGAGCTGATCGACGGGGCGGGGCGCGTCGGCCTCGGCTTCGCGCAGGCGCTGTTCCATCCGTTCCCGGACGAAGCCGAGATCGCGCGCGTCTTCGCCAGCGAGGCGTGGCCGGCGCTGGAGGGACGCGAGGCATCGGCGGTGGCGCTCGGCGTCCACCGCGCGCGCGGCGGCAACGTCCGCCGCATGACGCTGCCGTTCGAGGAAGCGTTGCAGCACGCGGTCTGGGACCTGTTCGCAAAGCAGAACGACCTGCCGTTGTGGAAGATGCTGGGCGAGAAGCGCGAGAGCATGCCGGTCTATGCCAGTGGCCTCGACTTCCATCTGCCCGACGACGAGTTCAGCGCGTTGTTCGGACGCGCCGCCGCGGCGGGCTATCGCGGCTTCAAGATCAAGGTCGGCCATGCCGACCTGGCGCGCGACGTCCACCGGCTCGATTTGCTCAAGCAGGCGGTCGGCGACCGCATGCCAGTGATGATCGACGCCAACGAAGCGTGGACCGCGCGCGAGACGATCGTCGCGCTGGAGACCTTCGCCAAGGCAGGCCACCCGATCTACTGGGCCGAGGACCCCATTCCGCGCGACGATTTCGACGGGCTGCGGCTGTTGCGCGCGGCTGGCCTCACGCGGATCAATTCGGGCGAATATCTCGACCTGACGGGCAAGCGCCGCTTGCTGGAGGCGCGCGCGTGCGACATGCTCAACGTGCATGGGCAAGTCGGCGACGTGATGAAGGCCGGCTGGCTGGCGGAGGAAGCCAATGTCGAAGTGACCTTCGGCAACACCTTCCTCGAGATCGGCGTCAACATGGCGCTGGCGCTGCCGGGCGTGCGCTGGCTCGAATACAGCTTCCAGAATTTCGACCATCTGGTCGAACGGCCCTATGCGATCCGCGACGGCATGATCCATGGCAACCCCGAGCCCGGCCACGGCCTGGTGTTGAGCGAAGCGGCGCGGCGCGAGCATCGCCGGCCGACCTTGTGCGCCACCGATGCGCTCGGCGCCGCGCCGCCGTTTGAACGAGTCGCTTCGTGATCGAAACGCCCGGGGCGGACGCGGCGCACGTCACGGGCCGCGCGAAATGGGTCCTGCTGGTGTCGCTGGGCCTCGTCTTCTTCGTGCTGCTGACGCTGTATGCCGCGGTGCTCGGCGTGCTGCTGCCCAACCAGATCCAGAACATCGACCCGGCCTCGAAGACCAAGGCGCTCGGCCTCGTCTTCGCCGTCACCTCGGTGTTCAGCACGCTGGCGACGCCGATCGCGGGCGCATTGTCGGACCGGACGCGCAGCCGCTTCGGGCGGCGCACGCCGTGGATCGTGCTCGGCGCCCTGCTCGGCGGCACCGCGCTGATGGCGGTGCCACACATGAGCGGGCTGGTCGGCATCACGTTCTTCTGGGTGATCGCGACCGTCACGCTCAATGCGATGCAGCCGGCGATCACCACGATCGTCGCCGATCGATTCGCGGTGGCGGAGCGCGGGCTCGCCTCGGGCGTGGTCGGCGCGGCGATGACCGCGGGCGTGTCGGCCGGGACGATCTATGGCGGCGTCTTCGCCGACCGGCTGGTCTTCGCTTATACGCTGCTCGGCGGCGCGATCATCGTCGCGTGCATCGGCTTCGTCCTGGTCAATCCCGAACGCCGCACGGTGCTGCCGGCGGCGGCGCCGTTCCGCCTCGGTGCGTTCGTGCGTGGATTCTGGGTCTCGCCACGCGCGCATCCCGATTTCGCCTGGGCGTTCCTCGGTCGCTTCACCATCTATATGGGCTATCAGGCGATCGTCACCTACCTGCTCTACATCCTGCAGGACCATATCGGGCTGAGCCAGGCCAGGGCCAATGCATCGATCGCGACCCTGTCGTCGGTGACCTTCGTCGCGCTGGTGGTCTCGGGTGTCGGATCGGGCGTGATCTCGGACCGGATCCGGCGCCGCAAGCCGCTGGTGTTCGCGGCGAGCGTGATCATGGCGGCGGCGGTGGCGATGCCGCTGCTGTTTCCGACGATGGCGGGCATGTATGCCTATGCGATCCTGATCGGGCTCGGCTATGGCGCGTTCATGGCCGTCGATCTCGCCCTCATGACCGAAGTGCTGCCGAAGCGCGACGCGGGCGAGGAAGCGACCGGCAAGGATCTCGGCATCCTGACCACCGCGGTCAACGTGCCGCAAATCCTCAGCCCGGTGATGGCCGCGGCGTTGCTGACCGCGACGCACAACGATTATCCGTTGCTGTTCCTCGTCGCCGGGCTGCTCGTGCTGGCGGGCGCGTTCTTCGTGCTGCCGATCCGGTCGGTGCGGTGAGCGATCGGCCGCGCCTGCTGCTGACGCGGCGCTTGCCGGCGGCGGTCGAAGCGCGCCTCGCCGAACGCCCTTGCGTCCCCGCGAATGCCACGAAGCGAGCGGTGCCGAACCGTGTCGCCTGAACGGGTCGTGGGCGATTTCGTCGCGGGCCGGCTCGCCCGCCCGCACCGGCGGCCGTTCGTGCTCGGCCTGTGCGGCGCGCAGGGCAGCGGCAAATCGACGATCGCCGCTGCGCTTGCCCGGCGGTTCGACCGCAGCGCTGTCCTGTCGCTCGACGACCTGTATTTGCCGCGCGCATCGCGTGCAGACCTGGCGCGCGACGTGCATCCGCTGTTCGCCACGCGCGGCGTGCCGGGGACGCACGATATCGCGCTCGGCCGCGCGATCTTCGCCGCGCTCGACCGCGGCGAGGCGGTGGCGCTGCCGCGCTTCGACAAAGCGCGCGACGATTGCGCGCCGCGCGGCGACTGGCCGACCGCGCCGGCCGATTGCGACGTGCTGGTGTTCGAGGGCTGGTGCGTCGGCGCCGCGCCGCAGGACGCCGCCGCGCTCGATGCGCCGATCAACACGCTGGAACGCGACGAGGATGCCGACGGCATCTGGCGCCGCGCCAGCAACGCGGCGCTGGCGGCCGACTATCAGGCGCTGTTCGCGCGGATCGATGCGCTGGTGCTGCTCGCGGCGCCCGATATCGCCACGGTGGTCGCCTGGCGCGGCGAGCAGGAGCGCGCCTTGCGCGCCGACCGCAGCGGCGCCGGCGTGATGGACGCGGCCGGGATCGTCCGTTTCGTGGCGCATTACGAGCGGCTGACATGTCACATTCTGGCGGAGATGCCGGCCCGCGCCGATCTGGTGCTGCCCCTGGCGGCCGACCGCACGCTCAGCGCACCGATCTCGATTGCGTCGCCCGCCTCGCAGGCGGTATCACCCGATGCATGACAGCGACGAAACCCAAGAAGATGTCCCGCGCGCGGCTCGCCGATCCGGCCGATCCGGAGGCGATCCTGCGGCTCGGCGAAAAGGCCTATCGCGCGATCCTGCGGGGATTGTTCGATCGCACCATTCCGGCCGGCGCGTTCCTGTCGCAGGCCGAGCTGATGAAGCTGCTCGATCTGCCGGTCCAGCCGCTGCGCGACGCGCTGCGCGCGCTGGAATCAGAGGGGCTGGTCAAGATCCATCCGCGCTCGGGCATCCAGTTCACCAAGGCCGATCTCGAGCTGGCGCGCTCGACCTATCAGTTCCGCTCGATCATCGAGCGGCCCGCCGCACGCGCCTTTGCCGAGACCGGCGACGCCGCCGAGATCCAGGCGCTGATCGACGATCATCACGCGCTGATCGCGCTGGTGGAGACGACCGAGCTCGGCGCGGAATCGCTGGCGGCGCTCGATTCGATCGAGCAGCGGCTGCACGGCGGAATCATCTCCAGCCTGCGCAACCCGCTGGTCGAGACGACCGCGCGGCGCCTCAAGAATTACGTCGCGCTGGTGCGGATGGACCGGTTGGTCACCAAGCCGCTGGTGCTGCGGACATTGCGCGAGCATCTCGACATCCTGACCGCGTGTGCGGCGCGCGACGGCGATGCGGCGGAGGCGGCCTTGTCGCATCATTTCCAGGCCGCGCTGCAACGGATCCTCGGCATGGTGTGACATGGTGAGCGTCGTCGACGCGCACCAGCATTTCTGGTCGCTGGGCGCGCCGGGGCATGAATGGCCGACCGCGGCCGAGCCGGGCATCCACCGCGATTTCGGCCCGCGCGATCTCGCGCGCGCGGCGGCGGGGGTCGATCTGGCGGGCACCGTGCTGGTCCAGTCGCAACCGACCGATCACGACACCGACTGGATGCTGGCGCTGGCCGCGCGCGAACCGCTGGTGAAGGCGGTGGTCGGGTGGGTCGATCTGGCCGCACCGACCGCGCCGGAGCGCATCGCCGCGCTGGCGGCGGATCGCACGCTAAAGGGGTTGCGGCCGATGCTGCAGGGCATCGCCGATACCGACTGGCTGCTGCGCCCCGAACTCGCACCCGCGCTGGCGGCGATGCGCGCGCACGGCCTGCGGCTCGATGCGCTGGTCCAGCCGCGCCATTTGCCGATGCTCGCGCGCTTCGCTGAGCGCTGGCCCGACATCGCCATCGTCATCGATCACGCCGCCAAGCCCGCTATCGCGCAGGGCGAACTCGACCCGTGGCGCGCGGATATCGCGGTGCTCGCGCGCGCCGGCGCGTATGCCAAGCTGTCGGGACTGCGCACCGAACAGGCGCCCGGCCAGCCGGTCGATGCGCTGGCGCCCTATGTCGACCATCTCGTCGCCGCGTTCGGCGAGCGCCTGATGTGGGGCAGCGACTGGCCGGTGATCGGTCTCGTCGGCGAAAGCTGGCGCGACTGGCTCGACCAGTCGCGCCAGCTGGCGCATGGCGCCGATGCCGCACGCCTGTTCGCGGGCTGCGCCACCGAATTCTACGCTTTCGAGTCTTGAAAGGACCCCGATGAAACGTGCTCATACTGGCGATTCCGGCGTCAAGCGCCCCGCCAACGCCGCCGCCACGCCGCGCCAGACGTCGGTGCGGGCATGAGCGCGCGGCTTGCGGGCAAGCGCGCGGTCGTCACCGGCGCGGGGCAGGGGATCGGGCGCGCCTCGGCCGAACTGTTCGCGCGCGAGGGCGCCGAGGTGATCGCGCTCGACGTCAATGCGGAGACGCTGGCGACGCTCGCGGGGTGCGAGACGCGCGTCGTCGACTTGCTCGACGCCGCGGCGATCGCGGCGTTCGGGGCCGAGGCGGGGCGGGTGGACATCCTGTTCAACTGCGCCGGCTATGTCGATGCGGGCGACATCCTCACCACCAGCGATCGCGGCTATGACCTGTCGTTCGACCTCAACGTGCGCGCGCCGATGCGGATGATCCAGGCGCTGCTGCCGGCGATGCTCGCGCAGGGTGGCGGCTCGATCGTCAACATGGCGTCGGTGGCGGGGTCGGTGATCGGCGTCGCCAACCGCTTCGCTTATGGCGCGTCGAAGGCGGCGATGATCGGGCTGACCAAGTCGGTCGCCGCCGATTACGTGGCGCGCGGCGTTCGCTGCAACGCGATATGCCCGGGCACGGTGCAATCGCCGTCGCTCGACGACCGGCTCGCGGCGACCGGCGACGCCGCAGCCGCGCGCGCGCAGTTCGTCGCGCGCCAGCCGATGGGGCGGATCGGCATGCCCGAGGAGATTGCCGAGCTCGCGCTGTATCTCGCCAGCGACCTGTCGAGCTATACGACGGGGGCGATCCACGTCATCGACGGAGGCTGGAGCAACACGTGACGCGCCGCATCTGCCACGCGATCGACCTGGCCGACGATCCGGCGGTGTTCGCCGCCTACGAAGCCCGCCACCGGATCGGTGGTCCACCCGCGGCAGTCAATGCGAATATCCGGGCCGGCGGCGTGGTGGAGATGGAAATCTACCGCGTCGCCGACCGGCTGTTCATGATCATGGAAGTCAACGACGATTTCGACCCGGCCGCGCTCGCCGAGGCGGATGTCGCCGATCCCGTCATCGCCGCCTGGGCGACCGAGATGGCCGCGCTGCAGCGGCCGATCGGCGACGCGGCGAGCTGGGCGCCGATGACCTGCGTCTACCGGCTGAGTGATCAGCCATGATCGTTCGAGAACGATGCGTGCCGCGCCGGCATCGGGCCTAAGGTCGCGTTTTTTTGCATGCGATCACATCCCATCCGTTCGGGCTGAGCTTGTCGAAGCCCCGCTCTCCTACCGCGCGTGGCGCGCAAGATGAGAGCAGCCCTTCGACAGGCTCAGGGCGAACGGAGGTTTGAGTCACCGTCGATGAAATCGACCTTTAGAACCGCGCGCGCGCGCCGATCAAATAGCGCCGGCCGGTCAAGGCGTAGCTGAAGGTCTGCGACGGGGTCACCTGATAGGTGAATTCCTTGGCATTGTTGATGTTGAGCGCGTTCGCGCTGATTGAGAAATGGTCGTTGATATTGTAGCTGATGCTCGCGTCGAGCTGACCATAAGCGTCGAAATAGGTCGGCAGGCCGTTGCGGCCATTGGCGACCGCGAGATATTTGTCGCGCCAGGTGTAGGCGCCGCGCAGCTGCAGGCCGTATTTCTCGTAGAAGCCGACCAGGCTGTACGAATTCTTCGACAGCCCCTCAAGCCCGTAGCTCGTCCCGCTGACCTGGTTCTGGTAATTCGCGCTGCTGTCGACGAAGGTATAGCTCGCTTGCACGCCCAGGCCGTCGAACGGCGCGGGCAGTCCGGCAAACGCCTGGCGATAATTGACCTCGAAGCCCTTGACCACGGCGCCCTTGCCGTTGGTCGGCGTGGTCACCTGGAAGGTGATCTGATCGACCAGTTGCGGCGCGGTGGTCTTGGCGACGAAGCTGTCGATGCTCTTGTAGAACACCGCGCCCGACAGCAGCGAGAAGCGGTTGAGATACCATTCGAGCCCGGCTTCGGCCTGCGATGCGCGGAACGGCAGCAGGTCGGGATTGCCGCGCGTGATCTGCTCGTTGCCCGGGTTGGACAGGATCGTCTGCGCCGGCGACAAATCGGTCAGCGTCGGACGACTCATCACGCGCGATGCGGCGAAGCGGAACAGCAGCTTGCTGGTCAGATCGAGCTTCAGGTTCATCGACGGCAGCAAGTCCGTATAATGGCCGTGGAAACTGATCGGCACGACCGGCGACAGCGTGATGATGTTCTGCCCGCCGCCATTGGCGACGGCGCTGACGATCGTCTGCGCCGCCCCGCTCGAAGTGAAGCTGGTGTCCTCGAAGCGGATGCCGGTATTGATCGTCAGCGGCATCGACCCGAGGTCGGTCTTGAAGTCGAACATCAGGTAGCCGAGCGTGACGTTCTCCTTGACCACCGAGCTCTGCGCCGGGTCGAACACCGGTCGCTGATAGCCGACGAAGCCCGGCGTGGTGCTCTGATAGGCGGCAAGCGCCTGGGTGAACGCGCGCGGATCGTAGGTGATCCACTGGCGCACCGTATTGCCGTCATAGCCCGGGAACCAGTTGCCCGGCGTGGTGGTGAACAGCGACGCGGGCATCGGCACATATACCCCGCCACCGCAGAAGGCGCATTGCGACGCCGGCGGTTGTCCGAGCGTGTCGGCGGTCTTGGTGCGGGTGTTGTGGCCGAGCCCGGCATAGACCTTGATCGCGTCGCTTGGGTGCCAGTCGCCGTCGAGGTGGAATTCGAGCGTCTCGTCGCGCGTGTTGGTGCCGCCATCGGCTTCGTAATGCGCGCCGACATGGTTCACGTCGGTCGGCGCATTGGCGTAATCGGGGTTGGAGTAAGCGATGTCGAAGATCGGGCTGCCGGTGTCGCGCGTCCATGACAGCGTCGTGCCGGTGCGGCGGATCGTCGAGAAATATTGGTCGGTATTGCCGGTGCGCGTCGCACGCGAGGTCGCGACATCGCCGCTGACGTGGAAATCGTCCTTCTTCCAGTCGAGATTGTAGCCGATCAGATAGGTCTTCGCGATGCGCGGATTGCGCGAGATGATCTCATCGACGGTGCCGCCGGTGAAGGTCTGCGACTGCGCGGCGCCGTTCTTGACGACCTGGTTGACCAGCGTCCCGCCGCTGAAGTCGAACGCGATGCCGGTATTGGTGTCGATCTGATTGAGCTTCGAATAGAAGCCGTCGAGCGTCATCGTCAGCGTGTCGGTCGGCTTCCACTGCACCGTGCCGTTGACGCCGATCCGCTCGCGCTTCGACAGGTTGAAGTACGGCGAGATGTTCGACGGCATCGATACGTTGGTGAACGGCGCGACGGTGGAGGCGACGCGGCCGGCATAATAACTGTCGGTGCTGCTGTGCTGGACCCAGCCCGCGCCGATGTCGAACTCGTCGACGCGAATGTCGCGCTTCTGATACGACCCGACCAGCGAGGCGCCGAACGTGTCGTCGGCATTGTGCCAGCTGAGCACGCCCGACGCGCGCGGGTTCCAGGTGCGGGGCAGCGAATCGTTCTGCATGTCGAACGAGCCGGCGATGACGAACGCCTTCTGCTCGAGCGGGCGGATCGTGCGGATGTCGACCGTCGCGCCGATGCTGGCGCCGTTGAGGCGCGCGGTCGGGCTCTTGTAGACGTCGGCGCCGCTGATCAGTTCGGAGGGGAGCACGTCGAAGCTGAATTCGCGGCCGATATTGTCGGTCGCGAGCGTACGGCCGTTGAGCGTGACGACGTTGAACTGCGGGCCGAGGCCGCGCACCGAGACGAACTGGCCATCGCCGCCGTTGCGCGTGATGGTGACGCCGGGGATGCGCTGGAGCGATTCTGCGACGTTCTGCTCGGGCAGTTTGCCGATGTCCTGCGTCGTGATCGAATCGACGACGTTGACCGAGTCGCGCTTGATCCGCAGCGCTTGCTGCTGGCTGCCGCGCAGGCCGGTGACGATGATGTCCTCGGCCGCATCGGGCGCGGTGGCGGGCGCCGGCGGCAGCGTCTGCGCGCTCGCCGCGGGGCTCGCGGCCTGCGTGTCGGCCGGGCTGGTCTGGGCGATGGCGGGGGCGGCGATCAAGGCGCCCAGCGCGGCTCCGGCGAAAAGACTCTGTCTGGTGCGCATGCGGCATCCCCTCCGAACGTTTACGATTATTATCGCTAACAACTGAAATCTCAGTTATAAGCTATAATCATTCTGGTCAAGCGGCGTAATGCACTAGGGTTCGAGCGACGGTACGGGCGCATCGGCTCTGATCAGGCGTTCGGCCTTGAGATCGGCCCAGAATGTCGCGGGGATCGGCAGCGCGGCGAGCATCGCCGCATCCCGCACCTGCGCCGCGCCGTCCAGGCCCGGTACGACCGCGACGACGTTGGGATGCGCCAGCGGAAAGCGCAGCGCGGCGGCGGCGAGCGGCACGCCGTGCCGCGCGCAGACCGTTTCCAACGCCGCGACGCGCGCGCGAATGTCGGGCGGCACGCGGCCATAATCGTACCGGCCGCCGCCTTTCGTTCCGACCGCGAGGATGCCGCTGTTAAACGGTCCGCCGACGACCACCGCGACGCCACGGTCGACGCATAGCGGCAGGAGATCGTCGAGCGGTGTCTGCTCGAGCAAGGTGTAGCGACCGGCGAGCAGCATCACGTCGAAATCGCCGTAGTCGAGCGCCTCGATGCACACCGCCGCCTCGTTCACGCCAAGCCCGATCGCGCGCACCGCGCCGCCGTCGCGCAGCTCGCGCATCGCGCGATATCCGCCTTGCAGGAAGGTCCTGAAGATTGCGGGATGATCGTCGCCATGCGCCATCCGCCCGAGATCGTGCGCGAAAAGCAGATCGATCCGGTCGCGCCGCAGCCTCTGGCGGCTTTGCTCCCATGATCGCATCACCGCGTCGTAACTATAGTCGAACACGCTTTCGAACGGTTCTGGCGAGACGAACGCCTGGCGCGGTTGCGACAGATCGGCATCGGGCGCGGGGACCAGCGACCGGCCGACCTTGGTCGAGACTATCGTTTGCCGGCCCTGATCGTACTTCTCGAGCGCAAGGCCGATCCGGCGCTCGGACAGGCCGAAACCGTAATGCGGCGCGGTGTCGACATAGGTCATCCCGGCGGCCAGGGCGGCGGCGACGGCGGCTTCGGCCGCGTCGTCGGAAATGGCGTGGTAGAGATTGCCGATCGACGCTCCACCAAAGCCCAGCGGGCCGAGGTCGTGCAGGAACGGCAAGAGTGGCATCGTCACATCCCGAATACGAATTCAGGTAGACAGTATCTGAAATCTCAATAGATGTAATTGAATAATTACAGGAGAGAGACGATGGCGTGGAAAGCCGTATGCCTGCTGCCGGCTGTGCTGCCCGCGTTGCTCGTCGCATCGCGTGCCGATGCCGACGCGCCGCCCTCGGCGGCGGCGCCGGGCGCGGTCACCTTCCATGTCGCGCCCGGGGGGAGCGACCGGGGCGACGGCTCGGCCGCCCGGCCGTTCAGGACGCTCGAACGCGCGCAGGACGCGGTACGCCACGTCGCGCGCGACGTCGACGTCACCGTATTGCTTGCCGACGGCGTCTATCGACCGGATGCGCCGTTGCGCTTCGGCGCGGCCGATGGCGGCCGTGACGGCCGCTCGGTGACCTGGAGCGCGGCGCCCGGCGCGCAGCCGCTGCTGTCGGGCGGGATGGCGGTGGAGGGATGGCAGCGCGACACCGCCAATGACGGCGTGTGGGTGGCGAGCGTTCCCAAGGGCCTCGAATCACGCCAGCTCTGGGTCGCCGATCGGCTGGCGCAGCGCGCGCGGATCGAAGTCCCGCTCGCCGCCTTCACCTTCGCCGAGGATGCGCTGGTGATCGCCGATCCGGCGTATCGCTATCTCGCGCGCCTGCCGGGCCAGCACCGTATCGAAGTGGAGGGCACCGGCTATTTCACCGATCGCTATGCGGTGGTCGACCGGATCGAGGGCGACCGGCTGGTCATGCAGCAGCCCGGCTGGGCCAACAATCTCATCGGCTTCGATACGATCGCGCGGTCGATCGCGGCGAAGAAGGCGCGGCTGTTCCTGATCAACGCCCGCGCCTTCCTCAAGGAGGCCGGGCAATGGTATCTCGATCCGGCCGCGGGCAAGCTCTATTACAAGCCGCGGCCGGGCGAAGACATGGCGCGCGTTTCGGTCGTGCTGCCGCGGCTCGAGGCGTTGCTGTCGATCGCCGGGAGCTATGACGCGCCGGTCAGGGACCTGCGGTTCACGGGCCTGCGCTTTTCGCACACCAGCTGGCTCGGGCCGTCGCGACCGACCGGCTATGCCAGCCAGCAGAGCGGCGCCTATCTCGCCGAGCGCGTGCCGGACTATCCGGCCGACCCGATCGAGCGCTGCCGCTGGGGCTGCTGGGCGTTCGAACGGATGCGCAACCGCTGGAACCAGGTGCCCGCCGCGGTCCAGGTCGCCGCGGCCGCGCGCGTCACCTTCGATCACAACGTCTTCGCGCATCTCGGCGGAGTCGCTTTGGGAATCGGCAACAATCCCGATGCCAATATCAGCGGCATCGGGCTCGGGACGGCCGGCGTCGCGGTGTCGCGCAACCGTTTCAGCGATCTGTCGGGCGGGGCGATCATGGCGGGCGGCGTGCGCAACGACGCGCATCACCCGCCGCGCGCCGAGATGGGCAATCGCGCTTTGAGCATCGCCGACAATGTGATCGAGAATTTCGCGCAGGATTACAAGGAGCAGGCCGGCATCCTCGTCACCTATGCCGCGGGCACGTCGATCACGCATAACGACGTGTCGGGCGCACCCTATGACGGGATCGACATCGGCTGGGGCTGGGGCACCAACGATCCCGGCGGCAATCCCACCTACCGCTCGCGGCAGCGTGGCTATTACGACGTTCCGGGCAATCCGGTCTATGACAGCCCGACCATCCTGCGCGACACGTTCGTCGCCTATAACCGAGTCCACAAGGTCAAGCAGTGGTTCCAGGACGGCGGCGCGATCTATCATCTCTCGGCCGATCCGGGCGCGGTGATCGCCGAGAACCACGTGTTCGACGTGCCCGGCGCGGCCGGCCTCTATCTCGACGAGGGATCGCGCTACGTGACGGTGCGCGACAATGTCGTCGACCAGGCGGGGGTATGGCTGTTCGCCAACACGATGGACTCGTTCTTCCCGATGCGCGTGACGATCGACAATATGGCGACCGGCAACTGGCACCGCGGCGGGCGGCTGAACGGCATGTGGACGCCGCACATGAACAATCTCGTCGCGGACGACCATCCGATCACCGCGCCAGCCTGGCCTGCAGCGGCGCAGGCGATCATCGCGAAAGCCGGTGTCTCCAAGGAAGAGTCGCGTCAATAATATTGTAGGCAATATGATTGTGCGCTATATAACTGTCGGCGCAACCGGGTCAGTTCCGCCCCATCCGCGTCGACAGGAGACTTTATGAGCCATCTCTACACCGCCAGGGCCACCGCGATCGGTGGGCGCAACGGCACCGTTCGCAGCGACGATGGTTTGCTCGATCTGCAACTGGCGATGCCCAAGGAGCTTGGCGGCAAGGGTGGCGCGACCAATCCCGAGCAGATGTTCGCCGCCGGCTATGCCGCGTGCTTCGAGAACGCCGTGATCCACGTGACCCGCGCTCAGGCGGACAAGGTGCGGGACGATGACATCACGGTCGTCGGCGAGGTCAGCCTGTCGCCCAACGGCGCGGGTGGCTTCGTGCTGGCGGTGACGCTCGACGTCGAGATCGCCGGTCTCGATCAGGCCAAGGCCGAGGAGATCGTCAAGGCCGCGCACGCGGTCTGCCCCTATTCCAACGCGGTGAAGGGCAATATCGACGTTCAGCTGAACGTCACCACGCGATGAGCCGCCCGGTGGCGGTACAGGCAGGGCAGGACGATCCGCTCTTGCTGGACCGGCAGATCTGCTTTCCGCTGTATGCCGCCACCAATCTGCTCAACCGGCTCTATGGGCCGGTGCTCGGCGCGCTGGGCCTCACCTACCCGCAATATCTCGTGATGCTGGTTCTGTGGGAGCATGAGGTCCAGACGGTCGGGGCGCTGGGCGCGCGGCTGTATCTCGACAGCGGAACCTTGACGCCGATGCTCAAGCGCATGGCGGCGGCGGGGCTGGTCGTCCGCACGCGCGATCCGGACGACGAGCGGCGCGTGCTGGTCACGCTGACCGAGCACGGGCGCGCGCTGCGCGAGCGCGCGGCGGATGTGCCCACCACCATCTCCGGCGGCTACGAGCCCGAAGGACTGGACGAACTGCGCGAGAGCGTCCGCGCGCTCGTGTCGATTCTGGCGCAGCGCACCGAAAAGCCCGCGGCATCGTCCTCGCCCTGAGACGCTTCAATGGTCGAGCCAACCATCGGCATACCGCACGGTTCCCGCAACGCCATCGAGCGCCTGCGGGGTGAGCGCGAGGATCATGCAATTGTCGGCGGGCGCGTCGAACGGCAAGGTGATCGGATAACGGTGCAGCGGCGCGTAGCCGAACTGCGGGTAATAAGACGGGATGCCCACCAGCACGACGCTCCCGAAGCCGAGCTCGGCCGCGCGCCGATGGACCGCCGTCACCAGCCGCTTGCCCACGCCCCGCGACTGGTGCTCGGGCGCCACCGACAAAGGCGCGAGTGCCAACGTCGTCACCGTTGCGCGCGGACTGCGGATTTCGGCTTTGGTCAGCAGGACGTGGCCGGCGATGGCACCATCGATCTCGGCCAAAAGCGACAGCGCCGGACTATAGGCAGTCGTCCCGCGTAGCCGTTCGATCATCAGATGCTCGCGGTGATCGCTATAGGCAACGTCGGCATAGGCGCGACGCACGACGTCCGCGATCGCCGGACCGTCACCCGGCCGCTCCGCGCGGATCGAGATTTCGGGGGTCACCCCGTCACGGTCCAGGATGATAGCGTCGCTCCACATGCCCGGCCAGTTCGTCGGGATAGAAATAGACTGGCCGCAATCCACCCTGCGTGTAGCGGAGCATCTGGTCGGCGAAATGCGGCGAGTGGATGTCGCCGCTCTGTCCGCCCGCCATGATCGCCATCGCCTTCACGCGTGGTCCGAACTCGACCACGGCGACGAAGCTGTTGCCGCTGGTCCCGTAATAGCGCCTGGTGCCCGGCCAGGGCTTGGCGCCGAACGACGCCAGGCTGCCCCATTGCGCCGAGGTGAAGGGCACCGGAATGGAGGCGCCTGCATCGTCGAAATGCGGCGCGAGCGCATCGTCGAGCCGCTGGAAGCGGTTGATTTGCTTCCACGGGGTGCGCCAGCTTCCGAAGTCGTGGGAGAGCCTGTCGACCGCCGCGGTCAACGCGGCGAGCTTCGCGTCGGGGCCGACGCGGGTGGCGATGTAATCGGGGACGTTCAGCCGCTCCGCCTGGGCGAAGCTTCCGACCTCGCGCCACAAATGGTCGCCCCAGAACACGGCGAGGCTGGTCGCGACGGAATCGTAGTCCCAGCGGTAATCCCATGCCTTGAGTTGCGCGATCGGGTCGGCGAGCGCGTGCCGTCGCGGGTCGTCGGATGGCAGCGCGCTCCACGCCGCGACCAGCCCAGGCAGCAATCGGGCAAAGGCGGGCAGATAGGGATCGAACGCCGCGGCGCGCAGCGTTTCCGGGGTCCAGCCCGTCTTGCCGGTCAGCAGGAGATCGGCGTGGACGCCGCGCGCATTGCCGTTGACCTGGTCCATGTAGCGCGGATAATCGGTCGCCTTCGGGCTGTCGGCCCCGGCGGCCTGCCACGGCCAATCGTTGGTGTTGTGCGCCCAGCCGGTCCGAGGATTGAGGACGCTCGGCAGACTGGACAGGCTATGGAGCCCGCGCCAGTCGGTCGCGGGGTCGCTGCCATCGACCGGCCGGGTGTAGTCGAAGCGATCGTCGCGGCGCGGCATGAACTGCGGCATCAGGAAGGCGATCTCGCCCTTGCTGTCGGCGAACAACGTGTCGTTCGACGAATTGGCCTTTAGCGCGGCACTCTTCATGTAGCTGGCAAGGTCGGTCGCCTTGGTGCGCAGATAGCTTTGTTCGAGCGCGGGCACGGGCTTCCACATCAAGGCGGTGGCGATCCATCGTCCCGCCTTGCTCGCGACGATCGGCCCGTGCTGCGTGCGATAGGTGGTGAAGCTGCGATCGACGGGCGTGCCGTCCGCCGCGCGGACGCGAAGCGTGATCGTCTGCGTCGCGACCGGGAGACGCCGTTCGCCGTAGCGATAGGAATAGCCGCCGCGGGTGCGCGCGATCCGTTCGGCGAATTCATCCACGTTGTCGACGGTCGAAGAGGTATGCATCCATCCCGCCGTCGCATTGAAGCCCTGATAGATGAAGAACTGGCCCCAGGTGCTCGCGCCATAGGCGTTCAGCCCTTCCGCGCTGGTCATTTGCGCTTCGGAGCGGAAGTAGAAGCTGGTGTGCGGGTTGATGAGCAGCAGCGCGTGACCGTTGGCGGTGCGCTGCGGCGCGATCGCGATGCCGTTGGAGCCCGAGGGTTCGCGCGGAATCATGCCGAGCTCTTCCGGGGTGGGCGGCGTGGGGTGACCGTAGAAGCTCTTCAGGTCGCTCAGCGAAATGCGTTCGAGATCGCCGCCGATGCTGCCCTCGGTGAAACTCAGCGCCATCCACGGCTCGAATCGCGTCAGCACCCTGGGCCTGGTCTGCGGGTGCGTCGCGAGATAATAGTTCAGCCCGTCGGCCCAGGCCTGCATCAGGCCGCGCAACCATGGCGGGCTGGCGGCATATTCGGCCTGCAGCGCAACCGGATCGACGAACAATCGCTGCCGCAGATCCGCCCAGATCGCGCTTTCGCCGTCCGCTTCCGCACTGCGGCCGAGCGCCGTCAGGTAATTGGCTTCGATCCGCGGAAAGTCGTCCTCCGCCTGAGCGTAGATCAGGCCGAACACCGCGTCGGCATCCGACTGCCCGCGGACGTGCGGGATACCCCAAATGTCCCGCGCGATCGTCACCCGGGCGGCTTCGGCTCGCCACCGCGCCAGGTCGGTCGGCGGCGCTCCGGGCGCAGCGGTCGGCGCGGCCGCCAGCAATGCCAGGAGAATCATCGGATTGCGCGTGCGCCGGAGGACTGTAACCATCGGCGGAGCGTAAGATGACACGAAGGGAAAGGCCATGCACAGGCTGGCGATCATGGCGGTTATGGTGATGGCGCTGGCCGGTGCGGCGCCGGCGCCCGAAGCCATGTCCGTGGTGCTGAAGCCTTCCGGCGTCTTCGACGGAGTCGACGGGAAGGTGCATGCCGGCTGGCAAGTGCTCGTCACCGGCGACAGGATCGTTGCGGTTGGACCCGATCTGCCGGTCCCGGCCGGCACGCCGGTGATCGACCTGGCTGGCGATACGCTGATGCCCGGCATGATCGAGGGGTACGGCCATCTTTTCCTCCACCCCTATAACGAGACGAGCTGGGACGATCAGGTCCTCCACGAACCGCTGGCGTTGCGGACCGCGCGCGCCGTCGCCAACGCCAGGGCGACCTTGCTGGCTGGCTTTACCAGCGAACGCGACCTTGGCACCGAAGGCGCGGGCTATGCCGATGTCGGGCTGAAGGCGGCGATCGACCAGGGCATCGTGCCGGGACCGCGCCTGTCGGTCGCGACGCGCGCCATCGTCGCGCTGGGGGCATATGGTCCCAAGGGGTACGAACCGGGCGTCGCCATCCCGCAAGGCGCCGAGGAAGTTTCGGGAGTCGATCAGATCGTCGCCGCGGTGCGGCGCCAGATTGCGGCGGGGGCCGACTGGATCAAGCTGTATGCGGACTATCGCTGGCGCCCCGGCGAGGAAAGCCGCGCGACGCTCAGCCTCGCGGAAATGACGGCAGCCGTGGCGGCAGCGCATGATGCCGGGCAACCCGTCGCCGTCCATGCGGCGACCGCCGAGGGAATGCGCCGCGCGGTCGCCGCCGGGGTGGACACGATCGAGCATGGTTATGGCGGCACGCCGGAGATTTTCGCCGCGATGGCCGCGAAGCACATCGTGCTGTGCCCGACGCTTGCCGCCTCGGATGCGACGTCACGCTATCGCGGCTGGAATGGCAGCGAACCCGCGCCGCCCGCGGTCGCGCTGAATCGCAAGAGCGCGCGCCTGGCGATCAAGGCGGGCGTGCCGATCTGCATGGGCGGCGATGTCGGCGTGTTCGCGCATGGCGGCAATGCGCGGGAGATGGAATTGCTGGTCGCGGCCGGGCTGAGTCCGGCGCAGGTCCTGATCGCGGCGACATCGGGCAATGCGCGCTGGATGCGGCAAGGCGACACAGTGGGGGCGATCAGGCCCGGCCTACTCGCCGACCTGATCGCCGTAGCGGGCGATCCCACCGCGGACGTGCAGGCCGTCCGCCGGATCCGCTTCGTCATGAAGGGAGGAACGGCGGTGGTTGGGTGATCCGAGCGCTAAAGCGGCAGCGCTACGGTCGATTTGATTTCGGAAAGCGCCACGGTCGAGTTGATTTCCTGGACGCCCGGCACCTGGCTCAATTTGTCGAAGAAGAAGCGTTCATAGGCCTCGATATCCTTGGCGACGATGCGCAGCATGAAATCGATCGTGCCCATCAGCACATAGGCTTCGAGCACTTCGGGGAAACCGCGGATCGCTTCCGCGAACTCGTCGAGATGCGCGCGGCCATGCGCGTTGAGCTTCACTTGCGCGAAGATGTGCGCGTTGAGCCCGACCTTGCGGCGATCGACCAGCGCGACCCTCGCGGTGAGGATGCCGTCGCGCTCGAGCCGGTCGATCCGTCGCCAGCACGGCGACGGCGACAGGCCGACCTTCTCGGCGATCTGGGCTGTCGTCTGGCTGGCGTCGCGCTGCAATTCCTGGAGAATCTTGCGTTCGAACGAGTCGAGCATGTTTGACCTCATATCTGTCCGACGCGGACAACTTCACCGCAATATGCACGGAATTCGCTGAGAAAGGTGAGAATTTTCTCCCGAATAGCGCGAAAAGCCGGTCAAATGAACCGACGGAGACTGTCATGGTATCGACCTTCAATCCAACCCACTCCCCCGCCGCCGTCCATATGGTGCGCGACGCGGCCGCCGGGCTGGACGGCCTGATCGTGCTGCATTCCACGGTGCTGGGCCCAGCCGCGGGCGGGTGCCGCTTCTGGCACTATGGCTCGGCGCACGACATGGCCGTCGATGCGTTCCGGCTGGCAGAGGGCATGAGCTACAAGAACGCGCTGGCGGACTTGCCGCTCGGCGGCGGCAAAGCGGTGCTGCGGCGCCCGATGGGCAATTTCGACCGGCGCGCGCTGTTCGAGGCGTTCGGCCGCGCGGTCGAAGCCCTGGGCGGGGGATACGTCACTGCCGAGGATGTCGGCACTTCGATGGACGACATGCGCGCGACGGCGTCGACCAGCCGCTATGTCGCCGGCTTGCCGCCGTTCGGTGACCGCCCCGGCGGGGATCCCTCGCCGTGGACCGCGCGCGGCGTGTTCCTGTCGATGCAAGTCGCGGTCGAGCAGCGGCTCGGGCGATCGCTCGCGGACTGCACCGTGGCGGTCCAGGGTGTGGGGCATGTCGGCGCGGCGCTGGCGCGGATGCTGCACGATGCCGGCGCCACGCTGGTGGTCGCCGATGTCGACAGCGCGAGCGTGGCGCGAGTCGCCGCGGAAACCGGCGCCCTGGTCGTTCCCGTGAATGCGATCGCGTCGGTCAAGGCCGACGTGTTCGCGCCGTGCGCACTGGGCGGGGTGCTCAACGCGACCAGCATCCGCGGAATGACGGCGAAAATCGTGTGCGGCGCGGCCAACAACCAGCTCGCGACGCCCGAGGACGGCGCGCTATTGGCCGAACGCGGCATTTTGTATGCCCCCGATTTCGTCGTCAACGCCGGCGGAATCATCAACGTCGCCGCCGAATATCTGCGCTGGTCGAGCGCCGAGGCGACGTCGCGAATCGAGGCCACCGGCACGCGGCTGGCACGAGTATTGGAGCTCGCCGACTCGTCGGGCCAGCCGACCAATATCGCCGCCGAGCAGCTCGCGCGCGCGACGATCGCCGCGCGCGCCGCGGATGTGCGGGCGGTAGCGTGACCGTGCGCGGAACCGCCGGCGTCAGATGCAGCGCGAGTCCCGATCCGGCGCGGCGGCGGAGCGCGTCTTCCAGCTTCCGTCCGGGCCCTTGTATTTTTCCCCGGGGGCGCTTTGCAGGATGAGGTTGCAGCCGCTGGTGAAGGCGAACTGCTCGACCGTCGCGCCCGAGCTCGCGCTCTGGCGGGTATAGGCGGCCTTGCGCTGGATGTTGATGTTGTTGACCAGCGCGTGGACGCTCGCATTCCCCGCGCCCACGACGCCGAGATAGCCGTCGGGCTGTTCGCCGACCTGCCCTGCCGCGCGGGCCGCCTGATAGGCCGGATCGCGCTGGGCAAAAGCCGCGCTCGAGGCGGTGACCAGCGCAAAAGCGGTAACGAGAGTGGCAAAACTGCGTTTCATCAGAAAATCCCCGGGTTCGCCTGGATCAAATTCTTGGCCTGACCGTCGAGACGATAGACCACTTCCTGCGTGACGCTGATGTTGAGGTTGATGACGATCGGCTTGTCGGGCGCGTTCACCGTGACGCAGGCCGTCGTGGCAGTCGTCGCCGCAAGCGCGGCTATCGTCATCAGCTTTTTCATCACCGTGTTGGTCGGTCGATCCTTCGGCTTCGTCAATGCTGTTTCGGTCATGGCACGATCCTGCTGTCGGAGGGCTGAATGGGAAGGAGCGGGGCAGGCGGCGGCGTGGCGCGCTTGCGCTGCTCCTCCAGCAAGGCGGGGAGGTTGCGCTCGATCAGCCGCTTCGGATCGTAGAAGCTCTGCGCCGAATCGATCAGCTGCCGGAACGGCGCGGCGATCTTCACGTTGAACACCAGCGGCAATTTCTGCAATCGGTCGAACAGGAAGTTGCGCTTCGCTCCGGCGCCTTGCCCGATTCCGGCAAAGCGCACTTCGGTGATCATCTCCCCGGCGAGCGGCCCGTTCATGACGATCTCGAGGTTGCGATAGCGCAAGGATTTCAGCGCCTGAAATGCGAAATTGCCCCAGAAGCCGACATCCTTCTGCGTGATGTCCCCGACATAGGCGATCGCCCCGCCGCCCGGCTGCACGACCAGATGGCCCTGTTCGATCCGTCCGCCGGTCTGGTCGAACACCATCGGCAGCACACCGTCGAACACGCCGGTCGCGTCGAGATTCTTGAAGTCGAATTGCTGCAGGAACTGCGCCGCCTGCATGCGCGCGATGCGGAAGGTCAAATGCCGCGCCTGCGCCTTGTCGAAATCGAGCAAGGTCGGTTCGAGCGTCAGCGTGCCGCCGGCGAACGGCCATCGCCCTTGCTCGACGGCTATCCGCGCGCCCGGTAACAACTGATAGCGCACCGTCCCGTCATTGACGGCGATACCCGGATTGAGCGTCTTGATCGTCGCGACCTGGCCGGGCGCGCTTTGCAGCGCGAGCAGATCGGTGAAGCGGATTTCGCCGGCAATGCCGGTCGCCGGGCCGAATGCGGCGGCAAGATCGACGCCGGTCGTGCGGAACACGCCGTCGCTGGTCACGCCGCGCGGCGTCCAGCGGATGTGCCCGTCGCCCGTCACCGATCCGGCGACATCGGCGATCACGCCGAAGGTCAGACGGGTGAGCTGGTCCGGCTGGAAATGCGCCCCGAAGGTGATGCCGGGGACGGCGATATCGGCATGCCCCGCGCCGGCGGCGAGATCGTGCGCGAGCGTGACGTCGGCCACCTTCACATTGCTCGCCGGCTCGAACAGCGCGCCCGACGCGGCGATGCGATTGCCGGCCAAGGTCAGGCCGACGTCGCGCGCCGCGAGCGGCTTGAAGCGGGGATCGGACGCGGTGTCGGCAACGGTCAGCGTGCCACCGAGCGCCAGTTTGCCGTCCGCGAAACGCCATTGCCCGGCGGCTCCCGACAGGAGGAGCGGCACGGCGCCGATCTGGCCGCCCGCGCCCGCAAATACGCCGCTCGCTCCGCCCGTGCCGAAGCCACCGTCGAGCGACGCGAGCTCGAGCCGCGTCGGCCGCTCCGGCGGTCCGAGCCGCACGCCAAGGCCGGCAATCGCAAACCGCGCGGCGCTCAGCCGCCATTCGGCGCGACGCAGCGTGAGTTCGAGCGGTGAACTGCCAAGCCTCGCACCGAGCCGTACCGGCCCGACGCCGCCGCCGCCATGCATGACGCCGTCTGCCAGCCGCACCAGCCCGCCGTCGAGCGGGCAGAGCGTGACCGAGGACCGCGGCATGTCGAGCCCGGGCATCCGGAGGCGATCGAATGTCACCGGGATGCAATCCGGATTAACCGTCAGCCGCGTGGCGCCGTCCCACGCCACGGCGAGCGGCATGCTCAACCCCTCGATCTGCCCTGTCCCGATCGGGCCGGACAGAGTGGCATGGGTGGTCACATGCGCTGCGCCGCGCGCGCTGATAGTGAAGTCGATCGGCGCCAGTGCGAGCTGCGCGCGTCCAGCAGCATATGGCGCTATCACCGCGCGACCGGTCAGCGGCGCGCCGGGCGCCGCTTGCGCCAGGTGCAGCCGCGCATCCGGCAAGCCGCCGCCGCCGAGGCTGACGTCGGTCGCGATCCGGACGCCGTTGCCGGGCCACCGATAGGCAATTCCATTGCCGCCCGACAGGTGCAGGCGAGCGCCGGAGGCCGCAGCGGCATCGACGCGCGAGACGAGCACTTGCCCGCGATCGGGATTGACGATGGTGGAAACATGGACGCCGAAATCGACCGAGCGCCCGGCTGCCGCGGCGGCGGTCGCGATCCGCGTCAGGATCGGACCCAGCGGGGTTGCCGCTCCTGCGGATCGCACGGGCTCGAGCCGTGCCAGCATCAGGGTCGGAAGCGCGGCGCGCACGCCGTTCACGCTACCGTCGAAAGCGACGCCACCGCCGGCATAGCGATAGCGCCCCGCAATCGCGCCGCCAGCAGCGGTCACGCCACCGGCGGCAACCGCTCCGGACCGGAGATCGACCGTGCCCGTCACATCGGTCGCCGAACCGACGAACACGACCGGTCCCGAAAGGTCGCGCAGGCGCGCGCCCTGCGCGGCCAGCGCCGCGACGCGCAAGCGCGCTTCGCCGTTCCAATGGTCGAATCGCGCGTCGAGCGTCGTCGACACGTCCGCCCGTATACCGCTCGCCGCCGCGCCGCCGCATATGCCGCGATCGAACGTGATCGGGCCGGCGAGGCTCGGTCGGGTGTTCGCCACCAGGACTTGCAGGGTCGCTGCCGCGCGACTGACTCGACATCCCTTCATCGTCAATTCGGCTGCGCTCGCCCCGATCGTCCCGGCAAAGCCATTGTCGAGCCGCCCGGCACCCTTCACCGTCAGCGCGACGTCGCCTTGCGGCGTCTGCAACGCGATCCGCGCATCGGCGATCTCGGTATCTATTTGCGGAAGTGCGAACCGCTTGCCGGAACGCGCGGGGAGCAACCGGTCGATCGTGCCGAACGACACGCCGCCATTCACCAAACGCGCGCGCACTTGCACCTGCCCGACGCGCAGCGCGGTGACGCTCGCACCGGAAAACCACAGGCTGGTATCGATTTCGATCCAGTCGGCGAGCAGATCGGGATGCGCCGGGTCGCCGATCCGCACATGCGTCAGGCGTTGCGTGCGCAGCCCGATCTTTTCGATTTCATACTGCGCCGGAATACCGCGGGCGCGCAGCGCGTCGTCGACGAAATGCTCGGCAACGGGTTTGCGCGCCAGCCACAGGCAAGCAAGCGCCACGACGATCAGGATCGCGACCGCGCCGATGCGATAACGCCGACGATCGCGGCCTAAAAGCGGCGGGCGATCAGATGGTCCGGGGCCCCGCAGCGTTTCCATACTTTCCCAAGGTGGCTGGATCGTCCTCGACGGCGTCCATAGCCCGTTCGTCGAAGCAAACGCCACCCCCGCCCGTAACCGCCGCTGGCGGCTCGCGACGCCGCAACTCCCGTAGATACTTGATTCGCCTACGATACGGTCGCAAGGCAGGTGCTACGGTGGATGGGCTAGGGGTCGGTATATGGCTGCATCTGCATTTGGCGATCACACCGCGAACCATCGGTTCGAGCTCCTGGTCCAGTCCGTCACGGACTATGCGATCTATATGCTAGACTCGACCGGCCGGGTCGTGACGTGGAATGCCGGCGCCGCGCGCTTCAAACAATATTCGGCGGAAGAAATAGTCGGCGAGCACTTCTCGCGTTTCTTCACGCCGGAAGACCTCGCCGCGGAGCTGCCGGCGCGCGCGCTCGAGACCGCGGCGCGCGAGGGCCGCTTCGAGGGCGAAGGGTGGCGCGTCAGAAAGGACGGCATCCACTTCTGGGCGCATGTCATCATCGATCCGATCCGGTCGGACGATGGATCGCTGATCGGGTTCGCCAAGATCACGCGCGACATCACCGAGAAGCGGCGCCTACGACAGGCGAGCTACGACAACGCCTTACAGTTCCGCATGCTGGTCCAGGGCGTGCGCGATTATGCCATCTACATGCTCGACACGCGGGGCAGGATCACGAGCTGGAATTCCGGCGCGCGCGCGATCAAGGGGTATGAGGAATCGGAGGTTCTCGGGCAGCATTTCTCGCACTTCTACACGGCCGAGGACCGGGCGCGCGGCGCACCGGAGGCCGCTTTGGCGACGGCCCTGCGCGACGGAAAGTTCGAAGCGGAAGCGCAACGCGTCCGCAAGGACGGTTCGCTGTTCTGGGCGCACGTCCTGATCGACCCGATCTATAACGAAGCCGGCGAACATGTCGGTTTCGCCAAGATCACGCGCGACATCAGCGCCAAGATCCGCGCCGAGGACGAGCTTCGGCAGACGCAAGCTGCTCTGCTTCAATCGCAGAAGCTGCAGGCGCTCGGGGAACTCGCGGGCGGGATCGCGCACGATTTCAACAATCTGATGACGGTCATCAGCGGCTCGGCGGATTTCCTGGTGCGACAGCCGGATTTGTCCGCCGAGAAGCGCAACCGCTATCTGCATGTCATGCTGGAGACGGCGGAGCGGGCGACCAGTCTCACGTCGCAATTGCTGGCCTTCGCACGGCGCCAGCCGCTCGAGCCCGAAGTCGTCGACCTGAGCGTCCGGATGGATGCGATGGGGGAAATGCTACAGCGTACGCTCGGCGGCCAGTACGACCTTTGGCTCGAGCTTTCGCCGGCGCTGTGGCGCGTGGAGATCGACCCCACCGGCCTGGAAACCGCTTTGCTCAACGCCGTGCTGAATGCCCGTGATGCCATGCCGGACGGCGGGCAGATCGGCATCTCGACCGGAAACCTGTCGCGACCGGGGGGCGACATGGTGGCGCTGTCGGTCAGCGACGCCGGCGAAGGCATTTCACCCGAGAAGCTGGAGCGCGTGTTCGAGCCGTTCTTCACGACCAAGGCGGTGGGCAAGGGCACGGGCCTCGGCCTTTCCCAAATCCACGGCTTCGCGATCCAATCCGGTGGCGCGGTCGACATCGAATCGGAAGTTGGGCGCGGCACGACGGTGCGCATCCTGCTGCCCCGGACGAGCAAGCCGTTGCGCGAGCAGCCGAGCGGCCAGGGGGAGTTGAAGATCCGAAAGGGCCTGAGGGTCTTGCTCGTGGAAGACAGCGAGCACGTGCGCTATTTCGCGCGCCAGCTTCTGGAAGACTTCGGCTGCAGCGTCGTCGCGGCGGCGGACGCAACCGCGGCGCTGCAGTTGCTGGACGCGCATGAGGTCGATTTCGTCTTTTCCGACATCGTCATGCCCGGCATGAGCGGCGTGGATCTCGCCCGGAAGATCAGGCGCAGCCACCCCGATCTGCCGATCCTCCTCGCCAGCGGCTATAGCAGCAAGCAGTTCGTTCCGGTGGACCAGCGCGAGTTTCCGATCCTGCGCAAGCCCTACAAGCTCGAGACCCTCGCCGCGAGCATCAACCAGCTCTTGCCGCCGGGGTGACGGGAGACCACCGACCCGTTCGTCACCGATCGGTGTCGACTTTGTCATAGGCCGCCACGATATCCTTGGGGACTTCGCTGTAGCTGTCCCACGGCAAAGGCTTGTGCAACTCGATCGACCAGCGTTCGAGCCATTCTATGCCGTCCTTGCCGGCATAAGGATCGCGTGTCCGATAGGCCGGATCGGCCATCGCCTTCGCCAGCGAGACGGGCCGCAGTCTTTCGTGCTTCAGCAGCGCGGCGATATCGTCGATGCAATCGGCGTTGAGCCGGGTCGCGTGCAACAGCATGACATAGGCGATGTCGCGCCCGAACAAGGCGTGCGCCGCGGCGCGATACCAGCGGACGGTCTTCACGCTGTGCTCGAGATAAGCGCGCCGGATCTGCTCGCGGCGGGGTTCGTCGTGGCGCGCGATCGCATCGTCATACGGCTCGGCGAATTCCCAATCGTCGCCGTCGATCGTGACCGGCGCGATGCGGTAGCCGTGTGCGTGCAGCCATGCGTCGATCTCGCGCTTCACCGCGATCGGCGCGCCGGTTTCCAGATAGGGATGGCGAAACCATCCGATGGTGCGGTGCCGCGCGGCAAGCAGCCCGCGCGTGACCGGCTCCCCCTTGACGATATCGGCGATATAGCCCGCCGCACCGAGCGTGTTGGGGGATTCGTGCGAGAATGTGTGGTTGCCGAGGTCCATCGACGCGTCGAGCCAGTCTTCGAGCACTGCGATCTGTTGTGGCCGATCGAGCTCGTCCAGCTTGGATTCGTTCACGAAGCCGGTGGCGGGGATATGGTGTTGCTTCAGCCCGCGCAGGATCATCGTGTTCAGATAGGTGACATAGCGCTGATCGTGCACGAGCGTCAGCGCCGGCAGGTCGTCGAACGTGAGCGCGATCGTCGCGCGTTTGTGTGCATCCGCGGCGGCCGGCAAAGCGAGGGCGGCAATCAACAGGGCAGCGCGCTTGAACGTCACGGCAGTCTTCTTCGCGTCGTGGGAGCAGATGCTGCCGTTTCATCCCGAATCGGCCCTGTCTACAGAAAATCGCGGCTTGGCGGTGCCTTGTGCCGCGCGGTGATCGACATCACGTCGATCCCGCACCACATGCCAGCTGAGCACGGCTACTTTCCAAGGAACTCCCATGACATCCACCGACACGCCCGTCTGGTTCATCACCGGTTGCTCGACCGGCTTCGGCCGCGAGCTGGCGCGCCAAGTGCTCGATCGCGGCTGGCGCCTCGTCGCGACCGCGCGCGACATGGCGCGAGTCGCCGATCTTGCCGCGGGAGCGGAGGACCGCGTGCTGACGCTGGCGCTCGACATGGCCGATCACGCGCAGATCGCGGCGGGCGTGGCCGCCGCGACCGCGCGGTTCGGCGCGATCGACGTGCTCGTCAACAATGCCGGCTATGGCTATCAGGCGTCGATCGAAGAGGGGGTCGAAGCCGAGATCCGCGCGCAGTTCGACGCGAATGTGTTCGGCCTGTTCGCGCTGACGCGTGCCGTGCTGCCCGGGATGCGAACGCGCCGCCGCGGGCATGTCATCAATCTGAGCTCGGTCGCCGGGTTCATCGGCTTTCCGGGCTCGGGCTATTATGCGGCGAGCAAGCATGCGGTCGAGGGTTTCTCCGACGCGTTGCGCGTGGAAGGCGCACCGCTCGGCATCAAGGTGACATGCGTCGAGCCCGGTCCGTTCCGCACCGACTGGGCGGGCCGCTCGCTCAAGCAGACTCCCGTGCGGATCGAGGCGTATGCCGACACCGCCGGCCAGCGGCTGAAGGGCACCGCCGATATCAGCGGCAGCCAGGCCGGCGATCCGGTCCGCGCCGCTGCGGCGATGATCGCGATTACGCAGCAGCCCGAGCCGCCGCGGCACCTGGTGCTCGGCAAGTTCGGGTATGACGCGGTGACCAAGCAGTTGCGCGACACGCTGGCCGAGGTCGAAGCCTGGCGGGAGCAAAGCCTGGCAACGGATTTCCCGAGCTGAAGTGGGTGGGGCGCTAAAGCCCCTCGCCGCCGACCCATTGCGCATTCGACAGCCGCCGTGCGAGCGACCAGCTCTGCGCGCGGATGTCGGGCACGGCGACGATTTCCCAGAACGCGCCGCGCGTCATCGGCCCGGCGGCGAACAGCCAGTCATTGCCCGCGCCGGTCGCGTCGACCGTCCGGCTCTGCGCGTCGACGTCGATGCCGAGCCGTGCGGCATCGGGGCGGATCGACCCGCGCGCGACGAGGCGTTGCAGCAGCGGCTCGCTGGCGCGCAACAGGTCGCCCTGCGGCCCGGTGCAGTTGATGATGCGGCGTACGGGCAAATGCGCCGCGACGCTCGCCCCGCGCGGGCGCCACGTTACGTGCAGGCCGTCCCCCGCCGGCGCGACCGATGCGAGCTTGCCCGCGGTGAGGCTGAGCTGTCCGCGCGCGCGCATCGCGGTGATCCGCTCGGCGACCGACGGCGCCAGGCGATGGCGGTGAATATCCCACCACGGCCGCAAATGGCGCAGGAAGCGTTCGCGCTCGGCCGTCGTCGTCGCACCCCACAGCCCTTGCGTGAATGGCCGCAATTCGTCGATCGCGCTGCGCCAGCCGATCGCATCGGCGCGCGCGCGCACGATGCCGACCAGCGCGGACAGCGAACCGGCCGGCCGCTCGCGGATCGGATCGGCCGGCGCGGCGGGGTCGGCATGGCCGTGCGGCAGCAAGCCGCGCCGCGACAAGGCGACGATCCGCCCGGCAAAACCGCTCGCCTCGAGCGACAGCGCGACGTCGACCATCGTCAGGCCGGTGCCGAGCACCAGCACGGTGTCGTCGGGACCGAGCCCGTGCAACGCCGATGGCGCCCAGGGGTCGGGCGCATAGCATGCCGCCGGCAGCGCATCCGGGATGCCCGGCGGGGCATGCGGCGGGAGGTTGCCCACCGCCAGCACGACCGCATCGGCGGCGATGCTGCGGCCATCCTGCAGCGCGAGACGCGCCGTTTCGCCGGGCGTGAGATCGACGACGTCGCCCGCCAGCACGGTCAGGCGCGTGCCGCCGCGCACTTGCGCCGCGTCGAGCAGTTCACGCAGGTAACGGCCATAGGTCAGTCGCGGAATGAAGGCGTGTCCGGCATCGGCAATGCCTTGCCCCTCGAGCCAGCGCACGAAATGGCCGGGATCGTCGGGAAACGCGCTCATGTTTCCGGCGCGGACGTTGAGCAGATGCGAGGGGTGCGCCGCGCCGAACGCGAGGCCCTCGCCGGCATCGAGCCGGCGCTCGATCAGCGTGGCGCGCGGCCCTTCGTGCCGCAACAGGTTGATCGCGAGCAGGGTGCCCGAAAAGCCCCCGCCGACGATGGCGACATGATCGATCATCGGATCGGACGGAGCGTGCGCAGGATCATGGCGCCAGCTTCCAGCAGCAATCGCGGCGCTGCGCAACGGCGATTGTGGGTGAACGCCGGCGCGCGCGTCGCGCCGTTCGGGATGGCGGCCGACCCGGGCTGGATCGGCCTTGCCGCGCGGGCGAAACCGCTTATCGTCGCGCGACGGCGGGCAGGGCGGCGGGCAGGGGAGCGACGATGGCGACGATCTTGGCGGGCGATGTGGGACCGGGGGCGCCCGCGACGCCGAGCCGCAAGGATATCCAGCTGATCATCGCCGCCTCGTCGCTTGGTACGGTGTTCGAATGGTACGACTTCTTCATCTACGGCACGCTTGCCGCCTCGGGCATCATCGGCCGAACCTTCTTTCCCGCGCAAAGCGAATTGTTGCAGACGCTCTATGCCTGGGCGGGGTTCGCGGTCGGCTTCGGCTTCCGCCCGCTCGGTGCGATCCTGTTCGGCTATCTCGGCGACAGACTCGGGCGCAAATATACCTTTCTGGTGACGATCACGGTGATGGGGCTGGCGACGGCCGGGGTAGGGCTGGTGCCCGCGGCCGCGACGATCGGTCTTGCCGCGCCGTTCGTGGTGATCGGCCTGCGCATCCTGCAAGGCCTCGCGCTGGGCGGCGAATATGGTGGCGCGGCAATCTATGTCGCGGAACATTCGCGGCCCGGACGCAGCGGCTTCTTCACCAGCTTCATCCAGGCGAGCGTGGCGGGCGGGTTCATCCTCAGCCTAATCGTGGTGCTGCTCGCCAAGGCGATGATGCCGCCCGGCATGTGGGATGCGTGGGGCTGGCGCGTGCCGTTCGTCTTCTCGCTGGTCCTGCTCGCCGTCTCGCTGTGGATGCGGTTGAAGCTGTCGGAAAGCCCGGTATTCAAGCAGATGAAGGCCGCAGGGACGACCGCGAAGAACCCGTTCGTCGAAAGCTTCACCTACAAGGGCAATATCAAACGGCTGTTCGTCGCCTTGTTCGGCATCGCTGCCGGGCTGACGGTGATCTGGTACACCGCGATGTTCACCGTCCTGTCCTTTTTGCAGGGCACGATGCGCGTGCAGGAAACCGCGGCGCAGCTGATCGTCGGTTTCGGTGCGCTGGGCGGGCTGGGTTTCTTCGTGCTGTTCGGCTGGCTGTCGGACAGGGTCGGACGCAAGACGCCGATCCTCATTGGCTATGCGCTCACGCTGGCTTTGCTGTTCCCGATCTTCTGGGTGATGGGCAGCGCGGCCAACCCCGCGCTCGCGCACGCCGCCAAGCGCGCGCCGGTGGTGGTGTCGGGCCCGGCGTGCAATTACGACTTCTTCCCCGGCAAACCGACCGAATGCCGCCGCCTGCTCGACTATCTTTCGAAAAAGGGCGTACCCTACACCAAGGCGCGCACGCCCGTGACATTGGTCATCGTCGGCGGCGTCGGCGTCGACGACATCAGCGATGCCGGGATCGACGCTGCGCTCGCCAAGGGCGGCTATGATCTGCGCCCGGTGATCCCGACGCTGGGCAATATCGTGCTGATCCTGGTGTCGATCCTCGCGCTCAGCGCGTTGGCGGGGATGACCTATGGTCCGGTCGCGGCGCTGCTGGCCGAGATGTTCCCGCCGCGCATCCGCTACAGCTCGATGTCGATCCCCTATCATTTCGGCACCGGCTATTTCGGCGGCTTCCTGCCGTTGATCAGCCAGGTGATCATCGCGCGCACCGGCAACCCCTATGCCGGCCTGTGGTACACGATCGCGGTGGTCGCGATGGCGCTGGTCGTTACCTTGCTGGGGCTGGAGGAAGGCAAGCCGGGCACGGCAAGCGCAGACTAGCGCGCGCGGGCGGCGGCGGCTAACCGCGGGGGCATGATCACTGCACCGCTTCGCCTTCGCCTCGATACGTCTGCGCTGGTCGCCAACTGGCGCGCGCTCGATGCGCTGAGCGGCGCGGCGGCCTGTGGCGCGGCGGTCAAGGCCAATGGCTATGGCCTCGGCGCGGCTGGCGTGGCCGAGCGATTGGCGGGGGCGGGGTGCCGCGATTTCTTCGTCGCGACTTGGGCCGAGGCGGAGGGCCTGGCGGCGCTCGGGCTCGACGTCGCGGTGCTGCACGGCGTGCGCGCCGAGGATATGGCGGCGGCGCGAAGCGGTATCGCCCGCCCGGTGCTCAACAGCGCGGCGCAAGTGGCACGCTGGCGCGACGCGGGCGGTGGACGGTGCGACGTGATGGTCGATACCGGTATCAACCGCTTGGGCGTGTCGATCGATGAGGTGCGGGAGGGCCTGCTCGACGGGCTGCAGGTCGACACGCTGATGAGCCACCTCGCTTGCGCCGACGAGGATGTCGCGATGAACGCGCGCCAGCTCGCAGCATTTCGCGGGCTGGCCGGGCGCACTGCGGCGCGGCGCCTCAGCCTCGCCAATTCCGCGGGTATCGGGCTCGGCGCCGATTACGCCTTCGACCTGACGCGACCCGGCCTGGCGCTCTACGGCGGTGTGCCGCGCGGCGAACTGGCGGAGGTGGTGCGGCAGGTCGTGACGCCCGAAGCGCAGATCCTCCAGCGCCGCACGCTCGGGGCGGGCGAATCGATCGGCTATAATGCGTTGTTCACCGCGGCCGCACCGGTCGAAGTGGCGATCCTCAACATCGGCTATGCCGACGGCTATTGGCGCGGCTTCAGCAACACCGGGGGCGCGCGGGTTGGGGAGGCGGCGTTGCCGGTGCTCGGCCGCGTCTCGATGGATTTGACGGCGATATCGGTCGATGCGGCGCCCGGTCTGGGCGAGGGGGATTGGGTTGCGCTGGAGTATGCGTTGCCCGACGCCGCAGCGGCGTCGGGCATGTCACAATACGAGCTGCTGACGGGACTTGGGTCGCGCTTCGAGCGCCGCTGGCGCTAAAGCCCCGCTTGGAGCGAAGGCTACCGCTCGACACACAGCGCGATTCCCATGCCCCCGCCGATGCACAGCGTCGCCAGCCCCTTCTTCGCGTCGCGCTTGGCCATTTCGTACAGCAAGGTGGTCAGCACGCGCGCGCCCGAAGCGCCGATCGGGTGGCCGATCGCGATCGCGCCGCCATTGACGTTGACGCGCTCGGCATCCCAGCCGAGCTCCTTGCCGACCGACAGTGCCTGCGCCGCGAACGCCTCGTTCGCTTCGATCAGGTCGAGATCGGCGATGCTCCATCCCGCCTTGGCGAGCGCGCGGCGAGTCGCCGGGACCGGGCCGATGCCCATGATCGACGGATCGACCCCCGCCGACGCCCAGCTCACGATGCGCGCGAGGATCGGCGAACCGCGCTTCTCGGCCTCGGCGCGCGTCATCAGCACCAGCGCTGCGGCGCCGTCGTTGAGGCCGCTGGCATTGGCGGCGGTGACGGTGCCGTCCTTCTTGAACGCCGCGCGCACGCCGGCGATGCTTTCGAGCGTCACGCCCGCGCGGATATATTCGTCGTCGGACACGATCATGTCGCCCTTGCGGCCCTTGACCGTCACGGGGACGATTTCGTCGCGGAAGCGGCCCGAGTTGCGCGCGGCATCGGCCAGGTTCTGCGAGCGGACCGAGAACACGTCCTGCATCTCGCGCGTGATCTGATATTGCTCGGCGAGGTTCTCGGCGGTGATGCCCATGTGATAGTTGTTGAACACGTCGGTCAGCCCGTCGCTGATCATCGTGTCGACCAGCGAGACACTGCCCATCTTGGTGCCGCCGCGCAGATTCTGCGCATGCATGCTGAGCGACATCGATTCCTGGCCGCCCGCGACCATGATCTCCGCATCGCCCGTCGCGATCGCCTGCGCCGCCAGCGCCACCGCGCGCAGCCCCGAGCCGCACACCTGGTTTACGCCCCAGGCGGGAATCTCCTTGGGCACGCCCGCCGCCATCGCCGCCCGGCGCGCCGGGTTCTGCCCCTGCCCGGCGGTGAGCACCTGGCCGAGAATCACTTCGGAGACTTCGTCGCCCGCCACGCCCGCCTGTTCGAGCGCAGCCTCGATCGCGATCCGGCCCAGCTCGTGCGCCGGCGTGCTGCCGAACGCGCCGAGAAAGCTGCCCACGGGCGTGCGCTTGGCGGCGGTGATGACGATGTCCTGCATGGCTCTTCTCCGATAGTGTTTGCGGCGCTATCTAGGCGCGGGAAGGGCGTTTAACCAGCCCGACAGCGGCTCCCACACTTGCGTCCGCGCGCCGCGCCCGACAATCATGCCGACATGTCCCGCGCCGAGATCATGCCGGTCGGGCAGATCGGCTGCGCTCGCGGCGGGCACGATACGATCGTTCATCGAGACGAAGTCGATCGCCGGGCAGGCCAAAGCCTCCGGGGAGATCGTCGTGCCGCCGATTCGCCACGCGCCGCGGCCGGGTACGTCGGCGGCGATGAAATCCTCGAACAACTGGCGACCGGTGGCGAGCGGCAGGGGCGCGCCGGCATTGGCCCAATCCTCCATCGCGACGAAGCTGCGGGCGGCGGCGCTGCCGGGTTCCAGCGCGGCGAAGCGTTCGTATTTGGTGATCGTCCGGGCCGGATCGAGCCGCCAGAAGCCCGCCTGCAGCACTTCCATCGGCACCAGGCCCATCGCCTCGCAAGTGGGTCTGGCCGAGTCCCACAAGGCTGCGATCTGGTTGCGCGCATCGCTGCCGTAGCGCGAGAAATGCCACGGCGCGGCGATCAGCGCCAAACCCGCGACCGGCGCGAGGCATGCCGCGGCCAATGCCATCGTGCCGCCCAGGCAATAGCCGACCAATACCGGCGGCGCTTCGAACTTCGCGATCAGCGGCAGCAGGATGCGGGTGATGTGCGCATCGACATCCAGCGCGTGCGCCGCTGGCCCTTGCGTCCCCCAATCGAACAGGAACGGGCGGTGTCCCGCGCTTGCGAGCCAGCGCAGCAGCGACAGTTCGGGCGACAGATCGAGGATGTGCGGCGGGTTGATCAACGACGGCACGAAGATCACGGCGCGGCCCGTGGCCCCCTTCGCGCCATAGTCGCGCAGCCGCGCCTGGCCCTTGCGATAGCGCGCTGGTGCTGCCTTGCGGACACGGCCGCGCGGCGCCTCCTGATAGGCGCGCAGCCCCGCCAGTGCTGCAGCGCGGCGCTCGGGTGACGCTGTGGTTTCCTGGCGCAACATATCGAGAAACAGTGGCAAAGGGCGCGGGCCGTATTGGGGGCCGTGTTGCGACGCGGCATCGAATGGTGATAGGGTCGGTGCAAACATCAGGCGGGGAGCCTCTCTTCATGAAGAAGACCATTCCGGGCGACGGCCCGGTCACGATCAAGAAGTACGCCAACCGCCGGCTCTACAATACCGAAACCTCGTCTTACATCACGCTCGAGCATCTCGCTGCGATGACGCGCGAAGGCCGCGATTTCAAGGTGCTAGACGCCAAGTCCGAGGAGGACATCACCCACAACATTCTGACCCAGATCATCATGGAGGAGGAGCAGCGCGGCCAGACGATGCTGCCGGTCAACTTCCTGCGCCAGCTGATCGCGATGTACGGCGATTCGATGCAGGCGATGGTGCCGGGCTATCTCGAAGCGTCGATGGACAGCTTCCGCCACAACCAGCAGCAGTTCAAGACCGCGGTCGAGGGCGCGTTCGCGCATTCGCCGTTCGCCGAACTCGCCAAGCAGAACATGGCGATGTTCGAAGCGGCGACCGCGGCGTTCAAGCCGGGCGCGGCCGGCGCGGCGCCGGCGTCCGCACCGGGCGCGGCGGTGAGCAAGGACGACGAGATCGCGGCGCTGAAAGCCGAACTCGGACGGCTGAACGAGAAGATCGAGAAGCTCGGCGACTGATGCCGTGGTGGATCGGTGCTGGCGCCGCGCTGGGAACCGCGGTGCTGGCCGGCGTCGCCGACTGGCGACGCGCCCGGCGCGACGATCTCGATGCGGTCGGCTGGGTCGATTGGCGCAGCGTCCAGATGTTCGCACTGATCGCGGCGGCGGGCTGCGCGATCGTGGCGCAACATGGGTGATGGCGCGGGCCGTTTGACTTCTCGCTGATCTTGCTCGCCATCTCGCGGTGCAACGCCCCGTCTAACCCGTTCCTATAGGCAAGCCTCGAGATACGCCTGATCGAACCCAAAAGTCCGTGCCTTTTCAAGCGTATAGGGTCGCAAGCCCATCGAGCGGTATTCGCCGATGATCTTGCCGTCGGCGCTCTCGTCGAGATATTCGAACTTGAACAGCTCCTGCGTGACGATCACCGGGCCTTCCATGCCGATCACCTCGGTGACGTTGGTGACTCGACGAGAACCATCGCGCAGGCGCTTCACCTGGATGATCATCTCGACCGAATCGGCGATCTGGCGCGAGATCGCTTCCTTGGGCACCTTGATGTCGCTCATCATGACCATGTTCTCCATACGCGCGAGCGCTTCGCGCGGGGAGTTGGCGTGAAGCGTACACATCGAGCCGTCATGCCCCGTGTTCATCGCCGCGAGCATGTCGAAACACTCGGAGCCACGAATTTCGCCGAGGATGATGCGATCCGGGCGCATACGCAGCGCGTTCTTGACGAGATCGCGGATGCTGATCTCGCCCTGGCCTTCGAGATTGGCGGGGCGCGTTTCGAGCGGGAGCCAGTGCGGCTGCTGCAAGCGCAGTTCGGCCGCGTCCTCGATCGTCAGCACGCGCTCGCCCGGGTCGATCATCTTCGACAGCGCGTTGAGCATCGTCGTCTTGCCCGAGCCGGTGCCGCCCGAGATGACGATGTTGAACCGGCACGCGCCCGCGATCTTCAACGCGGTCGCCATCTTGGTGCTCATCGAGCCGAAGCCCGCCATCATGTCGAGCGTGATCGGCTTGGCGGAGAATTTACGAATTGAGATCGCGGTGCCGCGCAAGGAGAGCGGCGGCACGATCACATTGACGCGCGAGCCATCCTTCAAGCGCGCGTCGGCGAGCGGCGTGGTCTGGTCGACGCGACGGCCGACCGAATTGCAGATGCGCTGCGCGATCTGAAACAGATGCTCCTCGTCGCGGAACTGAATCTGCGCGAGCTCGAGCTTGCCCTTGCGCTCGACATAGGTCTGCTCGGGGCCATTGACCATGATGTCGGTGATGTTCGGATCGGCGAGCAATTCTTCCAACGGCCCGAGCCCGAGCAGTTCGTCGACCAGCACCTTTTCCAGCGCGAACTGCTCGCGCCGGTTGAGCGTCAGTTTCAGCTCGGCGAGCACTTCGCCGATGATCGGACGGAATTCCTCGGCGAGCTCGTCTTTGTCGAGCGTGGCCGCGGCCTCGGGATCGACGCGTTCGAGCAGGCGCGGGAGGACCTGTTCCTTGATCTTGTGGATCGAGCTTTCGAAGCCCTCGACCTTGGAGCTGCCGGCGTCGCCCGACGAAGCCTGGCGGTCGGCGAGGCGCTGCATCGCATCCTGCTGCTGGCCGGGCATGTTGCCGCCCGGCTCGGGCTCGGGCGAAGGCATGCCGGGGAGCGGTGGGAATTGTTCGCCGCCGCCGGGGCCAGCCTCGCCGTCGCTCGGACGCGCGCCGCCGCCCTGCATCGGGCGCGCGACGCCGAACGCGGGACGCGCGCCCGCACCTGCCATGCCTGGTCGACGCCCGAATGCACTCATGCGACCTGTTTCCTCATACTTGACGACAAGGGATAGGGGCGAGTGCTTGACAATTTCCTAACCAAACTCGCCAGAAGGCGAGTTCGCGGTCTTAGGCGGTGCGCTCCGCGAGCACGGTGAGCCCTGCGGTCGAGACTTCGGCGAAACCGCCTTCGATCGCGATCAGCTCGGGTTCGCCCTTTTCGGTGCGATAAACCGACAGCGATCCGTCGCGGATCGTCGACATGACCGGGGCATGGCCCTCGAGCACGCCGAAATCGCCCTCCGAACCTGGGACGACGACCATATAGACCTCTTCCGACCGGACGAGCTTCTCGGGGGTGACGAGTTCGAAGTGGAGCATTTCTAATTCCTTCTCCCTCTCCCCTCCGGGGAGAGGGCCGGGGAGAGGGGCCGTACCGAGCTATAGCCCTGATTACTGCCCCTCTCCCGACCTCGCTGCGCTCGACCACCCTCTCCCCGGAGGGAAGAGGGAGACGATTACGCTTCCTTGGCCATCTTCTCGGCCTTGGCGATCACTTCGTCGATCCCGCCGACCATGTAGAAGGCGCTCTCGGGCAGGTGATCATAGTCGCCGTCGACCACGGCCTTGAACGACTTCACCGTGTCCTCGACCTGGACGAACTTGCCGCTGATGCCGGTGAAGACCTCGGCGACGTGGAACGGCTGCGACAGGAACCGCTGGATTTTCCGCGCGCGCGACACGGTCGACTTATCCTCTTCGCTCAGCTCGTCCATGCCGAGAATCGCGATGATGTCCTGCAGCGACTTGTAGCGCTGCAGCGTCTCCTGGACGCGGCGGGCGGTTTCGTAATGCTCCTGGCCGACGATCGCGGGCGTGAGCACGCGGCTGGTCGAGTCGAGCGGATCGACCGCCGGGTAGATGCCCAGCTCCGAAATCGCGCGGTTGAGGTTGGTTGTCGCGTCCAGATGCGCGAACGAGGTGGCCGGCGCCGGATCGGTAAGATCGTCTGCGGGAACGTAGATCGCCTGCACCGAAGTGATCGAGCCCTTGTTGGTCGACGTGATGCGCTCCTGCAGCGCGCCCATGTCGGTCGACAGCGTCGGCTGATAGCCCACCGCCGACGGGATGCGGCCGAGCAGCGCCGACACTTCCGAACCCGCCTGGGTGAAGCGGAAGATGTTGTCGACGAAGAACAAAACGTCCTGGCCTTCGACGTCGCGGAAATATTCGGCGATCGTCAGGCCCGACAAAGCGACGCGCGCACGCGCGCCTGGCGGCTCGTTCATCTGGCCGAACACGAGCGCGACCTTCGAACCCTCGGGGGTCGGGTTGCCGTCGGCATCCTTGGCAATGACGCCCGCGTCGAGGAATTCGTGATACAGATCGTTGCCCTCGCGGGTACGCTCGCCGACGCCGGCGAACACCGAGGTGCCGCCATGGCCCTTGGCGATGTTGTTGATCAGTTCCTGGATCAGCACGGTCTTGCCGACGCCGGCGCCGCCGAACAGGCCGATCTTGCCGCCCTTGGCGTACGGCGCGAGCAGATCGATGACCTTGATGCCGGTGACGAGGATCGCGCTCTCGGTCGACTGGTCGACGAAGAGCGGGGCGAGCGCGTGGATCGGCATCGTCTCGGTGTGGCCGACCGGGCCACGCTCGTCGATCGGCTCGCCGATAACGTTGAGGATGCGGCCGAGCGTCTGCGGGCCGACCGGCACGCGGATCTGCGAGCCGGTATCGGTCACTGCCTGGCCGCGGGTGAGACCCTCGGTCGTGTCCATCGCGATCGTGCGGACGGTATTCTCGCCGAGATGCTGCGCGACTTCGAGCACGAGGCGGTTGCCGTTGTTCGATGTCTCGAGCGCGTTGAGAATCGCGGGCAGGCGGTCCTGCTCGAAGGTCACGTCGACGACGGCGCCGATGACCTGCGAGATGCGGCCGACGCTGTTGGTGGTCGCCGGGGCGAGTGTGTCTGGGGCGGTTGCCATGCTGTCTGTCCTCGGTTCGATTACTTGAGCGCTTCGGCGCCGGAGATGATTTCCACCAGTTCGGTGGTGATCGCGGCCTGACGGGCGCGGTTGTACTGGATGCTGAGGCGCTTGATCATGTCGCCGGCATTGCGCGTCGCATTGTCCATCGCGGTCATGCGGCTGCCCTGCTCCGATGCGGCATTTTCGAGCAACGCGCCGAAGATCTGGATCGCGATGTTGCGCGGCAGCAGCTCGGCGAGGATCGATTCCTCGTCGGGCTCATATTCGACCGCTGCGGTCGCCGAAGGGGCGGCCACATCGTTGGCGGCGCTGGGCAGCGCGACCGGAATGATCTGGCGGCCGATCGGCTCCTGCACCAGCGCCGACTGGAAGCGGGCGTAGA